>CAZZJO010000039.1:0-48552 GCA_964654645.1 uncultured Verrucomicrobiota bacterium | reverse complement strand
GCAACCTGCGGATACGTTTCCACATGTGGACTGATGGGACTACCACCGAGGACGGCTGGAGCATAGACGACCTGCAGATCGTAGAACACACACCAGTTACCATCAATCTGCCTTTCGTTGACGGTTTCGAATCCGGCCTCTCAAACTGGCTGCACAGCAGTTGGACTACTGACACCAATGCACCATATAGCGGCAACTACGCAGTCCGAGACGTACCGGGGCGCATGAACCCAGACACATCCTATGCACTGGTACTTGCCGGTAACCTAAACCTCTCAAACACAACTAACCCACAGCTAGTGTTCTGGACCAAAGGCCAATTGTGGTACCGATCACGATTCCGTGTACAATACTCGACTGATGGTGGCCTGAACTGGTCCGACCTAACAGGTTTGAACTACGACTGGAACTCAGATTGGACTCGCATTCAAGTATCGTTGCAAACGCTAACCAACCGCACTATCAGACTACGCTTCATCACCTGGAACGAGTACGGCTCCGCACCTTCACAAAGCCTGTGGATAGATAATGTAGTCGTAGAAGAACCACCTCCACCAGTGGTGCTTGATCAACCATCTGACATCACACCCAACTCGATACGGTTAAGCTGGAGCGAAACCACGATCACCAACTTCAAGGCCTACCGCGTGTACCGATCGGAATCGCCAGATGTGTCTGAAAGCTCAGTTCTTCTTGCGGTTATCACCAACCAGGCCACAACAACCTTCACTGACACTGGCCTAGTGGCCCGCAAGACCTACTATTATCGCGTTTACGTTTATAATCAGAATGACACCGGGATCGGCTCGAATTTGGGCACAGGTATGACCGCCGGTGTATCACTGCCGTTTATCGATGATTTCGAGACCAACCAAGCAGGTTGGACATTTACCGGAACCTGGACTATTTGGCCAGGCGTCGGCAGAGACGGGTCTGCTGCTTTGGTTGATTCACCGGCGGATTACCCGAATAACTCATCCCATTTCGCGCAATTCGCTGTTGATTTGCGTGGGTTGACCTGGCCGGTGCTGCGGTTCTGGGATCGCCACGCCATTGCAAACAACGATTGGGGCCGCGTCTTCGTATCAGGCAACGGCGGGGCTAGCTGGACGTGCGTGTACGGTGTCTCAGAAACGCGGACTAACTGGCTCGAACAGACGGTTGACCTGTCGCCTTGGAAGAACTCTGGCCAGGTCTGGATCCGGTTCCAGATGGACACCGATGGGAGCACGCAAAACGACGGCTGGTATGTGGATGATGTATCTGTCGAAGACTACACGCCACCACCTGCGATCTATCCAGTGTTCGAAAACTTTGAGTCGGGCTTGGATAATTGGTTGCATTCGTCGTGGGCCGTGGACACCAACATGCCGTATGCTGGCATGTATGCAGTGCGGGATACTGTGTCACCGCGGATTCCACCTGATGCACAACTCGCCTTGGTATTCGCGCGTGAGATCAACCTGAGCAATGCCGTCAACCCGTCACTGACGTTCTGGGTGCGAGGCCAGCTTTGGTATCGCACTCGATTCCGTGCCCAAGCCTCAACGGACGGGGGTGTTAATTGGAACGACTTGGTCGGGCTAAACTACGACTGGAATCAAAACTGGACACGTTTGCAAGTGCCACTGACCAATTACATTAATCGCACAATTCGTATCCGATTCGTCGTGTGGAGTGAATACGGCTCCGCACCTGACCAAGACCTGTTCCTGGACAACATCGGAATTGGCGAACCTGCACCAGGTGCGCCGACTTTGGCTTCACCCGCTAACTTCACCATTGTTGGAGTGGCGCGCCCGACCTTGGTAGTCAGCAATGCGGTGGATTACCAAGGCGACCCGTTAACTTATCGGTTCGAGGTGTATGCTGATCCGGCGCTATCGGACCTGGTAGCTCAGGTGCCTGCTGTTGCGTCCGGGTCGGGAACGACAGCTTGGACGGTGGACACCGACCTACGGAACAACGCTCAATTCTGGTGGCGATGTTGCGCCACCGACGGAACGAATGTCGGGCCGTGGATGGCCACTGCAACGTTCTACGTCAATGAAACCAATCGGCCACCAGAAGCACCGGTCATCGCCGGCCCGCCCGTGGGGTTGGTAGTAACGAATCTAGATGTATTGCTGCTGTGGTACCCATCAGCTGGCGATCCGGATGAAGGTGACCGCGTGGTGTCATATCATTTGCAGGTGGCTGATAATCTTGCGTTTGCGCTGCCCGTAATTAACGTCACGAACATACCAGCCATCGAAGTGCCACCTGGCAGCAACTGGGTGTTAAGCCTGCCGCTTAACAGTTTGCCAGGCGCACAAAATCTCGTATGGCGTACGCTGTATTACTGGCGCATCAGTGCCCAGGACCAGCGCGGTCTCAGTTCAGCTTGGTCGGCACCATGGCCGTTGCAATACGGTCCGCCTGCACCCAAACCGGGCACAATAACTGCAATTCGCCGTGAACCGGACGGTCGACTTACCATTAAATGGACCGGTGCAAGCGGCTTGGTATACATAGAATTCTCGCCTACGCTTGACCCGGCGGACTGGTACACAGTAGCTGGACCGTTGCAAGGCACAAACTGGACGTTCGCGCCTATCCCGGGCACACGCTCAGGTTTCTACCGGCTCAGAAGCGAATAATTAAGGCATTCTCAAATAATAAACATTACCCAAGCTCTAAGGCATAACCTCAAGCATGTGTCCGGTGGAAGCTTACCCTGCAGTGGAGAAAACCTCGCAATATAACACGGGTAGGTCTTGTCCAAGTAAATTCTCTAACAAGGGAACCATTGGCTTAACGCTCACGTCCGGTTCCGATCTAAACGCGTCGCTTTCCACTTAAAAGTCGAGTGTTTCCAAAACTTGTTTTCCCGACCGTATCATAGAGGGACACTGCATCACACAGCCTACTTGCTCAAAATGACTTCCCGAATGAGGCTTCCTATTTGGGGATAAATCACAATTTTAGTTTAATCAAGGAAACTCAAAAGGCTTTCGAGGGCGTAAGTTGCAGATTAGATCCGCTACGGATTCTGCGTTTAAACTTTTCCCTCGTCCTTCACCGTAAACGAAAACATAGGCTCCTAAGTGAATTTGAGGCTTACTCTGCAAATAGCATGCTGGTTTAAATGAATTGGTGGTGGTAAGCACACTATTTTGCTGTTCAGGAATCGCGAGCCCTGGACAAATTCGTAACTTGCATTTTCAAGAGGCAACCTCCTCAAGTCTAGCTAGAAGCCAAAGTAAATCGGAAAGCCTGTTCAAAAACCTAATAATTTCGGGGTTTTTGAGTTGTCCTGTTTCGTGGAGTGCACAAACGCGTCTTTCCGCCCGTCTACATACGGCGCGAGCGATATCCAACACTGCTGAAACGTGGGTTTGCCCGGGTATTGCCCAACCGTGATATGGCCGAAGCTTTTGTTCCACCTCGTTTGCGATTCGTTCGAGCTTTTCGGTCATCTCAGGTGTAATCAGCCTATGCCCTTCCATCACATACCGAGGTAAATCCTCAACTCCCGTAGCGAGTTCACCCATTAAAACGATCAGGTCCTGTTGGATGGAAAACAAGATTTCCTTAACCCAGGGGTTGCTAGTAGTGACGCGGGCTAAACCTAGAAAGCTTGTCAACTCATCTGTACAACCGCAGGCTTCAATTCTGGGATGGCATTTGGAAACCCGACGATTGTACATCAGACTTGTTTCACCGTTGTCGCCAGTACGTGTTATGATGCTCATCGTGAGTAGATTGACGAAACAAAAAACGAATGTGCAAACTTGACCAAATTACGGTTAGCCAAAAAAGCATTGACCTATGCTTTCCAAACCTGGCCGGGTTTTGTCTGAAACCGCGCCATAACGTTTCTCGTGTCAACAATGCAGCATGCCCATTCTGCTAATTGCGCGTAGTTTACACACGAATGGGCTGTGGAAATTAACACAACATCGTACTTCTCAATTGCTTTCTGATTCCATTCGATCGACCTCATTCCAGCCAAATGCGCATGTTTTCGGGATGGTTTCACAACTGGGATGTAAGGGTCGTAATAATCCACACTGGCACCCCGCCGTCTAAGGAGGTCTATCAAAACATAACTTGGCGATTCACGGTCGTCATCAACGTCTGCTTTGTAGGCTAATCCCAAGACCAGGATTTTTGACCCATTAAATGGCTTGCCCATAGCGTTCAGGGCTTCTCCCACCTTGTTTACCACGTAAAAGGGCATGTACGAGTTTATTTCTCCGGCCAACTCAATGAACCTTGTATGGACATCGTACTCGCGGGCCTTCCAAGTGAGGTAAAACGGGTCGATCGGTATGCAATGCCCTCCCAAGCCGGGCCCTGGATAAAACGGCATAAAACCGAACGGCTTAGTTTTTGCCGCCTCTATCACTTCCCAGATATCAATCCCCATAGCATCAAATACCATCTTTAGCTCGTTCACAAGAGCAATGTTCACACTGCGGAAAATGTTTTCGAGGAGCTTTGCTGCTTCTGCCACGCGGCAGGAGGACACTGGAACGACTTTCTTTACTGCTTTGGAATAGAGGGCACAGGCCCGCTCCAAACATGCCTTTGTATACCCACCAACCACCTTTGGTATCAAAGCCACATCGCTAGCAGGGTTACCAGGATCCTCACGTTCAGGTGAAAACGCCAAATAAAAATCTTGGCCCGCTTTTAAACCGGAGCCTTCTTCTAAAACCTTTCGTAAATCTTCTTCAGTTGTGCCTGGATACGTGGTTGATTCCAAAACTACCAACTGACCAGGACGTAGAAATTCAGCAATCGTTTTACCAGTATTCATCACAAAGGACAAATCTGGTTCCCGGTGCCGAGTAAGGGGTGTCGGTACGCAAATTAATATTGCCTCGGTTTCCTTCACTCGTGAAAAATCCGTGGTTGCCTCAAACTTTCCCCCAGCTCTAGCTATTTGAATCCGCTGAGGTGAAACATGACAAATATAGGACCGCCCTAAATTGAGGGCTTCAACTTTTGCCGGGTCAATGTCAAAACCGATAACTTTTATCCCCACCTCCGCAAACCGCATTGCTAGGGGTAGCCCAACATACCCCAACCCGATTACACCAATAACCTGGAATAAATCTTCACTCTCGCCTTGGGCCAGTTTTTCTTGTGACTGTGACTGTTGTAATAGCTCCTGGCTCATCTCAAAAATACTTTTTCCCATTTCTACTTACGTGGTTGGTGATTCGTCAACTTCCGACTGTCTGGAATCCAGTCCTTCAATCCTTGTGTGTTCTATTATCTCCATTAACGCGTCATGCAATGTCACCCGAGGCATCCAACCCAATACAGCTCTGATTTTTGATGTATCTGGAACACGTCGTAACATGTCGTCCATACCTGCCCCGTAAGCACTCTCAAACGGTACAAATTCAACCCTACTTGAAGAACCAGTCAGCTCAATTATCAACTTTGCCAAGTCCCGAATCGTAATCTCCTCATTGCTACCCACATTGAAGACTTCTCCAGCGGCCGCTGGGTGCATTGCTAGTCCAATTAACGCATCTATCACGTCATGCACACTGCAGAAACATCGCGTTTGTAACCCGTCGCCATAAATCGTAAGTGGCTGGTTCCTCAATGCACTTAAGATAAACCGCGGGACTACCATTCCATAACGCCCTGATTGGCGAAGGCCAATAGTGTTAAATAGCCGTGCGCATACCACTGGCAGGCCTAACTCTCGGTGATACGCCATTGCAAAAAATTCACCTAGCATTTTGCTAGCCCCATAAGCCCAACGTGGTCTTGTGCTGGGGCCTAACACAACATCGTCATCTTCTTTAAACGGCACTTTACTCCCCTTCCCATATACTTCTGAGGAACTCGTATAAACTACCCTGCATCCTCGCATCGCCGCAGCTTGAAAGACAGTTTCTGTACCACGCACATTAACCTCCAATGTTTTCACCAGTTGAGTAGCAACAAGTTTTACTCCCACTGCCGCCGCTAAATGAAAGACAACGTCAGCACGCGCGACCAATTTCTGCACAAGCGGATAATCTTCAACAGAACCTTTAATCAGCTCGAAACCGGCCTTATTTATGCAAGAGCGCAAATTTGCTATCGAGCCCGTTGAAAAGTTATCAAGGACGATCACCTGGTTGCCAAGGGCTAACAAACGTTCCACCAAATGAGAACCAATAAACCCTGCTCCGCCGGTAACTACACAAACTTTGCCTTGTAACACCCAATCCATTACAAAAGCGTAAAATCAATCATTAAATCTCGAGTCCACTCATGTTCGTTCCCCCAAAGGGATAAAGGCTTCACTTGGCAATCCCATGTTGTGTTCTCTTAACAATTCCATCAGAACCTTCAGATTGTCCACTACTAGGTCAGGCTTACTCTTAAGCAATTGCGACCGAGTATTATAACCCGTGAGCACACCTATAGCACGAATACCACCCACCTGCGCGCATTCAAGATCGTGGCACATATCTCCAACTAACGCAGTGTGTGTAGGTTCGAGTCGATTTTCCTCAAGTACTTGCTTTATTACTTTACGTTTGTCATGCACAGACAAGTATAATCCATCAAAGGTATGGGCAAACCCGGCTGTCTTGTACTGTTCTTCAAAATAATCCGGATGGACAGCGCTAAGCAGGTACGTCTTAATTTTACGTTCCCGGCAAAATGCTAAGAATTCATTGGCAAATGGCAGCGCCCGTACTTGATTTTGATACTTCCTAAAGGCTTCGTGGAACCACTCTTCCAGCTGGTGGATTGGTATCTCAGGGGTAATCCTTTCGTAAAAGACGGTAAAAGGTAAAGCAAACTCCTCTTTGAACTGTTCCAAAGACATAGGGGTACGACCCGCCCGCATTAACACATAGTTGGTGGCTTCCAGTACCGCAGGCAAGTCGTCCACCAGTGTACCAGACCAGTCTAAAATAAAGTTCCGAATCACATATTGCAGTGTATATGGAATCCCTCTCGAAGCAATCACCACTTGAGCCCAGTTGAGCCAAAGTTCAATTGGTGTGTCGAAACTATGAACCAAACTCGGCTTTTACTGACCCAGTTTAACGCGTTCCAACCGTCGTTTGAATTCCAGACACGCACGGGTTATATCAGGCGCCAACAATATTGCTGAGACAACACAAATCCGCCTGGCGCCAGCTTCAAGCACTTTTTCGACGTTATCTAAATTAATACCCCCTATTGCAAACCATGGCACTTTAAGAGTAGCCGAAGCCCACTTGAGCAATTCCAATCCAACGGGTGTACGTCCAGGCTTGGTAGGCGTAGCAAACACGGGACCTACTGCTACATAATCTGCCCCCGCAGCTACTGCACGCAATGCCTGCTCCGGAGAATGTGAGGACAATCCCAAACCCACCCGCTCAAGTTGATCCTGGCCATAACACCCAATGAATCGTTTGGCTAACTCAGCCTTCGATCGCATGCCTTCATTGAAAAAGTCTTCCTGGCCCATGTGACAGAAATCCGCCTCCATTCTAACAGCGATTTCATACCAATCATTCACTACAAGTAAAACCCCTGCTTGGTCCAACACGGGTTTTATGCGCTCCGTCAAGCGTGCCACTTCTTCGGGCGAGCTACCTTTTGCCCGAACCTGAACCACATCTGCACCTCCGTCACAGAGCATTTTAGCAACTTCCAATGGATCGCGCCCCTCTAAATACGCAGTGTCAATAAACGCATACAGCTGGCAGTAATCGATTGACTTCATACATAACAAGAAACTAACTATTAACACTCAAAATGCAAAATGGAAGGGAGTAATTTCCGCGACGATCGAACAACTACATCACACATCGCCAACAAAAATAGAAAATTACTGCACTTTCCGAGCAAAACTGGTTCACAAACACTTTTAGGATGTTCACTTGCCAAGCTCCATCCTTGAGGCCATCTAGAGTTAGTTGGCAAAAAACCGAAAATTATCTATTGCGAGTCCATGATCAAATCCAGGGTCATTTAACTCACGAAATCTGATCCATAACGTCTGATTATGTTTCCATTCAATGGCACCTGATGAAAACCGAACATTAGCCGTTCGGTTTGAAGAAAGGTTACCGTTTATAGCACCTGCAGGTTCTCCAAACACCGGCGATGGGGTGGAAGCTCCAAATTTCCAAGTGCCCCCGAACCAATTTGTCGCTTCGAGGCTCCATTCACACACTAACGAATGCGGGCCGGTACCTCCACCATTCCGCCACTGCTCAACGTCATAAATTACTACAAAGTTAGTCAATGTTTGCCCTGACTCATTTACAATTTTTACACCCCAATAACCGGCCACTGCTCCCGAAGGAGGATTCCCAAAATAGGCACCTCCTGACGCGATGCCGCCCAGCGCACGGTCTGGATCTCCGGATAAACCGAAACTGTAGAACATGCCCGTGGAAATAGCTCCGTCAGATATGCCAATCCTTGAAGGAGTGCCATTGGTAGAATTTACAATAAACCACCCCGGTAAAGTTACATTGTCTGTCCATTTTGCCACAGACCCCACCGACGGTAATGAATCAAACGTTTCATTGATCTCAGTTCCAGGGGTGGTATACCTCAACTGAGCCCCGACAGAATTGGTCAAAATTAGGATCATAACCGCCACAAGTGGTAGAAATTCCGAACCCTTAATACACCCCCATCTAGAGCCATGCTTAAATTCCGGTTTCTGCTGCGCTAGCATAGCTGTATTTTGAACCGAATTTGAAACCCGACAAGCCAAAATCCATCCAGGATTGAAAGAACTTATCTGCTTCCCGGTCATTCTTACCGCGAGTCCTGCAATAAGTATCAACTTCAACCATTCAATTCTCTCGCCATTCACAGGCTCATCACTTGAATGGGATTTAACAGCAAAAATCTAGACCCATACTTTCTAAGCCGACTCCCCAGATCAAAACAAATGAGTTCCTTTCGTCAACTAGGGTGAGGATAAATAAGCACTTCCAAGTTTTCTCTGTTAAGCCTAGTTCTGCTTAAAAAAGCGTCACCTGGTGAAAGTGGCTCACCAGGCGTCGACCCATAACGGTCGGATGTTAACTGGAATTTATTGCCGCAGAATCAAACGGAAGAATGTAGTCTGGTTAGTTCCGCTAAGTGGGAATGCCATCTTATTTGTTAAGGTAGACCCTGTTACATCCACCCAATTCGTGCTCAACCCTACCGCGAGAGTATTCGTTTGCATTTGTAGCGTCCAGCCGATATGGCTCTGTGGCCAACTAATCTCGATTTGGCCGTCATCAGTCACCCGGTATGAAATGTTGGTCGGATTAGTAGCCACCGTACTCAACACCTGTATTGTCCCATCAATCGCAAGCTTGTTCGTCCAGTAAAGCGGCGATGGCAGTGGCGGTAATGTAACACTGCTAAACCCAGACACCGGCTGGCTAAACAGCTGGAATGTATCCCCTGCTTGAAGTGTTGCGCCAATATTTGTCACAATCAATTGACCTCCGCCGGCGATTGAATTTGCCACAAGCCGGTCTGAATTGGGTGAAGCAGCGCGATCTAACTCAAATAGTGTAATCCCACCCAGAGTTACATTGCCCATGACTGTCAATACACCAATTGTCGCATCTACGTCCCTACCTGGAATTAACCGGGCATTCGAACCCAGTACTACATTGCCTCGGATTGTACCATTGCCACGCAATGGCTGTACTACGCTGCCCTGTCCCAAAGTTAATGTAGGTGTAGACGCATCAACTAGATCCAGAATCCCAGGAGCCACCACAATTACGTTCGTTGTAACTGAGGACACCGCAGTATCACCTACGAGCCTCAGCACTCCATTAGTAACGCCAAATGTACCTTTATGGTTTAGCACACAATTAGAGAGAGTTAGTGCAGCCGGACCAACTTTAATAAACGCTGTCCACCTGTTTGAATCTTGGATAATACCTGTAAAGACATTATCTACCCCTGCGTCACCTACCAAATAGGTCACTAGATTCGCACCCCCACCTGTACCTTGTTGATCGATTAGACCAGGGCCACCATCGATACCGCCCAAATACGTTACACCCGAATTTCTATTGAAAAGCCCGTTGGTATAACCCAAGGCAGGTTGAAATTCAAACACGGCAGTCGGGCATCCATCACAGACAGTAGTACCAGCATTGAACCTTAACGAAGAACCGTTAGGGGAAGCAAGAATGACCTTGCCTGAGAACCCCCGCAAAGAACTATGAATGGTTAATAAACCACTGTTGCTTAAAATGAGTGTAGCGTTTGTACCATAAATTGGTGAATCGACACGTCTAGTAGTTCCACAACTAATGATTGAAGGTGAAGCTACTACAACTTCGCGTCCGGAGTAGATATCTTGATTTAGGTAAACAGTGCCACCCGACAGAAGCAACCTTGATCCTGTCCCGCCAATGGCCGATCCATTATCATTTACGAAAGAAGCTCCAGACTTAACTTCTACGGTTCCAATAAATGTGTTAGCACCCGATAACCTGAGTTCACCTGGTCCTTCCTGGACGATCAAGTTTGTCGTATTCTCTGAGCTTATTACACTCGAAATTGAATGGTCGGCTAAGCTCTTGAACACAATTACACCATTGTTGGTAATATTGCCCGAACCATAAAGGATCGCCCCCGTTGTTCCGTCTCCAACTTGCAAAATTCCTTCTTCAATTTTCACCCCGCCAGTATATGTGTTAGCCGTGTTGAGGATGACTTTCCCGGATCCCCGTTTAATTAAAGTGGCACTTCCTGAAATCTGTCCATTGCCAGCAAGGACATACTCTTTAGTGGCATTTTCAAACGTTACCCGTTGAGGATAAACTGTGTAATCGAGCTGTACCGTACTCCGTACTGCTGAATCATCAAACCGCACCGCCGCACCATCATAATAATTTGTCCGTGCTCCAGACCCAGCTACAATCCACTCTCTGCCAGTAAAATCCCAAATCCCTTGCTGATCACCTTTCCAAACCAACGAAGTGTCAAATACAGAATTAATCACCAAACTGAGCAATCCATTGGCAGTGTCATCCTGCAAGTAAGCCTGAGTAATATATGGCGGAACACTCCCGAGTACAAAAGTACCCATACCGCTTCTGGCGCCATATTTTAACAATGGAATTGTACCAATCCCTAATCCTTCGCCCACTATGTTCACAGTTACAGTGCCATTGACATGTAACGACCCGGTATTAGTTATTACTGGGACGTTTGGGTTTGCCAATGAACCAAAGTCGTATGAAAGAGAAGAGTCTGTTCCCAACACAAGGTTTGCAATTGATGCTCCTTGCCCCTGAGTGCGTGACCAAATCCCAATACCTGCACCGGAGTTAACACTTACAGTCCCTGTTAGATGGCTATGCGAGCTAAACACCAGTCCACCTTGATCTACATAAATCGGACCGGAATAGATATTTGTACCCATAAAGATAATCGTACCTTGTCCGACATTGCTCAGCACACCTGCACCAACTAGTGCGCCGCCCAAATAAAGCGTACCACTCCGAGCAAAAACCAGCTTTGCATAATTGGTGATCGGGCCATTGCCAGGGCTACCATTTTCACCCCACCCATCTCCGATTTGAACTACACCATTACTCACAGTAAACCCGCCTGTGTGCGTGCTATTCCCTGTTAAAATCCATTTCCCTGCCCCAACATATATTACCCCGCAAGGACCACTCCCATTCACAAAGGATCCTGCAAAAGTCACCTCCTCATTAGGATCACTCATCAACCCACCAATTCGCCAGAAAAGCGTATATGCTGCGGTAGCGCTACCGGCCACATACGCGCCGTCATAACTACCCATCAACCGTCCAATGTTGAGCGTTGTATTGCTAGATAACCCCAAATAATACCTAAATGTAAACGGGTACTGACTTCCGAACAATTCGACCGTAGCTTTTGGGAATCCGGGTCCACCCCCGTACCTAAAATCGTTAACTTGTCCACTGCCCAAATATGAAGAATAAATTCTTAAAGTTCCCTCAAAGTCAGACCAATTCCCAACGATGTTCCCGCGAACATAACGCGAATCGACTGTAAGCGTCCCCTTCCCAGTTAAGCTGCCACCTAGTCCAACCCCCGGGGTTGCCACGCCATCGCCGCTGGAACCACTCCAACGAAGCGGCAAAACCAACGTACCATTAGCTCCCTCAGGCACATAAAGGTTTAAGCTTACTGGTGCTGTGCCTGGTTCCACGGTAGAGGCCGAGGGTCGCAAACTCAAACTACCATTCAAAAACGTTACCGAACCTAGAGAACCTACAGCAAGGGGCACCGCTTCGGTATAACCATCAACCATAACGCCTCCCACAATCAATTCAACTCCACCTGAAAGAGTTAACCCACCTGTTATCGTGTTGGAAGGGTTGCCATTCTCCTTGTAAAAGGTAACCCTACCCCCGCCTTCAACTATCAGCCCTTGTGAACCTGCCATCTGCAACCGGCTTATCGTTACATTTGCAATTGGAGTAATTCTAGGAGTTGTACCCTCTACCGCAAAGGTTAGTACAACTGAGTCGTTCCCGTCATTTGTGAGAGTCGTCTCCGCCTGAGCTTCTAATTCGCCAATTGTATATGATTTTTCCAGGCCGATCACAACCGGGCTACTCAACTGTGGAGCTATCGTAGCCTTAGCACCAACACCATCGGCTACGATCCCATTTAACCAATTGGTAGATTCACCCCATTTACCGGGAAGATCATTTGTCCATATCCCGTCTGCCGCCACCAAGGACCAAACTAAGAAACAGTGCACCAAACATGTAAATCCTACCAATATTCGACGTGCTGTTTTCATAATCACCTCCGATCGCTATCGCTGGAAAACTTTGCTTTCCTAATTGATTGCTATTTTATGCCCCTTAAAGGGACCTAGTCTATCGCCAATTCTGGTGACATACTTCTAAAGAGGCTTTAACATGGCAACACGTGGATAGGTCCACACCAGGTGCTGCTTATTTACCTCGTGGGCCATAGCTTTGTTCCTTGAGCAATGAATCTTAAACTCACTAGCCCAAATGGTAAAAGGCACGGGTAAACTAGTAGAAACCCCGGCTATCTACCAGAAGCGTTTTATAAGCAACCCAAAACTATATGTGCAGAGCTTTCCGACCCCCATGCAAAGAGCCCTTTAAATAAAGTAAGCCAAGCTAAAAGCTATGCTGCTTGATGACCGGCGGTGCATTTTTCGAAAGTGCTGAATGGATCATCAAAAACTCGCCAATGTTATCTGACGTAACCAACCCAACAAGCTGCCCACCATAAACTACAGGCACGGTATGACACTCACATTCTTGAAGCCGGTTAAAAACAATTTCAGCCAGCTCGAATGGTTCAACTATTAAAAAATCTGTCCTCATGACATCCCCAACCAACCCACCCAGACCGTACTTTGAGAGCCCCCGAATAAGGTCGGCCCTAGTTAAAATTCCAACTACTTTGCCATCCACTACCACAGGAAAATCCTGTTGAAAACCTGCCATAATGTATTCGACCGCTTTTGCTAATGTGTCATTAGGCGAAAGTGTTTTAAACTCCTTAACCATGATTCGGGTGATGGGAATATTAGCGACCGCATGTTTTACCTGAACCATACCAGCTTCTGCCGAAGCCCCCATCCACACAAATAATGCAATGAATACCAAAAGTGGATTTTTGAATAATCCCACAGCTCCTAATAACAGGGCAATCCCTTGTCCCACTCGGGCAGCGATTTCCGTAGCCCGCACGTAATCTATTCGCAAAGCCAGTAACGCACGCAAAACACGTCCTCCATCCATTGGAAACGCAGGCAACAAATTAAAAAAGGCCAGCCAAAAATTAACGATAACCAAATTCACCAAAAAAGCCCCAGGGACAAGGAAGGTCTCAAAAAACCGAGCAAAAGCTTGCATTGGGACCAACAAAACCAATAACGCCACTGCTACGATCAAATTCACAGCAGGACCAGCTAGCGCCACTAGTAGTTCTTGCCGTGGATCCTCAGGAATTTTTTCTAAGCGGGCCACCCCACCAATTGGCCACAAGGTTATATCGCGCGTCTTAACCCCAAACCGCCGAGCCATTAATGCATGACCTAACTCATGGAGAACTACCACGCCAAATACCGCGCAAATAAACAGAGCACCCTCCAACGCATCAGCCCAAGAACGCCGGAGAAAATAATATTCGAGAGCCACCCACCCTAGTAATATCAGGAAAGTGGCATGTAAGTACACTTCGATCCCGGCTATCCTACCAAGTTTCCATGCCCATTTCATAAAATTCCGTCGTGTTCAAACCCAATAATTGGATAACCTAGAACACTGTAACACCCCAATTTATATACACAAGGAAATTACAGAACCAGCGGTTTCATTCCAAACTTTGTGCATTTCTCACCCCTCAAATTCACGCCTAGTTCAATTTTTCATCCTGAAGCAACCTAGAGCCTAAGTAGTTTGGGCACAGGTAAGCGTGAAGGGGGCATAGCGGAATCACATTGGACCCACAGCAGATAAGCAAAAGCTTCGGGCTCCACAACAATTACAATGAAGTAAAAACAGCAACTCGGCCTAAGCAGCGAGCTCCTTGTTACCACATACGGAAAAACATAGGTTCGTGGAATGATCTTCCGCAAAGGCCCCCTTATAAAAAGCTGGTGGAGCCGAGGGGATTTGAACCCCTGACCCCCACAATGCCATTGTGGTGCTCTACCAACTGAGCTACGACCCCACCAATCATTTTTCAAATAACACACCACATGCCACCTTGTCAAATCCGAACGATTTTCAAATGTTTCTTATCTGAGTCTCATCTAAAGGCAAAACGAATCCATACCTCGGTGAGCCCCCGGAAACATCTTCTTCGTAACAGCAACACCGCGCATATGTTATACAACTGCGAAACAACTCCTCCCAAAGCATGCATAAACTGGGAACTACGCATATGGCATTGTGGCAAGTATCCGACCAACACTTGGTGGACTTGACCTAAAATTAAAAGTTTCGCATGCTGTTTTTCACTTTTGTATGAAATTCGATCCTTCAATCACAATTAGGACTTTATCCCTCTCGACCGGGAAGCAGTTTTACTACCACTCGATATTTGCCTTAGAGGAAGCCGGGATCGGCCCTGTAAGCCGACTGCCCATCAGCATGCGGATGTTGCTTGAAAACGTTATTCGAAATTTTGACGGATATCGGGTAACTGAAGATCACATTTATGCGGTCGCAAACTGGTCTCCTCAGGGGCCACACACTCGAGAAATTCCATTTCTCCCAGCAAGAATAATCCTTCAAGACTTCACAGGAGTGCCGCTTTTAGTTGATCTTGCTACAATGAGATCGGCAGTGGAAAAATTCGGCTTGGACCCATCGGCGATCGAACCACTGATCCCTGTCGATCTAGTAATTGACCACTCTGTTCAAGTCGATTTTTCAGGCAGTGACAAAGCGTTAATAGCAAACCTTGAGATGGAATTGGCCCGTAATAGAGAACGCTACCAATTTCTAAAATGGGGGATGCAAGCCTTCAAAACATTCCGGGTCATACCACCTGCAATAGGAATAATTCACCAAGTAAACTTAGAATACATAGCCCAAGGCGTATGGAGCTCTATTAAAAATGGGTCCAACATAGTGTATCCCGATTCGGTGTTGGGAACCGATTCTCACACAACCATGATCAACGGGCTAGGGATCGTCGGCTGGGGAGTCGGTGGGATTGAAGCCGAAGCATGTATGCTTGGGCAACCCACGTTTTTTTTGATCCCTGCGGTGGTGGGCGTATACCTAAAAGGCACCATGCACCCAAATGCCACAGCTACCGATCTTGCACTCACAATCACACAGATACTTCGGCAACTGAACGTAGTGGGGAAGTTCGTAGAGTTTTTCGGTCCGGGAGCCGCTGCATTACCTGTAGCAGATCGCGCAGTAGTAGCCAATATGGCCCCCGAATATGGGGCAACAATGGGATTCTTCCCCCCCGATGAAGCCTCCGTCGAATATTTACGACAAACTGGTCGGTCTGCAGAAACATGTGAATTATTCGAGAACTACTATAAAGCTCAGGGGATGTGGGGCATTCCCAAAGACACGTCACAAGTCCATTACTCAAGCGTAATCGAAATTGATCTATCAACAATTAAACCTTGCGCTGCTGGGCCGAAACGGCCACAAGATAGAATCGAACTTAAAGACATTAAACAAAACTTTATTACCGCTCTGACTAAACCTGTGCTGGAAGGTGGATACGGCAAGAGCAGTGCGGAAGTGTCCAAGGTCATACGTATAAAAGGTTCACACCCCCATCACCATCAGTACTGTTGGGAAATTGGAACTAGAAAGGCAACCGTTGAACCGCCTGAAAGTGAAATGCGAGACCAACACCCAGCTCCCGACGATGTGGTAATAACCAAAGAAAACCTGAAATGCGAACTTCGGCATGGGAGCGTCGTCATTGCCGCAATCACGAGCTGCACAAATACTTCAAACCCCGCTTTGATCCTAGCTGCTGCCCTACTCGCAAAAAAGGCTGCCGAACGAGGTTTAGTAGTTCCACCAAGTGTCAAAACCTCTTTTGCCCCAGGATCCAGAGTTGTTACCGAGTACCTTAAAAAAACAGGCCTTCAGAAGTACTTTGACGCCCTTGGGTTCCACGTGGTGGGCTATGGCTGTACCACCTGTATCGGTAATTCAGGTCCACTAGAAGCTCACATTGAAGATGCTATCACTGAAAACGATTTAATTGTGGTGGCGGTGCTTTCCGGCAATCGCAACTTTGAAGGACGGGTACACCAACTTGTTCGTGCCAACTACCTGATGTCCCCCCCCCTTGTAATAGCATTTGCACTAGCGGGCCGCATTGATATCGATCTCACAAGTGAACCCATCGGATATGATAGAAGTGGCAAACCTGTGTTCCTACACGAATTGTGGCCTTCCCCCTCCGAATTAAATGAGTACTTGGAACTCACAACCGATCCCCAACTTTATCAGCAGGTCTACCAAGATATTTACACACTAAACCCTAAATGGCTAGAACTCCAAGCTCCTTCGGGCAAAACATACCAGTGGGACCCCACAAGTACGTACATACAAAAGGCGCCTTACTTTGAAAACTTTACAATGGAGCCAACACTTCCAAAAGATATCCGCGGCGCGAGGTGCCTTGCTATCTTGGGCGATAGCATAACCACTGATCACATTTCCCCAGCTGGAACCATCAAAAAAGACTCCCCTGCTGGCAAATTTCTCATCGAACGTGGAGTGCCCCCGCATGAATTCAACAGCTACGGTGCAAGACGAGGTAATCATGAGATAATGATGCGAGGAACTTTTGCTAACGCCCGGCTTAAAAACCTTATGCTAGGAGGCGAAGAAGGCGGATTTACTTATTATTTTGGCCGGCCGGGAGAGCAAATCCGTCAGAAAACAACAATTTACGATGCTGCGATGCAATATAAAGCACTGGGTGTCCCTACAATAATCTTTGCCGGGCGTGAGTACGGGACAGGAAGTTCGCGTGACTGGGCAGCAAAAGGGCCGGCCCTCCTAGGTATCAAAGCCATTATCGCCAAGTCATTTGAACGAATCCACCGATCAAACTTAATAGGAATGGGTGTTTTGCCAATTGAGCTTCCCGATCCATATTCGTATCAAAGTCTCGGGCTCGACGGTTCAGAAGTTTTCGATATAGTGGGTATTGAAGGTATTTATCCCAATAAACAGCTAACCCTCAGAATTATGCAGGCCGATTCAAATGTCATAGAAATCCCTGTAAGGGCGCGGCTCGATACCCCCGTGGAAGTCGAGTACTATATACATGGTGGTATCCTTTCGTACATGTTAAGGCAAATCCTGTCCCGGAAATAACCTTGATCAAAGAAATGCGGTTTTGGTTTTATCAGCACTTATAAACCAGGGTTTTGGGTGTGGCTTTTAACTGGACCTGTGCTTGCCCGAACCACAAGTTCCACTGGCAAAATATCGTTTGATACTTTTTCACCGGCTAATTGTGCCATGAGGTTTTCAGCAGCCCTAACTCCCAATTGAAACTTAGGCACTCGGACTGTTGTCAAAGGAACGGCAGCGCACCCAGCCAACCAAACATCCCCAAATCCGCTCACTGAGACATCATCCGGCACATGCAAACCAAATTCCTTCAAAGTCATTAACACTCCAGTAGCTATCAAGTCATTGCCAGCCTGAATAGCAGTCGTCCCAGAGGCAAGCAGGTCTTTTAACAAGGGCCCCGTTTTGCGACCATCTTCAAATGTGGGACCCGTTGCAATAATTAACCGATCATCCACACTAATGCCAGCGTTTACCAACGCATGACGGTACCCTTCTAATCGCATTTGCATACCAGGCCATAGGGATGGTCCTGAAATAAATGCAATTTTTTGATGCCCAAGCTTAATAAGATGTTCCGTGATGATGCGCATACCCTCCAATTCATCGGCACGCACAGTAGGGAAGCTCTGACAGAATACTGGTCCTGGCCCAACGATCACGGTGGGAATTCCCCTTTCCCAGAGCCATTTGTATGCCAAAACATCCACTGCTGGACGTCCACAAGGAATAATGAGCATCCCCTCCACCCTTCGAGAGACGCATTCGATAATCGCCCGATCTTCGCGTTCTGGTTCGTTGTCACTTTGCACAATAAAAACATTTAGCCCCGCAGCTTGTAACCTTTCTAATGCGCCATCCACCACACCTGTTAAAAGGGGATTTGTTACCCGTGGTACTATTAAACCAACCAGTCCGCTTCGTTTACTTCTCAAACTGCGTGCAGAGGCATCAGGTACATATCCAAGACGCTGAGCAATAGACAGAATTTTTGCTCTTGTTTCTGGCGCAACATCAGGGTAACCACGCAATGCTTTAGAGACGGTAATGACCGCAACCCCTGCCTCCCGGGCTATATCTTTTAAACGCACCCGTTGCATAATTGCCCATGTCTAAAAAGCATTCGAGGCAAAGGAGGATCAAATACTTGTGCCTCGCCAATGGAGTTTCATTCGGAGCGTGCTATAAAACGTCATCCCTGGCAGCTGAATTAATTGAATCCAACGCCGGGCGTGCCTTATTATCACGGAATCGCCTGTCACCATACGGCCTACAACCTGACTGTCCGCGCTTAAAATACAGTCAACCTCCACACTAGCTACTCTGATACGCACGACCGAATCCGCATCAATAATCATAGCTCGGTTGGAAAGTGTGTGGGGGCAAACTGGAGTTAAAGCCAACACATGTGCCCCTGGGACAATTATCGCACCACCTGCCGCTAGTGAGTAAGCCGTAGACCCCGTAGGTGTACTAACAAGCAACCCATCGCTACGATAGCGCGTAACAAATTCATCGTCTATGTAAACCTCCAATTCCACTAATCTCGGGATATCAGCACGCAAAATAGAAATTTCATTTAGCGCGATCGCTGAGACACGTTGGCAGCCCACTCGCGCCTCACAAAGTACGAGGAACCTCCGATCCAATTCAAACTCATGTTTTTTGATATAGAGTATCGCCAGACTAAAATCGGTAACGGGGATGGCCGTCAAAAATCCCATACCCCCTATGTTTACCCCTAAGATTGGAGTGGCAACCCCAGCAACCTCATGTGCTACCTGCAACATAGTTCCATCCCCTCCTAACACAATCAACAAATCTACACTCTTAGCCAATGCCCGACGATCAGGGTGAACTGCGGACAATTTCACTGGCAATTGCCCTTCCAAGACTGAAGCAGAAGCGTGGTCTACCTCCAATTGAAACCCGTGTTGGTGAATTAAACGGCTTACAGTGCAGGCTGCTGCAACAAAACCGGGTTTATCGGTGTTCCCGGTCACCCCAATCTTACCTACTTTGTTATTTTTCCTTTTCAATCAGTGCCAAATATTCAACATTACCAGCCGGCCCCTTGATAGGGGATTCTGTATAACCCCGCCATTTTAATCCCCCTATGGTCTCCACGAAGCGCCTGATCTTCTCCACAACCGCTGCGCGTACCATAGGATCATGGATTACACCCTTGCCTTTATCCGCTTGTTCCTTTCCGGCCTCAAACTGCGGCTTAATCAACGCAACGATCTTACCTGATTTTTTCAGTAAAGCAACTGCTGCGGGTAATATCTTTTCCAACGAAATAAAAGACACGTCGATCACCACTATATCCACCGGCTCAAATCCAGAGGGCATCTTTTCAATTGATAAGTAGCGCGCATTTGTTTGTTCCATCACGACTACCCGCGGATCGGTACGCAATTTCCAAGCCAGTTGGCCCTTTCCCACATCAATCGCATACACCTTTGCAGCCCCACGCTGCAAAAGGCAATCTGTGAATCCACCCGTAGAAGCCCCTATATCTATTGCTACACAACCGCTTACATCCAGACCAAAATATCGCAACGCATGCTCAAGTTTTAACCCACCACGACTCACATATTTCTCAGGTTCTTCCACTTCCAGAGTGGCATCGGGGCTAATTAACTCCCCGGGTTTTGTGGCTGTACGCCCATTAACACGCACTGCGCCGGCTAGAATCAACCTTTTAGCTTTTTCGCGGCTGGAACAGAACCCACGATCAACCAAAAGTTGGTCTAATCGCTTCTTCACCCTAACCACACCTACCGGGAAGGACTCCCGCTGCGGACGCGTTCAAGCGCGATTCTGTAAGTACTGTAAAACACCTCGTTATCAGTAACCGCTTTCTCAATAAGCTGTTTCATCAGGAAGAGTTCCGACGGATTAACAACAGCGTGCACACTTTGTCGAAAGGCTTCCAGTGGGGTGAATGTCTGGAACGACTCACCCACTAGAATGATTGTAGCATGCCGTCTCTGGCTCATCGGCATTTGCTGAAGAGTTTTTAACGTAACGTTTTCTTCCCGGGTATTTGCACAGAATAGCTCCTCCAAAACCACAACCAGATACCGGACTTGATTAAACCGAATCATGAAATCGCCGTGGGTTGCCGCAGTGTGAACCTTATACCCTAATTCTAAAAGTGCACCTCGAGTAATTTCTAACCATTCCGGGTTAGAAAACGCTATTAACGCCGGACGATCAGTCGCTTTAACAAAGTCAAACCGTTCAACCATAGCTACTTAAGTTTTAGCTTTGGGATTGATTCCTGTCTAGCTCCCGGAGTGCCCACACTTGGCGGATTAGCTAAACGTAACGTCTCACCAGGGGTAACAAACTCACCACGCGCCTTCTTAATCAGATCAATTCCACGCGCAACAACACTCCTTTTGCTACAATATGCCAAAGCAGTCTCCTCAGTGATTATTCCTTTTTCGTAAGCCTCTAACGCAGACTGATCAAATGTGCGCCAACCGAACGGATAATTCGCCTCAATAATCTCATAAAACGTTTTACCTTCACTTTCTCCAAGCCTAATCACTTCCTGTACCCGAAGGTTGGTACCCATAATTTCAACTAATGGGTACCGTCCGCCCCCAATGCGTGGCACTAACCGCTGGCTAATAACCCACCGTAACGAGTCAGCTAACCGGATGCGGATCTGCTCTTGTTCTTCGGGCTCAAATAATCCTACAATACGGTTCACCGTCTGACTAGCATCAGTGGTGTGTAAAGTCGAGAGCACCAAATGGCCTGTCTCCGCGGCACTAAGAGCTACCCGGACAGTTTCTCTGTCACGCATCTCTCCGACTAGGATTACTTTTGGAGCCTGACGTAATGCTGCTTTTAGACCGTTAGCGTATGAATCAAAGTCTGTTCCCAGCTCACGCTGATTAAAAGTGGCTTTTTCATGGGTAAAGATATATTCAATTGGATCCTCCAATGTTATCACGTGTACTGCCCTGACCTTATTAAGTTCGCCCAACATTGCGGCTAGTGTTGTGGTCTTTCCACTTCCCGTAGCACCTGTAACCAACACTAGGCCAGTGTTTTCCATCGGTACCTGTTTCAATATCGGCGGCAAATTAAGTTCCTCAATCGTAGGAATTCGGGTATTAAGTTTTCTCAACACTATCGAGATATTCCCACGCTGGGAAAATACATTCACCCTAAACCTTGCCCTGTCACCCAAAGTATACCCTGTATCACAAGAACCATGCCGGAGTAATTCCTCTAAGTGCCACGGATTCTCCCCAATTAGATTGAGTGCGATCATTTCCGTCTGGAAAGGTGTCAACCTGTCGACGGCAACTTCCAAAGGTACAGGCTTAAGCTCCCCTGCGGTTTCTACTTGGAGTGGCCTATCCACTGTAAATATTAGGTCGGACACCTCAGGATAGGCATCCAACATGATAGACAAAATGTAATCTAATTCCGGACGCCGCATAGTTCTTAATCAGTCCTCTTCCTCAGGTGGATTCTGCAAAAAAGGCCTAAACCGCTTTTTATCCTGAGCTTTTTCGTAGGCCTCTTCAGGCGAAATACGCCGCATTCGCAAATGCTCCATTATATGGTCATCTAACGGCTGGTTTCCAAATTTTTTACCGACCTGAATCATTCCTGGAATTTGGTGCGTCTTGTTCTCCCTAACGAGATTAGCAATTGCCGTGTTAAACACTAACACCTCAAAGGCCGCAATTCGTCCTGGTTTGTCAATTCGTTTAAACAATGTTTGTGCCACTACACCCTTCAAAGCCTCTGAAAGCGTAGCTCTAATTTTATTCTGCTGCTCGGGCGGGAAAACGTCAATAATCCTGTCTACAGTTTTAGCCGCGCTTGGGGTATGAAGGGTTGCAAACACCAGATGCCCAGTATTCGCAGCTGTTATTGCTAGTTCAATCGTTTCCAGATCCCGCATTTCCCCTACCAAGATAATATCCGGATCCTCACGCAAAGCAGCGCGTAACCCCGCCGCGAAAGACTTGGTATGTACACCTATCTCACGTTGATTAATCAGGCATTTCTCACTCTTGTGCACAAATTCAATCGGATCCTCCAAAGTAATGATATGATCCCTCCTGTTTTTGTTAGCATAATCGATTATCGCTGCCAAAGTGGTAGATTTCCCACTACCTGTAGGACCTGTCACTATGACAAGCCCTCTATGCAACATCGCAAACTTTTTCAATACAGGTGGTAATGGACAACCCATCTTCTCGAAATCCTCAAACGTCCATACATTTGTGGGAATCCGCCTAAAAGCCGCCGCTATCCCATTCTTCTGAAGGAAATAATTCACACGAAACCGCACTATGCTTGGGATCTCGTACGCAAAGTCTACATCCCCGGTTTCTTCAAACTGCTTTATTTTGTAATCCGGCGCTATCTCGTAGAGCATCTTCTTAAGCTCATCATTTTCCAACACCGGATAGTCTACAGGATGTAATTCACCGTTTATTCGCAACATGGGGACATTCCCCGAGGATAGATGTAGATCCGAGGCATTGTATTCCAAAACAAGGTTGAAAAATGCATCTATCTTCGCCATAGCCAATCAAAAACATTTAAATCACCGTTCCGGACGTTTTTGTTAGTGATAGCTAATTTTACGCCATGATCGTTTCGAATCCACATTCAAAACTTAGCTGCTTAGATTTTAGTTTTCCCAAACCCGCTCCACGGCAGATAATCCCTTAGCCACTTCACGCCTTACCAATACCTCTGTACCATAAATGGCTATTGAAAGTCCAGCGTTTTGACAAGTCACCCTTGGGCGAAACAGACTTAGTAGGGTAACGGGAACGCCCGAGTAAGCTGGCGAACCTTCTGTCGGACCATTGCCCGCACTGAAACGTCTTTGGGATCACGCAATACCTTAGCGATCAAATCTGCTATTATCTCCATCTCGCCTTCCTTCATCCCCCGAGTCGTGACAGCCGGCGTACCTAATCGAATACCACTTGCTTGGAAGGGTGATCGCGTTTCAAACGGGATCGTATTTTTATTAACAGTGATCCCAGCATCATCCAATGCCTCTTGGCATTCCCTACCAGTTAACCCTCGGATCCCCACGTCCACCAAGATTAAGTGATTATCGGTCCCCCCTGAGACGAGCCGGAATCCGTGCCGTTTTAACGCCTCAGCAAGCGCCTTTGCGTTTTTAACCACTTGCTCCTGATAAGCCTTAAAACTTGGATGCATTGCCTGCAAAAAGCATACCGCCTTTGCGGCGATTACATGTTCAAGTGGCCCGCCCTGGACCCCTGGGAATACAGTTGAATCTATCTCTTTTGCATATTGGGCTTTGCAAAGGATTAGTCCACCGCGCGGGCCTCGTAATGTTTTATGGGTTGTGGTGGTCACAAAATCCGCGCAAGGGACAGGACTTGGGTGTAATCCAGCTGCGACCAACCCTGCTATATGTGCAATATCCGCCAATAAGTAAGCCCCCACCGATCGTGCTATCTTAGCAATACGTTCGAAATCAATTATTCTGGGGTATGCACTCGCACCAACAGTAATCATTTTTGGCCTGTACTCGTGCGCCAGTCGTTCTAATTCCTCATAATCAATCTGTTCGTCCTCTTTCCGTACTCCATAATGAATTACCTCAAACAGTTTCCCTGAAAAATTCGCCCTATTTCCGTGCGTAAGATGTCCACCATGAGTAAGGTCCATCGTAAGTATCTTATCCCCTGGTTTCAGCACTGCGAAATAAACTGCCATATTAGCTTGGCTGCCCGAGTGTGGCTGCACATTGGCATGCTCCGCCCTAAACAAGCTCTTGGCCCTATCTATTGCCAACTGCTCGATAACATCTATGTTTTCACACCCCCCGTACCAACGCTTGTTGGGGTAACCCTCTGCATACTTGTTAGTAAGGACAGACCCTTGTGCTTCTAAAACGGCTATACTCGTAAAGTTCTCACTTGCAATGAGCTCTAAATTCTCAGACTGCCGTCTCCGTTCCGATTCTATCGCTTGCCACATAGCAGGGTCGACCGCCCGCAGAGGCAACTCGACTAAACCTGCTCCTGGCCTGAACTTACAGACACGTCTTTCATGACGCCCTCCATCAAAAGGGGTGTTCAAAAAGATTTCTACCATCTTTTGCGCCTGTTCAAAGCTTGTCTCGGATCCGGAAAGACATAACACGTTTGCATTGTTATGTCGGCGCGCCATTTCAGCCAAATGCTCGTTCCAACACAACGCAGCTCTTATACCCGGTATCTTATTGGCCGCGATACTCATCCCAATCCCCGTCGTGCAAATTAAAATCCCGTAATGACAACTTCCAGAAACTACTGCCTGGCAGACGGGAAGCGCTATATCTGGATAATCCACGGACTCCTTACTACTAGTCCCGAAATCCGAGACAACTACGTTGGATTTTACCAAATGCTGCTTCAGCTGCTCCTTCAAATCGAAACCGCCATGATCGGCCCCAATTGCCACACGCAGCACATTTACCTTATTATGCAGTTTGCCTCCCTCTCCCATCTGTTCAAAAAACCTCAAAATCCCTGTAATACCCTGTTGAATCTTATCCCTGCACAACCGGTAAACCTCTTGAGACCCGCCTATAGGATCCGGCACATCCTTTTCAAATTCCTCAAGTTCATCGTTAAACTCACGTAACAAAAATGTCTTTTCACGTGCTTCTGGAAACGTTGCTATCAAGGCCTCCACCTGCCCGCGAGTCATCGCAAATATGTAATCAGCCTGACGGATTAGCTCTTCAGAAATCATCCGGCTCCGGTGCCCCGATATATCGATCCCCAATTCCGCCATCACTTCAACTGCATGTTGGCTGGCTGGCTGTCCCTCTACAGCAGCAAGACCAGCAGAAAGCACGTTATATCTGTCACCCACGGCATGCCGAAACAAGCCGGCCGCCATTGGACTCCGACAAACATTCCCAGTGCAAATAAATAATACGGTCTTCATCACAGTATCGATTTGTAGGATTTCGATTTTAGCCTAGAGCCGTCTTCTGAACAATCCCGATTACAACACCTAGTAAGCAGCACTAACAGATCACCGGCGTAGAATGCGTACAGCGGTAAGTAAGTCGATTGCTCGTGCTAACACTGGGTCTTTGATAACCATGTATTCCTCAGCTTCCTTTCTAGCGGTGTCAGTGGAAGATTTACTATTTGGAGGTGAACCTGATGTCACACCCGAACGATGCAAACGTTCCAACTCAGCTTCGTTTATTCGGCGGACAGTTGGGTCCCCTGATTTTTCTTCCAAACGTGCAATTGTGCTGTTCGTACTCAAAGTTTCAATAGGGTTTTCTGCCAAATCCCTCTCCTTTTCCGGATCGACCCGTACTTCAAGGTCAGGGGTTATCCCTTGGGACACTTCCTCGCCCAAAACGCGGACCACTCCTACTGCAACACTAATCAACCGCCCATCTGATAACCGGTATTCTTTCCACTCAAACATTTCGCCTGCCGTTTTAGAACCAATCACAATCCCCCATCCCAATTTTTTAGCGATCATCGCTAATGCTTCTGGGGCACCTCGAGTGAACCCATTCACCAATATCACCGTAGGAACGGAAATCCGCACCGGACTTGGCCTATTACTAATTACCACCCCACACACCTCTAAGAGTGGGCGCGGGCGGCCATCGAACAGCCCAACTATATCACCAAGCGGTTCATACAAATCACCTTCGCAAAAACGGAGATCAACCACTAAACCGGTAATATTTGTAACAGAACTCGCGTTAGTAAAAGCATATAACATCATATTGTGCGTTTCCGGTCCAATCCTTCGGAGCCAAATCCGACAAATGCCACCCTTGTAAATCTGGGGCTGGAGCTGCTCATTGTTCTCTTTCGGCGCTTCCTTGGGCACTTCTCTCACATACTTGCTCAACCCAGTCAATAAGCCTTTTACCGCAGCCTCCTCCAAAACATCCTCCGAAATCCAAACCAAGTTGGTGCGCATTACCTGGTAAACCTCATCGAATCTCTTCAGGTCCGTTGCACACATCATCCTGATGAATCCGCACCCAACAATTAAACCAACTAACAAGTCGCGTAATGACCCAGCAAATCGCATTAGCTGCAAGGTAATATACCCCCACTCCACATGTAAAGACCGGCTTACGTTTTGGAAGATACCGAAATGGTTACCTACCCGAACCTCTGAACTGGTGTTAATAAGTTTCCGGAAAGGTACTTTGGTTTTTTCGACATACCTACTTCTTTCATCACCTTGTGATTTTAATTGATGACTTGGACTGTCCCAGGGCTCAGTATAAATTCCTTTTGCTTTTATACGTATGGTCCGAAGGAACATTCCGGTTGAACTCACAGGAAATGGAAAATTTCTCATCCCACGTGATAAATGGACCCCTGCATACCTCCAACTCTTCACAAGCGGCGAGCTCCAAAAACGCGCCGAACTAGCCAAGTCCATCCTAACAAAATGCAACATTTGCCCAAGAAACTGCAGAGTAAATAGGTCCCTCACAACCGGATTTTGTAAAGTAGGCACCTTTGCATTGGTATCCTCGGCTTTTCCACACCTAGGTGAAGAAGATTGCCTCCGAGGATGGCACGGGTCTGGAACAATATTCTTTTCGCACTGCAACCTTAAATGCGTTTTCTGCCAAAACTACGAATTAAGCCACTTCGGTGAGGGCGAACCTGTTGATCCCCAACAACTTGCTGAACTAATGCTCGCTCTCCAAGAAATGGGTTGTCATAACATCAACTTCGTAACCCCTACCCACGTGGTACCTCAAATCTTAGAGGCCTTGCTTATAGCTATCGATAAAGGGCTTCGTCTCCCCCTCGTGTACAACTGCGGCGGCTATGAAAATATCAGCACCCTCCGTTTGCTAGACGGTGTTATCGACATTTATATGCCAGACTTTAAATTCTGGGACGAAACACTTTGTGAACTCTACTTTAATGCTCGCGACTATAGCGCCCGCGCCCGAGAAGCATTGCTAGAAATGCACCGCCAAGTCGGGCCGTTAATGGTAGATGAAAACGGACTGGCAGTCAGAGGTGTTCTCGTCCGACACCTAGTAATGCCGGGCCTGCTCCATGACACAGAGCAAATTCTTCACTGGATTGCAACAGCGGTCTCGACCGATACTTACGTAAACATTATGGACCAATACCGACCGGTATACCTCGTCAAACGTGACCCACGTTTTTATCAAATTAACCGGCCAATAACGCCTGTAGAGTTTCATTCCGCAATTGCTTTGGCCAGAAAAGTGGGACTTTGGCGACTAGACACTCGCTGGC
This sequence comes from uncultured Verrucomicrobiota bacterium, assembly GCA_964654645.1. Classification (GTDB taxonomy): domain Bacteria; phylum Verrucomicrobiota; class Verrucomicrobiia; order Limisphaerales; family CAZZJO01; genus CAZZJO01. Next base: position 20,444 of record CAZZJO010000039.1, on the reverse strand, counting down.
GTTAGCGCGAAAAGCAACACCTAAAAAGATTTTCGCCTCACTTACCTAAAATAGCAGTAGCTGTTTTAACAACTTGTTCCTTTACCTCAGAAAGTGATTGCCCACTTTTATTAGCCAAACCGGCCAGCAAACCAGTAACATACGCTGCGGCGGGCGATGTACCAACAACCACATATACCTTCCCACCGTACGGTACCGCCGATATACCAGGCGCAGCCATGTCAACAAAATCACCCCGATTTGCATATGGAGCGACTGTACCTGTGGCAGGATCTAACGCCGTAACTGCTACTACAGACGAATATGCCGCAGGGTAAACAGGCACAGTAGTTGGTTCATTACCCGCGGCCGCAACTATAACCACTCCCTGCCTCGTGACTTCCTCCACAACACCCTTCAATACAGGTGAGTCAACGGGCGTACCCAAACTCAAATTGATTATTTGTGCACCGTTATTCACGGCCGCAGCTATACCTGCCGCGACATCAAAAGTGGTACTCATTTGGGATTCTCCAAATACGTTTACTGGCAAAATCTTAACCGAGGCCTCACCTCCTGTAACAATTCCTAAAGCGCGTAATAGAGTCAAAGCCATTGCCGTTCCATGAGTTGGAGTTTCCGCTTCTGTCCGAGCAGGTAAAACATCCACACTGGGTAAGAAAAGGTTTTGTAGCTCACTCGGCACTTGAACAGAAGTATCCACTAAACCAATCACTAACGAACTACTATCCACACGATGTTTCAGTAATATAGGAGAAACCATGCCAGCCTGTACTGGCAATGGTGACTCGGGCATTGGAATTTGATAGTTGTAGTCTACCGATTGAACGCCATCGATTGTCCCCAACATTTCTTGCAGCTGCTCTAAATCTTGCACCGAGTTAAAACGGAGGCGATAAACGCGATATTTATCTAGCCGACCAATCACCTGAGCACCAAACTTAACCGCAATCTCATCAATAGAAACACCTGGACGAACCCGCACCATTAACTCGTTCGGCACTCGGTTCGTTTCCATTCGTAACCAAGAGCGTTCCACCCCGGCATTGGTAGTTGAAACGATTGGTTGCGTTGCATGTGCCATGCTTGTCTTAAACACATATAAACGCGTAACACCGTTGGTCCCACCAACCAACGCGTAATTAACCCCACGCAACAGCCTTTCCAGTGCTTCGGGCACAGGTAAGCGATCAAACTTAACCGAGATCTCAAGCTCAGTCCCGGGCTCCACTAATACTTCCCATCCAGTCGCCATCGCTATGTTGGTAAGCAACACATTAATCCTCTGACCCCGTAAATCACAACTAACAAGGCTATTGGTTTTATCCCACAACAGTGAGTTGGCCATTAGCCCACCGCTCATAAGAAGCATAAAGTTTAGGGTCCACAACACTTCTCGAACTCCAAAAATCCATGGCTTAAAGTTAGAGACTCGGATGGGAATTACAGAGAATGGATTCCTTATGGGTAGGCTAAACATAACACTATAGCCTTCGCATTCACAAACGTGGGTCGGCGGGGACTCGAACCCCGGACCAACGGCTTAAAAGGCCGCTGCTCTACCGTGCTGAGCTACCGACCCATCGCAGTGATGCCAAAACTTATTACTTATCCCCTAGTAATTCAAGCTAAATCATTTTCATCGCCCCCAACAATTCAAAATACCCGCCCGGAATTTACAAAAGTAGATTATTGAACACTGCCACTGCTCCGCCCAAGTTGCCCGTAATCATCATCTCGGTCGCAACTTTCTCCATGCCAACTCCTAAGAGCTCTCAAACAGATTTCTAGCATGTCGAATAAAACCCACCCTGGATTGTGAAAATCCCTCAGGTCCCCCATTAAAGAGGCCGCGCCCCCAAAAAGAGAGGCTTGCAAGAGGTGATAAGTTAATAAATAGTTGTTAGCCATGGATCCGATTCGGGACGACACAATCGAACGACTCTTGGACTCGTACAAACGCTTAGGTGGAATCAATCGCTTGGATGGTAACAATCTTCCGTCCAAACGCTCTATCATTAGGATCACAGAACGATTGCTTAGGGTGCTTTTCCCCGGCTACTTTGATGATGAACCGATTCCTAGCTTGCAGCTTGACTCCTATGTAACTTCCCTGATCTCATCCATAGCCTTCGAACTAGAGCCCGAGCTTATAAAGAGCCTCGAGTTTACGACGCCAGAAGGATTGGACCCCAAAGACATCCCTTCATATGCTCGGAAGGTGTTAAACGAGTTTCTAGGAAGCATCCCCGCAGTAAGGGAAGTTTTAACCACCGACATCGAAGCAGCTTACAACGGTGACCCTGCTGCGCTAAGCCGGGACGAAATTATTTTGGCATATCCATTCATAGAATGCATCTCAGTCCAACGGCTTGCCCATATCTTATATAAAGCACATATCCCACTGATTCCACGCATCATGACCGAATGGGCACATAGCCGCACTGGGATGGATTTACATCCAGGAGCCAAGATTGGAGAGTACTTCTTTGTTGACCATTGCACAGGTACCGTAGTAGGGGAGACTGCAGTAATCGGTAACCACGTCAAAATGTACCAGGGCGTAGGTTTAGTAGCACGATCCTTATCCGCTGGGCGGGCCCTCTGTGGCACGAAACGCCACCCAACAATCGAAGATCATGTCACAATTTACGCAGGAGCCACCATCGTAGGAGGTGACACAGTCGTGGGCGCGTATAGCACAATAGGCGCGAATGTGTTTTTGACTCATAGCGTGCCACCTTATTCTCTTGTTCTTGCAGAAGGCGAAAACGTCCGAGTAATCAATAAAAAGTCCAAATCAAAACTACCCGAAATATAACGAGCTATGCCCAGGCATGAATTCGTAATCGTTTACATTACAACGCCAGATGCCAAAACCGCCAATAATATCGCGCGCAAGCTAATTCAAGACAAGCTTGCTGCATGTGTTAATATAATTTCACGAGTGCGTTCAATCTACCAGTGGAAAGGTAAAATCGAAACCAGCTCCGAGTTACTGCTTGTCGTCAAAACTCGCCGGTCACTTCTTCGAAAAATGCAAAATGCCGTTTTGAAAATCCACCCTTACGAGGTTCCGGAATTTATCGCAGTACCTCTAATATACGCATCTCCCTTTTACGCCAAATGGTTAGGAGAAGCCTGTAAAACCTCAATAATGAAGGAACCCACGGCATAGAGCGTTGAATCACCCAAAGATTTTACAAATCCAAAACCATCCGCACCTTATAATATTCGGAATAGCTTAGGGTGCCAGAGGAATTTTTTAATCCCAAGAGAAGCTGGGTTTATCTACAAGGTGAATAGCATGCCCTCGCACACACTACGACTTGCTCGAACGCAGCGGTTTGTCCATAACATTGTTTCCCACCGCCGAACAATTGAACTCAATCACGCATGCAATGGGAGCGTTTATAAGAAAAACCGGGATCGAACCCTGGATTCGATCCCGGTCTTCCATTTAAACATATCTAAGAGGTTAAGATTTCTTGATTTCTTCTGGCTGACTTTGAGTTGCCTGAGGAGCTGTCGTCGCCTCAACCCATTCCAAAATGGCCTGCTCACCTGCATCACCACGGCGACGGTGTGCTAGACGAATAATGCGTGTATACCCACCGTTCCGGTCCTTAAACCGGGGCGCAATTTCCTCGAAAAGTATCCGCAAAACATCCTCGTTTTGCTTCCATTTTTTCTTCTCCTCCTTGCGCATTGGACGAGACGGCTTATGAAAATGCAGTCGTGCCGCAACCAAGCGTCGAGCGTGTAATGTTCCCTCTTTCGCCAACGTTACCATTTTCTCAGCCAATGGCCGAGCTGCTTTGGCTTTCGCGATAGTGGTTACAACCCGGCCATGCTTTATCAAGCTACTCACCAGGTTAGCCAACATAGCTTCCCGGTGTTCGCTCTTGCGACCAAGCTTATAAGTGCGCTTCCCGTGCCGCATAAATAAGATCCTCCAAAGATCTAAATCAGGACTTAGAAGTGGTTTCCACAGGTGTTTCCAACAACGAGGGATCGATTTTCATTCCGAGTTTCAATTCCACCCCATATTGTTTGCCCAAAGCAGCCAACTTCTCCTTAATCTCATTAAGGGATTTCTTACCGAAGTTACGGTACCTCAACATTTCTTGCTCGGTCTTCATGCACAACTGTCCTACTGTTGTGATATTCGCATTATTAAGGCAGTTGGCAGCCCGCACACTGAGTTCTATTTCATTTACACTCATGTTAAAGACCTTCTTTAGCTTGAGCCGTTCCTCGTCCTCCTTTTGGACAGCTTCTTCAAAGGTTACCGGCTCTTTGGAGTAATTCACGAACACGTCCAAATGACGCTGGAGAATGGCGGAGGCTTGGACAAGCGCGTCGTCGGGAGTTATACGACCGTCAGTCCAAATTTCCAAAATAAGTCTATCGTAGTCTGTGCGTTGGCCCACACGGGCTGCCTCGACAGCATACCTGACCTTAGTGACCGGCGAGAAAATGGAATCTATTGGAATCACACCAATTGGTTGACCTGGTTTCTTGTTTTCCTCTGCAGGCAAAAAGCCACGCCCCACTTGTACCTCAAATTCCATCTCCAGCCTCCGCTTCCGGTCGATCGTGCAAATAATTTGATCTGGATTAACCAATTCGACATTTTGATTCAATTCAATGTCCGCTGCTGTTACTGGTCCTTCCTTATTTACCGATAACCGCAGATGCTGCGGCTCTCGCACATGCATCTTAAATTTAATTTTCTTCAAGTTCAGCACGATGTCCGTTACGTCCTCCACCACTCCATCAATCGTGCTGAATTCATGCATAACTCCCTCGATCTTCACTGATGTAATTGCCGCACCCTCAAGGGAGGATAAAAGCACACGCCGGAGGGAATTTCCTAGCGTGTGACCATAACCAGGCTCAAACGGCTCAGCCACAAACCGTGCGTACGTGTCTGTGGCTGTGGACTCATCCTTTACAAGCCGTTTTGGCATTTCAAATCGTCCTAATCGTACTGGCATACTCGTGTCTCCTTACTCAAACGGGTTCTCTTGGTCTCAAATTACTTAGAATAAAATTCAACCACTGTCTGAATATTTCCAATCGGCTGGATCTCTTCCATCGTCGGTCGCCGCACCACCACACCCCTTAACAAGTCTTTATCTACAAATAGCCATGCGGGTACTGGTCGGGTAACCGCGGCCTCTAAATTGCGCAATACAAGCTGACGTGAAGAAGTTGACTCTTTAACCTCAATTATGTCACCTACTTTTACCTCATAAGATGGTATGTTAACCTTACGCCCATTGACTTTAATATGGCCGTGGCTCACTAGCTGCCGAGCTGCAGCACGCGTGGGTGCAAACCCCAACCGGTAAACAATGTTGTCCAACCGTGATTCCAATATTTGGAGCATTTGTTCGCCCGTTACACCCCTCTTCTTTAATGCGCGTTTATAAACGTTTTTGAACTGCCGCTCCGTTAGCCCATAGTAAAACCGGAACTTTTGTTTTTCCATCAAGGCCAAAGCATAATCGGTGAGCTTAGGCCTCCCCTTTGGCCCATGGACACCTGGGCGATATGGTCGTCGCTCTAAATATTTCGAAGGCCCAAAAAGGGGAACCCCTAATCGTCTACAAATCTTTACTCTTGGTCCAGTATATCTTGCCATACGTCTGAACGAAAAAACAGGTTTATCGTTTATAGAAACTCAATTAAACACGCCGTTTCTTTCTTGGACGACACCCATTATGTGGCACAGGTGTAACGTCTTTGATTGCAATGATTTCTAACCCAGCTGCAGCCAAAGCCCTAATAGCAGCTTCGCGTCCAGTCCCTGGCCCTTTAACTCGCACCTCCACCTCTTTCATTCCATGAGCCATTGCCTGCCTCGCAGCATCCTGTGCAACTAATTGTGCTGCATATGCAGTGCTTTTCTTAGACCCGCTGAATCCTACACGCCCCGCGCTTGACCATGCTATCACATTGCCCTGCATATCAGTCACGGTAACAATGGTATTATTAAACGTTGCCAATATGTGGGCAATGCCTGTAGCTATGTTTTTTGCTCCCTTTGCCTTAATTATTTTCTTGGGCGCGACTTCCTCGCCTAGCAATTCGCTGGCCGTCGGTGCAGTACCAGCAACAATACTTTCTTGTACTTTTTCTGAAACGCCGGTTTCTGTGGCCTTGTCTTTCTTTGCGGTTTTACCTACAACAGCTTTCCCAGCTTCTGCAGTTTGCTGACCAGCGGGAGCTTGAGTGGTGTCTTTTGCCTTCTTCTTGGGTTCGCTACTCATATGCAAAAACTAATGGAAAAATTAGTGGATTCCTCGTTTAGCGTGTGGGTTACGCACCACACCAACCGTCTTTCGCGGTCCGCGTCGCGTACGAGCATTTGTTCGGGTACGCTGCCCACGCACAGGCAAACCGCGCGCATGGCGTATCCCACGATAACATTTAATCTGTTGTAACCGACGGATATTCATTGCGATCTCACGTCGCAGATCGCCTTCGATGACATACCCACCTTCTTGGATAGCGTGGACTATAGCGGAAATTTGCTGTTCCGTGAGATCTTTAGCTCGAATGTTAGGGTCGACCCCTGCTCTTGCCAGAATTTCCTTTGAATTACTGGGGCCTATCCCGTAAATGTAACGTAACGCAATTTCAATGCGTTTATCGCCAGGAATTTCAACGCCTATTATTCGAGGCATAGCACAATCCTCCTTCTAACCCTGCCGTTGTTTATGCCTAGGGTTAGTACAAATAACCCTTATGACGCCTTTTCGGCGCACCACTTTGCAATGTTCACACAGACGTTTCACTGACGGTCGTACTTTCATATATCACTCGACCTTTTTTATCAATTTTCCATGGGACAGGTCGAAGAATTTTACTTCCACCTGCACCCTATCACCAGGCTTCAAAATTGACCTCTCTACACGCTTCGGCCACCAACCTATTAAGCGGTGACCATTGCTTAACTCTACCAAACATGTTCCGTTAGGTAAAGTTTCGACTACGGTCCCCTCAAGCATTATTTTGCTTGCGGGTGACATGTCAAAATTTCTGGTCCGGTTTCAGTCACCAATATTGTATGCTCAAAATGGGCAGACAATGAACCATCTTTTGTGACAACTGTCCAGCCATCATTTAAAATTTTTACCTCCGGTTTTCCAGCTGTCACCATAGGTTCGATCGCCAATGTCATACCTGGACGTAACCGTGGCGAGTTTTTCCGCCCATCGTCGAAATTTGGTATTTGTGGTTCTTCGTGAAGAGACTTGCCTATTCCGTGTCCCACAAATTCTCGAACAACTGAAAAACCTTGTGATTCAACATACTTTTGGATGGCTCTGGATATATCCACCACCTTATTACCCGCTATAGCTTGGGATATCCCCTGGTAAAGGGCTTCCCGGGTCACATCTATTAAGCGTTGCGCCGCCGGGCTGCATCCTCCCACCGCAACTGTGCAAGCTGTATCACCCGCAAAACCCTTGTACCAAACACCAACATCCAAACTCACTATATCCCCAAACCTCAATTTGCGATCACCTGCAATTCCATGCACAACTTCCTCATTTACAGAGATACAAATGTGGCATGGATAACCTTTGTATCCCCAAAAAGCGCTTTTGACCCCATGCACTCTTATCCTATCAGCCGCAAATTCATCAACTTCCCGCGTGGTAATCCCAGGTTGTAAAAACTCAGCCACTTCCTTTAAAATCAAGCTGGCTTTTTGACAGGCTACTCTCATCAATACGAGGTCTCGCTCGGTTTTTATTATAATCATGTGCCCACCAACACCTGTGGATACCAACTGTAGATGGTTAAAATCGTCCCCGCAGCCTACCCTTCTTCAGGAATCCGTCATAGTGGCGCATCATCAAATGTGTCTCTACTTGCCGCATTGTATCCAAAAGCACCCCTACCGTTATTAGCAAACTAGTTCCGCCAAAGAAACTTGCCACTGTCGGAGGTACGCCCATCCACCCGCTTAATACTAAAGGCATTATTGCAATCACAATTAGGAATAGTGAACCAGCAAAAGTGATACGATGCATTGCATTGTGTAGGTACTCACTGGTAGCTTGGCCGGGTCTTACACCCGGAATGTAAGCACCGTTTTTCTTTAAATCTTCCGCAATTTGCAATTCGTTAAATTGGGTAGCCACCCAAAAATATGAAAAGAAAAGGATGGCAACTGAATAAATTACTAAATACCAAAACCCATGCTCGTGGAATAACTGCGCTATGTCCCTGAAAAGGTCGATTTTTGTACGCAAGTATAAGCCATTAAAGATCTGGCCGGGAAACATTAAAATCGCTTGAGCAAAGATGATTGGCATCACGCCTGAATAATTCAGCCGAAGCGGCAAATAAGATGTCCCGCCTGCAAACACGCGCCGCCCAATGGCCCTTTGGGCATACTGAATTGGGATTTTTCTTTGGCCTTGGGTCAAAACTACTACCCCTGCTACCACTCCCACAAATAGCGCAATCAATACCAACAAATGACCAAGGTTAAATTGGGCTTCTTCCCCAGGCGTAATAAACATGTCAATAAACCCGCGTATCGCGGCAGGGAGCCGCGCTAAGATACCGATTGTAATAACCAGAGAAACACCATTCCCAATACCTCTTTCTGTAATCTGCTCGCCTAACCACACTAGCAACATAGTACCCGCAGTTTGGACAATCGCGGTCTGGATTCTGAACCAAAACAAATTCTCTGCGATCACCAGTCTGCCCGTGAAACCGCTAAATAAGGATTCCGGATGTTCCCATGTCATCGCGAGGAACCAGCCTTGTCCCAAACATAGTGCTACTGTGAGGTACCTTGCATATTGGATAAACTTGATTCTACCCGTTTCTTCGCGCGCCAACTTAGCCAGGGATGGCCAAATTGCCGTAAATAGTTGTAGGACGATGGTCGCTGAGATATAAGGCATTATCCCTAACGCTCCAATAGCACAATGCTCGAACGCTCCCCCCGTAAACATACTTATTAAAGCCATCATCCCCCCTTGTTGAGCACGCTGAGCAAAATATGCACGCAAGGCTTCATTATCGATCCCCGGGGTCGGGATGACAGCTGCAATCCGGCAAACTGCTAATAGGCCGAGTGTAAACAAGATCCGATCCCGTAGCTCAGGGATTCGGAAGCAATTTCTAAATGTCTCTAGGATATTTTTTAACATTTGGGCGCCAACATTGGCTAACTACTAATCTTTACCGAGGGGTATCACCTCACATTTGCCGCCCAATGATTCGATTTGTTGTCTTGCACTTGCGCTGAAGGCGTGTGCACACACAATCAAACGTTTCGTCAATTTGCCTTTGCCTAAAATTTTAATCCCGTCTCCAGGCCCGCTTGCTAAACCCGTTTTTCGCAAAAGGTCTACATCTACTCGTGTCCCATCTTCAAATATGTTCAACCTTTCAACATTGACGGGAATAAAAACCGTTTTAAACTGGGCATTATTAAAGCCGCGCTTAGGCATTCGCCGGATCAACGGCATCTGCCCACCTTCAAATCCAATTCGAATTGATCCGCCGGTTCGAGCTGTTTGACCCTTCCCTCCTCGAGTACAGGTTTTCCCATGCCCACTTGACTCCCCACATCCTAATCGTTTCCGACGATGTCTTGCACCAGGCCTAGGTTTTAAATCGTGTAAGCGCATAAACCTTATTGCTCAATAGGTTGGGAATTAGATGCTTGCTTCTCTTGTTGAGGCATACCTGCTTGTTGGCGACCTTCAGGTGTAAATACACGCCCACCAACAACCCGCAGGGTTACCCCGCGAACTTTGGCTAATTCCTCAGGTGAACGTAAACGCTGTAATGCCAACCAAGTCGCTTGGACTACATTTATTGGGTTATTTGACCCCAAGCTCTTTGAAAGCACATCTTTTATACCCGCAGCTTCTAACACTGCCCGCACATTCTTTCCAGCAATGATTCCAGTACCAGGGGAAGCCGGCTTTAATAACACAACTGCTCCATCTAACCGGACGGTGATCTCATGTGGGATCGTATTATCTAGAAGGCATACAGGCACCATGTTTTTGCGCGCTCGTTCAGTTGCCTTTTTTATTGCGTCTGCCACCTCCCCTGCTTTCCCTATCCCGACACCCACTCGACCCTGCCTATCACCACTTACCACTAGAGCAGTGAAATGGAATCGTCGCCCTCCTGCTACCACCTTAGCAGTGCGGTTTATGAATACAACCTTGTCGGAGACCGACCCTTGATCCTGCGTTAGTTCAACAATTTCAGGCTCTGGTTCAGCCCCCGTGCGACGAGCACGCATCGCGCGTGCCGCCCGAGCTGTTGCAACATCTATTTTTCCTATGTTAGCCACGGCTTTTAAAAAATTTATTAAAACTTCAAACCAGCCTGACGGGCAGCTTCAGCTAAAGCTGCTACCTTTCCCAAGTAAATTTGGCCATTCTTCTCACTCCAGTGATACTTATGATGGCCACGGTCAAATACAACCTGAGTTATCCCACAAGCCAACGCAGCCTCAGCCGCTAGCCGTCCTATAAGCTTTGCTGTTTCAACATTTGCGCCCAACTTAAGTTTGTCTCTATCTGGAATCGATTTACTCAGCGTGGAAACAGCTGCTAATGTTACACCATGCACGTCATCTATAAACTGCACGTAAATGTGCTTGTTGGTAAAACAAACACTCATTCGCGGTCGCTCGGGTGTCCCAAATATTTTCTTTCGGACTCGCCAATGCCGCTTTTGCTCTAGCTCGCGTTTCTTTTCTACTTTCATGGATCGTCAACAACACTACGGTTACCAACCGTAATGAAAATTCACAGTTATTATTGTGCCGTTTTACCCTCCTTACGCCGAATTTGTTCACCCACGTACCTGATGCCCTTCCCCTTGTAAGGTTCAGGAGGGTAAAAGGCCCTTATCTCAGCAGCAACCTGCCCAACTTTCTGCTTGTCAATCCCTTCAACTAAGATCTTTGTATTTTCCTCGACGGTGATTTTTATATCAGGAGGTATGGTGTAAACCACGGGATGCGAATAACCGAGATTCAGTACAAGTGTATTGCCTTGTACGCTTGCCTTGAACCCAACCCCGTGAATCTCTAAGCGTTTCGAGTATCCCTGGGTCACGCCAATTACCATATTATTCAACAGAGCCCGGGTTAATCCGTGCATTGCTTTCTCCCGCCTATCATCACCGGTACGTGTAACTATAATCTTCCCGTCACTGACAGTGACACGTGTACACTCTGGCACCTCCCATGACAAAGTACCCTTCGGGCCTTGGATTGTGACGCGTCGATCCGACACATCGACCTTAACACCAGGCGGAATCAAAATTGGAATCTTCCCGATACGCGACATGGTTCACTCCTCCTACCAAACCAAGCAAAGTAATTCGCCACCGACCCGTTTCCTTCGTGCCTCAGCTCCTGTCATTATCCCTTTAGGCGTGGATAAAATTGCAATTCCTAATCCACCTCGTACCCTTGGGATTTCATCAAAACCCACATAAATCCTACATCCGGGCTTACTCACTCGTTTAAGATCCTCAATCACACATCGTTTGCCCTGATACTTTAGGCGGATCTTCAAAGTCTTAATTCTACCCCCGGTAACGCTTACGTCTGAGATGTAACCTTCTTTTAATAAGATACGTGCGATGGCTTCTTTCATTTTCGAATGCGGCAATTCAACTTCGGGCAATTGTGCCATAGCCGCATTCCGAATCCGAGCTAACATGTCAGAAATCGGGTCCATACACACTTCCTTTATCAGTTACCAGCTCGCCTTTGTCACACCGGGAAGCAACCCGTTCAGTGCCATCTCTCGAAATGTTAGACGTGAGACGCCAAATTTTCGTAAGTACCCACGCCTGCGGCCAGTAATAGCACACCGGTTAACCACCCGCACTGGACTCGCGTCACGTGGTAGCTTGGCAAGGGCTAAATAATCACCCTTGGCTTTAAGCTCCGCCCGTAGGGCGGCGTATTTCTGCACCGTCCGAGCTTTCCGTTTATTTCGTTCTATCCAACTCTTCTTTGCCATGGTGTCAAAATAAGCTACTTCGTTGCTAACGGGAACCCAAGCAGTAACAACAAGTCTCGCGCCTCCTGATCACTCTTAGCGGTTGTCACTATTGTAATATCCATTCCTTGAGTCCGACTGATCTTATCAAGATCTATCTCAGGGAAAATAGTCTGATCCGCTATTCCAAAGGAATAGTTGCCACGACCATCAAAGCTTCGCGCCGACAACCCACGAAAATCACGTATGCGAGGCAAAGCCGCCACAATCAGTCTATCGAGAAATTCGTACATTGCATCTCGTCGCAGTGTCACCATACATGCAATCGGTTGACCCTTGCGAAGTTTAAAGTTCGAAACGTTCTTCTTTGCCTTTCGAATAGCCGGTTTACGCCCAGTGATTAAAGCCAAATCCCGCATCGCCTCTTCCAAAGCGGTTTTATCCAACTGGGCGTTTATTCGCATGTGAACAATAATCTTCTCTATCTTAGGCACCTGATAGACGTTTTTGTACCCATGCTTCTCCATCAGGGCCGGCACTACTTCGTTAACGTACTTTTGAAATAACCTTGCTTTCATACTCATTCAGCCACGGTATGGCCGTGACCACCGAGAGCCAATTTTGTAAAACGGAAGCCAAAATATAATGACCCAAACCAATTTCCGCAACTACAATTTTAACCGCAGGTTTAATGCGTGAAAAACAGCAGCTACGTCATCCTGAAACAAAAATCATTGCAATACCCACCCCAGATTCCCTAGGAATAAACTCACGCACAACCTTCACAGAATCCACGCACCCAGTGCCGCTAATCTTCACAAAAAGCTTTTTCACCAATTTAGGCCCTCCCATCACCATAGGAATAAATACGGTCGAACTCTCTCTTGAGTAAGAACCGGCCACCTAACCGCGACTTTCTTTTCCCATTCCTGACCCAAGACAATTCTCATGTGAACACCCTTCCATTCACTCCCCACCGGCTCAAAAAGCCTTGTTTGACATGCTCAGGATAGAGGATGGAATTCTATCAGATGCTGACAGGACGTCGTAACTTCGAAGAAACTAAAACGCTTGTTAAAAGCTGAACCACAGAACCAAATAGACAGATTCAGCAGGTGAAAAACTCAACCAAAAAGATTTTCCACGGGAATTTCCATATTAGGGAAAGCAGATTCTTTCAAAACTGCATGTCCGGCAAGCATTTGACGCAACAAAAGCCCGTACTCTGTGCTCTCATACACTTCTACGTTATCGTAGCGAGGGTCAAGCACCCACAACTTTGGAACCCGATACAACTCATAAATGTCCTTTTTGTAAACGGTATCAATTTTGTGATCCTGCGAGTCAATCACTTCGGCAGCGAGAAATAGCTTACCACTTTCTCGAAAAACCACCGAAAGATCAGGCCGCAAAATCGTGTCCTCAGCGAGTTTTATCTCCGACCTAATCTCTAGTTGGATGTATGCATCGTTCCCCTCTAATGCCCGTTTGACTACCTCGTGTAACTTCGCACAAATCCGCTCGTGCCGTAAGCATGGCCTAGCTCGAACAACAATTCTACCGGCCAATACTTCATGGTATGACTCTAATTCATTCACTTTTTCAAAATAGTACGCAGGAACCAGCCAGTGAAGGAATTTTTATTTTGAGCTACTTGTTCAGGGGTACCCTGGGCGACTATCTCACCGCCTTTCTCACCACCTTCCGGCCCTAAATCAATAACCCAATCCGCTTCGGCTATCAACTCGAGATTATGCTCGATTACAATCACCGTGTGACCAAAATCGACCAACTGCTGAATCACCTCTACAAGCTTCTGAACATCAGCCATATGCAATCCTGTGGTGGGTTCCTCCAGCAAAAACAAGTTTCGTTTACGATGCCTATATAAATCTTGTGATTCTTTTAGTCCCGACACCAGATGAGTAACCAACTTAATCCGCTGGGCCTCACCACCACTAAGGGTAGGGCTTGGTTGCCCCAACTTCAAATAACCCAAGCCGGTATCGAACAATACTTTTAGGGGCAAATGAATAGCTGGCACATGTTGGAAAAACTCCAAAGCCTCTTCTACAGACATTTCAAGTACATCTGCAATGCTCTTGCCACGATACTTAACCTGTAACGTCTCCAATTTGAAACGTTTGCCGCCACAAGTACTGCATACCACAAAGGCTGGCGGCATAAAACTCATCTCAATTTTTACCAGGCCCGCCCCCAAACAAACGGGGCACCGTCCCACTAAACTGTTAAAGGAAAACCTACCAGGACCATAACCATGCATCCGCGATTCAGGCAGACTTGCAAACAATCGTCGTATTTCATCAAAAAAACCTACATAAGTGGCCGGGATCGAGCGCGGGGTCCGACCAATAGGCGATTGATCAACTTCATGTACAGCTCGAATATTTTCGCACCCGCTAACCCACATTCCAGTTTCCTGCCTCCATTTCTTTGCCTCCCCCTTCAATGTAGCCCTCAGAGTGGGAATTAAACATTCCCGTAAAAGCGTGCTTTTCCCAGACCCGCTCACTCCAGTCACAACAACAAATCGACCTAATGGAAATCTTACTGTTAAATTTTTTAGGTTATGTTTGTTGGCGTTGTGTAAGATCAACCAATCCGGTGCCTCTGAAGTGGTTTTGTCGGTTAGATGAACCGGCCTACGCGAACCACGCGTTGGATAACGAACCTTTTTGCGTAAGCATTGTGCAGTAACTGAATCATCAGACTGCAACAATTCTTTCAAAGTGCATGCCTTGACTAATTGCCCCCCGTGGACGCCGGCTCCTGGGCCTAACTCGATTATAAAGTCAGCCGCTTTAATCGTGGCTGGGTCGTGTTCCACGACCACTACCGAGTTCCCGCGGCTTTTTAATGACTTCAATGCGTTCAATAATTTCTGATTATCTCGCGGATGCAAGCCGATAGTTGGTTCGTCCAAAATGTACAATACCCCAGAAAGATTCGACCCTAATTGAGCCGCTAAACGTATCCTCTGCAATTCCCCACCAGACAACGTAGGCACTCCACGCCCAAGCTGCAAATAATCAAGTCCCACCTCGACTAAAAATTCTAGTCGTGATCGTATTTCCGGGATCACATCTTTTGCAATTATTGCAGCACGATCCGAAAACTTTACGGCTGTAAAAAACTCTAATGCAGTGGCAATGTCCATTGCAGAGATCATGCTAATTGTCACTGCAGGGCTGCCTTGATGGTAGGTGGCCAATTGGCGATCCAACAATTGGCGAAGTAGGCTTTCTGGTAAAATAACAGGTAAACGTACTGACCTAGCTAATGGATTTAACCTCGTGCCGTTACATTCAGGACACACCTGGCGTTCACCTTCCATCCATTCATACCACGTCTCCTCGATCTCTTCTTCACGGGCACCGCGATCGACTCCTTCAGGTACCCAGAATATCTCTCCAAAACCACGGCACTGTGGACACCAACCCGCAGGCGAATTATAACTGAAATGTCGCGGATCGAGTTGATCAAAAGCCTCCTGACAAATAGAGCAAACCCGTTCCGTGGAAAGCACACTTATCTCCCCACTAGGATCCATTACAAACATTGTTCCCTTTCCCAACGCAAGCGTTTGTCTGACCAATTCTTCTACGCCGCCTTTTAAATGCGGAGAATCAACAATCTGAACCTCCTTCCGCGCATTCAACACCAATGTCCCTGTAACTATTTCAACATTGTGTGTACGGTGTCGCTCAAGCCGTAAAGGTTCATCTGAAGGATAAAGCCGTCCATCGGCCCGGACATAGAAATAACCGTGACTCCTTGCATAAGAAGCCACACCTGAATGGAATCCTTTTCTTCCACGGACGATTGGGGCCAACAACACAAGTTTTTCCATTTCATACAACTTAGCAAGGACCTGTGCTCGAACCTCGGTAGGTGTTTGTGGTTCCACTGGCACCTCACAACGCGGACAATAAATCACCCCTAATCGCGCAAACAGTAAACGGATAAAGTGATAGACTTCAGTCACGGTTGCCACTGTAGATTTACCGCCTCCTGCCCGATCCCGTTGTTCGATACTCACAGTCGGAGGCAATCCATCCACAAAATCCACATCAGGCTTAGGCAGTTGCTCTACATACTGTCTCGCATATGTATTCATCAAATCCAAGAAACGCCGCTGCCCCTCTGCAAATAAGATGTCAAAGACCAACGTACTTTTCCCAGATCCACTTACTCCAGTAACAACAACTAGCTTATTACGGGGGATTGAAATAGTAACGTTCTTCAGGTTGTGTTCACGAGCTCCATAAACCACAATCTGGTCACTGCCCGCAGTACTAAGCTCAACCACCGGGTTTCCCATCTCTACAGGCTAAGTCTTGTTTGTTAACCCTTGATGCAAATCAGGGGTTTGCATCTAGCAACCTTCTTTGCTAAGCCTGCGTTAACGGCCGCTTCTACCACTTCGCTAACGTTCTTATACGCCCCAGGCGCCTCCTCTGCCACTCCGCGGGGCGAAGGACTTCGCACAATTATTCCCCGCCTGCCAAGGTCATCTATTACCTCCCTGCCATTCCATTGTTTCACAGCCTGGTTACGACTCATCGCCCGCCCAGCTCCATGCACAGCTGAAGCAAATGCCTTCTCTGATGAATCGGTCCCAGCAAGGATATACGAGCACGTGCCCATGCTCCCACCAATCAACACTGGTTGACCTACTTCTTTAAATACCGGGGGTAACTCATCTGAGCGGCATGGGCCAAATGACCGAGTAGCACCTTTCCGATGTACATATAGAAGTTTTGTTCGACCATCAATCTGGTGGCGTTCCACCCTGCAGGTATTATGTGATACATCGTACAACAAAGTCAGCTTCACATCTGAGAAAACTTCAGCAAACGCTTGCCGTGTCAAATGGCCAATTATTTGTCTATTAGCCAGAGCACAGTTTATCCCTGCGCGCATCGCCCCTAAATATCGTTGTCCCACGTCGCTGAGGATCGGCGCACAAGCTAACTCACGCTCAGGCAGCGGTATCCCATGCTTTTGCGCCGCCACAGCCATCTCCTTTAAATAGTCAGTATTTATCTGGTGTCCTAACCCTCGGGAGCCACAATGTATCATCACTACCACTTCGCCCTTCCGTAACCCATACACCCGGGCAATATCTTCGTCATAAATATCAACTATCTCCTGTACCTCCAGGTAATGATTCCCTGAGCCCAGGGTACCCATTTCGTCCTGCTGACGTTTCTTAGCCTGTGATGACACGCACGATGGGTCAGCACCTTCCATCTTCCCGTGCTCCTCGATTCGCTCGAGGTCTTCCGGGAAACCATACCCCCGTTTAACGGCCCATTGCGCCCCCCCTATCATCATTTCATCTAACTCACACAACGAGAGATGAATATCACCCGTACTTCCCACACCAGCTGGAACCCACCGATAAAGCGCGTCTGCTAATTCTTTCTGGCGCTTCAACACCTCCTGAACAGGTAACCCAGTAAGCATCGTCCTGACGCCGCACGCTATGTCAAATCCAACCCCCCCTCCGGACACAATCCCACCCTCTTCAGGATCAAAAGCCGCAACGCCCCCAATTGGGAACCCATATCCCCAGTGCGCGTCAGGCATAGCATAAACAGCCCGCTGGACACCAGGCAATGCGGCCACATTGCGTGCCTGTACCAACACGTTATCGTCCATCGCTTCTAACAAATTCTCTGAAGCATAAATCACTACCGGGACACGCATCTTGCCCGTGGGCGGAAAAACCCATTCGTACTCTGATCGTCTTTCCAGTAACTTCAAGTCCATACGCTAGTCATTAACTATGCCCTAGAGTTGTAAACCGTCAATGCAGCTTTACTAAACACCGGCTTTCCAGTAGCCCATCACACCCCCCAATTAAAACATCCGTTCCATTTCCCTTTAAGTTTAACTCATGTACATGGGCCATCGTTAACAAAATAAACACACACTTCCGTACCCATTCAATGCCCGCCTTTGCGAACTCAAAGCATTCCTCTCAACACCACGGTCTCTAAAAAAGAAGTACTGCCAATCCAATTACCACCCCAGTCTTCCACGGATGCTATAACCATCCCCGCCGATACCTATAGCCACACCCTACTCTAATACCATCAACACTAGGCCTTTCACTAGCTAATTTATGTCCTAACTCCACAGCAAAA
The DNA here is from genome assembly GCA_964654645.1 of uncultured Verrucomicrobiota bacterium. Taxonomy (GTDB): domain Bacteria; phylum Verrucomicrobiota; class Verrucomicrobiia; order Limisphaerales; family CAZZJO01; genus CAZZJO01. The sequence goes on along the minus strand of CAZZJO010000039.1, from coordinate 2,251 downwards.
CATTTGGTCTTACTAATTCCGACTTCAAAGTCATAAGATGGGATTTTCGCACTACGGTCCAAGCCCGAGCAGCAGTACTAGTTCCGCTACCATATCCCTGAGCTCTATTAAACCGAGAAACCACCAAAAACCGCCAATAACATTGGGTTCACTAAGAGGCTGAGGCTTGGAACCCTAGAAATTTATGGTAATTCTACCTTTCGCTTTGGCAGCGTTTAGTTTTGTTATCTGCAAAATTAATAACCCCCCTGGTCAGAGACAACTGACTTCATTTTGCTTCCCTAGGTAAGGGCCACATCTTCCCCGCTTGGAGTCTCCAAGAAGGACCAAGTTTAAAAAGGGCCAGTTAAGCGTAAGGCTGTGGGGTTTACTTTCGTTTGCGCCAGAATTTCAGCCCACCTAACACAAGCAATCCAAACGTGACCACAGTCGGCTCAGGAATAGCTAAAAGCCGGAAATTATCTATTGCCAGCCCGTGATCATTACCCGAGTCGTTTAACTCACGGAATCTGATCCATAATACTTGCCCAGGTTCCCATAGGATCGACCCAGAGGAAAAACTAACATCTGCAACTCGATTTGCAGAATCATTCCCATTCAAAGCACGAGCACTACTTGTATGAACGGGCGAATCAGTTGAAGCACCGAAATTCCAACCCGTAGTTAACCACCCTCCTGGTTCAATAGCCCATTCCGATATCAGCGGTTGAACGTTCACATTGCCACCGTCACGCCACTGTTCAACATCATAGATGACTGTAAAATTTGTTAATGTGAGTCCCGTATCATTTTTAATTTTGACGCCCCAATACCCTGCCAGTGCTCCTGAGGCGGGAGTTCCAAAGTACGCCCCGCCTGATCCAACTCCACCCAAAGCCCTCTCCGTAGAACCACTCTTCCCAAAACTATAAAAGGCACCCGTGTTGTCACTCCCGTCACTGATACGGATATATGTTGGGACGGCTCCTGTGCTGTTTACCAAAAACCAACCAGGCAACGTCACGTTGTCCTGCCACACATTACTTGTACCTGTATGAGGTAGTGAATCGAAATTTTCTTCAAGTACAACATTGGGAGTGGTGTAGCTTAATTGGGCCTGGCTGGGCATTACTACTAGCACCAGTGCGATCACAACACATGCAGCAATACTCGATATGCGCTTCATCTCACCTAAACCTTACGTTTTATGCCAAAGACAGTCAACCGGAACATTTTTACAATTCCGTTTCGGCGTCCTGAGACCCATAAACAAACGCTATGCCGCAAATTTATAAACATGTTATTCAGTCTCGCCCATGCACTATCAAAACATAAATTCAAACTGATAAGCTTCCGTACCCTCATAACGCTAAGGACGCGGGCTCCAGTTGGCTTTGCCTTCATTGTGTTGAGAGTTAGTGATACAAGCCCAATAAGCTATCCAAACCAAATATCCAAAACCTATTCCTTAATCACGCAGAAACTAATCACGCTCGCATGAAAATTACAACAAATTCTGAGCGTCCATACCGGTAAGGTCCACAGCTAAGGCTTTAAGAAAACTCCACCTGTCCGAAATTCACTGATCGCTTGAAACAAGCGGAAAATACTTCCCAGACTTAAGCTAATGAACGAGGTCATTTCCTCTTGTCATATCCAATAGCTGCACGCCAGCGAACCCGACCCGGAGCTTGAGGCAGACGTGTGCGTAGCTTTTAATTCCAACCAGCGTCTGCTCCAAGCTGTCCAAGCCGAGCTGGACGCCCTTGACCAACAACTGGCCGCACTGGCATACCCAATTCCACAGATCAAACTCCTCATGACACTGCCAGTAGTTGACTACCCAACCGCACTTGCACTGTTGGCTGCCTGGGGTACTGTCGAGCGATTCAGCACCCCAGCTCAAGCTGCTAGTTACCTGGGCCTATGCCCCAGCACCCGTCAAAGCGACCAACACTGCTACCACGGCCCAATCACAAAGCACGGCAACCCACACACCCGCTGGATGCATCCTAGCCGCACCCGTATGGGCCGGAGCACCAGGTTACCATCCCCCCGCACGTAGCCGCTGGACTACCAAATAACAAACCAAAACCCCAACGTAGCCGCCGCGGTAACACGGCGGTTCTTAGAGTTTGGGACAGATCTTTGGACCCCCAAATCACTTGAAATAACCCAGATTACTAACTCAAACCTAGAGTTAGGTCTATCCTTATGCATCCAACCACGCTGTACCCCTCCTACTACAACCACAACCAAAATCACACCCCAC
>CAZZJO010000038.1:0-2938 GCA_964654645.1 uncultured Verrucomicrobiota bacterium | reverse complement strand
GGTTCTCGGCATCCCAAGTGTAGTTCCACCGACCATCAGTGCTCATGTTACCGTCAAGGTCGTAGCTGAACGTTTCGGGCGGCTTCCGCACAAACACATACCCACTATGCGATTGTTCTCCACCGGCACTCACTGTGGCCTGTTCTCACAACGCACTATGCCCAGTACCGCTTGAATACGCAAGTTCTTCCCAGAAATGTTCACCACGTCGATACACCGCACCGTCATCCCTCAAACGTGTCCTCACCTTTGCCCGTCGCTGGAGCGACGCCAAAACCTGGAAAAAGAACACAACCCGCGCACGGGTGCGGAGCAGATCGAAAAGCAATAAGTGATTAAACCCTGCTGGCTTCGCTCAATTGCGTGCATAGGCCAAGTGGCGCCCGAAAAAACCGGGAAAAGCACAAAGACACTTCAACTATACCGGATCAGCAGTTTGAAGCAGAACAATGAATCAACAACGGCAAAGAGTCCTGACCATCCCTACCTCGCCCGGTACTCCCAATTCACGGTGAGCTAGGATAAACTCAATATACTTTCCTCCGTCTTCCATAACTTTTTCCCTCGGCTGTTCACATTCTCCATTATAAAGTCTGTTTTAGATGCCTCCCTCGTTCTGTCCCTTCCACTAGCTTCCGCGCCTCTTCTATCACCATCCCCTCTATCTCTTCCCTGATCAACCAGTCAAATGACCTACGTTCTCCATTAGGCTCCTCCAATGCACATGCAAGCTCGTCAAATATAGTGACCTCCCGACGAAACTCCTCAACGCAAAAAACCGCGCTAAAAAGCAGGTTTGCCCCTTCTAGTGGGCTTAAGCTTCTTTCCAAAATCATCTTCGCAATCTCTCGGGCAATCACCCGCGCAGCATCGTAACGCGATAGTGTAGGGATACCGAGTTCCTGAAGTGCTTTCGTCAACAAAGGCTGCCACTCAGATGCTACTGGGTGCAATTCGCCTGCTAAGGCAAAGAGCGAAGGCGCTTCGTAACCAGCCACCAAGAGTCGGTCGACAATCCGTATTATATTAAAACTATCAACATAATCCAGCGTGAACATGGCAGCCACAAGCTGTGGTTCGGACACCCGTTGCGCAAGCAGCTCTTTTATGCATGTCCGAGTCACAAGGATTAATAATGTTCAGGCGGACTAGTTTTATCATCCCCTGAGCGGTGCTTGAACACCGCATAAGTGCCCTCGTTAAATGTAAAGCAGCAGCCGCACGTAATAACCGTGTAGTAATGCACAGTTACGTGTGCAGTCCATTGACTCCAGTAACCCACCTTACATATGTACGCATCGCGGTTTGCCATTCCACGACATCCGTGTGCAGGTGCGTGGTATTCACACCCCATAAAATGAGGCCCGTTGAAACCCCAATACGTAGGCACCCGACCTTGAGCAATGGCAACTGCCATCGCTTCTTCAGGAGTTTGTGGATCCCCTTTCCGACATCGAGGCCAAGTAGGATGTCTATGCCGACACAACACGCACTTGGCCTTGTCCCACGCGCGGGCAAATGCATCACTGAGCTCGTCATGAATACCGCTCCGCTCACCCAGTTCTTCCCCGATACAATAACCGATCACTCCCACTACAATACATAAGCCAATCGTGCCAGGTCCAAATCTCGGTGTCGTTGTTGGGGGCATCCGCGGAACCGGCGCCGGCATTGGAGGGACCTCTGGCGGCGCAGGCACAGGTATTGGCGACGGTGGCGCTTCCACATACAATCCCAAAACGTCGAAGCAGCATACCCCATCGTTCCAACCCAAAGCGTAACGATTTAACCCTCTTGCTTCACCGATAACATCCCGACTCAGCCACCGACCCAAGCTGGGATTGTAACCACGGTATTCGTACAGTACCAAATCGGTGGTGTTGCAGGTGCGCTTGGTGGAAAAACGGAAGGGGTTCACGCCGGCGGCAGGGCCAGTGAAGCGAATCGGCTCGCCAAACGGGCCGTATTCGTAGCGAGCGGTGGGCGAGCCGTCTGAGGCAGAAGTCAGAGCCATGATGTTGCCGTTGCCGTCATACGCGCAGAAGTACGTCCCAGCGGCTGGGCCTGAGGCACCATGCAGCGTCACCCACAACAACCCGCCCACGCCCCCGGCACCATCCATCGTGCCAGAGAGGTCCAGACCCCAAACATAGCTGCGCATCGGGGCATTGTCGCTGGCCCGCAGCTCTGCAATGTGTCGGCCAAACAATAAAGGATCGCTCACAAACTTCAGGTCTTCGGTTACCACCCAGTTGCCTGAGCTACCGTCGGAGGTAATCTGACGGATACGACGACCCAGGGCATCGTACTGCCATTCCACCCGACGCCATGACGCCTGCGGTGTGCCAGACCGGCTTTCTACCTTCACCAGCCGGTTCTCAGCATCCCAAGTGTAGGTCCACCGACCATCACCGGTCATGTTACCGTCAAGGTCGTACGTGAAGAGTTCGGGCGTCTTTGGCACAAACACATTACCTGTAACTGGCGTCTCCCCACTCGCCGTCACTGTCACCTGTTGCCACACTGGTCCTGATGCGTTGTTCACACTCAGCTCCCTCCTAAAGTATTCTCCCTTCCGATACGCCAACTCTCCATTTACATACACCGGATTGGTTGCCAAGGCAATACCAATTATGTCCACATACCCAGGCACAGTGCGTTGTGTGTATTGATTGAGCAGATTGGCCGTGTAAAGACTCTAGCGCAGGTTCCCCCCGCTCTCGTCACCACCACGCCCCGACACCTTCCGGTCGCCGATGTCATCAACCCCATCTCCAAACTGTCCCCCACCCCCCCCGCTCCCCCCCCAACCACCCCCCCGCCACCAACGCCGGCCCCTGCCCACAACCGCACCAACGCACAACACCCCCCCCTCCCCCGCCCCCCCCACCCCCCACCCACCCACCCCCCACACCCCCCCCACCACCCCACCCCCCCC
>CAZZJO010000037.1:0-4330 GCA_964654645.1 uncultured Verrucomicrobiota bacterium | reverse complement strand
TCGTACGCGGCGAAATGCGCACCAGCGTTCGGGCCAGTGTGCTGCGTCAGCCAGAGCAGCCCGCCGACACCCCCGGCGCCGTCCATCGTGCCGCTCAGGTCCAAGCCCCACACGTAGCTGCGCACCAGGGCGTTGTCGCTGACTCTGAGCTCCGCTATGTGCCGGCCAAAGAGCAGCGGATCACTGATGAATTTCAAGTCCTCGGTCACTTGCCATGTGCCGCTGTTTGTGTTCCACATCCAGGTGCGTACTTGTGACACATCTACTCCATTTGCACTACCGACGTGGCCTTCTTACGGTGTCTCCACTCAAAAAAATAATTGAGGAACAAATATCCATCTCCAGGAGGCTGATCCATCCACTCCACAGCTAATGTGTACAATTCACCAACTTGCAGAAAACTATCAAGACAACCATCTGGCGTGTTGGTAAACACCGTTAAGTAGTAACCAACCAATCCAGGGCCCGGCGAAAAATCTCTCCTGCCTCCAACCAACACTTCAAACGGTATTTCCCTAACTAGCACCTCCCCCTTGAACAACCGCAACATCCCACCTAAACTGTACGTGTAGTCATAGCGGGGAATGCCCAAAACAACGCGATACCTCTCCCCCTGGCCAACCCTAAATGCAGCTGGTTGCCAACTATTAGTTGCTCCGGTCAAATAGAGCAGCTGATATACCTTAGTATGCCGAACTCGTACGATCGTCGTTATCACCGCACAAAGGACTGTGCCGGCCAGCAAAACCATTACTGCCCACACAAACGTTCGCAGACGTATAAAGCGCGATTTACCAATGCTCATGGTCTCCTAGCAAATAGAATACAATCCCAGATTGCATTTGCGGACCAGTGCCAACAATTGTGGCTTATCACATGGTACCAACCGTACTGCCGCGGCCGACAAACAGCTTTAATGCATTTCACAAAACGCGCTATATCGTATGCGCAAGAGTCAAGCAATATCTCCTCGCACTTCTTACGGGGCAAACCGGCGTAGTAGGAGTCCGGATTCACAATTTGACCAGGAGACCCCCAGATACTTCCACTCGGATAGTAACCACACGACCCCCCAGGGTATTCTATCCAAGCATGACCTAACAGAGCTGGTTCCTTACAGCGCTTTACCCCTGTGCTCACTATCGCCAGCCCATATAGATCAACTGCAAAAGGCATATTCCCCAAGTACGTATATAGAGCTGTAACCAATGCGCCTTCTTCATATCCATGTTTATCCATCGGAATCACAGCCCAGTTTACTATCCGAAACGCCCTTTCCTCAATCGGATCCCTACTCAGCCAACGACCCAAGACAGGACTGTATGCCCGATATTCGTATAGCACCAAATCGGTGGTGTTGCAGGTGCGCTTGGTCGAGAAGCGGAAGGGATTTAAGCTGGCTGCGGGACCAGTGGCACGAATGGCTTCTCCAAACGGCCCATATTCATACCGGGCGGTTTCGGTGCCAGTGGTGGCGCTAACTAGAGCTACCACATTTCCGTTTCCGTCATAGGCCGTAAAGTGCGTGCCAGCAGCAGAGCCGGAGGCAGTGTGAAGGGTGACCCACAACAACCCGCCCACACCACCGGCGCCGTCCATTGTGCCCGAGAGGTCAAGGCCCCAAACGTAACTGCGCACAAGCGTGTTATCTGTGGCATTCAGCTCGACCACGTGTCGGCCAAACAATACTGGGTCGCTCACGAATTTCAAGTCCTCAGTCACTTGCCATGTGCCGCTGTTGGTGTTCCACATCCAGGTGGTCTGACGGATCCGACGACCCAACGCATCAAATGTCCACTCTACCCGACGCCACGAGGCCTGCGGCGTGTTCAAAGCGGCTCTCAGCCTTCACCAGCCGGTTCTCTGCATCCCACGTGTAGTCCCACCGACCGTCACTTGTCATGTTGCCGTCAAGGTCGCACGTGAAGAGTTCGAGTGTCTTTGGCACAAACACATTACCTGTAACTGGCGTCTCACCAGTTGCTGCCACAGTCACCGATTGCCACAATGGCGCGAATACACCGTTCACACCCACTTCCTGCTGAAAAAATATTTATGCCACTAACAAAACGGTGAAAAAGCCTCCTTGCTACATCCGGATTCACATAGTCATTAAGATCGCTGTATACTTTTGCTACAACGACGGCTTTTTCAATGCCACATTTCCCATGCTTTTAGAAAACCACTAAGACCCATAACCCATTCACCATTCCTGCCAATATGCCAGATTTCCTTAAATATGTCGTTGTTGTTTAGTTCTGGCCGTTCAATGTGCGTACCAACATCCCATTGCAATCCCTGCCCAAATACCCCTCCCACCAACCCTGTGTCACTTCGTACCCCACATGGAACCATTAAATCCCCAATAGCTCAGTCTCTTCTTCTCAATAGAAGCCTTCTCCCGGGAGTACACATACCCTCGTAACATGTGCAACATGTTCCCACTTTCAGGATCATAGTATGCCACTTTCTCCCTACCCTTCACTACTACTACCCGGTCCCCTAATACCTGTAATCGCGCTTTGCCCCACCCATATGATTCATGAGCTAAATAGTACCCATACCACTGCCCATTGCTATCGCAATGGAGTAACGCCACATCCCACCCATTTAATAACCCTTCATAACGACCAGCAATAAATATGTCTCCAAATGCAGGACTGTGAATCGCATCAAACACTCGCGGCGTCTCCTTAGCCACCTGACATATGTGTATAACAACAGCCACAATTAGCGCACCTACTCCAACCCCACCTAATATTATTTTTCCCAGCCTACATTGCATCATACTTAATCCTTGCGTAACTTAGCGATTATGAACCGCCCCTGGTCGAGGGTTCTTACAACTGCAAGGAGGCCGAGGACCATACTTATACCCCGGTGGAACATCGCCTTCTAAGGAACCGCGTCCACCTTCACCACTGGGCGGTTTGCCTCCAGGATCCCCACCACCATCTGGCTGCCAACGACGATTGGTAAATGGCGGGGAGTCACACCCTGGTGTTATGCAGGCTGCCCACTCAAAAGCCAGAACGTAATAAAATCCACCCCCACATGTCATTCCGTCGCAATCCTCAAAAATCCCCGTGCACTCACCAGGATTCAGCATTCGCCACCTACCGTCTAAAAGTGCCCACTCAACGCCACCGGATTCGTTGCAACACCGTCCAAAGTTGTGACCAAGCCCAAGGTAGTCGTACCGGCTTATCGGATCGTTCAAAACCGACCGGTAAAGGTTCTTCTCCTCGTCGAGGCGCGTCTGGCCGATAAGCTCGCGGTCCACCCTATACTTCGGGCGTTCTCCCCTAAGGAGCTTGCTTCCTGACTCATCGACCGGATCCCGGCAGGGCCAGCGGCCAAGGATGGGATTGTAGACCCGGTATTCATACAGCACCAAATCGGTGGTGTTGCAGGTCCGCTTGGTGCTGAAACGGAAGGGGTTCAGGGTGGCGGCAGGGCCGGTCAAGCGGATGGGTTCGGCGAAGGGGCCGTATTCGTAGCGGGCGGTGACTGACCCATCAGACGCGTTCACCAGCACCACAACGTTACCGTTTCCGTCGTAGGTGCAGAAATGCGTGCCCGCGGCAGAGCCGGAGGCAGTGTGAAGGGTGAGCCACAGCAGCCCGCCCACGCCGCCGGCGCCGTCCATCGTCTCCGAGAGGTCCAGGCCCCAGACGTAGGGGCGCACAGGAACGTTGCTCGAGCCGGTCAGGCCGCCAGCTCGGAGGCGCGGACACGCGGGCCCCGGGCAGGGCCGGAGGCAGTGTGAAGGGTGAGCCACAGCAGCCCGCCCCCGCCGCCGGCGCCGTCCATCGTCTCCGAGAGGTCCAGGCCCCAGACGTAGGTGCGCACAGGAACGTTGTTCGAGGCGTTCAGGTCCACCACGTGCCGACCGTAGAGCAACGGATCGCTGACGAACTTCAGGTCCTCCGTCACCACCCATAGGTTGCTCTGCACCAACCAGTTCCACGTGGTCTGACGAATCCGACGACCCAAAGCGTCGTACTGCCATTCCACCCGACGCCACGAGCCCTGCGGCGTGTCCGAGCGGCTCTGTACCCGCACCAGCCGGTTCTCACCATCCCACCAGTAGTTCCAACGCCCATCCGAAGTCAGGTTGCCGTCTAAATCGTGGGTGAAGGCTTCCGGTGTCCGAGGGACGAAGAGATTCCCAGTGACAGTGGGCCCCCCTGGAGACGTGACCGTCACTCCCAGCCACACCGGGCCCCCGGCGTTGTGCACCCTCAGTTCCCGGCGGAAATATTCGCCCTTCCGACTGGCCATCTGTCCATTCACATACACCGGATTTGTTACCAGGACAATCCCAATA
>CAZZJO010000036.1:0-4039 GCA_964654645.1 uncultured Verrucomicrobiota bacterium | reverse complement strand
TGACATGTTGTTAAAGCTCAGCTCCCGCCGGAAGTATTCGCCCTTCCGACTGGCCATCTGTCCATTCACATACACCGGATTGGTTGCCAAAGCAACCCCAATTATGTCCACAAAACCAGGCACAGTACGCTGACTGTACTGGTTAAGCAGGTTGGCCATGTAAATACTCTGCCGTAGGTTCCAGCCGTTCTCATCACCACCGCGCCTGGCCACCTTGCGGTTGCCTATGTCATCAAACCCATACCCAAACTGTTGCCCCACCACTGGCAAAGGATCCCAGTAGTATACTCACAGCTGTGCATTCATCTAACCACCTCACTTTCTTATTTTCTTACCTCCCACATCCGCCAGTCCTTAAGATCTACCCCCTGCTTGCCCCAGTTGTATCCTATGTCACAGACACTCACGCCACCTCAACCATTTTCTACACCAGAACAATAAGAACACAACTTTGCCTCCGGTCACTCAGCTACCACATGCCCTAATTTACCGGTAAACACCCCTCTACACCCCTTCCATCTAATTCGCCGCTTTTCCGCTTTTTGTACCACAACTGAAGAGCCAACCCTGATGACACATCCTTTCTGCATTCCTGGCGCCCCTGCCAAACATCCACGGCTTTCCTGGTACTCCCAACCCCAAATTCTAGCTCCCCTAACACGCTAATTACCCCCAATACCACCGCCGCTTACATCCTCCCGGGGTTCTGCCAATACCCCACTAGCCTTACCTCTACGCTCAACCAGTTTCCTCAAATGTTTACCCACACACCAGCTAGCGTAACCCACCAAAGCACCACAAACTACCACAACTAGCTTTTGTACGTCTAACACCACAGCCCCACGTACATCCATACCCAAATAACGCCCAATTACCCACACATCATAAAATAAGGCCATACCAGGATAAACCACACACGCATACACTGCTACCCTCTTGCCTCTCCTACCCCAAATATACCCAACCACAAACAACATCAACGCAAACGCAATAGGACCGGTTATCTGGATCATTAATAACTGCACCCGAGCCACACCTCCTACCCCCACACCCCAACTGATCAAACTGTCCCGTACCTGACTTTTCACCCATTCATATCCCCTAAAACTGCACATCAGGCTTGCCATCCACTCACTCAACAAGAAAACACCAACCGCCGCTATCAATGGCCATACGGTCTTGCACCTACCCCAAAGGTTCATCCTGCATAAGATCGTCCCACACATATTCGCCTCCTTTTCCATTACCGTGTTTTATGGACTAAACACTCGACCTGCACAACAACCAGCGGCTGTGGCGGCTACGCACCTCTTGTACTCCCGCGAATCTGCTCTCTCACCAACCGCAAGACAACACGTATAACACCATTCAGTAGCCCGCTTCCTTAACCACCATCGGCAAAAGCGAACAGCCTCATCACACCAATTGTAACACCACAACACATCCCGCTCTTTCAACCCAAGTACGTCGATGGTGGCCACTGGGCTATTCATTACGAAAATATTGACATTCGCTCCAACAAGCTCCCCAATGGGATCCCTACTCACCCACCGGCCCAAGCTGGGACTGTAGGCGCGGTATTCGAAAAGGGCGAGGTCAGTGGTGTTGCAGGTGCGCTTGGTCGAGAAACGGAAGGGGTTCTGGCTGGCTGCGGGGCCGGTAAGCCGAATGGGCTCCGCGAAAGGGCCATATTCATACCGTGCGGTTTCGGTGCCAGTGGTGGCACTGACAAGTCCCACTACATTTCCGTTGCCGTCGTACGCGGCAAAGTGCGGCCCGGCAGCTGCTCCAGAGGCGGTGTGCAGGGTAACCCAGAGCAATCCACCAACCCCACCCGCACCGTCCATCGTTCCTGAGAGATCTAGCCCCCAAACGTAACTGCGCACAAGCGCGTTATCTGTGGCATTCAGCTCGACCACGTGTCGGCCAAACAACAAAGGATCACTCACAAATTTCAAATCCTCAATCACTTGCCATGTGCCGCTGGTGGCGTTCCACATCCAGGTGGTCTGCCGAATCCGCCGACCCAAAGCGTCGTACTGCCATTCCACCCGGCGCCACGAGGCTTGCGGTGTGTCAGACCGGCTTTCTACCTTCACCAACCGATTCTCAGCATCCCAGGTGTAATTCCATCGACCATCACTGGTCATGTTGCCATCAAGGTCGTAGCTGAACGGTTCGGGGGTCTTCGGTACAAACACATTCCCGGTCACTGGCGTCTCATCTATCGCCGACACCGTCACCGATTGCCATACTGGCGCAGTGGCGTTGTTCACACTCAGTTCGCGGCGGAAGTATTCGCCTTTCCGAGAGGCCATCTGACCATTCACATACACCGGATTTGTCGCCAGGGCAACCCCAATAATGTCCACAAACCCGGGCACCGTACGCTGACTGTACTGGTTCAGCAGATTGGCCGTGTAAATGCTTTCACGCAGGTTCCGGCCGTTACCATCACCGCCACGTCGTGATACCTTGCGATTGCCTATGTCATCAAAACCATACTCAAACTGTTACCCAGCCATAGAGGTTTCGTATGCCCAGAATTTCTTACCCTTAATCACCTAGCTCAGTAAGTCGTATTCGTAAAGCCAATAATCGGGGCTCTCGGAAATCGCCCCTCAAACTAAAGAAATCGAAGTCAGCCGATCCAATAAATCGTACCTTTAAGTTGTCACCGTGAACTCGGTGCTACATTCTATGAACAATAACAATTCCGCTTCTACCCATTAAAAAAAGAATCCGCCCAATTCCGCAGCCCAGCCACGGCGCTCCTGCTTCCAGGGCGTCGCTCCGCACCCTCGTGAACAATATTGGAAACGATGTCAGCTCCACACGTTTGCCTTCTCACCGCTCGTGCGGAACATCAAAGGCTGCCCACTTTCGTCTGAACTTCTCGAATGGAAGAAGATGAAAGATTGCTGACAGTCCCCCGATCACCAGCGCATTCACGTATGCGCGCCAGTCAGTGTCGAATGCTTTTCCAGACGCATAAATGCAGCAGACGGCGAAAAGCCCCGTCAGAAGTGCCCCAACCACGACGAATTTGAGCAGCTTGGCCATGCTTTCATCCGTTGCAGCTCTATGCAATACGAAAGCGCACTTCACAAAAAGAACCGCCGCGTGTATGGCGAAGAAAACACCGAGCCCGTAAATTATGGAAGCACCGCTCGCCTCATACGCTGATTCAACCAAATAAAGCGACGTGCCAACAACAAGGACGACGCACGACTTAGACTTCTCTCCTGAAACTATACGGAAACTCATAGATATCACTTAATTATCGGGTTCAACGCCTCGTACCGCAGGATGAGGATTCTCGCACCAAGCCAGCAGGTGAGCTTAATTACACTAACTCCGCAGCCCTTTGCAAGTTCAGCGCATTCGCTTCCAGGCTCTGCGGCGATAAGCCATTCCAAATAAGCCTCGGGCTCCATTCCTTGAGCAGCGCGTAGGGAATACTCGCGAGCTGTCCCGAGACACTTTTTTAACTGGTAACAGTAGTAGCAGGCAAGTATCCCGTTGTTGATCGCATTCCCAACCGAAAAAATCAGCACCGGTGCTACGCACCCATCTCCATCGTAATAGAGCATGGAGTTGTTTCGGCAGAAAACATAGGCCGGGTCCAAAGACCGCATTCTCAACCAACGCTGATCCCTCCAATTTTTCCATGCTGCATAGGTTAGAAAGAATGCTTCGTCCCCGAGTGGGTCTCTGTTTAGCCACCGGCCAAGTATAGGGCTGTACGCCCGATACTCATACAGCACCAACTCGGTGGTGTTGCAGGTGCGCTTGGTCGAGAAACGGAAGGGGTTCAGGTTTGCCGCAGGGCCAGAAACGCGGATTGGCTCACCAACTGGACCATACTCATACCGGGCGGCTTCACCGCCAGCGGCGGCGCCGGGCCCGGTGACACAGAGGGGTTCCACAGATGGACCGTACTCATAGCGGGCGCTCACTGCCCCACCCGACGCAGCCGACAGCGCTACGATATTGCCGTTCCCATCGTACGCGGCGAAATGCGCACCAGCGTTCGGGC
>CAZZJO010000035.1:0-3723 GCA_964654645.1 uncultured Verrucomicrobiota bacterium | reverse complement strand
CAATCGGTCGTACTCGTACAACCAGTACGAACCGTCAGCAAGGGTAACGCGCACACGCTGGTTCGCATCGTTGTAGGTGTAGGTGAACGAGGACAGGGTGGAACCTGTCCCTCCAGTGTTGGATATCTGCGTCAGCCGATTAAGATTGTCGTACTGCTTGGTTGTGACCATCCGCCGCACGGCGTTGTTGGTAAGACATATCAGACTCAGCACAGACTCAGCAAGGACCAGTTTAGCTACAAAATTCATCTCTTGAGATTGCAAATGCTCTTCGTATACCTGCAACCTGTACATGCCGAGTTGTTTAACACAAAGCGCTTTAGCCGGTGGCACCGGTTATCAAGCTGAGATCCCCCAAGTTACACGGTCGGTAAAAACCTACATCCTAATTGCTCCAAGCAGTCCTACCTCAGTGCCATTGTGATCCGAGCACACCTCTAACGAGTAGGACGCAAACTCGGAGCCGCTGCTCCATGCTGCTCCTGACCGACATTTACTGTGTTCTGGAGGGTACGCAAGTACGCTGGTTCTTTACCATTGTTGTGTCTTCTGTCTATATCGTCAATGTACTCAAAGATGCGTTCCTCAGTAAAATCCCGAATATCTTGCATCGCTTTCTCAACATTCACTCCCAACAATTCAGCCTTTTTAAGCACCCAGTACCGGGCTTTGATCAGCGCTGCCTCAGCAGCATCTTCGTTACCCACCCGTTTTTCAAGCACATAAAGCTGAAAGTATGTTAAATGGAGCATTTGAGCCCGGCCGATGGGCTCTAAAACAGTTCCTTCTTCCAAAAGACGAGCATTCTTTTGCAGACATTCTCTAGCCTGCTCTACATCGCCTTGAAGGTAGCTCCTCATTAGCTCTTGGCTCCGTCGGACGATTTCCTTCTGCTGGATTTCTGTCGATCGCCAGCCCGATAGCTCTCTAAATTTGTATATAAGCCCCATTGCTCCCGCCAAAACCAAGGCACACAGTGCAATAAGACATCCGCGCCACTTCATAGTTGACACCTCAGGGTCAATTGACGTTAATTGCAGCACATCTTATTGCGTGCGATAAAATGTGCTTGCTTCTTTCTGCATGCCTCAAGCCCAGCTGATAAGGCACCCTCCGGACTATCGAATCCCCCGGTGATGGGAAGGTCTCCACTTACCTGTTCCCAATCCTTGGAGCCTGACAGTTCCCTCCAATATCCTGCCTCTCCAGTCCACAAACGCCCTAGCCAAGAACGGCATTCGCACGCTTCATATCTCACTTTGAACCACGCAACCCAACCATAGTGATCCCCTAGTTTTTCCAAAAGATTCTTAGCAGCTTTTTCAATCGCTTCCGCCGGCGGCGTTAGCGTATGCTCGATACAGGTCTTCAGCCCCTGAGCAATCGCCTCTTCGATCAGACCGCATGTCGCGGCGGCGGCGGTCACCCCAGCCCCATATAGTAGGCCAACCAATTCGACTGACGTATAAAGTTGCACCAAGTTCGCCACCACTTCTTCGACGTTTGGACTGTACCCTGCAGGCAAAACCCTGATCACGCAACCGGTGCGGTGGCATCCAGGAGTACATAGGCCCAGTAAATCCACCTGGTCCAGAGCGCTATTGTTCACAAAGATATACACATTCCCATCAACTGAGAGCCTAGGCCTATAGCGATGCAACACGTGAAATCCCTTTTCGCCGATGGCATCGCGGCTACACCATCTACCCACCTCGGACTGATAGACCCGATACTCATACAACACCAGCTCAGTGGTGTTGCAGGTGCGCTTGGTGCTAAAATGGAAGGGGTTCAGGGTAGCAGCGGGGCCGGTCATGCGAATCGGCTCGCCAAACGGGCCGTATTCGTAGCGGGCGGTCTCAGTACCAGTGGTGGCACTGACAAGAGCAACCACGTTTCCGTTTCCATCGTAGGCCGCAAAATGATGGCCAATCGGAGATTGGAAATTGCAAATCATCAACAGCCCACCTACGCCACCGGCACCATCCATCGTGCCAGAAAGATCAAGGCCCCAAACATAGCTACGGACCAGTGTGTTGTTTGTCCCATTCAGCTCCACAATGTGTCGACCGAATAGCATCGCATCACTGATAAATTTCAAATCCTCGGTCACTTGCCATGTGCCGCTGGTGGTGTTCCACATCCAGGTGGTCTGCCGAATCCGACGGCCCAAAGCATCAAATGTCCATTCCACCCGACGCCAAGAGGCCTGCGGGGTATCGGAGCGGCTCTCAACCCGAATAAGCCGGTTCTCAGCATCCCAGGTGTAACTCCACCGCCCATCACTGGTCATGTTACCGTCAATGTCGTAGGTCAACACTTCGGCCGTCCGAGGTAAAAATGAATTCCCTTCACTGTCAATTAACCATCCAAACTCACCTCTCCTTAAATAACTCACCCATGATTCCCCTTGCTAAATTAGAGCCTTCCTTCCATGTTGCCAAAGCATCCTCTTCAAGAACCTCTATTCCACCATTTCTAGTCCGCTTAAACACGGCCTCGACATTACCACCATCACCGTAAAGCACTACCCACTCGAACCACCCATCCCCATCGTAATCCGTCTCAGCCATAACTAGTCTGGTTTCAGCCATGAAATAGCGAATAGTTACTTTCGATCTAGAGTCCCAACTTTCAAACAATACTTCTTTCCCGTCTTGATAGTAGCGCGTGTATTTCACTACCACTGGCTTTTCTCCAGCCCTTACTGCTTCCACGTGTTTCCGAATAAGCTTGTCGCCTTTGAAGACTTCGGTTATGGTCCTTTTTTCTCTCTCCGTCTCCTGGACCTTCACAACAGTTCGTTCAGTATCATTTGTCTGAGCAAATGATACCATTGTTAAAACTAGTAGCCAACTCAGTAAAAGAGGGTAAGTTTTCATAGCCTAATCCGCGTACCTGCATGCATACTTGCACGTTATTAAAAAACCTATTCCCGCAAGTTCCTGCGAAAACAACTCGTGAATGGAATGACAGCATAACATACAATCAACAAGTTCATGGGACTTCAAAAAATCATCGCAGCCTTCGGGATTTTTCGCATCACAAATGCTCTTGACCGAATCAATCAGAAACTTGGCCTTCCCAAGCTTGTCCAAAACCTTAGCGACCTTCTCGCGTCCGATCTCCTCTTCCGCTTCCTGAACTTTTGCTGCCAAATCAGTCAGGAATTTGTCAGCTAAGTCTTTATAAGGTGTGGCATCTTCCCCCTTGCAACACTTCTTCTCTTTTCTTTTCCAAGGCCAATCCCAAAGCCCCAAGGGATCAACTATGCTCAAAGGGTTGTTTAGAACAAACTGATATATGTTCGCTCCGCTCATAACGTAAGTTAACTTCTTGCCACACAACAATTCAAATCCCGGTTCGTTCAACGGATCCCTGTTGGGCCACCGGCCTAATATGTTAATGTACACACGGTATTCGTAGAGCACCAGATCAGTGGTGGAGTCGGTGCGCTTGGTCGAGAAACGGAAGGGGTTCAGGTTTGCCGCAGGGCCAGTGACGCGAATGGGTTCGGCGAAGGGGCCGTATTCATAGCGGGCGGTTTCGGTGCCAGCGGTGGCGCTCACAAGGGCAACTACATTTCCGTTTCCATCGTACGCCGCAAAATGATGGCCAATCGGAGATTGGAAATTGCAAATCCATAACAACCCACCGACGCCGCCGGCGCCCTCGAGGGTCTCTGACAGGTCCAGGCCCCACGCGTAGCTGCGCACGGGGACG
>CAZZJO010000034.1:0-120902 GCA_964654645.1 uncultured Verrucomicrobiota bacterium | reverse complement strand
TTTTAATCAACTAAATCAAGCCACGGCGATAAAAAGGTCGAACTTCGCGTTCCCTAGAATAGGGAGCCTTCCGCATGGATGGGGTGTATACATCCCGACTTAACGGTTCTGGATTTCTGAGTGCTGGTATAGTAGCCTAGTTTCAACCGAGCTACTTGTATGGGCCTAATAACAACACCACGCGAATACGCCGGCCGAGCTGAAATGTACCATCGACTTGCCCAACTACTTTCCGCAGGGTTCACAATCATCAGGGCTACACACGAGCTTGTACGGACCCCCCCACTCAGATCATTCCGCGAACCACTCAACCGGATCAGACTAGCCCTGGAAAATGGGATGACATTTGCGGAAGCAGCCCAGAACACAGGGGGATGGATTCCGCAATTGGACCTGGCACTTTTACGTGTGGGCGAAGAAACCGGGAAACTTGATCTGATCTTTCAGGTTCTTGCACGGTATTACCAGGAACGCGCCATGTTGTCGCGAACAGTAATCGCCGAAATGATCTACCCTGCTTTGCTCCTGCACGTGGCTGTATTGTTGCTTGGGTTTGTACAATTTGTGAAAAGCTGGAATACTGCTGCGTATTTTGCATGGATGCTTACCATACTTATACCATTGTACCTGCTTACCTTCTTCACCGTGCTAGTGGTTCAAGGGAAATTCGGGGACAAATGGCGCGCCTTGGTAGAAAGGTTCTGTAAAGTTATCCCAGGTTTGGGTCCCGTTCAGCAGCACCTCGCACTGGCCAGGCTTGCGTTGGCATTAGAAGCTCTCGTAGCAGGTGGCTACCCTATCTTGCGCGCTTGGACTATAGCAGCAGAGGCAAGCGGGTCCTTTTCTATCAAACGAACTGTCAGTAGCTGGCAACACAAACTTGAATCGGGTGAAACACCCGCTGCTTTGGTACAACAGTCACCGGAATTCCCAGAGTTGTTTGCGAACTTATATGCCACTGGGGAAATGTCCGGTAAACTCGACGAAGCTTTACAAAAGCTCTCTGAAATCTATCAAGAAGAAGGTTCACGGGCCCTTCGTACATTCGCCAAACTTGCCCCCCGGATTATTTATATCCTGGTGGTCATTTGGGTAGCATACCACATTGTGCGTTTTTGGGTCGAATACTACGGGGGAGTCCTAAAGGAGTTCTAATTGAATAAACGCCACTTATTCAAATTGCTTTTGGCTATTCCTCACTAACACCTTTTCAGTCCCCGTAACACTCACTGCCAAGTTCCATTCTGCTGATTACCGCATACTCCTAACTAATTCTAACGCGTTGATACGCAACCCTACTGGAGAACTACATCCGCACCCCAACCGTATGAACTTAAATTTAAACCGAAATCCGCACTTCCATTGCGTCGCCAGATTCTGCGGAATAATCAGGCGGGGAAAACCGCATTTGTAGTACGATACGGGTAATGTTTGCTAAGAAGGACTTTGACTCTCGGGTGTGGTTAACTAAGTGTTAAGTCTTTTAACGCCAAACTTCAAAATTTCGTGAAGCCTGAGTAATTTGAATAACAATCTGGAGGTAAAGTCGATGGGACAGAGAAGGAAAATCTTTGGTGGTTTCTTAGCTGTGCTAGGGTTTATGCTTTCACCGCTGTCGTGGTGGAACGACGCAATTGTTAATCTACCTCTTGCCCTAGCATTTGCGTGGGGGATTTCGTCTTTAGTACCGAAACCTTGGCAGGAAGCCGTATTCCAGACAGCTATAATCGTAGGCTATTGGCTCACAAACGTAATAGGTTTGATAATGATTCGGCGCGGCGTTTCTAAATTTGTCTCTAAGGAACAAAATTCCTCATGGCATCGGGAATTGACAAAAGATCTGGCCCTGGGCCTTGGCTACACGGTGTTAATAGTTATCCTGCTGAAAATTGGCATCTTACGAAGCATAGAAGGATACTTCGCCCCATCCCCATAAATCCTTGCCTTTTTAACACTGAGTGGATTTTCGCTCGAATACCAGACAAGCCTTTAAATCCTTTCCCTGATGCTCACGCTTAAAGGTTCAGCTTCTCACGTTCATTTCAGATACACCGCTCCTTGGCTCAGTTCAATGCACTTGAGAAGTAATTTGTCTCCCCATCTCCAAATGAGAATAGGGACCCCTGCAGCGGAATCACCCTAACATTTTTACAACCAGTTACTACTTCCCAAAAAACGCTGCGTGAACACCACGGGCCGCACGCTCACCATCCGCCAAATCAATCACAACAGAAATCTTGATCTCGCTTGTAGAGATCATTTGGATGTTGATACCCTCTTTAGCAAGGGTTTCAAACATCTTTGCAGCCACACCGGAATGCGACCGCATTCCCACACCCACAATCGAGAGCTTGGCTATATTTTCGTTTGTTTGGATGTCGATGAATCCGACTTGGTCTTTCAAACCCTCGATCACACGTCTTGCTTTTGGCAAATCTGCCCGCTCAACAGTAAACGATATGTCTGTGGTGGGCGATGCAGCCCCGTGGCTGACATTCTGGACGATCATGTCCACATTAATGGCCTTATCGGCTAATGCTTTGAATATTTGGGCGGCAACGCCCGGCCTGTCAGGTACACCTACAATGGTGACCTTCGCTTGATTCTTGTCCAGCGCTACACCGCGGACAACCACCGATTCCATGCTTTTGGTTTCCTCTTTCACGATCGTTCCCGGGTTATTGTTAAAACTCGACCTTACTTCGAACACAACACCGAATTTTTTGGCGAACTCGACTGAGCGGGCCTGCATAACCTTCGCCCCAAGCCCAGCCAATTCCAACATCTCATCATATGAAATTTCTTCAAGCTTCCGTGCATCTGGTACTATTCGCGGGTCCGCAGTATAAACGCCATCTACGTCAGTGTAAATCTGGCATAAATCTGCCTTCAAAGCAGCTGCTAATGCAATCGCAGTTAAATCCGACCCGCCACGCCCCAGTGTAGTAATTTGACCTTCTGGGGTTTGCCCTTGGAACCCAGCCACTATTACAACGTTACCTCCATCCAGTAGCTCCCGCACCTTTTTTGGGGTGATATTGATTATCCTAGCTTTAGTGTGAACACCATCTGTGACAATTCCCGCTTGAGCACCCGTCAAAGAGATCGCCGGCACTCCTATCGCATGCAAAGCCATCGCCGTCAACGCAATCGTGGTTTGTTCCCCAGTGGCAAGTAACATGTCCAACTCCCGCTCATCCGGCATGGGGTTGATTTGTTTAGCCAAATTAATCAACCCATCCGTCACACCGCTCATCGCCGAAACCACCACCACAAGCTTGTGCCCCTGACGATAATATTCCGCCACTCGGCTGGCTACCGATTTAATCCGGTCTACGTTAGCTACCGAGGTACCACCATACTTTTGTACGATTAGCGCCATAACTAAACTTTGCGTAAATCTACTGTATTAGTGTCTAAATGCAAATTTTTCAGATGGGTTAGACTAATTTTCATTCTCAAGGCAGGTTCTTCAAAAATTGCGCTTGTCGGATGAGGATAACCTGACCAATGAGCCTTGAAGAACACCCCCTAAAAACCAGCTTATGAAAAATTGCTCCTGCTGTTAGCCCCTTGTGAACGTCCCCACTTATCCCGAGAAAATTCGTTGACATACTTGCATAAACCTACTCACTTGTTTTGTACGTTTTTCGCTTATTACCTCAATGACACTCTAGGGAGCGCTTCGGACCCCCAGTTTATGGGAACAGCAAAGTAAATGAACTCTTTGCTTTAGCAAGCAGTCCATACATCTTGGGCTTGTTTTTGGCCATATATCTCACATCGACGTGCCCGAACAGGCTTTTATAAGTTGCTCACTATTGGTATAAAGTACGATGTGTGCATTAAAAACAGTGCAGTGGCAGCTCACTTTGGGTTATGGGTAGATTGAAATTCTCAATTATCACCCCCAGTTACCGGCAGTCTGAATGGCTGAAACTCTGCATTGCTTCAGTTGCGGACCAAAACGTGCACCTTGAACATATAGTGCAGGATGCCGGTTCGGATGATGGCACACTGGATTGGCTGTTGCAGGACAAGCGGGTAAAGGTGTACGTGGAAAAAGACCAAGGGATGTATGACGCCATCAATAGAGGGTTTCGGCGCGCAAGTGGTGACATACTGGCTTACTTAAATTGTGATGAGCAATACCTTCCCGGAGCCCTAGCCACTGTAGAGAAGTTTTTCTTGGAACACCCAGAGGTCGACATCGTGTTCGGAGACGTAATCGTCGTGAGCCAAACCGGGGAATACTTGTGTCATAGAAAGATGCTCGTCCCTCTCCTTTATCATACTTGGGTATGCCACTTGGCAACGTTAACATGCGCCACTTTTGTACGGCGCCATGTGATTCAAGATCACGGTATGTATTTCGACATCAGGTACAAAGCAGGCGCAGATGGGTTTTGGATGGTAGACCTCCTTAAACGCAGGTTCAAGATGACCGTGCTTCGCCAATTCACATCGGTCTTCACTTGGACGGGAGAAAACCTCAGCAAAAGTAACCTTGCCAAGCAGGAAGCTGACCAACTACGGAAAACGGCACCTCTCTGGGCACAAGTATGTCGGCCACTGATAACTTTGCATCACAGAATCAGGAAACTTGTGCATGGGATCTATTTCCAACAACCATTTGAATACCAAATCTACACGAGAACCAGTCCAAATAAACGTGTGGTTTTCCAGGTTCTGCGGCCGAAGACGCGTTGGCCGCGGTAGAAACTTATTGTTTTCCCCGCCTCTTAATGCGCCTTTGGGGCCCGCCACTCCAATGCTTTAGTCTTTCCAACTCAGGATTAGCTAATCAAACCCGATTTGTGTATGTCACTACAAACTTTTCTACATATTTGCCGATAATGTCACATTCAACATTGACGAATTCGCCGACAGCACGGTCTTTCAACGCGGTGATTTCGTAAGTATGTGGAATAATCCATATGCGAAAACCGTCCTGCAAAACCTCAGCCACTGTTAAGCTAATCCCGTCCACAGCAACAGAACCCTTGTAAACAACGTACTTGGCCAACTCTTTTGGAATGCTCACGTCTAATACCCAGTCGCGTCCGATTTGTTCCCACCGAACAATCTTACCCAAACCGTCGATGTGACCCGTAACGAAATGTCCGCCGAACTCACCCCCTGCCCGCAAAGGGCGTTCAAGGTTAACCAGCCGTCCCACCACCAAATACTGAAAATTTGTCTTACGCCAGGTTTCCTCCAGTAAATCAAACTCTAAGAAGAATCTGTCTCGCCTCCGCTTTATCCCAATAACCGTAAGACAACAGCCATTAACTGCCAAGCTTCCGCCTTTCTTCACAGTGCGTCCACATAACTTGCTCGCCACTGTCAACCTAATTGAACGCAGTTGTGGCGTGATTGATTCAATCCTTCCAGATTCTTCTACAATGCCTGTAAACATATCTTGCCCTTTATTAGCGCATTATACGAGCCGTGAAAAGCAAATCGGGGCCAAGACGCCTCCACTTCACATCGGTTAACTTAATACTTTCACCTATGCGCACCGCTCCAATACCACCAACTCCAGGAATTGCATCTCGACCTCCAATGATGATCGGAGCGTAAAAGAATGCCACCCTGTGCGCTAATCCTTGGAATATAAACGACGAATTCACTTCACCACCACCTTCTACCAACACACTGGTGATCTGACGCTTCCCTAATTCTCTAACCAACTCATGTAGATCAAGCCGAGGCGATTCACCTTCTCCCATCTTATCCAAAACTCGCTCCGGTATAGTCAGCACTGTAACTCGGTTAGCCAGTTGCGCTACTCGTTCCTTCGGTGCACGTGGAGAAACTATAACTAAGGTCCTGTGGACAAATTCATCTGAAACCAGTTTGGCCGTGAGCGGGATGCGGGCAAGCGAATCAAGCACGATTCGCCAGGGCTGATGATTTCGTGGCCGACCTCCGACACGTACAGTCAACGAGGGATCATCTGCCAAAACGGTGTTTATGCCGACAAGAACAGCGTCATGGGTGGCCCGCATCTTCACCGCAAATTCCCGAGACACTTCAGATGTGATCCATTTCGACTCACCAGAAGGAGTAGCTATTTTACCATCTAGTGACATTGCCGCCTTCACCGTGATGAACGGCGTTCCATGGACAATCCAGTGATTAAACCCAGGATTTAATTCCGTGCATTCCTTTTCTAAAATTCCCTTCACCACCTCGATCCCTGCCTGTCGAAGGATCTCGAAACCGCGCCCTCTATGACGTGGGTTTGGATCAGTAGCACCTACTACTACTCGCTTTATCCCCGCTTTAATAATTGCCTCAGTGCAAGGAGGCGTCCGTCCATAAGTAGAACAAGGTTCCAATGTGACATAAAGTGTCGCCCCCGTGGTCTTATACCCACGTTGGATTGCGTCATTTATAGCTTCTATCTCAGCGTGAGGCAGACCTGCGGCTTTGTGCCATCCTCGGCCAATCACATTTCCCCTCTTCACTATTACAGCCCCCACAGTAGGATTAGGCGAGGTCAACCCAATTCCGCGCTGTGCCAACCGTATGGCCAAACGCATATACTTTTCATCTAGGTGGGGCATTTTTTTAATTCAGACTCTGCCTTTTCTATTCATTAAACAATGCCGTCACAAACTGCTTCGCGTCGAACGGCTGTAAATCGTCCATCTGTTCACCTACGCCTACGAAACGAATTGGTATCCCGAGTTCTTTTTTAATGGCCACCACAATGCCACCTTTGCTAGTGCCATCAAGTTTTGTAATTACCAAACCCGTTAACGGGACCGCTTTATTGAACTCTCGAGCTTGGTTCAAAGCATTGGTGCCTGTGGTAGCATCTAACACAAGCAACGTTTCATGAGGAGCATCTGGGATCTGCCTAGAGACGACACGCCGGATTTTCTGTAGTTCCTGCATTAGATTATGCTTGGTGTGCAACCGGCCTGCAGTGTCAATGATCACGTAACTTATGTTACGCTTCTTAGCCGCCATGACTGCATCATGGGCGACGGCGGCGGGATCTGTCCCGTATGAAGCAGACACAATGTCCACACCCACCCGTTGGGCCCAAGTTTTTAGCTGCTCAATTGCTGCAGCGCGAAACGTGTCACACGCAGCAAGAATTGCTGTCTCGCCACTTTGCTTGATCATCCACGCGAGCTTAGCAGCCGTGGTCGTTTTCCCTGTGCCATTAACACCCACAAGAAGGACAATAGTTGGCCCATTAACTGCCCGATAAAGTCCAGGCCCGAATAATTGTCCGTTTCTTCCCCAGTTCTTCTCGTTTGAAAGTAAAATTTTTTCAATCTCCCGTTTTGCAATCTCAATAATTGATGCGTGGCGGCCTTCACCTTCTTCAAATTCGCTTTTTACTGCTTGGACAATCTGGTTAGTCACGTGAACACCGAAATCCGCCCCCAGCAAGATTGTCTCAAGTTCTTCCAAAGTAGCGGGATCGGCCTTGGGTACCCCCGCTACAATTCGTTTAAGCTCATGTAGCAATTTCTCCTGGGTCTTACGTAAACCCGATTTGAGTTTTTCTAGCAGTCCCATTTGTGCGGTTTAGATAAATTCCAGAAACAACGGGGTCAAGGGTTTAGAATTTTATCTTGGTTTCCCTGCATGCCTGTCAACTATAGCATTCACATATCGCATTGGAAGCCGTACCCCACCAATTAAAGGTTTATCCTTGTTATATCCGTGGCAATCAGACCCACCTGAAATTAATAATCCCCGTGAAATAGCAACTTGGGTATATCGCTCCGATTGTTCAGGAGAATGCTTTGAGTGAAAGCATTCGATCCCGTCGAAGCCCATTCTAATTAAAGTGTCTAAACAATCTTCCACGTTCGATATACCTGGATGCGCAAGGAACGCCAACCCACCTGCCGCGTGGACCAGTTCAATGGCTTCGGCAGTACCGACCTTCAATTTGGGCACCCACGCAGGTCGACCTTTCTTCAGGTACTTTTCAAACGCTTCCTCATAATTGGACGCAAACCCGCTCCTTACCAAAGCTCGGGCAATATGAGGTCGGCCCGGTGAATTGCACTGCGCAATTTCAAATACCAATTCCCCTTTTAAGGGCACGTTAATCTGATGCAACTTGTGGACGATGCGTTTAACGCGTTCTCGTCTTGCCAACTGGCAAGTCAAAAGTAAGTCGTTTAAATCAGTGTGAGTGGGATCGATAAAATATCCCAGCACATGTATTTCTCTGTTGTTAAATTCGGTGGTTAGTTCGACCCCGGGAATAAATTGTAAGCCTAGCGCGTTGCAGGCTTGAGCCATTTCACTACAACCCTCAACTGTATCATGGTCAGTGAGTGCCAAGGCTACAAAACCAAGCTCACGACCAATCGCAGCCAACTGATCCGGGGTGAAGGTCCCATCCGAATACACCGAATGCAAATGCAAATCAGCCGCCGGAGACAAGTCATGCAAATCTTCACGGAGTTGTTCGAGTCCAACCAGCATGGCAGGAAAACCATTCTGTCTTATTCAACTGATTTAGCAGGTCGCATGATCTCCAACCGGATCTTATCTAACACGCCATTAACAAATTTACCACTAGCTTCCGTAGAATATTCTTTGGCTATTTCAATTGCCTCATCGATACTGACAGCCGGCGGGATATCCTTGCAAAACAGCATCTCGTAGACTGCAATGCGCATGATATTACGGTCGACCAGTGCCACCCGGTAAAACGGCCAATTAATTAAGTGACGTGATATCAACTCATCGATGACCTGCTTATTCTCAAGGACGCCCCTTATTATTTTCTCGGCAAACGACCGGATCTGAAGTTCCTCGTCTGTGGGTGGGGGTAATTCAGGTTCTTGCCCCCAAGTGGCTTTCTTGTCTAATCCTAGTTCTGCAATCTTACGAGAAACCCAGAACTGCTCCAGTGCTACATCCAGGTTCTCCGACGGATTTAAATCGCACTGGAACAAAAACTGCAAAGCATAAATTCTAGCTTTTCTACGTAACCCCATACAATCCTCGAAAAACATGCATCAGAAAAACCAAAATAGCAAAATTCAAAATTGTCTCGGTCCAAGCCGACCTTTCAACAGTACATCGAAGCCCCAAGGAACCCCCTAACCAAAATAAGTTGCTCCACTCTTGTCCCATGGTATCCTATGAAGCTCAAATTGGCAGACAACTTTAACAAAATGCAGCAGCCAATGAAAAAAACGTACAACATCGCAGTTATCCCAGGTGACGGGACCGGCCCCGAAGTAATCCGCGAAGCCAAAAAGGTCCTTACTGCAACTGCATCTAAGTTCGGATTTAACCTTAATTACATCGAGTATGACTTTGGAGGGGAACGCTACCTACGCACAGGCGAAACCCTCCCAGATAGTGCCCTAGAAGAGCTCCGGAAGGCACATGCCATCCTTTTGGGGGCTATTGGTCACCCCGCAGTTAAACCCGGTATCTTGGAAAAAGGAATTTTGCTTAGGTTGCGGTTCGAACTCGAACAATACATCAACTTACGGCCTGTGCGGTTATATGATGAACGGTTCTGCCCTATCAAAGATAAGAAACCCGAGGACATCGACTTCGTAGTAGTTCGGGAAAATAACGAGGGATTGTACGCAGGCGCAGGAGGCGTGCTCTTCAAAGGTACCCCACACGAAGTAGCAATCCAAGAAAGCATTAACACACGCCGCGGGGTAGAACGATGTATCAGGTTCGCGTTCGAGTACGCTCGAAAACGTCATGCCTCTACACCCTGGCGAGGCCTAACCCAAGAAGATATCGCTGCCGGTAGGCGCGCCCAGGTAACACTGTGCGGGAAAACCAACGTGTTAACCTATGCATTCGACCTATGGGAACGCACATTCCACGAAGTGGGCGAGCGGGAATACCCCGATATCAAACGCAACTACGCTCATGTAGATGCTACTACCATGTGGTTCGTTAAAAATCCTGAGTGGTTTGATGTAATCGTCACCGATAACATGTTTGGGGATATCATCACTGACCTAGGGGCAATGATCCAAGGCGGAATGGGGATTGCCGCCGGGGGGAATATTAATCCAAATGGTGTGAGTATGTTCGAGCCAATCGGTGGCAGCGCCCCTAAATACACAGGGTTAAATGTCATTAACCCCTTAGCAGCTATTTGTGCAGGCGCAATGATGTTGGATCATCTTGGCGAAACCGCAGCCGCTAATGCAATCGAAAACGCCGTAATTTACGTAGTGCGGAATAAACTTAAGAGCCTAGCTGCGGGTAAAATGGGCTATTCAACAAGTGAAGTCGGCGACATGGTGGCTAATGCAGTGTAAGATTGGTTACAATTAAGTACAGCTTCATCCACACGGGAACCCATCATAGAGAAAAGCACAAGGAATTTTCAGATGCTTCAATGCAAGCATAGTATTTGGGGATTCTCGGACAACTCACTGGCGGGACCCCCACACAATTTGCTAACCGGATTTAAAGCCTGATCCCCCAGAAATCAGCAATAACCATTAACATTTCTAAAACTTCCATTATTAAGCGAAGGTAGTCGTGCTCCCTAATTGTGCCAACCTGCTAGCGTGGGTTATACCCAGTGCGTACTCGCGATTGGGTTTTACCTTGAGAAAAAGCCAAAGCTCTTGTAGCTTGTTTGCCATACTCTAAACGGGATTGCGCGAGTGACTCGCAACATAAGGTAGACACGGAGTACCATGGCAAAGAGAAGAATGCACATATTTTATTCGGGTCATGTCCAGGGTGTGGGATTTCGCTATACCACCAGGTCAGTAGCCGAAGGCTTTGAAGTGACTGGATTCGTAAAGAACCTACCTGACGGCCGGGTTGAACTAGTTGCCGAAGGTGAAGAAGCCGAGCTGGACTCATTTAGAAGAGCGATTCGCGAGGCTGGATTAGCCCATTTCATCCGTGACGAAGAAGTTTATTGGGAGGAACCTACTGGGGAATTCAAGGATTTCCGCATTGCCTTCTAGTAGTCCAAAATGAAATTTGCCATCATAGCCGACATACACGGTAACCTCGAAGCCCTCCAGGCAGTATTAGAGGATATCAAAATCCAAAAATGCGATCAGATCGTGTGCCTGGGCGACGTAGTGGGTTATAATGCAAACCCACGGGAATGCCTCAAGATCATCCGGGAAATGAATATCCCCTGCGTAAAAGGTAACCACGATGAGTATTGTTCCACTGATGCCCCGTTAGACGATGTAAACCCGTACGCAGCCCAAGCAGTAATTTGGACACGGAACCAGTTAACTGAAGAAGAAAAAAAATGGCTACGGGAGCTCCGATACGTCCGCCTAGTGCACAACTTTACCATCGTGCATGCCACATTAGATGCACCCGAACGCTGGGGTTATGTATTTGATAAATTCGCAGCTGCATCAAGCTTCCCCTATCAGACTACAAATGTATGTTTCTTCGGTCACACACACGTTCCCTTGGCGTTCATCCGCGACACCTCTGTCCGTGGTGGTACTTACTCAAAATTCAAAGTGGACCCAACCAAAAAATACTTTGTCAATGTGTCCGCCGTGGGACAGCCGCGTGATAATAACCCCAAAGCAGGGTATGTGATCTACGATGTTTCAGAAGGTACAATCGAGCTCCGACGTGTCGAGTACGACATAGCCACCGCACAACGCAAGATAATCGAAGCTGGCCTCCCAGAACGTTTAGCTGAACGCCTAGCGTATGGAAAATAGAATCGTCCGCCCAGAAATAAACTAGGTGAACTAACCCAAACCTTGAAAGTCTTAATCCTCAAACCAAGTTCTCTTGGGGATGTGATTCACGCCTTGCCTGTGCTAAGAATGCTTAAAAAGCATTTTCCCACAGCACAGGTTTTCTGGTGGGTAGACTCCACAATTAAAGACCTCCTTACCGATGATCCAGACTTGACCGGCCTGTTTCTGTTTGAAAGACAGCGATGGCACACAGTCGAGGGGGCTCTCAGTGTAATACGTTCTGTCATAGACATGCGGAAATTACAGTTCGACCTTGTAATCGACCTGCAAAACCTGCTTCGGAGTGCCATCGTTGGTTGGCTAGCAAATGGTACCACCTACATTGGCCTCGATCAACGCCGCGAACTCGCCCACCTATTCTATGACCACGCCGTGAATCCGCCCTACGCATCATTACAGCATGCAGTAGAACAAAATCTGGCCATAATAGACTATCTGGGCATACCCAGAACTTGGGACTTTGTATGGCTACCAAAAAAAGAACACGCCATTACTAAAATTCAATCGTTGATCGACACATCCATTACAACTTGGATAGCAATCTGTCCTGGAGCACGTTGGATAACCAAAAAATGGCCCGCAACTTATTTTGCCCAAGCAGCTCGGTTGATTGTTGAAACTATTCCAAATGCGCGATTAATCATCCTGGGCACCCAGGCAGATACCGCAGCTGCGGATGTGATCAAATCCCAAGTGCGCGATCGCTGCGTTGATCTAACAGGCCGGACGAGCTTGCCGCAGTTAATCGAAATAATACGCATATGCCGAGTGACTATTTCAAATGACAGTGGCCCTATGCATATATCTGCTGCTGTGGGTACACCTGTAGTGGCGGTATTCGGGCCTACCGACCCTAAGCGTACGGGGCCTTACAAAATACCTTCCCGCATATTTCAAGCCAACCTGCCATGTGTGCCGTGTGACCGGAACAAGTGCCGCGTCACCCCCACTTTCAAATGCATGCATTCGATTACACCTGAAGTTGTGGCAATGGCAGCCATCGAATTGTTTGACATTGCCGGAAAAAACAGTGCGGTCGTTTCAACGTGACCAGCAAATAATCTTCTGGCAATTTTTAGTCTTGTGAGTACCAAAGACCTAGTAACACTGCTTCAACAATTTAAAGCAGGTAAACTTAGCATTGAAAAAATATTGGCAGCGCTTAAATACACCACCGTAAAAGAACTCGGGTTCGCCACCTTGGATTTGCAACGCCGTATTCGGTGTAACATGCCCGAAGTGATTTTTGGTCAGGGCAAAACCCCGGACCAAATTTTTAAAATTGCAAAACATCTGCTAGCTCACGAAGGCCGAGTATTGATAACTAGGGTTGATCCCCAAGCAGCAAGAAAACTTAAAAAGCGATTCCCTCGCGCTGTCTACCACGAGTTAGCTCGGTGCATTACCATCTACAAAAAAGCCCCTGCAAAAAGGCCAGGGTTAATTGCCGTTGTTACAGCCGGAACAAGCGACCTTCCCGCAAGCGAAGAGGCCGCAGTCACAGCTGAATTCATGGGATACCAAGTAGCGCGAATAACTGATGTTGGCGTAGCTGGATTGCACCGGCTCTTAATGAAGCTTGATCTCCTTACGGCTGCGGATGTGTTAATCGTGGCCGCTGGCATGGAAGGCGCACTGCCAAGCGTGATAGGTGGGCTTGTTACCAAGCCTATAATTGCCATACCCACTAGCATAGGCTATGGCACTAGCTTTGGCGGGGTAACCCCATTACTCGCTATGCTTAACAGCTGCGCCAATGGAATTACCGTAGTTAACATCGACAATGGGTATGGTGCAGCTATGGCTGCCCATAGAATCCTCTCTACCCTGGCACAAAAATAAATACCAATTACAGTTAGGAACTGAAAATGAAAATACTCTACCTAGACTTAGTCGGTGGTATAAGTGGTGACATGTTCTTGGGTGCCCTAATTGACCTTGGCGTACCACTTGACACGCTTAAATCGGAACTAGAAAAACTCCCGGTTGATAAATGGAAAATCCAAACCGAAAAGGTCCCCGTTCATGGAATTACCTGCACCAGAGTAACAGTACATACACAACACAATAATCACACGCAAGAACGCCGCATTGCCGATATCCAGAAAATCATTGAGGCAAGCCAACTAGACCCAAAGATCAAAGAACATGCACTTCGCGTATTCATGATCCTGGCCGAAGCCGAGGCCGCTGTGCACTCAATACCAAAGGAGGACGTGCACTTTCACGAAATCGGGGCCGTAGACTCAATCATAGACATTATAGGCGCGTGCATAGGATTACACTTACTCAATTGGCCACGGGTATTAGCCTCTAAACCCATTGACGGATCTGGAACAGTTAACACTGCCCATGGAACTTTGCCGGTACCCGTCCCTGCAGTCCTAGAAATTTGCAAACGACATAACATCCCAATCCAGCAATCTTCCGAATCCACAGAATTGATCACTCCCACTGGCGCAGCTTTGCTAGCTGGTCTTTGTTCCGAGTTTGGTACCATGCCCCTACTACAAATCGAGGCAACTGGTTACGGGGCTGGATCTAGACAAACACGGTTGCGTCCTAATTACCTTCGCATGATTCTAGGTACCCCAGTTCAAACACTTATCGATAATTCTTGTGAGTTTGATACCATTGCAATCCTAGAAACCAACCTCGATGACGTAAACCCAGAAATTTTAGGATACCTTGTCCAAAAAGCGCTTGATGCTGGAGCCATCGACATATTCTACACGCCTGTGATTATGAAGAAAAACAGGCCAGGAATAAAACTAACCGCGCTCTGCCCTGAAGAACTCGCCCACAATTTAGCTCTGCTCATCCTTCGCGAGACTGGCACCTTCGGCCTCAGAAAATACTCAACCCAAAGATGGAAACTAAAACGTGAAATTATCACCGTTCAAACATATTTAGGTGAGATAAAAATCAAACTCGGTTTGTGGGGAAACGAAATACTTCACGCCACCCCAGAGTTCGAAAGCTGTGCTAAAATTGCTAAAGCGTTAAACATCCCAATTAAAAAAGTGTACGAAACTGCAATCGAAGCCGCCGCCCAGTTTGTTCGCAAAACCATAAGTAATCACCAATAATTTTCAGAATAAAAACCCAAAACCCCACATTCCAAAACCAGGTTTTATCCACAGAGTTCGCACGCAATAAAATACGTCCTTTAGTATTTGTATCCCACATACAAACAATACCTTGAACCGCGAAGTCGCCCCGGAGGAACGCATCCTCTTCAACACTCCTCACCCTTGAGATATACCTTATAAGTATGAATTTACGCTCCGGATCAAAAAACACTCGATACCGAAGCTTGCCTAACGGTTCTCCACTTGCTTTGGAATAGAAGAACGTAAATAAGACTTCCAACGGCTTCGCAAAAACGGCTTACACCTCGACTTTAAAAACCCCAACACTGTGTTACCTAGCATCATCAACTCAAAAATCGCCTTAAATACTTGTCTAGGAATCTACCAACAGCCACTTTTTAGAGGCATAAAGGGCATCTCAAAAATCTCAACCCTCGAGTCTCAAATACTCATAGCGCGATTCAACAATTATGAAATCGGGACCACCCTTGGCAATACGGGCCTCAACCACTCAAAACTTGGCATGGGCAGTCTGACACGTTTTGCGACTACAGCCCCTAACGTGCCTAAAATCGACAGGATAACGGGGTCTCTTCGGGAAAACCCCGTTCTTGCATAATCACACGGCACCCCTCCCCCAGAGGCTCTTGGGATAGCTCTAGTGGAACCTATGTCTGCACCACTTAAGTTTAACGAGCAAAAATAGCTCCTCCGCGCTGGCGAGTTGATTACTTAACTCCTCACCCCCCCTCCTCGCCTACCTCCCAAGTACATATACACGCCTTACTCCCAGCCGGAAGCAACCCCTAAACTTTTTGCCCCCCGTAAAGGCAATTCTACCGATTTGTTTTTGAAGCCTTTACTGAACCTCTTGCCAGCTGAAAGGTATAAATCCTCGTGCACCCGCCACGTTTTGCAATGTTACATCGTAATGGAATGCAAAGTGCCCATTCATCGTCACACTATTACCAACAATGGATCCGATTACGTCGATCACGTTATTTCCACCCCCTCTTAGAAAGATATCCGCGTTAGGTGCATAAATTAATCCAACCAGTTCCGCATTTCCGGAAATTTCTACACTCTTATTGCTTGGTAAACCAAAATACATGAAGTTTGTGGCAAAACCCGACTGATTAACTACCCCTAGCCCCGACAGTTTAAATACGCTCCCCTCCATGAATAGTTTTAATGATGCATTAGAGGGAGCAATTGTAATCCGGTCGTCATTACCACTCATCTTAAAATCGCCCACAACACGTAATCTCACGTGTGCATTTGTACCAACGTATATATTGCCACCGCCTGGGATAATGTAATCCCCGCTCGTGTTAAACACATAATCATACAAAACGCCGTCCACCCTTTGATTGTCCTTAGCCTTTGGAATCCAAATTGCAGGAGGGTTGGTGACCTCAGGAAAAATCACATTCATATCATTAGCTGCCCAGCCAGGCTGAATTCCTTTTTTACCGCTGCGGACCCAATCCACATCACCTACTGAGCCCTGAGGACCTATCATTATTACCCCTAATGGACCGGTAAGTACCCGCCCCATAACCTCGGCATTTCCAACGTTAACTATCGAATTAGTGAATTCGCCAGAAGTGGCCACCGTCCCCCTGGGTAAAATTTTATTTGAATTCCTCCCGGGGTACCTGCCGTTTTCGCTGTAACGAGGGTCCGACGAATCGAACGCGTCAGTAAATACATTGTTACCATTTAGATCGACCTTCTGACGGCCTGCCAAAGCCGTTGCAAATAAAGGATCAACCCTTGCCATTACACGAACTTGTCGTTTTATATAACCGCTGTCATGGGATTGTTGCCCCAATATACCTAGCAAAATTCCCTGGATACCCTTTGAACCACCGATGGCTCTAGCGTAGCCAATTGAATCAATCTGTATCGTAGGCCAGGTAAGCGTAATTGTAGCCACATAAAATCCATCTCCTAAATACCTCGTAGGGCCTCTAAATTGATTGGGTGTGATTTGCGCCCAACCATCCGTAGCAAGCCTGTTAGTGGCATCCGCATAATCTAAGAACGGGGCCCGATTATTGACATGGGCCAAAGCCTCCTCAATGCCTGCCTCTGAGAGCGTCAAAGCAGCATTCCACTGCTGAGCTCGTCGGACAAGCAAGGTTTGTGTGTTCGTATACAACAAATAAGAACCCAACGCCATTGCCAAAATAATGGCAGTTAAAAGCGCCACTATAAGGGCACTTCCTTGTTTTCGGTCCCGATGCACTAACTTCATATGCATCCCTCCCACTTCAATTTCTTAGCACGATCTTTGCCGTCAGAATACTTTCGCTTTGCAGTTTTTGCCCCAAAACCGGCTTTGAACAACGCCAAGTAATATCAATTAATTTGCAAAGCAATGGATCATAAGCCCCATTAAGATTCGTTGCCGGGTAAAAATCGTATTTCCCAGGTAGTGGATTCCGCTGGTAAATCCTAAACAAAAGGTAATCACAGTCCGTCAATAGAACCTGTTCTTGACCACTTACCGACCGCGTAACTACCCCTGTTTGTGGATTCCAGTATATCGTAATCCGCTGCCCATCAAAACGCTGTAATACAATCCGATTCGTCGCATACTCTAGCAGCGCCACTGAGTTTCGAATATCTCGCGTTAAAATATCCAAAGCCTGACGATTCCGGGTCTGTAAACTCATATAGTTGGACAGGCCAACAAAGCTTTTCCCACTAAAGAGAGTAAAAGCCACTACCGCACCCAAAATAATGGTAGCCGTCGCAGCAGCAATCAACACCTCCGACAATGTAAACCCACCAATTCTTATCTTACTTTTTACGCGCATTCTAACCATCGGTCGCGAACGCAACCAGTTCGTTAGTTATAGTAAATGTAATTTTGGAGTCCTTTCTTAGCTACTAACGTCCGCATTTCCCTCATCTTTACCACTGGTGCTCCTCCAACCCAATTAGTCCACCAAAGGCGTACAATCACCAACCTTACCTCATCTGCATAACTTGTTACAAATGGTGCATTCGTCACAATGAACTCCCCGTAATAAACGATCCCCGGAGGAGGCCCAAGATTGGTTACTGGATAGTAATATTCCTGAAATTGCCTCGGAATCCAATTACTATCTGTCAACTGGTACCAATTGTAAAGTCTTATGCCCTCCATTCGCTCCAACAGTATTTGAGTAGCTCGCAGGTCTTCCCTGGAAGCCCGGGTAATCGCAAACGCTTGCGTTATAGTAAGGTAAATACCCACAAACAAGATTAATACGAGCGCACTTGCAATCGCTATTTCAACTAAGGTGAATGAACTTACCCACTTGTGATTTGTCCTACATGCTTTTTGACTACGAAGTAACATGACCGGTTGCTTTTTACCGATGGTTGTAACGCTTCTACTACTAGTTTAATATCGACACTTTCTGCGTATCAAGTAAACCATTTTAAAAATTTTGTGCTTACCCACTATATATTGTCTCAATACCAGACAGCACTAACCAACATTTGGACAGTATATGTGTTTAGATACTAGAGCCCCATCCCATTAGCTTGCGTGAATTACATGCTTATATACCACTGACCTGAATCACTCCAATTTAGCCCGTAACTGACCGATTAACTCTAGGGTTTTTCTTACTGCCTCGTTTGGCTCGACATGGTGGATCTCACCAGTTGCACGTACGCGAATCTCGACCCGGTTTTGTGCTAATGACTTAGCACCAATATTGATACGAATAGGAAATCCAACTAAGTCAGCGTCCTTAAACTTAACTCCCGGCCTTTCATCGCGATCATCCAAAATCGCATCGACTCCAACATTCCAAAATTCGCGATATAATTCCTCCGCAACTTTCATTGGCTGACTACCAGGCCCTACATC
The DNA here is from genome assembly GCA_964654645.1 of uncultured Verrucomicrobiota bacterium. Taxonomy (GTDB): domain Bacteria; phylum Verrucomicrobiota; class Verrucomicrobiia; order Limisphaerales; family CAZZJO01; genus CAZZJO01. The sequence continues at coordinate 102,213 of CAZZJO010000034.1, read as the reverse complement.
GAGAGGGGTAATACAGATTGTGTAAGGTGCCACTGTAACTGGCCAGATAATGCCATCAGCATCGTTGCACTGTTCAATGATGGCTTGTAATGTCCTAGTGACACCTATACCGTAACATCCCATTATCGCATATCGTTCCTGCCCGTTTTGATCCAAAAATCGTGCCCCTAATTTCTCACTGTATTTGGTACCGAGTTTGAAGATGTGTCCAACCTCAATTGCCCGCTGTAATTTTAATAGTGCACTGCACCGAGGACACGGTTCACCACTCTTAACCGTTCGCAAATCAAACCATTTATCCACACGGATATCGCGATCGATGTCAACGTTTTTAATATGGAACCCATCCCGATTGGCCCCGGTGGTCATACTTTTAGCCCCCTGCAATCGCAAGTCTGCGTATACCGGCAGACCCTTGTTCTTCATCCTTGTCGTCACAGCACCCAGACTACCAGGATGCGCTCCCATCACATCATAGATTTCTTCAGGCGTAGCAGGCCTAAATACCGTCGTGCCCACTAATGCCGCTAATTTCGCTTCGTTCAACTGATCGTCGCCCCGGATCAACAAAATTACTGGTTTACTCTCAACTATGTACACTAGCGTCTTTATTTGTCTGCTTGCAGGCACATTGAAAGGCGGCCGAGCTAGATCATCAATTGTGTTTACCCCAGGCGTTGGAAATTCTTCTGGTAATCCGGCAGAAGGTTCATTTTTTTGTTCTTCACCCGTGGATAGGATACTGCTCTGAGCTTTTTCAATGTTGGCTGCGTACCTACACTTATCACAAAACGCTATTTCGTTTTCCCCTGCTTCTGCAGGCACCATAAACTCGTGGGAAAACGATCCACCAATTGCCCCTGTGTGAGCCTCCACAGCGACCGTTTTCAGACCACACCGCCGGAAAATCCGGTCATAGGCCTCGTACATTTTTTTATAGCTAATGTTTGCGGACTCCTCATCCACGTCAAAGCTATAAGCGTCCTTCATAATAAATTCTCGAGCCCGCATTAATCCAAATCTAGGCCGGATTTCGTCGCGGAATTTAGTAGTAATCTGGTAAAAGTTTTTAGGTAGCTGGCGGTACGAACTTATTTCGCTAGCCACCAGGGCAGTAATATTTTCTTCATGCGTAGGGCCTAGAAGCCATTCTCGTCTTGCACGGTCAGTCACATGAAAAATTACATCTGCCATTGTGATGTATCGGCCGCTTTGGTGCCAAATCTCTGGGGGTTGAAGACACGGCATGGCCACCTCAAGTGCACCAGCACGATCCATTTCCTCACGCACAATATTTTCAATCTTTTTTAGTGCGCGTAATCCAAGAGGTAAGAAGGTGTATAGACCTGCAGCCAGTTTCCGCACAAGACCAGCCCGCAACAATAGCTTATGCGAGACTATTTCAGCCTCAGCCGGTGATTCTTTTAATGTTGGTATAAGGGTTTGTGTCCAGCGCATAATAAGTGACCCCTGATTAAACTCAGATTACCGAAATCCGCAAGCAAACTTACTAATAAAACCGTGAAACGTTCAGCGGACGGTGTTTATTAAAGGGGGCAACCCTTCGATTCGCACCTCGAGCCGATCCCCTGAGGCGATGGGGCCAACACCCGCAGGTGTCCCAGTCAAAATCACGTCCCCAGGCATGAGCGTCATGTACTGCGAAACAAAACCCACTAATTCGAAACAATTGAAAATCATGTTGGCGGTATTGGAGTTTTGCCTAAGGTGGCCGTTCTGAAATAACTGAATAGATAACTTGCTAGGATCAAGTCGCGTTTCAATAAATGGTCCTAGCGGTGTAAAGGTATCAAAAGACTTACATCTGCACCACTGCGTCTCTCGCTGTTGGAGCGTACGATCTGTGATGTCCTGAGCGGCCGTGTAACCAAAAATGTATCTTGGCGCAGCCTCTGGTGGGATATTCCTCCCCCGCCTCCCAATCACAATAGCAAGTTCTGCCTCATAATCGATCCGATGATCGTTAAAGGGCAATTCGATCTTACCCCCATCGGGCAAGAGGGAACTAGGTGCCTTGAACCAGAATATGGGTTCTTTGGGGATTTCCATACCCAGCTCCCGGGCATGATCCACATAATTCAATCCCACAGCTATAATTTTAGAGGGTACTACTGGCGGTAATACTCGAATCCCTCGCATTGGGATCCCTTTTCTCTCGAATGACGCGCATGAAAAAATATCACCTTTGGCGCGGTAAAGCTTTCCATCCCCCACCTTTGCATAGAATACTTCCTTCCCTTTTTGAAAGCGGCCGATGAGGGTCATAGCAACCGAAACGTTAACCGGACCCAATACAAATCTGCAAGCCCAAAGTATTGGCCACCAACCCCATCCTGCTTTTCTAGTGTGTTTCTTCTACACCCGACCCAGCGAATCCACTAATTCTAATTCAAGATCCCGTATCAATCGCAGATCATCACCAATAGGCCGGTTCAAAGTGGTCAAATAGTTCCCTACCATCAATCCAGTTGCACCTGCAATCAGTGCCATTGGTTGAAGATCTCGCAAATTTTGGGGACGCCCTCCCGCAATAGTTATATGTTGGTGTGGCAAAGCGAACCGGAAACACGCTACGGTCTTTAGAATTTCCAGCGGAGGTAATGGCGGAACTGACTCCATCGGCGTCCCTGGAATCGGAGTTAAAATGTTTATGGGCACAGCATCTACGTCTAGCTCACGCAGCATTAACGCCAGTTCCACACGATCTTCGATACTTTCCCCTAATCCGATAATGCCACCTGAACAGACTCGGAGACCTACGTCCTTGGCTAATCGCACAGTGGTAACCCGTTGCTGAAAAGTGTGTGTGGTGCATATTTGAGAGAAATAGCGGGGGGAAGTTTCTAGATTATGGTGATAGCACGCCAAACCTAATTCACTTAGTCTGGCTGCCACATGAAAATCATTTATCATACCTAAGGAAGCATGTAATTCTAAGCGCATCTCACTCTTCACGCGTTGGATCACTGGTTCAAGCCTTGCCAACAGTTCAGGTGTGAGCGTTGGCCACGCCGCTACCAAAGCTAAAGCTCCTACTGAACATGCACTAACCTCCTTTGCCACACGTAGCACTTCCTCACCATCGACCAGATTGTATCGAGGAGCATGTGTTGAATACCATGCTGACTGTGCACAAAATTTACAGTTCTCTGGACATCCACCCGATTTCACATTGTAGATCGAACACAGAAATGTCCGTCTGCCATGAAATGCCTCCCGAATCTGATAAGCCCCGATTAAAAGCTCGTAAATATCGCGTGGCTCCCGCAAAGAAAACAACCAAAGCAAGCTAGCACGGTCAATCGCCTCTCCGTCAATGACCCGCAATACTAAATCGCGAATTCGTCTACGTACCTGTGTGTCAAATACGATCGGCTGCATGTTTGACGTCATTCTATTCCTGTTTCTTCCTAAGGCAAGCGCCCTAATCGGCATTCTGGAGATCCCATTTTATTTCTAACCCTGCACACGTCCGCACGACGTTAATTCATCAATTAATCCGTGACTTACATAACACCAGAATTACAAGGCCGTCGCGCCCCCCTACCTCTAACACGCTAATCCACTAGCAGGAATCTCATTCTTTGTTTTCTTAGACAGGGTGTGCGTGGAAAATGTATATTTAAAAGTCCCGAGTTCACGATTCTCAGACGTTCAAAGCTTTTACGGTATTTGACCTTCAACGCGTGACGGGTAGCTTTTGCTTTCTCAAAATTAGAAGGTAAAACTTTATCACCGGCGGGTAATTAATCAAACTCAATGGAAGGAAGTAAAGGGATCAATCCCGCATAATATGCACGGTCAAAAAACACCTCCAAAGCCTGGCGGCCGATATTCCCCAAGTCAACTGTAAAGTTGTTCACATACATTCCAATGAACTTTATAGCAAGCTCTAGCGGTGTTCCGCGGGCAAAGTTCATGGCATACGCTATAGCTTCGGTGCGGTTCCGCATTGCATATTGAATACTTTCGCGAATAAGTCCAGCTATAATCGTTCTCTTATTTTTTGGTATCCGCCGATGTATTACATTTCCGCCTAAAGGCAAAGGCAAACCAGTCTCCTGCTTCCACCACGTGCCTAGGTCGACTATGCATTTCAACCCACAATCCTGATAAGTCAACTGGGCTTCGTGAATTAGCAAGCCTGCCTCTGACTCACCTCGTATAACTTTTCCAACAATTTGATCAAATGGAACGACAATATAATTGAGTTCACATGCAGGGCGTTCTAGCCAAAGCATTAATGCTAGAAAAGCACTTGTCAATGTACCTGGTATAGCAATCCGGGCATGTACAATATCTTCACGTGCTAGCTGTTCCCTTGCAATTAGAACAGGCCCATAATTGTCCCCCATGCTAGCCCCACAGGGCAATAACACGTAATTGTCTACCAAGTATGGATACGCATGAAAACTTACCGCCGTTACATCGAACTCACCCTCTAATGCACGTTGGTTCAGCGATTGGATATCTTGGATGACGTGACGAAAAGTGATCTCGGGATTTGCGATTTTCCCAGAGGTCAAGCCATAAAACATAAATGCATCGTCAGCGTCTGGCGAATGTCCAAGGGTAACAATGGTCATACAAATCAAAACTCGATCGGACTATTGAATTGCCGGCACTGTGGGCAAGCCGCTCGACTTACGTCTTCATCGTCTGTATAAACAAACCCACATCGAGAACACCTAAATACCTTGTCTCGGCTGGTTTGTTCATGGAACCTAGTGGTCACACGATCGTTTTGCCAAGCGGCAAGTGCTACAAGTAATAAACCCAAAACTGTGTAACCAAGTATGACAGCGGCGTCATTCATAGTTTCCTGTATTACCGGCCAACACCAACTGTAATCGCGTGCCCCAGTAGAACGCAACCTTACCCCATTGAACTCCAGTATACCGAATACCGTTTCCCGAACCCAATAGAGGTTCCCATCTCATTGCAGACACAATTTTAAGGGCAAGTCCATCCAATGGTGGTAGCCCACTTGAAGTTTCGATAATAACGCTAATTGGGAGCCCATCGTTGTCTACCCCAACGGTAACCACAGTAGGTGGTGCAGGCAGGGGGGCTCGGTCTTCAAGATTTCCTTCTTTTGGCATAGTAATTATCTTGCGCCCCTGTAACTCTCCTCGGACTTCAACCCGCGTCCCTGACACCACCGGAGTTGAAATGCTTTGCAAGTCAATCACTTCTTCAACCTCGTGCTTTCGAGCGAATTCAAAATTTGGAGTGACCTTAATACTGGCAATTCTGTGTGCTATTTTGAGCAAATCGATTGGGTACATGGATAAAAACATCGGCTCAGGTTTCATAATTTGTGGTTCCTCGGTCACGGGCGGGTCTAATTCCCAAACCCTGCCTGAAAAAGCTCGGGGGTTCGGCAACAAAAATAGGGTTGGATCCAATAGCTCCAGAAGAAGTGGTTCTTGTGTCGGAGCCAAAATGACAAAGCGGGTCTCCAGCGCTGTCTGGCTATTTGCCGCGACCGTTTTAACTGGCGACCCTCGGTTCACAAGGAATAACAGACCCAATTGGAGTACAAAAATTACTGCGATAGCTAGAGGCAAACAAATTCTCAGATCATCCGACGTACCAGAGTTAACTTCCGCTGTAGAAAGTATTGACGTATAGCGTCTAAACCTCATTTTTCCCTAACCCTCACTGCAACGGGTATGGTAGCCAATAACACTTCTTTTATCCCAGTCTCCCGTGCCAACAAGGCAAGCGAAACGAGCTTTTCATAGGGCACATCCTTATCTGCGCGTATGACGAGGACCAGTTTGCCTTGGTGCCTTAAAACCTGCTGGTGCAATTCAGACTTCAAAGCACTTGGTGAAACGATCTGATTTTCATAAAAAAGCTTGCCCGTGTGGTCAATAGCTACAGCAACTACTGGATCAGATACTCCAGGTAACCCTTCAGCCTGCGGCAACTGAATTAATACACCAGGGGTGTAAACAAGCCCCGCCAAAAGTAAAAACATGAGCAAAAGGAACAAAACACCCATATAAGGGATGGCATCAAACTGTCCCGCAAACAGTGTCAATTGTCGTGGCACACGAGTCATTGTCGCGAAGATATGGTTTCGGTCATTATGTTCAAAATTTCGATCCCTGCGCGTTCCATATCCAACATTATTATGTTTATTCGCGCAACCAGGTGGTTATAAGCTGCATATGCAATAATGCCTAAACCTAATCCAAACGCCATGCATGTCAGAGCCTGCCAAACCCCACCTGACAATTGATTTATGCTTGCGTACAGCCCCGCTTGTTCGAGTCGAGCAAACACTTCCATAAATCCCAGTATGGTCCCGAGCAACCCCATTAGCGGGCCTATCTGCGCAATTGTGGCTAATCCTGGAATTCGCCGGTGAAGCCTCGGAAGTTCAGTTAGAGTGGCGGCCTGAATTGCTTCTCGGATCCGTTCACGTGGTTGATCCTTCATTAAAATTGCCGTCTTAACTATTCTTGGTACTGGTCCGGGTGTAGCATCACAGATGGAAATAGCCTCAACCACATTCTCACGTTTCAGCACTGTTCTAATCCCATTGAGAAACTCGTTTATGTTGATCTGAATACGGTGGTAATAAAGGAGTCGCTCTACAAAGATCCCGAACGCCACCGCCGAAAGGATAAGCAGCACCCACATCGGCGCACCGCCATGTTGCAATAACGTTGGTAACATACTTTTTTTATAATTCTGACTGCAAAAACTTCAAAGCCCAAACTCCACCGCTTTTGCACCCCAATCTTTACACACTATTGTGTCCTGATAGCAAATTGCACCAAAGCCAATAGACCCCATAGACCCATAGTACGTGCAAATTTAATGGCCAACCTGTGCTACGGGGCTATTTGTAAAATTTTCCAAGCCCCATCTGGGCGTTTAACATATCTGAACCTATCGTGCAGGCGGTTTGGCCGCCCCTGCCAAAACTCAATCATTTCAGGTACTAACACATACCCACCCCAGTGAGGTGGTAACGGCACTTGTTTGCCTCTGAATTGTTCCTCGAACCGGGACCACCTGCACTCAAGTTCCTTACGTGAAGAGATCGGCCTGCTTTGCGGAGACGCCCAAGCTGCAATCTGGCTACCACGAGGTCGAGTAGCAAAATATGCGGCCGATTCTTCCACCGGTAACTTGAAAATTGTTCCGGTCACGCATACCTGCCGCTCAAGCTCGGGCCAATAAAAAACTAGGCACCCCTTCGGATTTTGTTCTATGTCTTGGCCTTTTCTACTTTCGTAATTAGTGTAAAACACAAATCCGCGGGCACTAACCTCTTTTAGAAGTACCGTGCGCGCAGATGGATTACCTTGTGCATCACAAGTAGCGAGAACCATTGCGTTTACGTCAATTGGAGGCTTCCCTAAAATAGCATCCCAGAGTTTGTAAAGAGCGACACCAATCCGCCGGAGCCGAGCCCCTGGGCGTTGGCACGAAGCTTCTTTAAACCACTGTTCGAACTGAGCGATTGGATCGGGAGCCAAGCTCTCACGGTCCAATGCCCCTAGGGTGTATTCTCGTCGAAGTCCAGATATATCCATACAAGCAATATCCTATCACGGGACTCCATAATCTCGAGCTAGAACTCTCCACTTTCTTAAAGAAGCGATGTTGACAATCTAATTGGGTTGTGTATCTTCAACGGCGCTTTTAAACCAGAAAGGGGTGAAAACAAGCGTGACAGAAGTAAGACTCAAAAAAGGTGAACCATTAGATCGTGCGCTGCGGCGCTTCAAAAAGAAGCTTGACCGGGAAGGGATATTGCGCGCTGTGAAAGAGCGGATGTACTACGAAAAACCTAGCGAAAAGCGTCGCAGGAAAGAAAAACTTGCCCGTTACCTGGCCGAGCTACAAACCAAATACGCGGAAGAAATGTAAGAATGGCCTTCCGACTGGATGGGACGGAATAATGGTCCATCCAGTTCCACATTAATAAATGTATTCCTTTTCAACCTGTTGGAATACAGAACGGCACCAGGACGGGCGCACAATGTTATTGGAGGTGCGCCAGCTGGGATTTGAATACGCAGAACTTAGCCACGGGACCCGAATAAGTCAGCTGCCCGGTATTTACGAAGCCGTCAATGCCAGAGAAATAAAAATTTCGTCTGTCCATAATTTTTGTCCGTTGCCCCTAGGCATCGAAGCCCCTTCCCCTAATGTGTTCGAGTTCTCCGATGTCCGCGCATACAAACGCCGGGCTGCTATAAAAAACACCATTTCCACGATAGAATTTGCCGCAAAAGTCGGGGCAAAATTTGTGGTTCTGCACTTGGGATCGCTCCCAATCTGCGATTTCACTTCTAAGTTACGCCGTCTATTGCCTCGCAGGTCTAGTAGAATTACCGCCTTTGCCAGCCTAGCCCTTCGGGCATGGCGCGTCCGCCGCGCCAAAGCACCACTGTACATGGAATTAGTGTTGGAAAGTCTAAAACCCATCCTGGAAAAAGCCCGCGAATTCGACATTAAGCTTGGTATCGAAATCCGGGACAAACTCGAAGAACTTCCAATAGAATTGGACTTCAAACAACTTTTGGAAAAACTTGGGCTTGACGTTGTTTGTTACTGGCACGATGTCGGCCACGCCCAAATAAAGCACAATCTTGGATTTATTAATCACCGCACTTGGCTCCAGCAAATGAGCGTTTACATGGGCGGGTTACATGTGCACGATGTAATTAATCAGCTAAGTGATCACCAGGCTCCGGGCACAGGAGAGGTTGATTTTGAAATGATTGCGGAATTTGTAAAACCTCAACATATCAAAGTGCTTGAACTAGCACCGAACGTCCCAGCCGAACAAATCACCGCCGCATACAATTTGCTCAAAAAGATATGGGGCCCCGAATAACAAGCCACCTATGGATTTCCCCTTTATCAAAAACAAGACCCTGTTCAATACTGCGCTCGGTATAGTCCAAAAGCTCAGAAATAACGGGTACACTGCATACCTTGTTGGTGGCTGTGTTCGAGACCTGCTCATGGGACGTGAACCTCATGATTACGACATTGCCACCTCAGCCGTCCCCGAAACCATCGCCCAATTGTTTCCTAACACCCTGGAAGTCGGACGCAAATTCGGCGTCATGATAGTCATTGAAAATGGATATCAATTCCAAGTCGCAACCTTCCGTAGTGAGACCGGTTACGAAGACGGACGACATCCATCGGCTGTCACATACAGCACTCCCGAAGACGATGCAAAACGCCGCGATTTCACTTGCAACGGTCTATTTTTTGATCCCATCGAACAAAAATTCCTAGATTGGGTGGGTGGACTGGAAGATATTAAGCAGAAAATCCTTCGGACCATTGGGGACCCAAATGAAAGGTTTGCCGAAGACCACCTCCGTATGCTACGTGCAGTGCGATTCGCCATCCAACTGGGCTTCCGGATCGATGCAGCTACCTTCAACGCGATCATAAAAAATGCCCACACTATACATTCCATCAGCATTGAACGCATTCGAGACGAACTAGAGCGGATGTTTAACCCTGCCTTCCAAACTGTGGAACAACCATATCCAGAAGAGTGGTTAACAGATAATGTCGACGCCCTTCAATCCCGCCCAAAAGCCTTGTACCGCGCCTTGGAATTGCTACGTGCATCCACATTGCTCAAAGAGATCCTGCCCGAGGTAGCTGCTACCATTGATTGTAGCCAAAACTCAAGATTTCACCCCGAAGACACTGTTTATAAACACATCCTGCTTATGCTCCAAGAAGTTCCTCCCGACGCTGACCCATTGCTACCTTGGTGCGTCCTATTGCACGACGTCGGCAAACCCATCACCCGCCGAGTCAACCCTGTCTCAGGGGAAACTACTTTCTATGAGCACGACAAAGTAGGAGCTGCCCTCGCTCACCAAATACTTACCCGACTGCGCTTCCCAAATAAGCAAATCAAAACCGTCGTACATGTGGTCCGGTATCACATGCAATTCAAAGACGTCCCGAACATGCGTAAGTCCACCCTCAGACGGATGATTATGCGTGAAACATTCCCCTTAGAGCTGGAATTACATCGACTCGATTGCCTAGGATCACACCGAGATTTGTCTATCTATGAATTCTTAAAACGCGAGCTGAGCGAGCTACTTCATCGGCCGGAAATCATACCCCCACTACTTACGGGCGATGACCTCATTAAGCTAGGTATGCAACCCGGCCCTAAATTAGGGCAATTGCTTTCGGAAATCCGTGAAAAACAACTTCAAGACGAACTCAAAACCCGTGAGGAAGCTTTACAATGGGCCATGGCACGCATCCGAGACATTCAACCACCTCCCACCTCTTCCACTCACACCCCATAAACCCCTCCAAATAGGCCATTGACCTAACTTATCCCCCACCCAAATCGTATCGGATACGACAATGGCATGAGCACTTGCTAAGAGCTGAGTTTGTGCGTCAGGGGTAACCGCCCCCGTAGGGGCGCAGACCCCAAAAACCAAATTTCTATTTTTGCCATCCCAGTAATGCAGCGGGCCCTAGAGTTCAGGACAGACCCTCGTCCTCCCACTCAAAGCAGCTGAAATCAACCAGATAACTAGCTCAAGGCTCAGCGTTAGATATATTCTCTCTATCCCACCACCCCAATGCCCTTCAACCACAACCAGCACCCCTCTCTCATCAGAGATTAATCATAAACCCAACCTTTACCTCTGAATTTAGTTATCCGCCCTCTCATGAACGCGGCAGCTACGTTACTGTTCTCAGAACAGCACCTGACCGAATAAAATTGCATCAAAATAAATTCTAAGATAGTTGGTAAAAGCGTGACTGAGCCCGATCTCACATTGCTGATACCTGCTTACAATGAAGAAAAGCGCATCGGCCCAGTCCTACGGCAGTACGCTACGTATTTCCGCGAAAACTATTCCGGCAAGTTTCAAATACTCGTTGTTTTAAATGGCTGTAGAGACAACACGCTTGGCGTGGTTCGGGACATTGCACAGCAGTACCCTGAAATAAGCTACATAGATATTCCCGATCCCATTGGAAAAGGCGGGGCTATCATCGAAGGGCTCAAACAAGCCCCCAAATGTAGTGTGATAGGGTTCGTAGACGCAGACGGCGCAACCCCACCTCACGCATTCCACGATTTAGTTAAACATTTACCAACCCATGACTGTGTCGTAGCATCGCGTTGGATTAAGGGCGCAATCTTGCATCAACAGCAAAGCATAAAACGCAGAATTGCTAGTCGTGTATTCCACATTATAGTCGAACTCCTATTCCGACTCGGGATCAAAGACACACAATGCGGGGCGAAGGTTATCAAGTACGAGGCAGTCAAGAAAATCTTGCCTTTCTTGTGCATCGCAGACATGGCTTTTGATATCAACTTACTCTATTCATTAAAAAGGGCTGGTTACAAAATTGCAGAGGTTCCCACTGAGTGGACCGATATTGCTGGATCAAAAGTTGTGCTGCTTCGAACAGCACTCAGCATGTTGTTGTCTGTCATAAGGCTTCGCCTAGTCTACTCACCGTTTTACAAGTACTTAAGGCCACTTAGACCAATCGAAAAGTGGTTGTATAAAAAGCTCCGCTCTCCCCAACCTCTGCCTAGTAACCCTGAAGACAGGTCGGCGGACAAAACTTAAAGCCTCATCCTTACAAGAAAGCCACTCTTTTGACAGCCGCGTTTTAAGCCAAGGCAGGATTAACATTGGTTCTCCTCCGGCCTTTGTCTAACCATGTAAACGACCCACAAATCAACAACGCAACCAAGCCGACGCCGATTAGGATTTTCAGGACCTGTTCCATTCTATTGCCTACTATATCCAACAAATAGGCGTACACCCCACACAAACCCAATAACGGCACTACAAATGCGTATCTACCGGAAGCTACTAGATTGTTAACAAGTACATTCACAAGAGACAAAATCGTCATACCAATCAGATACATTGGCAACAGCGCTAAAGTCCTCTCACAATAACTGCTCTTGTACACTAAGGCCACGACAAACTGACCTACCGTGTACAATACTACTGCGCCAACAGCTGCAAGTGAAAAAGTCAGTGCCAGGGTGACCTCCAACAATCGTGTTTTCTCCGATTTAACGGTAAAGTGCACAACTTTAGGAAACATTACGGCTGCCATGGGCCCAACAAACCATACCAATCCACGCGCCAATACACCCGCCGCACTATAATAAGCCATTTCCGTAGGGTCTGCCTTTGCCTTCAAAAAAATCACATCGGCCGAAAATAAAAACTGAAACCCAGCGAACGCAAAAACAATAGGCAAGGTTTCACTTGCAAACTTTCTCCAATTTACATGCTGCCCTCGCATACAAAAGTAGTCTTTGGCTCCCCAACCAGTTACGATCAACGCTAATAGGTATCCTACTAAAACCCCAATCATAATCCCGCGCAAGGAAGAGAAAACAGTCAACACCAATAAAAGTGCGATTGAAAACCGGCCAGCTCCCGCAACTATTTGCCCTAATCCGAACCACAAAAACCGCTGGCTTCCTTGCAAAACCCCCAAAACCAAAGGATAAAATAAAGCAGTGAGTACAGAGATCGCAGTTAAAACAACGGATACCCAGTCATCGAGCCTCAAAATCCACTTAATATGCGACCCGAAAACGACACTGGATACTCCAATTGGTAACCACGCAAGAAACAATCCAATCAATCCAATCCGCAACAACGAAGCAACTTGCCCCGGCCTATTTAAAGCAAGCGCTTTAGCCGTCCATCGCGCAAACACCATTTGCAACGGTATCGCGGGTACAAGGGTCAATACTGCGTTCAGCGTCACAAATCCTGCATAATCTGCTTCCGGAATCTTCTTGGATAAAAAATGCACACCCCACATCATCGAACCACCAATGACAGTGGAGGCCATCACCCATGCACTTTCCCGGAAAAAATCGCGGTATTTCATCACACAACTCCGATTTTTGACCGAGCTGGGCTTTCACCCTACCAAAATTCGAGATACCTTCCAGCCTAATTCAACGGAAATACACTCACGTAGTCCCATATAAACCCTTGATGAATTCATTAAACATTTTTAGGGTGCATCCACTCAACATTGGGGAGATCACCAGGAATAGTGAATGCCTCATTTTAACCGCAGTTCCTTGGGTTGTCATTCAAACGATTCGGAGCCGGAACCTTCCATTTTGCATACAATTTCAACATCAACCTTGCCTAACTGGGGTTTGATTGTAGGGGGGAGAAGCCACACGATGGATAATCAACAAAAAGCAAGTAACCCAAAATTACTTGAAGCTATAATTACGTCAGGGTTAAACTCAACTTGTATAGAGGGGCAGGTAAAGAAAAAAGCATTTTATGAGCAAATGTTGCACAAATCAGGCCGAACTAACCGGCTTTGAATGGTTCGGGCAAATGATCCCAAGGTGCCTGGAATATGCCAAGCGCGCTGTTGCAGAAGGCAGGCCAATAGTAGGAATAATGTGCGAATATGCTCCACGAGAATTAATCATAGCAGCAGGCGCCGTTCCTGTATGCCTTTGCGGGGGAGATCCAGACACTATACCGAAAGCGGAAACTAGGCTGCCAGCAAACCTGTGCCCACTTGTAAAATCTACCTACGGGTTCCTGGTCCAACACGCCAATCCATTCTTGGAAATGGCAGACTTAGTAATCGCAGAGGCCACCTGTGATGGAAAAAAGAAGATGTTCGAATTGATGGGCCTGGACTTGCCAACTTACCTGATAGAAATACCCCAGCGCGAAGATTCAGACCAAGCAATTCTGTTCTTGGCGAAAGAATTTAGAAACCTTAAAACCTATCTGGAGGACCAATTCAAAGTAAAAATAACAGACGCAAAACTACGCCAAGCCATACAATTGATGAACAGCGAGCGGAGGCTCAGACGATCTATAGCTTATTTGATGAAAGCCAATCCGCCCCCCATCACTGGGCGCCAGGTCCTAGAATGTAAAAGTATCATCTCCTGTATTCCCGAGGACCTTAAACAATACCAAGCGATTATGGACCGTTTTATTAACACTGGTCAGACCGAAAGTGACGGAACTAATGGGAGGGTACGTGTGCTTTTGACCGGTGTGCCTATAGTGCATGGTATGGAAAGAATAGTTGACATAATCGAGGCCCATAGGGTGGTAATAGTGGCCCAAGAAAACTGCACAGGATTAAAACCTATAATGGAAGACGTGGAAGAGGATCACCCCGATCCTATCCATGCCCTTGCAAAGAAATATTCGGTCATCCCGTGTTCTATTAAGACTCCTAATTCCAAACGCTTGGATCTCATACGACACCTGGTAAAAGAATTTCGAGCGCAGGCGGTAATTGATTTGGTTTGGCACGCTTGCTTAACGTATAGCGTGGAGTCGTTCTGGATCAAAAAACTTGCCGAGCAAGAACTAGGCATACCATATTTGCAAATCGATACGGATTACTACCTCGCTGACGCTGAACGGATTGGAATGCGGGTGGAAGCGCTGGTCGAAACAGTAGCAAGCGGAAACCCAAAAAATCAAAGCTTGTAAATACCAGCTAAGTTTTTAAATACTTAACTTTTGGAAGGTTGCGAGCTAATTGATATGAAAAGCGCACCCCAAATCCGGCTTTGGACAGTCCAACAAGTGTACGCGGGGCCAGAAGGTCGAATCTGGGAGCTTTTAATGGGGGATCAAATCCATATCGGTGGACTGCAATCAACTATAGAACTGGCTACTCGAGCAAATATAAAACCGGGCCAGAAAGGTGTCGATTTGTGTTGCGGGAATGGGGCTGGTATGCGAGCCCTAATCCGATTTTACGAAGTAGCACATATGACAGGGGTTGATGCTACCCCTAACATGCTTGAAGTAGCACGGACCCGGGCAAGGGAGGAAAATCTCTTAGAAAAACTGACCCTAATCCTCGGTGAAGCAACACAAACAGGCCTTCCAGCAAATAGTTTCGATTTCGTATGGGGCGAAGATGCCTGGTGTTACGTAGAGGACAAACCTAAACTAATCTCGGAAGCACTCAGACTTCTCAAACCGGGTGGCATTATCGCTTTCACTGACTGGATGGAAGGGCCCAACGAAATGACTAATGAGGAAGCAAGTAGGTTTCTTGCTTTTATGAAGTTTCCAAGCATCCTTACACTGGAAGAGTACCGGGTTTTGTTGAAAACCACTGGTGCTAAAGTGGAATTTGCGGAGAATACCGGTCGATTCGCTAACTTCGCCTCAATCTACCTGGAGCTCGCATCAAAACAGTTCAAGTACGACATCTTAAGACTGCTGAACTTCAACGAAAAATTTTACGACGCATTAATAAACGACTTACGGTTTACAGCTGAATTGGCTGCTTCAGGGAAAATAATGCAAGGAATGATAATCGCCCGTAAACCCAAAACATAACAAAGCCTCCCGTCTCCCTCTCCCAGTTACGAATTTTACTCCTCTTTCTCTTTAAGGAGCAGTCGAAATCTTCTTCCAATTAAGCCCGCGCCAAGCTGCGTACCGCGCAAAAGCCGTTTCGTTTAAAATTAACACGGCCCGGACAATACTTGAATCGTCCGCCCGACCTAGCTCAGGGATGTAATTCGGAATGATTCCAGTTTGCTGGTGCGCATAAATCAAGGCAAAAACAGCCTGGGCCAAAGCAATATAAGGAAGATCTTTATAAGCCCCCTCAAGTGTGTCCTCCACAGCATCCGCTAAAAACTCTAGCTGCCCTACCAAGTGAGGGAACTGAGGCTCGTTTATCCGAGCAAACTCGACTTTCCAAGAAGGAATACAACGCAAGACCTTCTCGGCAAGCGCAGGTGTTATATGGGAAGCCCCATGCTGAACGAATTTTACTATCTCCGACACAATCAGAAGTTTACTAAAACCCCTGCAGCAACGAAACTAAAAAACGTAACCCGACAATCTGCATGCCTAAAACCAAAAACAAGTGAGTCCCTCTAGCTCTTGATATAAGCATAAAAACCCGCTTCGACGGGATGTCTCCAAAATGTCTGGTTTAAGGAACAGGATCACTACCCACATCTACTGATTCAAACACCCATGTGCTCAAGTATCGTTCCGAGCATGATGGAACGATTGTGACAATACGCTTACCCTCATTCTCAGGTCGCCTCCCAATTTGGATAGCAGCCCAAATTGCGGCACCGCTAGAAATCCCCACCGGGATCCCATCAAGTCTATTCACTAATCGCGCAGTCTCCCCAGCATCTTCATCTTCAACCTGAATAACTTCATCAATTATATTTCGATTTAGTACAGCTGGTATGAAACCTGCCCCTATGCCTTGTATTTTATGGGCCCCGGGTTGTCCACCGGATAAAACCGGCGACCTAGCTGGTTCTACTGCAATTGCTCTAAACGCCGGGTTTCGCGATTTTATCACCTCTGCTATACCAGTGATTGTGCCTCCGGTACCCACCCCCGCCACCAACATATCAACACGCCCGTCAGTGTCGCGCCAGATTTCCTCGGCTGTTGTCCGACGATGAATCTCTGGATTCGCCGGATTACTGAATTGGTCCAAGATTATGCTATTCGGGATCATTCTCTGAAGCTCCCAGGCTTTTTCAACAGCCCCACGCATACCCCGTGCCCCTTCAGTTAAAACCAATTTCGCTCCCAACACCTTAAGCAACTTTCGACGCTCCACTGACATAGTTTCCGGCATAGTAAGGATAAGCCGTAACCCGCGAGCAGCTGCCACAAACGCCAAAGCAATCCCAGTGTTACCGCTCGTAGGCTCAATTATTACTGTGTCGGGTCCTAGCTTGCCTTCCTTTATTGCAGCCTCAATCATAGCCACACCCACCCGGTCCTTTACGCTCGACAAGGGGTTGAAAAACTCCAGTTTCAACAAAATCTCAGCCACCACACCATGGTACCTCGCCGTCTTTTCCAACCGTACTAGGGGAGTGTTGCCGATCGTCCGAGTAATGTCCGCATAGATTTTGGGCATATACCAAGACTATTGAGCCCCCCCTTTTAAGACAATCTTTTTTAAAACTGCCTGCATTTGCGCGATTCGCAAAATTAAATAATCGTTCCAATGTAGCGAAACTAATCCCAGAAAATACGTTCGAGGGAACCGCTCTGACTTGGAAAAGCAAACAAAATTTTGGGGCTCCTTGATTAGAAAATTTATACCCAAACACGATTTTAAAAGCCAAAGCCCGATTCTCGGCATCGAAACGAGAGAGGGCTGGTGAGGCGGTTCTCTAAAACAATCCGGGCACGCTTAATGAATTACCCGTGGTATTAGATTGACCCCAATAAGTAAGCGCCTAGGAAACCATGAGGGTTTTCTAAATCCAAATATGCAAGAGCTCACCAGAAACGGCCACTGAACCAACCTTGACTCAGGTGGTAAAATATCATAATATTTGGGCAAATACTTGTAAGGGAAGGCCCTGGCCTCCAATGTCAAAATTTAATGAACTACTTACTACCATGAAACCACTGCGTTTTGCCCACTGCGTTGGAATGGTTATCTTCGCTACCTACCTAATAACTGGACCTATCATTTCCTTAGGCCAACAAGCCCTCTGGACTGGGCTTGGAGGCGATAACTTGTGGGGCAACCCCGCAAACTGGTTAATTGATGGCACTTACCAATCAGTCCCAGGTGAGGGCACAAACGTGATCATTGACCCCGGATATCTACAGATCCTTTACACATCCCCAATGCCGGCTCCCAGCATTGGAACCATTGACGCACAGAGTCCACTGCTCATAGGCGCACCAGGATTTGTTGTAGCTGGTTCCGGCGATGCAGCTATTTTTAGAGGAAGTGGTACCGTAGTGGTCATTACTAACCAAGGTGAAATGTCCGTGCCAAACGGGAACTTAATAATTTCCAACGTGGCTTCCCTAGTTATATGGCCCGATGCACTCCTAACGGTAGGTGGGGACTTGGACATTGGAGGTCACGGGCAAAGTGGGAACACTTTAGGCTCACTCACCAATTTCGGAGGCAACATAATTGCAACAGCAACTCGCATAAATCCAAGAAACCTCTCGTACAATGCCCGAGTCCTAATTCTCGGCGGATCAAATTTCTTAGGTAACGTCGAAATCCGGCGGAGCCAACCAAGTGGTGGTTTCGGAGCAATTGGCACAGAAGGTTTAGTCGTGAGTAATGGGACAGTGATAACAACTAGCCTAGACATTGGTGGGCCCAATGGGAACTCGTTTCTCTCAATGATTGTGGCAGGTGGTAACGTTACCAACACCGGAAACCTCCAAATCCGTCAAGTTACAGCCAATCGAACCTCAAGATTTTTACAGCTCGGGGGCCTATTCCAACACAATGGGCCACCAGCAGTCTTATGCGGCCATACCCAAAACAATACTATTGTTTACTACTCAGTTTTAGGGGGAACAAACTTAATAACCGGGTTTTATTTGGGTAGGCCGGAAGATGTTACTGGTCGAACTTACATAACAAACGCCGGTACCCTATACATTGGGCCGAATGGAGTCCAAACTGGTGGTACCCTAGCTGGCCTAGCTTTCGTACTCACAGGCGGAGTTCTTGGCGCCTTAGCCGATTGGGAAAGCACAGTTCCACTCACTCTCAATGGCGGGATCATTAAAGCAGCTGACTTAGAAAACAATCCACACAACATCACCCTCAATGGCGGAATTACAGGCAGCGGAAAATTGATTAAGATGGGAACCGGAACTTTAATAATTGGAGGTCCAGCCAACTACACTGGGGATACCTTAATTTTAGAAGGCACAGTGGCTCTCACTGGCTCCAGCACGCTTGGTGCAGCTGGAATTGTGTTAGTAGAACAAGGTACTACCCTGGATTGCAGTAGTATTGGTACACTTGCGTTGGGCATAGGGCGAACGTTAATGGGGCGCGGTACCATAATCGGTAACATCCAAGCTGCATCAGGTAGCTGTATAAACCCCGGCACAGATGGCACCAACGGTACCTTAAACATCCAAGGTACTATGACAATCTCTGGGGGTGCAATTCTCACATTTGACCTTGCAAATGCAACTAATCCAATCAATGACGCTATAGTCCTTAGTGGGGATCTTGTGTTAGACGGTGCTAATACCTTGCTCGTCAATGGTACGGCCCCAGCTCATTCGGTCATTCCCATAATCCAATACGGTGGTTCATTGTTAGGGGCACTGTCGAGCCTAACCCTCAGTGGTGTAACCGGATATATTTCAAACAACCTAAGTGCTAAAACGCTGTATCTGGTCGTAACTGCAGCTGGCCGTGAGCCGGCCACAGTCCGATGGGTCGGTAACCCGGCAAATAATGTATGGGATGTGGACACATCAACAAATTGGCTCCTAAACGGCCAGCTGGAAAAGTTCCTAAATGGCGATACAGCAGTCTTTGATGACCTGGGTCTGGCTAATAGTGTTGTACAGATTCCAGGTCCCGTGCTTCCTGCCAAAGTGGTTGTTGATACTGCGGACAATTATGAGTTTACCGGGGCAGGTGCGATTAGTGGAACAACAACCGAACTAATTAAAACCAATTCAGGGAAACTAACAATCAATACCACGAACACCTACGGTGGCGCTACTAAAATTGCAGGAGGCGTGTTAAGTGTGTCTTGGATCGCCAACGGGAACCAACCTTCCCCAATTGGTCAATCAACAGCTGATCCCCAAAACCTCCAATTACTCGGCGGTAAATTACAATATACTGGCGGGTCTATCGCAATTGATCGCGGCATGACATTGGGCCCGCAAAACGGCCAAATCGAAGTGGTAAACAGCAACGCTACGTTAACTTTAGACGGTCTTCTGACAGGCGAAGGTGGTTTGGTCGTAGAAGGGACAGGGACTTTGAGACTCAATAATGCAGGCAACTCTTACGCAGGACCTACCACTGTCAAAGGTACGCTCCAGGTGACTCAAGCTGGCTCCGCCAGTACAAACACTGTCGTTTTAGACGGTGGAGTCTTGTATATTACCCTTCCGGCCGATGGCAACTTCCCCAATAATATTCACATAGCCCGCGAAAGCACCATTCGGTCGGGAACCGCAAATAACCGAATAAATGGTGCTATAAGCGGTTCCTGCAAACTTAACGTTGAGATCCCATCTGGAACAGTCCTAACGTTCAATGGGGACCTAACTAACTTCACGGGCACATTTTACCTTGGTACAAGCACAGGCTCTTTCAGGTTTAATAGTGCAGGAAGTGCAGCGGGCGATACCTGCTTAGGTTGTCCAAATGCCACGATTGATCTAGGAGAAGGCAGCGCTACACTCTTAGCTCGAAACCCAAATACAATCGTGGTGGGTGCACTTAAAGGAGGAGCTAATACGCGTGTAACTGGTCCTGGCAGTGGGACGGGTACCCTAACCTGGGTAATTGGTTCTAATACCAATGAGCCCTCCACTGTGTTTGAAGGCACAATCACCGACAGCACTTCTTCGCGGCTTGCCGCACTGGTTAAAATCGGTCCAGGCAAACTCACACTCACAGGGGATTCTACATACACGGGACCTACTGAAGTTCGGGAAGGCACCCTCGAAATCAACGGGAGTCTCGGTGCCACAATGGTGACAGTTTACGGCGGAGCAACCCTTACAGGTAACGGTACTTTTGGAGGACCTATAAACGTCTGGGGCGGTGGTATACTCTCACCAGGCAATGGACTGGGGCAAATGACATGCTTAAATAACCTTACTTTGGATTATGGCAGTGTGCTCTGGATCGAGGTCGATAAAACCACAGGGCAATATGACTCACTCTCCTCCCTAGGTTGGGTCACCTTCGGCGGAATTACCTTAGTCGTTAGCAACTTAGGTGGCGCGTTCCTCCCAGGAGACACATTCAAGGTGATACAAGCAGGTGAAAATATGATAACAGCTTATGTAAATGAAATCATCCCAGCTACCCCTGGTCCAGGGCTACAATGGGATCTAAGTACATTCAGTGTTGATGGTACCATCAGAATAACCGGAACACTTACCCAAGCCCCACGTGTCTGGGTTACACTCTCTGGGAATAACCTAGAGCTCAACGTATATGACGGATTACCAAACGCAAAATACTACATCCTCGCTAGTACCAACCCAGCACTGCCTATAAGCGCTTGGACCCGTATTGCTACAAATTACCTGGATAGCCAGGGTAAGGCTATCACAATCCTGCCCATTACTACCAATCCTCCTCAGAGATTTTACCTTATTAGCATGCCGATAGGTGAATAAAGGCCTTAAGGTTGGTACAAGTACAGGAAACGCAAGATTGTAATGCTGAGGAAATCCAACTTCCAATTGGTTTCCGTAGCATTTTTTGTCCATGGTCCCGCCTCTCCAAAAGCCCAGTTCACTATCCAAGCCAAGTCAATAATTGATACACCTTGTTAATTCGATCTTCTATGTCTTGATGTCTTTTCACATCAAAGTCGAAACCGAAAATGTTTTCAGTCCCGATTAGGGCCAAATAAAAATTGCCCCTCCTAGCACCTGTGTGTATTAAGCAATGTGTGCAAAGACTGATCAAACCACTTTTACTTGCGCTATTTTTGCCACTCAGCTGGACTGCAAAAACATTTGAATTCGATCCCTCCAAAGAGTACAAAGAAGGAGAAGTGATCGTTCGATGGCGCGAGGATACTTCAAAGTCTACTATTGCAAAATTTCTTAGCGCTCATGATCTCCATATAAAACGGCAGTTCACCCTTTTAACCGAGAAATACAAATCCCCATGGATGGTGTTGACTTCCACCAACCTGTCTACCAAGGCGTTGATTCAATTGCTTAAAACCAATCCTGCTGTAATAACCGTCGAACCAAACTACTTACGCAAAATCACTGAAATTCAAATCCGACCTCCGCTAGAAGCGTTTTTCTCTAATCAATGGGCATTAAATAATTCAGGCCAAGTTATCAACGGTGTCACAGGAACACCTGGGGCTGACATAAAATTTCTTGCTGCTTGGGGACTTACCCGCGAATCTACGAACACAGTGATCATAGGAGTAATCGACACTGGAGTCGACAGAACCCACCCCGATCTGATTTCTAACATATGGCAAAACCCATTAGAAATTCCTTTTAATGGTGTGGATGACGATGGAAATGGTTACGTCGATGACATATGGGGATACGATTTTGCAACCGGCTCCTGGGACTCAAGTGACTCAGGAGACCACGGTACTCACGTAACGGGTATCATTGCTGCAACTGCAGATAATGGCATAGGGATTTCGGGGGCATGTTACAAAACTAAGATCCTCCCACTTAAAGCCTCCTCAGATGGCATCTACTTGGAAGACGCCGCCATCATTGCAGCAATTGAATACGCCGTTTCCCTGCGCCAACGGGGATTTAATGTAGTGGCCTTGAATGCCTCTTATTCCGGATCGTATTCTAACGAGGCGGAGTTCGTGGTAATTCAGTTGGCTGGGCAAGCAGGTATAATCCTCTGCACAGCCGCGGGAAACGAAGGCGAAAATATCGATAATATTCCCGTGTACCCTGCCTGCTACAAACTGGAAAATATCATAACCGTAAGTGCAACCGATCAAGAAGATCAGTTCCCCACGTTCGCAAACTACGGCACGAATTCCGTCCATCTGGCCGCCCCTGGTTATAGTATATTGTCAACAATTCCACTGAAATACGGGCTCGTAAATTGCCGTGTGGTAACCACAAACAACGTTTTTGAAGGAGAACATTTTGAATATGCCGGTGTTACTCCTGGAGTAACTGGAATTATCTACCATTGCCGACTCGGTTATCCCACAGACTTTCCACGGGAAGTAAGCAACAACATCGCATTGATCCAACGTGGCGAAATCTATTTTAGTACCAAGATCGCTAACGCAATGGCTGCAGGCGCAAAAGCAGCAATTATTTACAACAACACTTCTGGGAGCATAAGCGGCACCCTGCAATATAACTCCAACTGGATTCCCGTAATTGGAATCACGATGGAAGCTGGACTACTACTTAGTAACATGTGCCCTATTCCAGGGGTGGTGGTAGCTTGGCCTGATGAAACAAGTGTTTACGATTATAAAACTGGTTCCTCAATGGCCACACCCCTTGTAGCTGCTGCTGTAGGTCTCGCCGCATTAAACTTTCCGGATGAGCCCCTCGATCAACGTGTTAAAAGAATCCTTTCAGCCATAGATCCCTTAGAATCGCTTCGAGAACGAGTAGCCACTGCTGGACGGCTCAATTTAGCAAAAATCGTTGACACCGATTATAATGGCC
This sequence comes from uncultured Verrucomicrobiota bacterium, assembly GCA_964654645.1. GTDB lineage: Bacteria > Verrucomicrobiota > Verrucomicrobiia > Limisphaerales > CAZZJO01 > CAZZJO01. Next base: position 78,991 of record CAZZJO010000034.1, on the reverse strand, counting down.
TACCTGATTGGTGGGAACAATTCTACTTCAAGTGTGTGGGAATTAGTCCTGAGGTTGATCCTGACCAAGACGGTGCCACTAACCTCGCTGAATGGGTTGCTGGTACCAATCCTACAAATAAACATTCAAGATTCCAAATTGGCTACATGATAGAGGGGGCCACAAACCTTACGTTGACTTGGCCCACAGCACCTCGTCGCGCATATCAAATCCTTGTCAATACCAACTACCCTACTTCTGGATTTTCTCAAGTAGGCTCTAACATCGTGGGCTCCGGCAATGTAAACTTATCAATCCACCAGAATAAACCAGTCGTCCTCTATCAGGTCAAAATAGTGCCTGAATTCGAGCCATAAAAATTTTTCACAAGGGCCTAGTACTGTTTTCTGACAATGCCAGGCTCTCCAACACCCCACGCAATATCGTTGCAGCCTTTAAGTTACCTCTATCAAACTCGAATTCTGCGGAGACGGGTTGCTATGGTAGCCTATTCGTTAATAACTCTTGCTTGTGATTACAGCTCATTTTGATCCCCTAAAGCAATTTCTTTAAGCTGTGCCCTCTTCTTCGTCTCTAATGCCTTGCATGCGTTTTGAAGGACAACCTGCCCTAAACCAAGCCTCAACAAAGGGATCCAATGCTCCGTCTAACACCCCCTCGGCGTCACTCGTTGTATATCCAGTACGGAGATCCTTAACCATCTTATACGGATGAAGAACATAGCTGCGAATCTGGTTACCCCAAGAAATACTACCTTTTTCCCCGTAAAACCGTTCCATCTCCGCCTTCTGTTCATCCAGTCTTTTCGCATATAACTTTGAAAGCAACAATTTCATAGCTGTTGCTCGATTCTGGTGCTGGGAACGTTCATTGCGACACGTAACAACGATTCCCGTAGGAATGTGGGTGATGCGAACTGCCGTTTCCACCTTGTTTACGTTTTGTCCACCCTTCCCGCTAGATCTAAACGTCTCTATCTTGAGTTCGTTTGGAGAAACGCTTATCTCTTTCGGCTCGTCAATTTCTGCTATCACATCAACACTTGCAAAACTTGTATGACGACGGTGGTTGGCATCGAACGGAGAAATCCTAACAAGCCTGTGAACCCCGCGCTCGGCCTTGCAATATCCATATGCATAAGGGCCTTTGACAGTAAAAGTAGCGCTCTTAATACCCGCCACCTCTCCCGGTAATACATCATTAATTTCTATCTCCCACCCACGCGAAGTAATCCACCGCTGATACATCCGAAATAACATTGCCGCCCAATCGCACGACTCAGTACCCCCTGCCCCAGCGTTTATACTAATAATCGCGTTCTTCTGATCAAGGGGACCACTCAAAAAAGCACGGATTTCCAAGTTCGAAATATCTTTTTGAAGTTTCTCTACGCTCTGTTCCAGCTCTGGCAAATTTTGAAGTTGAACATGCTCCGGCTCTATCTCACAAAGTTCCAATAACACCCACAAATCCGCTAGCTCCCGATCAATCTGCGTCACAGCCTCAAGCTTACTGCGCAGAGAACTGGCTTCTTCCATCGTTTTCTGAGCCAGTTCCCGATTCTCCCAAAAATTCTCTGCCGCCATTCGCTGTTCTAACTCGGCAAGGCGTTTCTCTACCCCAGGGATGTCAAAGAAACCTCCTTAGATGATTAAACCTGTCGCTTAACTCAATTACCCTGTTTTTGATCACGTCTAACATAGCTTGGAAATATACAAAAAAGCTGGAACAACGCAACCGGGGCCAACGTATTTTGAAGAAGTTATACCCTTCTAAAAAGCTCCTGATGATCCACTTACTCGTAATACTGTGAATCCACATCTTGGGTCTTTTTCCCAAAAAGACGCCGGAAAAACGTGTTTAGTGTATTTTTTACTGAACCAGCTTCAACTGCTGTAATTGGTTCACACCGACCCCCACAAATCGGGCACAAACGAAGATACTTTCCACCCACACGCCTTATCACATGAACGCACGCACCACAAAACAATTTGCCACATTCACGACAACGCATACTGGCAGGGTAATGAGGATGATTATAGCAAGTTAAACTTTCAAAGCTTGGGGTAGATTTGGATTGTTCGACCGTTATTTGGACACACCCCACCTGCAGTACCTGGCCCGGTAAAAATTGGGCATATGTTATAGGCTTTCCGTCTAAAAACGTCCCATTCGAAGAATCCAAATCTCGCACGTAAATACCGTCTTCTTTCACCTCGATCTCGCAATGTAACCGTGACACACTGGGGTCAGTGATCATAATATCAGCCACAGAAGATCGCCCGATCCGAGTAACCCCCTCTTTCAACTTAAACTCATATTTATGCCCCTCGTCTGTATGTACGATCAACTTAACCATGGTTTCCTCTCTTTACGTTTATACCCCCTTAACAAAAAATTTTCAACCTACGATTGTCTCTAGCCGCAGTAACCCGGTCCTACCAACTTACTGCTTACTGCGGAACCGCTTTAATCACATTTCCTTCAAAATCTGCAACCACCTTATGCCCTGGTGGGACAATTAGAAATTCTTGCTCCGTCCAACTCCCAGAAAGCCACCGTTGTAATAACCCTAGATCTCCCTTCACACACTCAAACTTCCATCCCCTGCTTTCACATAGCTGGCGGACTCTTTCCCGAAGCCCAACGCAAACGAACTGATCAAACTCAATTAAAACGCCTCGGGTATAAATTTGCATCCACCGCCTAAGCTCCTCTTCTAAATACCGTCGTTGTTCCTCATCAAGTCCTTCTAAATGCCGTCGGTCTATTTCTAAACCCACCGGAGCTCCTTGCTGAGGTAAATCACACATAGACAAGTCGGTTCCGGTTCGGTCGGCTAGGCCCTGATCAATCGCTCGAAGCCAACCTCGCGTGAAATAATATGTCCCGGGATTATCCTCGAACATTCGCAAGTATCTTTCCTTAGAGCCTAAAAAAAGCGTTAGACAGTCATGCGCCCGGGGAATAACCAGGGGAATTTGACGCGCTACTAATCCTTCCAAAAGACAGCCGCATAATCCATAACCTACCAAAATATAATCGTAACCCTCGCCCACACAATCTATTCTTGACTGCAACTCTAACCGCCCCTGGCGGGGCTCTTGGTGATACCCCTGTGGCAGAAAGTCAATATCTAAGTGGTGAGGCACATTCGCCGCTATAAACATTAACTCATCACGCAAAACCTCACACGCAAACACCTTCAATTCGAACCTAGCCTGGGGTGCGCTTGACTGGGCATGCATCGAGCTCAAGGGGTTACTTCAAATGATACCAAGCATCTTGGCAATCTGGATCGTCCGTGTAGGGCTTTCATGGACATACGCTTGCCAACCCAGCTTCCGTGCCCCTTCCACATTGGAAGGTAAATCGTCGACATAAAATATCTCCTCACCAGACACCCCTGCTAATCGTTCCATAGCCTGATAAATAGCTGGGTCTGGTTTCATAACACCACACTCATACGAAAACACATATCCATCAAAATGCGAAAAGAATGGGTAACTACGCCTTATATGCTCCACTGTTACCTGGTTCGTATTGGAAAGTATGTAAGTGCGGTATCCCTTCGCCCGCAATTGCTCATTAAAATCGATCATTTCTTCCACTGGAATAAATACGTTTGTGAAATGCTCAAAAAATTCCTCGGGGGAACCCTGGAAGCCTGTCACGTCACACATCACCCTAAAAAACTCGTCAGTAGAAATCCTGCCTGTCTCGTAGGCTATCAACGCGGGGTGTCCCGAAATCACCCTAATTATATCCTCTGGCGGTAATTTTGCAGATCTAGCTATTCCAACCGCTCCTTTCATGTAATCAAACTCCAAAAAGACCTTCCCAAGATCGAACACAATCACTTTGGGCCGCGAATTGCCCCTAGATGAAAACGAATTCATGACTTCACCGTTCTCTGGTCTCATACACTACCTTCTGCAGGATCCCGTTCAATGCCAAGTTAAATAGCTAACCGGCCACTTCGCAAAAGCAAATCAAAGTTGTAAAGGGCTACCAAAACAAGGGGATGTCTGATAGCCCCTGATATAACCAGAGAATTTATCTGCTCAATCGGTACTAAGCGCGTTACAAGGTCTTCAGTTGGATCGAATTTTGTTTCTTCTTGAATTTCACACCCTGTTACTAGAACCGTATACGCCCGATTCGTCATAATAGCCGGATTAGCATAAACCCAAGAAATTACTCCGTACACCTTTCCTACATAACCAGTTTCCTCAGCAAGTTCACGTGCAGCAGCCGCCTCCGGTGAACCATCTCCTGGATCTATAATCCCCCCTGGGATTTCCAATTCAACCGTGCCAGAACCATGACGATACTGTTCCACCATCACCAATTCGTGGTTACGCGTAACTGCTACCACATTTACCCAGTCAGGCGATTCGATCAAATAAAACGTATGTTCAGTACCCGTGCGACCAAACCGTTTTCGGTCCGCACGTATCCCAAAAACCTTATACTTGGCCAACTCCTTCGACTCTAATAACTCCCAATTGTGCAACATCTAAAAATAAAACCATAGGGCAAGCGGTTTCTCCAGCACCAAAATATTTCTACCTCCCTGGTCTTTTACCCCAGTGCAATACCACCCGCCACATCCAAAAGTTTGCGGGTAGGTTAAGTTTTGAGCTAGGCCACTCCACGTAATGGTTCTTTTATGCATACTGACCTCCCCGGGCTTTACAAAACCTCACAAGAGCTCATCCAAAGCCGATCGTAACCAATTTGTAACATTTTTGAAACTTCAGTGAAAAATTAGTCGTGTAAACCTTACGTGCAGAAGACACTGTGAAATATGAAACTACGAGTGAACAATAATACGAATGTCTTACGAAAATGCTTAATTCTGGGCAAAACAATGAGTTTAACCGGAATCTTGATAGCCCAGTCTACAGATGCGCTTCTAGACAAACTTGTAGAAAAGGGGGTAATTACCCGCGAAGAAGCCATCCAACTGCAAAAGGAACAATCAAAAAAATCCATGGAAATAAAAAATAAACTACAATTGCCTGACTGGGTACAATCACTCCGCATCAGTGGTGACTTCGGTGTACGAGGAGATTACATAACCGTGGATGCACCAAACACCGTGGACAGGTTCCGACCCCGTTACCGATTCAGAATTGGTACTAGTGTGAACTTGCTAGATAACATGTCGACTGAGTTGCGACTCGCTTCGGGAGAGTCCGATCGAAGCCCGTTAGCAAGTGGGTACACAACCTTCCAAGATAATGCAGCCAAGAAGTACGTTTGGATAGATAGAGCATATTGGTCATGGACACCAATAAAAACCTCTGAATTAACTGGCACTCTAACTGTGGGTAAAATGGTAAATCCATACGATTTCACTTGGGTTGTTTTCGATCCAGACTATACACCAGAAGGGTTAGCATGGACTCTATCTTGGCGCCCTGTAACAAACCACGTCATTAGTATCACTCCAGGCGCCTTCATGATAGACGAGCTACCTACCAGCTCACATGACCCATATATGGCGAGCGTTCAACTCAAATGGGCATCTACCTGGTCGACAAACTTGATTACCGAAGTCAAGGGCGCTGTATTCGGACTTGCAAATTGCGAAAATCTCGACAATGGAGCGGTCCCCAATGTAGGTGTAGGCAATACAAGAACCGCTGCTGGGCAATTGGTTTACAACTTCAATCCCATTGTGGTCGGAGCGGGAATTACGTACCTGATAGACGGGATAAGTCTGTACCCCGGCCGACTACCAGTATCATTATCAGGCGAAATTATTCATAATCCTGCAGCTCCAAGCAACAACACCGGGTGGGACGCGGGAATCACCATAGGCACCCTATCCAAAAAGGGATCGTGGGCGCTCGAGTATAGATACGTTTACGTTGAATCGGATGCGTGGTACGAAGAGTTTAGCAACGACGACAGTCTTGCATACTACTCAATACCCATACCCTCTAGTGGCAAGGGTGTGGGCTCATACTCAGGCACAAATAAACGTGGCCATTACATCGCAGCTAGCTACGCCTTTACTTCAAGCCTTTCAATTGGGACTAGGGCGTATATTCACGACTTGATAGACGTGCCCACAGGTGCAATTAACCCAACAACCTATCACGTCCAAGTGGATCTAATGGTGAAATTCTAAAAACCCCAAAATCCATTTATGAATACACAAAAAAATATTGCATTGGCGACAATAGGGATAATCACGGTTATTGTAACCGGTCATGCCCTAGGCCAACTACAAATCACAGGTGCTGGGGCCACTTTTCCATACCCGTTATACTCAAAGTGGTTCCATGAATACCGAAAAGTTGATCCTGAGGTACAATTCAATTACCAATCTATCGGATCGGGAGGAGGCCAACGCCAACTCCTGGCACGAACGGTTGATTTCGGAGCATCAGACGCACCTATGTCCGACGAATTACTCGCCGAGGCGAAAGACAAAATTCTACACATCCCCACCGTGGGGGGTGCTGTAGCCATTGCTTACAATCTTCCTGGTAAACCTCAACTCAACTTAGACCCAGAAACACTCGCAGATATATTCTTGGGCAAGATTACCAAATGGGACCATCAACGTATTAAACAACTTAACCCGGACGTCACATTACCCTCAATGGACCTTGTCGTAGTCCACCGCTCTGACGGTAGCGGCACAACGTTCATCTTTACAGACTACCTATCGGTGGTAAACAAAGAATGGGCAGAAAAAGTCGGACGCGGTACCTCCGTGAAATGGCCAACTGGACTCGGGGCAAAAGGCAATGAAGGAGTCACCGGCCAAATAAAAAACACCCCAGGTGCCATCGGATACATTGAACTAGCATACGCCAAACAAAACAATCTCCCGGTGGCTCGACTCAAGAACTCAGCCGGGAAGTTTGTGGTCCCCTCTGCTGACACAGTCACTGCAGCTCTAGCCACAATTAACGTGCCGGATGACTTTAGATTCTCCGTAGTCAACGCCCCCGGGGAAGATGCATATCCCATCGCAGGTGCAACATGGATCCTGGTTTACCAGAAACAAACTGACCCACGGAAAGGCCGGAAATTGGTGGAATTCCTACGATGGGGCCTTACAGACGGACAAAAATTTGCCACAGAACTTGATTACGCACCCCTCCCAGAGAACCTACGCACCAGAGTTTTGAAATCAATCGACACGATCACATATTAAACCACTAATGTGTGATGGAACCTGGGGCCAAGAATTGGCCTCAGGTTCCGCTATCGTATAAAGAAAGACATCGCCAGTATGACCACGGCTGTTAAAAAACAAAAATATAGCCGCATTCCAGAGTTCATTTTCCAGGGACTCACATTCTTATTTGCGATAACCCCAATCATCATCGGTATTTTACTAGCACATCAACTCACAAAGGGGGCATGGCTTGCCATTTCAACTTTCGGACTACGGTTCTTCACTTCAAGTGATTGGAATCCCGTGGCAAATCAATTCGGAGCACTACCGTTTCTTTATGGAACACTAGTTTCCTCTTTACTAGCTCTCATAATAGCCCTACCAATCAGCATAGGTACTTCGGTATTCCTTTCGGAACTTGCACCACTTTGGCTGCGGAATGTTGTAAAAACAACGGTAGAATTAATTGCAGCAATACCCAGCGTAATCCTTGGTTTATGGGGCATTTTTATAATGATCCCATTCCTACGCTCACATGTCTTTCCACTCCTAAAAAACCTTTTTGGCAGTTTGCCTTTTTTTAGCGGCCCGATTTTCGGGCCCTGCATACTTGCTGCTGGCATCATGCTCGCCATCATGATCACCCCAATAATCACTTCGGTTTGTACTGAGATATTTATGACTACACCGCAAACCCAACGCGAGGCTGCGTACGCCCTAGGGGCTACAAAATGGGAAACTATCCGAATCGCGGTGCTTAGTCCCGCCAAGCCCGGTATAGCTGGTGCAGCTATCTTAGGGCTAAGCCGCGCCTTGGGTGAAACCATGGCAGTAACCATGGTAATTGGTAATAGACCTGAAATTGCGATTTCACTTTTTGCCCCCGGCCACACCCTCGCCAGCGCTATAGCAAACGAGTTTGCTGAGGCAACAACGCAGATCTACTTGAGCGCACTTTTCGAACTGGGTCTTGTGCTGGCACTTGTCACGCTTAGTACAAATATTATAGCCCGATTAATCACAGTACAAGCAACTCGGCGATTCACTACTCCAAATCCATAAGCCACAAACTATATGAGCGCTCAATTATCTAGGAACAATTACCAAATCCGCAAATTCCGGTCATTTGTATGGTGTAGTGTGTGTTGGATGACGGCATTTATCACGATACTTCCTTTGGTACTGGTACTTTGGCATCTAATTAACGCTGGTACCAAGGCGTTGAATCTTGCGTTTTTTACCCAGACACCAAAGCCAGTTGGCGAACCCGGAGGAGGCATAGCAAATGCAATCGTTGGATCGTTTATGATAGTAGCTATGGCTTCCCTATTTGGCGTACCAGTAGGCATACTAGGCGCCGCCTTTTTATCTGAGTATGCCCCTCCAAAACTTCGGAACATAGTTCGATTCACCAGCGACACTCTAAATGGGGTTCCATCTATCGTGTGGGGCATCTTGGCATATGCTCTCATCGTAGTAACAATGGGCCGATTCTCCGCCATTGCAGGTGCCGTTGCTCTCGCTTTCATAATGATCCCCCTAGTTATGCGTACCACAGAGGAAATGCTAAACACCGTCCCTTCAACTTACAGAGAAGCTGGCCTGGCCTTAGGCATTCCAAAATGGAAAACCACTCTGTTCATTACACTGCCACTAGTTAAAAATGGAATAGTAACAGGGGTATTATTAGCCGTGGCGCGGGTGTTTGGTGAAACTGCACCCTTGCTCTTTACAGCATTCGGCAACCAATTTTGGAACTTCAATCCTACTCAACCCACTGCGGCACTCCCACTTCAAATCTTTGCCTACGCTATATCACCATACGAAGATTGGCACCGACAAGCATGGGCAGGTGCTCTGTTGCTACTTATGTTTGTGTTAAGCGTAAACGTGACAATTAAGATTGTCACAAAACAAGCTTTTACGGAAAAATGATTACTGTGCAAATGCCACAAGACTTGACATCTGTAGACAAAGACCTTTCGACAATCACACCAATTAAAAGTCCGCGAACTGCCATCCAGGTGCGAGACTTGAACGTGTGGTTCGGAAACCATCACGTACTTAAAAACGTTTCTATTGACATCCCAGAAAAGGCTGTTACTGCCATCATAGGACCTAGCGGGTGCGGGAAATCCACATTCTTGCGCGCTTTGAACAGATTGCACGATTTACAACCTAACGCCCGGGTTACAGGACAAGTACGCTTATTTGGAGACGACATTTACGCCCCAAAAGCTGACCCTACACTTCTTAGGCGAAGGATTGGAATGGTGTTTCAAAAGTCTAATCCTTTCCCCCATATGTCAATTGAAGAAAACGTGTTGATAGGGTTAAGACTTACCGGCGTTAAAAACCGAGCCTTCCTCAAAGAAAGGCTGGAACAAGCTTTGAAAATGGCAGCTTTATGGGACGAAGTAAAAGATAGATTGCATGCATCAGCTACCAGTCTATCAGGGGGTCAGCAACAACGCTTATGTATAGCGAGGGCTATCGCCGTCGAGCCAGAAGTCTTGTTGATGGATGAACCTGCTTCTGCCCTCGATCCTATCGCCACGGCAAAAATCGAAGACTTAATCCAAGACCTCAAACAACAGTTCACCATCGTTATCGTCACACATAATATGCAACAAGCAGCACGAGCTTCTGACTACACCGCGTTCTTTTACATGGGCGAATTGATAGAATTCGGCCCAACCAAAGATATATTCACAAAACCAAAAAACAAAAAAACGGAAGACTATATAACGGGCAGATTCGGTTAAAACCTATGCACGGGCACCTCGAAAAAGAGTTAAAACACCTTCAAGAAAAACTCGTTGAAATGGCCGCTTGCGCCGAAACCTCGGTCAGGCTAGCAATCCAAGCATTTAAAGAACGTAACCTTGAATTGGCTATGAGAGTCCGCAATCAAGATCAATTACTCGACGAATACGAAATCGCAATCGACGACTTGGCCGTCCAGATTTTACTGCGGGCACCCCTTGCAAGTGACCTGCGTTTCGTGATGGCCGCCATGAAAATTTCACAAAACCTCGAGCGTATAGGGGACGAAGCTGCAAAAATTGCAAAACGTGCGAGAGATCTAAGCTTGGAACCGCCCGCGAGTATCGACATCGACCTTTCAAACATTGTAGATCCTGCCACAGAAATGCTGCACAACGCATTGAATGCGTTTATAATGCGAGATCCTAAATTGGCACGGACTACCCTGCCCGTCGATCAACAAGTAGACGCAATCCATAAAGCAATCCGGCATCGCCTTATCGAACACATGAAAAATCACCCCGAAGAAATTCCCCAATGTTTAGACATTTTAACAACCGCAAAATGCCTCGAACGCATCGCCGATCACGCAACCAATATATGCGAGGACGTAGTATACATGTGCGAAGCACAGGATATTCGACACCAACCTAAACCGCATACTACCCCTAAAGAGAACGCTATTTAACTATTTTAACCCCCATGGCAGCTAGACGCAAAATTCTAGTTGTTGACGATGAACCCGACACCTTGGAGCTATTAGAGTTCAATTTACGACAGGCCGAATTCGACGTGGCTACTGCTGAGTCCGGGCTGGAAGCCCTCAAAAAAGCCAGAGAACTCAAGCCAGACTTGATTATACTTGACCTAATGCTGCCAGAACTTAATGGTCTGGAAGTGTTTAAAATCTTAAGAAGAAACCCAGACACATCTAACATTCCGGTCATTATGCTAACCGCAAAAAATGCCGAACTAGACCGCGTACTCGGACTTGAGCTCGGTGCTGATGATTACGTCACAAAACCATTCAGCGTCAGAGAACTTATACTCAGAATCAAAAAGGTCCTCGAGCGGAATGAACCACCGGAAAAAACACCGGAAATAATAACTGCGGGCAAACTCCGGATCGATTTAAGCCGTTACATCGTCACCGTAGCAAACACTCCTGTTCAACTCACGCCTACTGAATTTAAACTTTTGCGTCTGCTCGCCCAGCGCCCCGGCAGGGTTGTAACACGCGAATTACTTTTGGAGCAAGTTTGGGGATACAACCCCACAACTGACACACGCACAGTCGATACCCATATGCACCGATTACGGGAAAAACTCGGCGCAGCTGCCCATTACATCGAAACCGTCCGCGGTATAGGTTATCGGTTCAATCCAATCGAATAAAAGCCTCTCCCTCAGTCAAACTATTCTGAATCCATTTTAACAACTATTTTGCAACCCTAATTATTTTCAACCAATCCACATACATTGAAAATCCCGCTAGGAAGAAGCTTGGGACCGGCTATGCCAATTCAGGTCCCCAATTTCGTTAACCGTACCGGTCCGCCAAGAATCACCCAACACATGCCTACCTTACCACTATCAATGCCGGTTCCTAACCAAGGTTCTAGCGAAGACCCTAGCACTTCACTGCCCGAATTTGCGAATCTAAGCGTTATCGAACGATTCCCTTGATCCTCCACCACTTCTGTACCACTAACCCTTACATGCCATTCAATAAAATACCTGTGCACTAAAACCGCAGTTAAAGTCGCTAGATATATATTTTAACTTTTGCAACCATAATAAACTCAAGCGCCTACTTGGCTTGTCCAACACAAAACCCAAGGATATAGTATGGAGAAGTAGGTTCTCGTTGATTGCCACAACGGAAAACCCCTGTTAAATATGTGGAGCGGCGGGAAAATAGCCTGGCAAAGCTTCTAGGATAACGCCGAAATGAATACACGCAACCCAGGTTTTATCTCGTAAATGACTTCTTTGGGAAAAACAAAAAGACCTTGGTTAGTAGGGCCAATCTTTGTAGCCCTCTTAATCTACATTTTGACCCAGGCAGGGTGGCTCTCTAGCCTCAATGGTTTTTTCTACGACACCGCATTAATGTTTGCTGCCCGAGTTAGCGACCAGACCCCCACCGTAGTCTTTATCCGAGTGAATGATCCACAACAACTCAGCGATAAGGAAGCTATCCAACTCCTAGAAACCCTTATGGGAGCCAACGCCCGTGTTGTTGCGTTTAACTTCGTGCCAACACAATGTAGCCGGGACTTTTTTGAATACGCTGCTCAGCTACAAGTTGTGGTTTTTGGCAGGCTCGCATCCGCTGTTCCTGAAGACCCTGACCGATTCGAGCTCGCGCCCTGGCCTGCCCAAGCAACAGGGTTAAACTTACATTGGGGCGCCGTATATCTCGCCCCTCCGGAAGCCGGCGTTTATAGAAAACAATTCACTGGGTTAAACATCACCGGCACGAATGCACTTACTCTGGAAGCCAAAGCAGCGCTATTATCCATGCGAAATGTTTCTAATTTCCCGCTCCCGCCTTCGTTTCTAGTCAACTTCAAAATATACGGACAAATTCCTAATTTAGACATCGCGCGCGTAATACAAAAGGATCTGCTACCAAGCTTGGTTAAAGACAAAATTGTGCTTATTGGGATGGACCCTACGTTGAAAAGCATCGAAACTCCACTTGCCCGCAATAAAAACGCAATGAGTCTTGTGGAATTCCAAGCATACGCACTCCATACGTTAGCCTCACATTCAATAATCGGTGAGCTAAAAGGTATTCTACTTTTTATTGTAATAGTGGGCATAACGTTTGCCACATCACTCACATCTACCCACATGGGCGGATGGACAATATTAAGAACCACCTTTCTTTTGATAGTCTCTACACTTTTAACAAGCTTGGCGCTTCTTGCGTATGCCAACTATTGGTTACCCTCCGGTTCTCTGTGTTTAGCCATACTTATCCAATCAACGTTAGAACTGGCTCACAAAAACCGATTAGCCCAACTTGCTATTAACGAACTTCGCCTCCGAACCATTAGCGCAATTGAAGATCGCGTTGGCGTTCAAAAAAATGTGTCCCCCAACGGTTGGTGGGACCGCCTGGCCTCATTCTTAAAAGAAAATTTTAACCTGAAGCGTTTTGTGGTACTCGAGCGAAATGGAGAAACCCAAAAATTGATTCCCACCAAATTCTACAACTTTAGAGATGACAATTTAGCCCCTGAGTATCTTGATCTCGGTTCCCAAGTTTATAAACAAGCTATAGCTAACCAATCACCAACATTAGCGCACAAGATCCTTGGCCCTGCCCAAGAAATGGAGACCGATTTTATTTGCCCTCTAATTTACGACGGAAAACTCATCGGTATTTGGATCGTCAGACTAGAAAAAATCCGACTAGTGCCACCCCGAAAACTAGAACCACTTCTTTTGCGCCTCTCATACGAAATTGCACGAACAATCTACACAAACAAAGCAGAGAAGCAGCGGCCGAAGTTTGGGGTTCGGCTTACAAATTGGCTTGCAAGTGAAACCAACAACCCCGTCTACAGCGAGTTGGTAAGAGCCACCGAGTCCCTTGCTCAATACTACGAAATCCTTGAAATCGTATACGAACAAATAAGCATACCCACCTTTGTATTCGACTTTTGGGGACGCCTGGTTAAAATCAATGCACCCGCAAAACAGCTTCTCATGCAAGCTAATTTCCCTACCGAACGATTCACCGCATTCGAACTTCTTACCTGGCTTTTAGATCAAAATGCCAATGAAGCAAGGACGGTTTTGCAAAACGTCTTGATTGAACATTCCAGCGCGTCTCGATCCCTTACTTTACCCTCACAAGAAGATCGACAATTTCTCCTCCGGGTTTACCCATTGGTCAATCCACGCGAAACCCATCTCAAGTATGCACATGCAAATATTAGGGGTATTATATGCGAGTTAATTGAAACTACCTCGCTGGCAACATTGGCAAGCTTAAAAGGTATAGTAGCGGACAGACTCGGTGTGGACCTTAGAAATCACCTGTCCGCTATTAAGCTCGCAGCCGCACTTTTGGAATCTGATTCTACCCAACCATCAGAACGGACTGCCTTGTTAGAAACTATACAACAAAAAGTTGATACCTGTGTTCAAATCCTTCGGGAATGCCAAAAATATCTAAGCCCACGCGTCGACACCTCTTCAATGAAGCTTTTTCCCATTGATGCCCTAACAACTCTTGAATTAGTCTGCACGCAACTTACTCCGAAAGCAGCAGAATCAGGAATAAACTTCAAAATCGACTCACCACAAGTCATGGTCCAAGTACTAGCAAATCCAGTAGAGTTAACAACAACTTTCGATGGAATACTGCGACTACTCATTGCAGATGCTGCCGAAAATTCCGAGATCTGTATTCAAATCCGAGACGAAGGCACAACCGTTACGTTCACCTTCTCTAACTCAGGCTCTGGGATGCCCGAGGAATTTTTGCGTGATATCTTAACATCGCCTGATGATCCCACTTCCGAAGAGTTTAGACTCCTACGGAATGCAACTATTTGGGTACGCGATTGGGGCGGAGCAATTGATATAAAAAGCACTGTGGGCAAAGGTTATTTGATCTCCTTAAAACTACGTTTATTCCAAACAATCTCAAAGCAAGCCTAGTACGCCTAACTAAACCCCAAAAATTAGAAAAACCTACAAAAGGCATTGTGTTTGCTTGAGTTTGTGTTTGGCAAAGAATTGATCATAGGACATATTTTAATTGGGTGTAAAAAAGAATTCGAAACTCGGTGGGTAACGGTGGGAGAGTGGACGTGGGTTTGAATTCCCAGCACTAAAACGTAGCGGAAAGGCTGGGCGTATGAGCAACAAGTTTGAAGATCAAACCCTTTTGGATAAACATAAAAAAGCCAAACACAACATGGGAGTAGCGGCAAAAAGCGAAAGTCTGCCGTGTAGTGCCTCGTCTAAAGAAAGGGCAGAGAATGTCCAAAAGCTGGACACAATTAATCTTCCCTCCCCACCAGCTCAAGCTAATACTAATGAAAGCACAACCGATGTAAAATCACCTGAAAGTAAATCTCAGCCACTCGGTGCTAGTTCTTTTGAATCAACCCATGCCGGAGGAATGATTTCCGCCAACCCAGAAAAAAACGAGCGGAAACTAGTGCTAATCGTGGAAGACGACGCCGTTTTGCGTTGTTTACTTGAAAAAGCCCTTGGGTCCAATGGGTTCGATTGCATATTTGCTGAACACGGGCGCGCTGCCCAAGAAATAATTAAGAAGAGACAACCCGACATAATTTTGGTAGACTTACTAATGCCGGTAATGGACGGTCTACGATTCATCCAATGGCTAAGGCAAGAATATCAAAACTCAAGCCCCATTCTGGTTTTTACAACCGTGGAGGACCCAAAGATAAAACAAAAAGCAGCAGCTTTGGGAGTAGAGCTTTTTTTGAACAAACCAGTCCATCCAAAACAATTAGCCGAAAAAATTTACGAACTAATAAAAAAACCGCACCCATCCACATAGTAGAAGGCATTCGCGGTGAGCTTTTACTAAGAAGTAATGACTCACAAACTGGTTTGACACCTACCCAGAAGCTCCGCTTACTGGTAACTGTTACTTAAATTGGCTCACCTCTATATGGACCTTTTCCCTATCCCAATATTCCCTGAAGGAAGCTTACGTGAATCTGTCGTCACTACAGTTTGGATAGGGGTTATCGTAATTTCCCTTTTAAACCTGCGTTTCGGATGGACATATTCTGGGTTGGTTGTCCCAGGCTATCTCGTGCCACTTATATACTTGAACCCAATCTGCGCGATAATAACGGTGGTAGAAGGTATCATTGCTTATAGCTTAGTTTGGCTTGTGTCAGAATGCTTGCCCCGCTTTGCACCCTGGTGCAGCTTTTTCGGGCGAGACAGATTTTTCGCACTTTTGCTCAGCGCTGTATTTGTCAGGGTTACTGTGGACGGATATGCATTACCACACCTAGCACAATGGATGCAAAGCCAGCTAGGACTTACCCTTGATTATAAGGAATGGTTTAGGAGCTTTGGGTTAGTCGTTTCAGCGTTGATTGCAAATCAATTTTGGAAAAGCGGTTTATGGCGAGGCTTACCACCTTTCATTATCACAACTGGGATCACCTACCTTATCGTTCGATATGGGTTAATGACCTTGACTAACTTTACGATAGGCCACATAGCCTACATGTATTCGGACGTGGCAGCTTCACTTGCCGCCAGTCCTAAGTCCTACATTATCCTCCTTATCGCAGGCTTTATTGCATCCCGAATGAACCTCAGGTACGGTCTTGATTATAGCGGGATTTTAATCCCTGCTCTCTTGGGATTGCTCTGGTACGAACCAGTAAGAATATTAAGTACTGTCACTGAAGCGTTTGTTACTCTATTTATCAGCTCTTGGCTTCTACGCACCCCACTCTTTAGTGGCTTAACAATGGAAGGGCCACGGAAGGTCCTCTTGTTCTTTAACGTTGCTTACTTTTACCGTTTATGCCTCGGATACATCCTCCCACATGTTGCCCCAGGAATTACCATTAGCGATTACTACGGTTTTGCATACCTCCTTTCTAGCCTCATTGCCATAAAAATGCATAGCAAACAAATCCCGATCCGTCTTACTAGGTCTGTGCTTCAAACAGCCTTGCTTGCCGCTATTGGGGCAAACTTTTTGGGCTTATGGCTCGCTATGGTTTTTGGCTCATTACCACTAGCGACACCACGCCCCCCTCGTGTAACTGCCCCCCTCAAACTCGTTAAAGGAGACTTACAGCATACCCTCCTCAACGAAAAAGTAGACATGTACCAGAAGCTTATCCCTGAAACCTACTCACCGCCTACCCCTGCCCAGCTTAACTATTTCCGTAGCGCTATGGAACAACTCAAAAAATACCTCCAAACTGGCCAACCTGAATTACTCGAAGAAGTCCAAAGTCTTTTGGAGCAGGTCCACTATACTATAGAAACGATCGAATCCAAATTCCTTTGGATTCACGAAGATGGCCAGAATCAAGGATGGGGCCACTTTATCATTAACCTCAACAATCCAGAAGGCCTCCTAATTTCTGTACCCGCCCCATTGGATGAATGGTCCACAATGGAAGCAGGCATAGAGTTATTTTCCACGTTAGATTGTGGAGCCCTTGCTATTAGTAGCACAGGACGCTTTGTAAACAAAGATCGATCCTCAGACATTCTGGCCAACCCGTACACATTCTTCCACGTATTTCATCAAAACTTCGGACGAGGTAATACTCTCCAAATTCGTTGTCCCATTGATTCCTCGCAACTTGGCTCACGCAGTGGGGAGCAGCAAACTACTTTTTTATGGATCAAAATGCAATTACCTAAAGATCTCCCGCTTAAAAAACTGCAGGAGCTTGTTGAAACAGAGATACAATTGGTCTGGCAACCGGGCCCCCCGCCAAACGTCCAACAAAAAATCTCACGCGGTGGCTTTGCGGAATTGTGGCTCAGTAAAAAGGATGCAAATACATTAAGGGCTAAATTTGCAACTCGGACTCTCGCCTCGTACCAACAAACTATGGCGCTTACCAATTCACTCGCCGCTTGGCTCTTAGAGCAAAAACGTAATCTGCCCAAACGAGGAACCGGTTTATATCAAGCTCCCACTCCTGCACAATTACTCTACATCGATAAAGAAGTGCTTACACCTCTGATGGACTTAGTAAGCGGGAAGGAATTTGGAGCAGAACTCCTCCACAACCAGATGTTGGTTGCGCTCAATCTGTCTGCTAACGTAATAGGTTACAGGGTATTTTCCATTTGGGATTTACAAACCCAGTCCCCATACATTGTGGTTACCGAACCGGATGAATCCCCCGTAAAAAAGTACTGGGGCACATACGTATTCAGAGCCGGCAAACGGCAACCATACATTATTGAGGTACCACGGCCCTTATTTGAAATGAATACCCTCGAATTTGGTGTATTCTTAATGCAAGAACTTGAAGCAGAGAATCTATCAATCGCAGGCATACACAACCCGGCAAATCCAGCTGGGATGGCCGATGTATTAAACCCCTTGAACCCAAGCACCCTATTTAATTTAGTCCATCAAGTCCAACTTCGGGAATCAAAAAGCACCCCCAAGCTTGTAATTCAATGTCGCGGATACTCACCGCAAATTGTTACTACCAACATCCCCGAAATTCTCATTAGCAGTGCTACCGGCACGTCCGAAGAGCAAACAGATTCAGCACTCATCCAAAAGTTCCTTCACCATTTCAACTTACTTAAGTTTGACTACAAATTCGTCGACGGATCATTAATATCGGCTGGTTACGAAGCATACGGTACCCCTCAAGCACTTTACCTAAATCAAACCATAAACAAAGACCTTCTTACCCTTTGGCTCTCACCATTTTTCCGGGAGGCTTTCCGACCCCAAGAAAACTATCCAATACTAGTCCAATTTAGAAACATAGACCTGAACCCAATAGAATGCGACGTTGAACGTCTTTTGCTTGACCGATTAACACAAGGGCTAAAGACAAAATTGCCACGGGAACTCCGCGAAAAGCTCCTACAGTACGTGGCTACGATGGATATAACCCTCTTAACGCAAATAGTGTCCAACTGGCCCTCCTACTCGTTCACTCCAGCCCTAGACACGCAAACCAGACAACTTTACCTACTAATTAGCCACAACCATCACGCTCTGCCAGCTGTTATTAACCTCCGCCCAAGATACATCGATATCCAAGAAACAACCCTCGGAACCACAGAAGCAGAAAAAATAAAAAATTTTCTTAAACTGCGAACCCCGGTACTGGACTGGTAAAATGCGTATCCGTCGTAACAAATGGTTCCTAATCTTGGCAATCATTGCAGTAATTTGGATCGTACTCAAAATTATTCCCCAAATCCGTGTCTGGATTGTTGCCCACCGATTTACTATCCCTAGAACTGAACCAGCCCTCGCAAGCACCGCGTATTTCCTTCAAACAAATCGTTGGCTTGAATTCGACCTCCCAAAAGAGGCAAACCAACTAAAGCTGATTTGCAATCCAATCGTCACCGCAGATCTGCTTTCCAACAAAGCAATCCAGGTGATTTTTTCCATTGAATACCAAATGTTGGCAAGCCAAAACCATACCAATGCACAAGGGATTTATTACTTCCAATCCGAACCACGCGGGTTCATCGAAGGATCTTCCGGAATCTTCGTTCCGGCCAACTATCTCCTCGCACCAGATTTGATACCTTTGAGCAGTACCCTGTGGATTGTCAATCTCGATAGTCCAAAGTTTAAGAATACAAGACTGCTTAGAATACGGCTTTCTAAAGCTGATCCAGATGTAAAACAAGTCTTAGTAAGGCTTTACGGCCGTAAACCAATCCCCGAACGTAAAGCTGCATATCTGTGGAATAGGCTCAGTTACTCTCAAAAACAATTGCTCGCCCGTGGAAATGTACACCCAATTGAACTTATCTCACCCACCGAAAAAGCTAACTTGCTGCGGTTCCACTGGGCCGGAGTAGCCCCTAAAGGCATACCAAAAAAAGACTATAAAAGCGTAACTATCTACATACGCGACGATCTTTCCGGGTTGGAATCATTTGAGGAGTGGTTGCCCCCAGGTGTATTATCTGACGCAAACACAGTCGCTGTGCTACCAGTCACAAATCACGTACGAGTCCGATTCCTATATGGTATCAAAGACGCTTCTGTACCCTCCTCGATCTTGGTCACAAATACAGTTACGTGGTATCCTTGGCCGATAGGGGACCCGCAAACTAACCAATATGTATCCTCGGGCAAAACCTTCACATTACCCGCCCCAACGGAATTAGGACTCATCGAAATCCGTTCCTCAACACCAACATACTGGCAGCTAATTGAATGTGTGGATCACGAAACTAATATGATTGCACCCACTCAGCCTAGAATTCTAACTTTCGCTTGCCCCGAGCAAAAACCTATCGAGTTCTCCATACATCACGATGGGTTTAACCCCACCCTATTTAGAGCGGACCTTCGCGCCCTGGTACCCCCAAAAACTAATGAAAAACCACACCCAACCCCTTCGGTTATCTATCAACTTCTTGACTCTACCGGATACGTCATAAATACAGGGACTGTCACAATCACCAACCCTGTGTCACAATACGATTTCATTGCAACAAAAGCTGCTATCTTAAAAGTAACAGACCCCCAATCCCTATGTTTTGTTCTGCCCACCAACGTCACAGGGGTACGCATCAAAGCTAACACATCAAACGTGCTGGTTAACGCATACTCGAGACCTAGAGAACTACCCAAAAAGTCACTATTCCCCGCTGAATTCTTGCCGGGGCTCCTTTCACCGGAACACCCCACCTGGTTCACTATTAGACCAATAGATTCCTTGGAACGACGCCTTCAAAGACTCTCCCAGATCGTCGCTATTCAACCTAGGCCCCCCGTGCTTAATCAGTTGATTGCAAGCGGATTGTATGACTGGGAATCCCTGACTCTAAGGGAGTCCACCATGCCT
Source organism: uncultured Verrucomicrobiota bacterium (assembly GCA_964654645.1). Classification (GTDB taxonomy): domain Bacteria; phylum Verrucomicrobiota; class Verrucomicrobiia; order Limisphaerales; family CAZZJO01; genus CAZZJO01. Next base: position 58,528 of record CAZZJO010000034.1, on the reverse strand, counting down.
GGGAACCTAGTTTTCTGCCCTGCGAAGCTTAGAGACACCAACAGACTTCACAGCCTCCCATTTGTCTTCGTTCCAATCCTTACCATTACCAACAGCCTCTTAACCTTCATGAGTCCGCCCCAGGAAGAAACTATACAACCGACACTAGTACTGCTAGGTACCAGTGCATACACGGGATCCGTAAGTGTCATCTTAGACGAGCAAATCATATTTAACAAACCTTTGCCTAACCTGCCAGCTATCATCCGAATGCCCCGGATATCTCCAGGGATACACAAACTCGCTATTATGGGTACGCCTTCCGGGCTCCGTGCTTTCGTTAATTACGTCTCGCCTGATTCCACAGGCGAGAATTTGGAACTGTACACTCTGCGCTACTGCTTAAAAGTGCAAACCAATACACTTAAATTTAAGTACTCAAAAGCCAGTTCACAGCCAGAGTTAATTGTACTTAGGATCTTTTCCCCAACGACTGCCAGTAACTCACCCTGTGCATTTAAATTAAGCTTTAAGGGGCTTAAATACCAAGGATATGGACCATTCACCGAAGTCTCACTACCCAAGCGCGAAATAACTGTGGTCTCAACCTTAAACCAGGGACTTTCCTACATAATAGGCCAATCAATCTACCTTGACGAAGGCTTATCCTTCGTGTTCCCTGTAAATGAAGATGTCCCCGCAGGAGAATATGAAATCGAGATCCACACGGTGTCTGAATCACCGCGTTGGTTATCCCTCTCGCGAATTACACTTCCACAATCAGAAAAAATTTCTGCGGACATCGAAACCATCTATTAAGCCATGCGTAAACTAAACTTAAGACTACTAGTTACAACGACGGTAGTCATAACAGCCATCAGCCAGGCCGAAGAAGTCGATCTCCATCAACTACTTCGCCAGCTGATATCCAATAATACGAACTATTATGCACCTACAACTACTGAGCTTGAAACCGCCTCGGCGCTATTTTGCGAAATGTTATCTATAACAAACCTGACCTCAGAACTAGAATCAGCATGGGGGGCCTTAGGATTTCAATTGCAAACCGTACAATACGGCGGACAATCATACTGGCTTGTTACCGAACCTGTAACTAACCAAGCAGGTCGCGGGTTTTATCTCTTCCGCCCCACTACACCAAGCAACTGGCCTTTAGCAATCCAAGCACCGCATCCCAAAAACGACCTTTACACTGGATATATTGCATTGCATCTTTTCACAAACAGCAGCGCTCATGCTCTAGCAGTAGCAACTGTCACCCGAACCCTCGCTGATATGGCGCACATGGACGGTACCTATTTCCAGTCCTTCACCACATCATTTGCATATGTCTGTCCCACAGGAAGGGTGATACAAATTCATGGTTTCGCACCCAGTAACTACCCCGAATTAAACGCAGACGTAGTGCTTAGCGCCGCTACCAACAAGCCACCAAATTGGCTCACAAACTATGCATACGCACTTTCCGATATCACCGGGTTTATTGTAGCGGCATACCCTTACGACACTTCAGTGCTCGGAGGAACACGCAATGCCCAAGCTGCTGCATTACGCCAATTTCCAAACGCCCGCTTCATTCATACTGAAATAGCAAGGCCTGCCAGAGAAATGTTGTACACAAACGCTCTCATACGCCAGCTCATGGCCGAATGGTTTTCCTTTGTGTCTCACCAATGATCCGTATTTTCGGAGTCGCATTAATTGTACTTGCTGCATTCACCTCTTATTGCAAGGGTGTTGTCACTTGCTGGAATCCAATTACTTGGGGCTGCCACCAGACAATCCTCCTCCAAACCCGCTGGTACAATATCGAAGATAAACCACTCTGGATTGAGGGGCAAAAACCTACATTCTCTATTAAAAAGGGGTACCATATCATAACTTTGCACCCGGGTGAATACAGCTTGATTTTTCTTCCACCTACTTCATTCCTCAGATTGGCCGCCTCGGATTTAATCTTAGTAGAAGACCTGGAAATTGAATTTTCTTTTGATGGTCGCGCTTTCGTCCCAAGCCAATGCTTTCGCCCCTCCCCCAAAGACCTAATAGTTTACAATTCTAACCTTTCCCCATTGTGCATCCGGATTAGACGCCCCACCCGCTTCACTACCTCAATCGAGCTCGGTGTTTTTGTCTCCATGCAAGAAACTATCGCCTTGCCTTCGTTTTATCGGACCCCAATCCCCTTGCGCGGGACTAAAGTTACACTCCCGCGTGATTACGCCCCATTGCTGCACCCTTTTGTTCTCCTAAACCCCGGGGACGAATTACAATTTAATACTGAGGGTCCTACATGGGTAGAATTGGTAGTTTATAGCATTTGGCCCACCACAGAACCCCTGAAACAACATATATTGCAGCTTATAAGAATCTCCCTCGACGGAAATCAATCCGAAGTACTACCGATAATAGCTACTTACGACCGAAGCAGATACTCTAAAACTCAAACCAACTACATCCCAGTGAGCTACCCCGCCTTCGGTTACATCCAAATACCACCAAACAAACACACCATAGCGATTCAAACAACAACGCCAATCTTAATAGCAGGATACGCACTGGATATACCGCCCGCGTTGGTCACTAAACTTAATTTGCCATTCATTGACTGCCAATCACATACCAATCCCGTGGACGGTTCTCACGCTACCCTGATATTTAAAAACTATTTTGAAAAACACGCTCCTCTTACATTGTCTAAGCTGTATGGGATCGAAAAAATCTCACACTCTCTCATATTGGACAATACAAGTCTCGATTCCGGGGCTATCGCTGCCGATTTGCTATGGCGGTTTTCTGAACTATTCTCAAATCATAACCGGCTAAGTTTTACAGCGAGTAAATCAGAAAATCTCCGCATGTTCTGGAGAGAAATACTACCAACCTACTCACCCAATGCTATAACACTTGAAATGGCCTATCTAGTACGCCCTATAATCCATCAGGAGCCATTCAAAGAATACATGCCTATTGTCAATCCTACCTTCCGCCAAATCCAGGGGCACATAACTATCGGCCGATTTCTCCCGGTGCCTCAAGATTCAACTAATGGTATCTTGTACGAATTGCCCGACAGAGCATTCAATTCCAAGCTACTGATTGCGATAGCCTGCACTAATGAGACTACTTTTTCAGTACAGCTCGAAGATAAACCTCCAATTCCAATCACAGTATCTCCCGCGCCCCCAAAAAGTATACTTTACGAACCATCACTACCCATTGGAACAAGCCGAGTCATCGAATACAAATTCACCCAGTTCCCAACTCAAATCCCGCTGTTTAGCTTAGAGTTCGATTTGCCACTGAACTGGATCCAAGCTGCATACACAGAACTACCCCTCCCAAAAGACGTTAAGAAAATCCGTGTTTGGCAAGACCGCGATCGTCCACCGGTTTACGTCTCGATCGCCTACAAAGCCGATAAACCGCTCCAGCTCAATCAAACTACCCTGTTGCACACACTAAAGCAATTAGACCACTTATCCAAACTCAAACTCCTCACACCTCAAAATCATTCCCAAACCTTCGCCAACCAAGTGAATGCTTTACTTGCCCAGCATTTCCATCCCATTCGAAAACTTATTGAAACGCATTGGCGCAACTTTACAAACAGCCTGGAGATAAACCTGCCTAGCCATACCAACCAACAAACAGACAACGCGTCCGAGTTAATTCATAAAGCCCAATACCTAGAGGAAACCGGATACCAAATTGAAGCACTCAAATTGTGGAATGCACTCCTATTGGTTGGCCAATCCCAAGTTGAGGCAATGGAACGCATTACGCAGTTATTAAACCAGCTTAAAGAACATTACTTAGCTATGCGATACGCGCGTAGCGCAATTTTCATAACACCTTCGAATTCTGTCCCAACTATAGCAATTCAAATCCTTAAATCAAACGCGCTTGCGACTCAAGATTACGATGAACTAGAACAACTTCAATGTGTACTATTTTTGAAAAACCCAAGTACCGAAACATTGAGCGACTTGGCAAAAGCGTTTTATATAAACGGTCGGGAAGAATACTTCCTTTCCGTAGGACTCCTTTTACCACCGGAAAGCCAACCGCTCCCAGAAATGTTAGTTTCCGCAACCCGGCTTAATTGGTGGTCTTTGTTTGATTCTCTTGTACACCAACTTCAAAACTCTAGTGAAAAGAGTTATTGGCTTGGGATCAAAAGCTTAACATTTTACGACTTCGCCGCTGCTGAACAACACCTATCAGTATCAGGTGAAAGCGGCAGAAAATTGCTAGACCACCTCAGAAAAGGCCTCAATATCCGCAAATCACTCGGCTCCTCAAACCTAGCCGAACGAATTGAGGGTCTATTAGCTTGGGAAGATTGGTATGCGAATACTCCTGGCCCATGGTTGTGGTACGATGCCCCAGAACTAATCAAATCCTTTGCAGCAGGTGAACTCGTCTATAATCCTGAACGCAACATTTACACCACTTTTTTCCGCGCGGAATCAAACGCTCCTATTACTATTCAATGCCTTGGCCCCACCCGATTAAAACTGGAAATCAGACCGCTTTTATCACCCACCCTTTCCGATCCCATCGATACTTGGATTGAGCTTACAGAATATGATCTCACAAATAAGATCCCTATAAGCTCGTGTATACCTACACCTACCCTCCAACTTACATCAAAAACTAACGAACTAGTCGGGCAGAAAGCTGTTCGGTTCTTCGAGACAGGTCCTGGATTACACGAAATCATTATCCGTCCTCATTCCTTGCCAATGCTTATTCGCGTTTATCGATTTGAACCAGCCCTACAAACAGGCATATTACCAGCACCAGATCCTGAAAAATTTTTCCGTTTGCTTGAGAATCCCTTGAGTCTCAACTCAAAACCACCCAGAAAAATTAAAACAGATAATCAGGTTTGGTTGGTTCCCACAGAATCTTGCCGGGAGATTATCACATCTCCCCACAAAAGTTTTTCATTTAAGCCCCCCGAAACATGGCTAAATGATAAAATGCACTCACTACCATCTTCCGTACAATTAAGGTTAGCACTGCGATTGCCAAATAACAATCCTCCATTCTCATTAACGATAGACGACTTAAAACAACTCCCTCACAAGGAACAGTGGTTTGCCATAAAAAAGTGGCGACTTTGGGACATGGCAGATCATTTACCACCCCAAAATGTGCCCATTAGTGAAAAAGTCTGCATGCTAATTAATCAACACCGTCTACAGGAAGCGGTAAAACTACTCCCACAGGTTGAATCTCCAAAACAGTTATGGTTCTGGCTTGAATTAGCAGAGTTTTACCCCGACTTAGAACCTATTGCTCGAACCTATGGTCTTTTCTACCTACAGACCAATTTTGACGCCAGCGCATACCCAGATTCCCGCAGGCTAACAAAAAACTGCCGTTGGACCATTCCACCAGACCAACCCAATTCTTCAGCAATCAAACCCATCCCGTTTCCGTTGGACGCCACACTTGAGCCAAGTATGCGTGTGCGAATGGCCCTTTTACCCCCGAAACAACCTGGGTGGATCGATTTGACAGCTAACCGGATCTTCACGCTCACACTAACAATCACAAACGAAACTGAGCTAAAGATCGAGGCCCAACCACTCTCTGTGGGATTTCTGCCTTTTCATCCTACAAGCATCGCAATAAAGCTAAACAATACCACCAATTATGTCACTATAACCAATTCTACTGCTCCCCTTGAATGGTCCACCACACTACCAGCAGGCCTTCATGTTGTGTCTGTGTGGATAACAAATCCCATTGCCAACCAAGTGGTACGGATCAAACCTAGCACTTTGCAAAAGGACAGAATCAATTCCCCTGCCTCAATCCCATTCGATTCCCTTGCTGAAACATGGTTTTTCTATCGCACCACGCTAGAAAACCCAATTACTTTTGCATGCCAATCACCGTGTCTGATCCGGATCGATAGATTGGATACAAATGGGATCGTGCACGAATATGTCCTCAAGGCGGAAAACATACAATCCATATCAGTTTATCCCCGCCAGGGATATACGGAAGATTGGTGCCGTATTTCTGTACTAAACATTGCTCCAGAACCATTCCCCCCCACACGAGGGATCAACATGCGTACCCCTGAACCAAAACCCGAACCCCTTATTACAACTCCAGTCCTGCAGAGCAGGGCTATAACAAACATCTACGATTACTACCCCCTTGGTGGACAAGAAGACGGTACTTGGAGTGTGCTAATGTCTTTGGCACGCACCAAACCATATGAACTCGAACCTGGGAAAGAATCGATTCCTAACAAGTTTGGGGAATTTAGGGTTGCCTATAACAAACAGGCTTTCTCACAAACTACCTGGTTTGCCACAGAAGGCATCGCCCGATTCCATTATAACGGGCATACAACCTTTGGATTGCGCGAAGATATTGAGCAAAGACCAAACACCATAAACTTGCCTTGGCGGTTAACCCTTGCTGGTTACACCGGCCATATTGAAAACCATGAAAGCCGCTGGGAAGGTAGCATCCACTCGACATTCCAAATCGGTCCCCTTTACAACCTCACTAGAAAAAGCGTGCTCCATCCATATGTAACGGTCTTTGGTCGCTGGTTAACTTTGGATACCTCTAAGGCAGAGCCATTCACTTACATAGATCATGACTTGTTTACCCGCTACCGGGCGGATCACAAATGGGGTTATGCAATAAATATGGATTACTCCTACCGACCATGGATCGACACCTTCCTCAAAACAGGATTCAGATTAACCAGTAACGAGGACCTTAGCCCAGATAACATTGGTTTCAGAACAACTTGGCAACAGTTAATCTACCCTGCCCGAACCGAAATTGGATATGCCGCAAAATATTTCTTCGCCGATTCAGACAGAAAAAACAATTACATAGAACATGATGTGTACGCAGGTGTGGCTATCGAAAAATGGGTGAACGGACAATCCAGGTTAGAATTTGGCACTAGAATCCAAATTGAATGGCCACACAGCGACATTAGTGGGTCTGTATACCTAAGATGGGATTTTAGCCAAGGACGGGTCTACCGCGACTTATTACCAACCACTACAGTATTCCGTTCACTTAGAACAGCTTTATTCCCTCACGATTTCAACAACCGATTCGAATAAAGCCTCAAATGGCAAAAAATCAAATAGCTAGGTATGCAAATCACATTCTAGCCCAGGGGATGAATCCCGTGGAGCTACAACTCTCCATTGCATTCCTAGCATTATGCGAAAAAGAATTCCAACTTTGGCGAAGGGAAGTCCCCACTGAGACCACCGGGCCCAATGAATACGATTGGATACTGTTTCTAAAAACTCGCGCCCACCAAACCTATCAATACCTTGAAAACCTTAAGCAATTGCTTATCCGTTTCCAGCGAGCAATCAATGCCGCTGTCACAAAACAAGATAAACAACAAGTTATTTTGGAGTTCGCCCACCTCCTCGGAATACCACCCGTAGAAATTGAAAAGGACCGTCAAGCATTCTCACGGTGGTTCGACATCGATGCAATGCTAGACCGATTTAGCAGCAGAATCGGCGAGCAAGAGCAAATGTTAACTTTCATTCTTGGCCGACTAGGCACGCTTTGTAACAATTTCCTCAATCGTTGGAATCTTCCAACGGAGCAATTATCTTGGTGGAGCAAACTACAACTGGAACCGGTGCTAAAGCCTTTGCTATTGTATGAGGGCGATCCCAGAGTAAACCATGCCGCTTTGGTCTGCCTAGTTAGGGCCTTACAAGCTCTTCAGCCCTCACTCCGAGAAACCGGTGTCGACGACGCAGTTCTACAACATATCTACAGAGTGGCATTGCAAGTCCGACAAAACGTCTGGATCCAAACAGCCGCCATAGAATTACTTGCGTTACTATCAATTTCGTCGTTCGAACAAACTGTGCGCCAACGAATCTTCAACCCTAAACCAGGAGACGACATATTTGTTCGGCGCAAAATCGTTAAACTTCTCGGGAAATACCTTCAGGTACTACAAGCTCCATCCGAAATTATCCAGAAAGCTCTTTCTGACCCAAGCCCATTCGTACGGCAGGCCCTAACCGAGATCGTAGCAAAAGCAGCACCAGACATAGCAATGCCTTGGATAGAACAATTGGCATTGATAGACGAGTCGCCTCAAGTGCGGGCCGCAATGTGGCTTCAATGGCCAAATCTGATTACCAAAAAAACACTTCAACCATTTCTTCTTCGAACTTTCCAAGCCGGTCTGCAAAATGAAACTGACGATTTTGTCCTTCGCGTAATGTGCCACGTAACAGAACGATGCACTAATTTATTATCTTCCACCAATGATCCATTCCTCACCCAATGGAGCCAAATGGCATGGCAAAACATGGTCAATCTTAGGTGCTCAGCCAAAAGCTTACGCGTCCGCAGATGGGCTAGCCAAACCTTGGAATTTATCTGGACCGAGCTCAACCCGCGCGCAAAAGAGCTCCGCCAAAATCTCCAACAGCTAATCGAGTCCATTCCTCCAGGGAAAAGCAAGCGCATCCCCAAGCACTGGACTGCCGATCTGGATCCATCATTCGTAGGCCGGGTTTTAGCTACCGTTTGCCGTTATGATCACCCAGTACAACTAAAGCTTACCTCCAAAGGCTTTGTAATAACTCGTGGGTACATTTTCGGCTTTAGATGGTGGCGTTGGTGGCACGAACTCAAGCACCCATCTCCAGATAAACGCCAAGCATTTCCCCACACAATAGGCCGGATCTTTCACAGTGAAATACATATCCACACCACAATCATGGCCGAAATGGCCCAGACTAAAGTACCGGGTGAACCCCTATATATCCCCGAAGAAGGTGGGTGGCGTCCCTATTTGCCACTCCTGGATGAATTTGTATCAGCAATAGAACTCGGATTCAGACAACACAAATTTTATGTATTCACCCCTGAAGGAATCACAGAAGTGGAATCGCCCCGAGGATGGCAACGGATTAGGGCTTTGCTAAAACTCACTTTTAAATTCGAAAAAATTGCGCAAAAACGTAATTGGCGTGAGCACTTTACAGAAGACCCCAAATCCTACCTATCTACATTGCTCCAACTCGGGTTCAAGATAAGATTTCATACCTATCCAGATTTATCAGGTGTTCCATTACAGCCAGATCTAATGGTTCTGCGCTTCTTCCCCGTATTTTTTGCAGTTCCTTGGCTAGACCAACTTTGGCAACCTATCGCAGATTACTTTACGCTCCTGTTCAAAAGTTTCGACAAACTATACGAATACTTCGTCTCGCTTTATCAAAACTCAGTTTTCGAACTAACCATATTCATCATAGCATTTTGCCTGTTGTTTTTTGGTATCCATCTATTCGCAAACCTCAGGTTAAGATACTGGCGGTCGCGCATTCCTTTAGTAATCGGCGGCTGGGGCACACGAGGTAAGTCCGGAACAGAACGGCTTAAAGCCGCCTTGTTCAACTCATTGGGTTATGCAACGGTTTCCAAAACAACAGGCTGCGAAGCAATGCTTTTGCATTCTTGGCCTTTCGGGGAGTTAAAGGAAATGTTCCTTTTCCGGCCTTACGACAAAGCCACTATATGGGAACAAACATTCGTGGTCCGCTTAGCAGGTAGATTACATGCCCAAGTTTTGTTATGGGAATGCATGGGGTTAAATCCCTCCTATGTGCGTGTGCTTCAACGCCATTGGATGAAGGACGATTTCGCCACGATCACTAACACTTACCCTGATCACGAAGATATACAAGGACCCGCAGGATTTAACGTAGCGGAAGTTATAGCCGGCTTCATCCCAGAAAAATCCACTCTAGTAACCACCGAAGAACAAATGATCCCCATCCTAAAAGATGAAGCCCGGCGATGCAAAACAAAGATCCGAACAGTCGGATGGTTAGAAGCAGGACTTTTAACACCGGATGTTTTGCAACGGTTTCCGTATGAAGAACATCCTTACAACATAGCACTCGTACTTGGACTTGCAGAAGAACTGGGGATCGACCGCGATTTTGCACTCAAGGAAATGGCCGACAGAGTGGTACCTGATCTTGGTGTTCTCAAAACCTTCCCGGCCGCTCCTATCCGCACCCGTAAGCTAGAATTTACCAACGGTATGTCTGCTAACGAGCGGTTCGGTACATTAAATAACTGGTCCCGCATTGGATTCGATAAACAAGATTACATAAATGACCCAGGAGTTTGGATATCGACCGTCGTCAATAACCGAGCCGATCGCGTAGCACGATCACAAGTCTTCGCCCGAATATTAGTCAATGACATCTCTGCTGACCGACACTTCCTAATCGGTGGTAACCTTTCGGGTCTCCTAGGATACATTGATGACGCATGGAAAGAAGCTTTCCCACGAATCAGTCTTTGGAAAGACGTGACACAACCCAATCCAGAAGAAGCATTGTTCAACCTTGAACGTCACGCTATCCGTATGAGGCTTCCAGTCTTTGAATCGCTAATCAAAACTCACTTGAAAATAATGCTGTCGGCACAATCCTGCATCAACAACCCCGACTCATTTATTCCACTTTGGAATAACCCCGACGAACTTCAAAAACACCTTCAACCTTATAACTTGGGAGAAATCGAATCTGCCATCATTAACACCCTAAAATACGAGCTTTCTATCTTCCATGAATACCACCAATTCAGGTCAGAAATAAGCAAATCCTCTTCTCATAATGCTGCCCAACTTAACAACCAGTTCAGAAGCCTTTTACAAAAATGGTTCAATTCAAAGCTCGTTGTCATTTGGGACTATCACGCTAGTGGCGACGAAATAGTGGAAACTATAGCACGGCATACACCCCCAGGGTTTTATAATCGCATCATGGGAATTCAAAACATAAAAGGGACTGGGTTGGACTTCGTTTACCGTTGGCTTGCCTGGGAAAAATGCTATAAAGCCGCAAAACTACTTAGGGAGAATGCAACACGCATAACTTACCAGACCTTAGCGCCTCTGGCATCATTCAATGAATTCGGTGTGCTTTGTGAAGAATACGTCAGAGAAACTGTCCTAATCCTCAAAAATTCCAACCCATCACTCTCACCGCAAATTAATGCGGAACTCGACAGAATCCTGGAAAAACTTGAGGCTACAATGTCTGATATCCGCCGCAAGATTAGTACAACTAATAAGAAAAAACCCACTCCTTTCCAATGGATATGGAGGTATGTCGAAGAGCTCCTTGATGCCGACGACGCTGTACGCCGGCGTAAGCATGCTGATATGGTTTACGAAGATCTCATTGCTCAGCGCATCAACCGTGACAGGGCCGTTGCAGAACTCCAAGCCCTTACAAACCGCCAAAAAGGTGGTTGGTTGCTCAAAACCATCAAGCAAAGAACCACAACGTAATATTTTAGTTTAGCACTCCGCCTCAACACTCGAACTTCATTAGCAAATTCATGGGCTACATCCCCAATCAAATAATATATGCCCCCTCCTTACACTCTCCCAATCCTCAACCATAAAACACAGAATCAAGCAATGTAAGCACCTGTTTGAATAAAAACAAAATGGCTTTTTACCACAAGAATGCCATCTTAAGCGCGTAAAATCACCCAGTTTGCTCAAACTAGATACTATTCGTAGACTCAGTAGGGGTACTACAATCACGAAGTACTAGCTAATGACCAACCGGACCCTTCCTCTATTTAGCCAATAAGAGATTTTCGCCCCTTGCCGTGTTGAAGCCAGTTCCTTAAGGCGAGCGCAACTTTCTCACCCGCTTGTTGGGTAACCTCCGTAAGGCCCTCGCCAAAATCAAAATCAGCCCCTCCAATTGAAATCAATATACCCTTGGGCGCCTTGCCATGCATTGCCAAACACATCCCCAAAACATCTTCCGGCGTCAGAAAATGACTTACAGCATGTAAACCAACATTAGGAGCAAGTTCCCGCACTGTTACCTGGCCTGGCTGTGTGTCAACCGCAGCATCTACGAATATTACCCAGTCATATCCCTGGACCGCATCTGCAAACTCAATTTCAAGCTGATGTGCCGTTACACACTCTATTCCCCACACGCGTAGATCCCTTAATCGCTCAATTACAAACCACCCCACCCCATCATCACGCCGGCTGGGATTACCATATCCGATTACTAAACACCGCATTTGTGTTATCCGGATGACCTTTCTAAACGCTTAATTAACTTCCCTGCCCGGTCATACACATCTACCACGATTGGCATTTTGCCGATTGCGTGCGTGGCGCAGCTCAAGCAAGGATCATAACACCGAATTAAAGCCTCCAACCGATTAAGCATCCCTTCTTTAAGATCGCGCGTATTGACATACTTTCTAGCAATCTGCTTAACGCCTGCATTCATCGCGAGATTATTATGGCCAGTGGACACAATCAAATTCACCTTTTTAACCCTTCCATTTCGATCCACCCAATAATGGTGTATTAACGTTCCCCTAGGCGCTTCTATAACACCAATTCCCTCCTCATTCACTGGAGTATAAGAACCTACAATATCAGTACTTGTGATTTCAGGATCCTCCAAAAGCTGTTGTGCACGTTCTATAGCGTAAGTTATCTCTACTAGTCTTGCCCAATGATAATAGAAAGAACTTTCTTGAATGCGCTTGCCTCCTCTCCACTGCTGTAACATCTGATTTGCTTGGGGCGTAGATACCCTTTCACACAAATTCAATCGGGCTAAGGGCCCCACTCTGTACATACCATCCGGATAGCCCTTCTCTAAGAGAAAAGGAAACTTCATGTATGACCATGGCTCGACTGCCTCGCCAATGTAATCAAGATATTTATTTGTCGGGACCTGATCGTGGATCACAGCCCCATTAGGATCGACAAAACGAAGCTTACCGTCATATAACTCTAGAGCGCCGTCAGATTTTACAAGCCCTACGTAGTAAGATGGAAACTTACCAAAGAATTCAACCTCTTCCTGATGAGTGCGATGATATTCTTCAATTAAACCCAATGCGAATTTAACGTGGTCCATCGCTTCCGGAAGCATCGCTAGGATCTGATCTCGTTCGTTAGGAGCCAATGCCTTGTTAACCCCTCCAGGGACCGGAAAATCTGCGTGAATCTTTCTCCCACCAACTATCTTAATTATTTCTTGGCCTATCTTCCGAAGCCTTACCCCTTTTACAGCCACGTCCGGTTTTTCTTGAATTAATCCAACAATATTGCGCACCGCTGGCGAGGCATCATAACCCAGAAGTAAATCAGGAGCACTTAAATGGAAGAAGCTTAGGGCGTGAGATTGAATTATTTGCCCCATGTGCATAAGCTCCCGCAGCATGTGAGCAGTGCGCGGCACTTGTCCCCCTACAATCATGTCGCAAGCCTTGACACTCGCTAGCAAATGGCTTACTGGGCAAATCCCGCATACGCGGGACGTGATCTGTGGCATCTCAACAAAAAACCTCCCCTCGCAAAACTTCTCAAACCCCCTAAATTCCACTACATGGAAGCGAGCATCTGCCACTTCCTGGTTATCATCGAGGTGCACTGTGATTTTAGCGTGACCCTCGATCCGAGTAACGGGATTAACTAGAATCGTCTTGTCCATCTTATTTATATTAATCGTACCGAAGCTTCGGTTTTTCAAGTTTAGGTGTCCGTCCTGCCAAAAGCTCGGTTATCACATACCAAATAGTGTCCGCGTCAGGTGGACACCCAGGTAAATAAAAATCGACTCTCACAACTTCTCCAACCGGTCTTACCTTTGGGAAAAGCCGAGGCACAATGGGATCGCTTGGCACACCGACGCGCTTTGTGCTTTCCGTCTGCATAAACCCACGACGCATTACATCCCTTAGTTCAAATTGATTTCGCATCGCAGGTACGTTACCAGTCACCGCACAATCTCCGAGGGCGATCAAAAACTTAGCACGACTCCTTAAGAGTTTTAATTCGTGCTCCTGTTCATTATTATTCACACATCCTTCTACTATCGCCACGTCGCACTCAGGAATTTCTTTTACATCCACGATGGGGCTGTACACAATGTCAACCATCTTGGCTAACTCCACCAGGCGCTCATCCAAATCCAAAAATGACATGTGACAGCCAGAACATCCGCTTAACCAAATAGTGGCAAGCCGCACCTTCTTCGGAGTTGCCTGTTGTTCAGCCATAGCTGCTATTTTTTCTATGTCAAATTCAGGTTGCTGTTTTCTAGCCATACCAAATGAAAATTCATGTTTTTTGGAAAATTGCCTTTAGCACCTCTTCTTCCAACTTGACCCCACTGGGCAATGGAAGTACACGTTCCGCTTTCAAATGTTTCCCCTCAAAACTGGTATACGTACCCGATCTCTCAGCCCAAATGGGGGTAGGAAGTACAACTCGAGCCAATTCCGTAAGGGTCGATTCATACGCCCCTTGGACAATTATCGCCCCGACTTTCTTCATCAAATCTACCAATCCCCTTTCCTCTAGCCACTGTGCACCGCCATGAGGCTCGTCACTAACCACTAAATGAACCAAATCCGGAGACACTCCCTCAATAAAAGCAGTTAAATCATCCACCACTGGGTACCCATGGGATGCAAGGCCTAAAATATTTGTACTTCTCGGCAAAGGTATCGATTTAACCCACTCACCCCTCTTTAAAGACGATTCCACGATCTCACTCAGCTTCTCAAAAACAGTCAGTCCGATGGGTGTAATCGCCTCTGGACCATATATTATAACCACTCTTTTCACCCCAGATATAGTTTTTGCGACATTCTTCCAAAACGCACGGTCAACGCTTACCAGGGGGGCACTTATATTAGCCCATTGGTCTAGATCACTCCGCCGGCAATTAAATAGCAGCAGTTTCGCCCCTCGATGTCGCACCGCGACACGGATCTTTGCTGCTAACACGCCATTGTCCCTTACGGGTTGTGCGCCAACTATAACGATCGCATCCGCCTGCTCAATTAAAGAGATCGCTTCTGGTTGAAGTTCAGCCGTTCCCACTAACCCACCTTCATTACGTGCACCAATTACACCAACCACTTTAAATTCTGAAGTTATCTCCCGCAAAGCCACTCCAAATTCATTGGAAAGTCGCGGAGATACAAGCAATATACGCCGTTCCTTAGGCACCGCTTTATATAAATCACGTAAGATTTCAAATGCCTTCTCCCAATCAACCGTTTCAAACCCGCCATTGAGTTTAACTAATGGCTGCTTAATACGCTTCCGCGCTTCGGCCCAAGTCCAATATCTTCCTTTCACACAAAGATGTCCACGGTTTATCTGTGAGTCTTTATTGCCAAACACGTTCACGATCCTATTGTCCCGAGTATATACAACCAATCCACATCCCAAAGGACACTCCGGACAAATCGTCTCAACCTTCTGGCAAGATACCAACGGGGCTTGAAACGCTGCAGCTTTGTCGAAAAGCGCGCCTGTGGGACAATTAGCAACGCAGGCACCACAATTAGTACAGCTGACCGATTCACCAAACGTTTTCCCCAAATCCACCACTATCTGGTTCCGTATTCCTCGGTTACCAAAGTCTAAAGCATGAACTCCCTCTATCTCATCGCAGGTACGCACACACCGACCGCAGAGAATACACCGATTATGATCAAGCCCAAAGTATTTCCCCGTAAGATCCACTGAGCGTGCCGGGTACAAATAAGAGTAGCTCACCCCCGTAATCCCATGCTCATAACCGCGCTGTTGCAGCGTACAATCACCCTTGTTATAGGGGCAAATAGGACAAATATGATTTCCTTCGGAAAACAGTAACTCCAAAATCCGTTTCCTTAGCAACGTGAGCCGTTCACTAAAAGCTGTAATCACCATTCCATCCGTTGCGGGAGTGGAACAGGAAGTGACGAGTTTCGGGTTTCCAGCTACTTCTACAACGCACAACCTACACCCACCCCAAGGCGTCAAACCTTCAAGATAGCAGAGCGTAGGAATATTGATTCCATTCGCCCGTGCAATCTGAAGGATTGTCTGACCCTCTTCTCCTTCGCAACGCTTACCGTCTATCGTAATTACAATCTTCTTTTTTGGGCTCATGGGCTCTTTTTAAATACTTAACTTTCAGATTCAAAATCATGATTCACGTTTTGGAATCCGGGGGACTTGCGACAACTTACCACATACCCCCGCAAGACATCTCTTTTCTCGAACATGTACTTCATACTCGTGTCTGAAATACCGTAATGTCGTAAGTACCGGGTTAGGCGCTGTTTGACCCAATCCGCAGAGGCTACCTTCTTTCACAACCATGCACAATTCTTCCAGCCTAGCGATGTCATCCATCTCACCCTCGTTCTTACAAATTTTCTCCAAAATTTGAAGCATCTGCTTTGTCCCTACACGGCAAGGTGGACATTTCCCACAGGACTCATCACAGCAAAACTCTAAGAAAAATCTCGCTACATCAACCATACATGTGTCTTCGTCCATTACTACCATTCCCCCAGAACCCATTATCGAACCTAGCTTCTGCAGCGTCTCGTATTCTACTGGGGTATCGAGATATTGTTCCGGGATCACACCGCCTGAAGGCCCACCTGTCTGGACGGCCTTAAACTTCTTACCACCAGGTATCCCGCCACCTATGTCAAATATGATTTGTCGTAACGTCGTACCAAAAGGTACTTCCACAAGACCCGTATTCCTAATCTTACCTGCTAGCGCAAATACCTTAGTGCCCTTCGTCTTCTCCGTACCAAAAGAAGCATACCACTTAGCACCTCGGCGAATAATTACAGGTACGGCAGCCCACGTCTCAACATTGTTTATGTTCGTTGGTTTACCCCATAGTCCCCGCTGGGCCGGGAAGGGAGGCCTCGGCATCGGTTGCCCACGCTTGCCTTCAATTGAGCGCATCAATGCTGTTTCCTCACCACAAACAAACGCTCCAGCACCTATCCGTAACTCAATATCGAAATCAAAACCCTTTTCAAAAATATTCCTACCTAAAAACCCGTACTTATAAGCCTGCTGTATCGCTATTTGTAATCGCTTTATTGCCAAGGGATATTCAGCTCGGATGTAAATAAACCCACGGCTTGCTCCCATTGCATAAGCACCAATTGCCATACCCTCTAATACACGGTGTGGATCACCCTCGAGTACTGCCCGATTCATGAATGCACCTGGATCACCTTCATCAGCATTGCAAACTATGTATTTGGGTTTACCAGGAGCCTTGGCCATAATCTCCCACTTCAGTCCGGTTGGGAATCCTGCTCCGCCACGACCTCTTAACCCGCTTGCCTTGATCTCCTCAATCACCTGTTCAGGGGTCATCTCAGTAAGTGCTTTCCCTAAAGCCGCATAACCATCCCTCGCTATGTATTCTTCTATGTTTTCAGGGTCAATTAACCCACTGTTCTCCAAAATAATCCGGGTCTGCTTTGCAAAAAACGAGAAATCTCGAGCGGTGGTGATAACATTTGCAGAAGGACCCTCTTTAGGTAAAAGCTTTTGATACGGCCGTCCTTTTATAAGATGTTCTTCTACCAATGCAGGCACATCTTCGGGTGTAACACGTTGATAAAATACATTATCGGGAAGGACAAGTATCACCGGGCCTAAATCGCAAGGTCCCATGCAACCAGTAACCACTAGTTGTATTTCTGACTCAAGCCCGTGTTTCTTGAGCTCTTCTGCTAACGCATCTTTTACTGCCATGCAACCGGCGCTGATACAACCAGCCCCCCCACATACTAAAACATGCGACCGTATCATTGTTAAACCTCCCCTCCTATCTTAAAGTTAATCGGACTGTTTGGGTTTACCGACCGCTAGATGCTCCACTTTTCGCCCCTTTAATAGATGCTCTACCACAATCAACCTAGCCTTTTCGGGGTCCAACCGCGCATACGTAGTTTTTTCACCACCTATCTCCTCTATTTGTACTACGGGCTCAATATCTTCTAAACCATGCTCTCCGGTAACTCGCACTTCTACATCGTCTAGTCCCCGCTTTTCAATTTCATCCAGCATCGCTTTCATTACTTCACGGGCACCTGCTACAATCCCGCTTGTACCCATACTAATCAGCACTCTGTAGCGCTTGTTCCCTTCACGGAGGGCGATTTGTTGCTTTACTTTCTCCTTAAGCTTTTTTAATTCTTCCAAGTTCATAAGTTCCAGCGTACTGCGTTAAAGTCTGGCTTCAGCGGAACTAAAATCAAATCTATTTTCGTCCGTCCGGTAACGCAATCTTATATCTACATTTGGCGCTGCAGCGCAAAGTGCTAGCAGAGTCGCCGACAAATCCCCTATCGGCGGCCGATCAATATGACTCCGCTGCATACATGCTAAAATCTTTGTTCCCTTTCCCGGCGCTGAAACAATCTTAAATCCACCACCACACATCTCCGCTGTCTGACGGAGCATTGCTAATCCCAAACCAATCGATTTTTTACGCGTTTTTTTTGTTGACCAATTTTTACTCAAAACGCGTTGGAGCGTTGTTTCATCCATCCCAACACCATTATCCACCACCCGAATCATTAATCTATCATGCCTTGCACTTTCTAAAATTGTAATCTCGATTCTGGTAGCCTTCGCTGCAATGGCATTCATTCCGATGTCCAGCACATGCAGCGCTAATTCCTCAAACATATTTATTGAACTGATTCTTCACCAAATCAGAAACCATTTCGGGCCGCAACTTACCATATACATCCTCACCTACAGAAATTGCAGGTGCAAGTGCACAGGCACCAATACAACGCGCTGTGTGTAAGCTAAATCTCCCATCCTTTGTCGTTTGCCCCTCTTTAACACCCAATTCTCTCTCCAAAGCTGCCATAATAGCGTCAGCACCTCGCACATGACACGCCGTGCCACGGCACACTAGGATCTGATACTTGCCGCGTGGTGTCATCGTAAAGAAATGATAGAACGTAACCACCCCGTAAACATGCGATAACGGAACTTTCAACCGTAGGGATATATACTGCAAAACCTCAGCACTTAAGTAACCGAACAAGTGCTGCGCAGCATGAAGAACCTGTATCAATGCCGTAGGATCAAAACCGTAACTTTCCATCACCCGATCCAAATCCGCATACCGGGGATCACCACTCGGATGCGGTGTCTCAAACGCAGCTACTCGCGCTGCTTCCGATATCTGTTTCTTGCCGTTCATCTTAATCCAGCTTCCCAAAGTTTGCCTGCAGCCTCGTAAGATGTCAAAGCTGTAGTGGCGATCGTTATCCCCGCATCTTCTGCTTCGGCAAGCGTTTGAGTATCAGCCCTCCGGTTCCTACTCACTAAAATTACGGGGATATCTTTCATGCTAGCTACTGAAACTATATTTCGGTGCGTTTGGATGGTTATCCAAAGCACCCCAGGACGTGCATTTGCAAGCACGTCACTCAATAAATCCCCCACATAACATCCAATTACTTCAACCTCTGGTGAACCGACTAAAATCTCACCACCCACTATAGTTAAAATTTCTCTAACTTTTTTGGGCTGTGCATTCATACTGAGCCTTAGGTTCCTGTTGATATTCAATGTCCACCTCAGCGTGAAGATGGGTTCCTACGCCCATCTCCGTCTTAATACTTAAGCGATCCGAGCACCGCTTAATATTGGGTAGGCCCATTCCCGCGCCAAAACCAAGTTGACGTGCTAAAGGACCTGCTGTCGACCAACCCTCCTGCATAGCTAACTCTAGATTTTCTATCCCAGGTCCCTGGTCAATCGCATCAATCACTACTTTATCAGGAGTGATCTCCACGGACAACTCTCCTCCTATCGAATGAATAATTATGTTAGTCTCTGCTTCATACGCCACAATTGCAGCACGCCTCCGGACATCTGGATCGACACCGCGCTCGCGTAAAACTTGCCGAATCCAACTCGATATCTTCCCAGCATTATCGAAATCACCAGCCCGAACAGGAACACGCTTTACCAGGGTTTGCCACTCCACGCCTCTCTGGAGCCGTGCTGCGAGGGCCGTTTCATGAGCAATTGCTGCCTCAGCCCTTTCCGCTAACTTGTGCATAAGACAGTTTGTAATATCACCACGCGTTATGATCCCAACCAGCTGATCGTTAACATCCACTACCGGAAACCTACCGAACCCATGCAGGTCAAATTCATTAACCGCCCGCACCAATGAATAATAGTCTCGTAAAACAACTGGATTCCGTGTCATCCACTTTCTAGCCGGTTCATTGATATATCCTTTGTCTAATGCATTGATTATGTCCTCAATACTCACAATACCTACTAATTTCCCATTCTCAACAATTGGAACCCCAGAGATACGATGCTTCTTCATCAACTCTTGAATACTACGCAATGAATGATCGGGCGAGGCAGTTATAACATCCTTGGTCATTGCGTCCCGGACCCGTAACTCATACACAAGAACCTCAGTCAAAGGAATTCTTCTAAAAGATTCCGCCGGTGCATTCTTTGCCGTCATTTTACATCCCTATTTGCACACCAAACGATCGTTCAAGTTTCATAGCAAATACGAAAACTATCCACACGACAACTTTAAATCTTTTCTTTTTGGCCACACAATCCAGCGAAAAGGCCTTTGCAATGCCAGTAACAAAGGGGAGAAAAACCTCCTAGTCCACTCCTGGAAGATTAGGGGGGTCAATGTATTGCAATGCTCTCTAATAGCTAACCTAAAGGTCGAAGTCGTCATTCAAAAACAGTACCCGTCCACCCCTCCTACTTAGTTGTCCAGTATCCTCTAATCAACTTCTAATCAGTGTCTACTGTGACCAACTTTGTTAAAAGGGCCCATTGGGACACTTAAACCCCATTGGAATTCACCTGTGTTTTCGGCAATTACCCTCCCGCTTTTTCAGCCGGCGCTTTAAAAGCCAGAACTTCAGTAATTCACACCAATTTTGCCCCGAATTTGTAACTTTTGCCTAATTCGAATCCCGCTTTCAGCCTGCCTTGCAGATACTACCTTACTTCCTATTTTCAATCACCCGATAAAATCTACAAACTGAACCAAAGCCAAAGTCGTCATCAGTAATGCCTAACCAGCAATTCGTAGGAGAAGTATTGGTAAGCACCTTTAAAGTTACCCATTGATTTGCTAACAAATTAGTGCTGTACTGAATAGTGTAAATTGCATTTGTCCGAGCAAACCATTTGAGGGCAAGCTGCCCAGGGGGAATGCTGCCCAGGCCTTTTATGGCTGCATAGTTAGTTCTTGGTAACAACTCTGCAATCAAACTCAACCCTCCGAATGGTGTTGAATCATAGTAGTTCGGAATCCCATCCCCATCAGAATCTATCACATGGCTATTTCGTAACGCCTGATTGACATACACGGTCTTACCGTCAACAACGACAGCCACGCCACTTCTTGGCCCAGCGTAATCTCGTACCCACCTCAATCTCCCTTCGAATTGTCCATCAAGGTATTCCTCAGGTAGCTGAGCTTCTCCGTTCGGGTGATTTGGTGGAGTAAAACCAACAACTGCAGAAGCATAGTAAATCACAAAATTTTCGTCTATCCACAGTTTGTTAGTGAAATCTGCTCCTAGGTCAGAAATATCTAGTACATCTACATACAGGGCATTTCGAGTACCAGCAGGTCCAAACTCAAATAGCGGATAAGGACTAAGCGAAGTTAATTTCAGTACCCCAAGTGCAGCGTTGTTCGTATATCCAGAAGGGTTCAGCCCTCGATCTTCTCCTGCCCAAGTATGAAACACATCTACTGCCCAATAATCTGGAGCATCACTGGTAAATGTAGTACCCAGTAAGTCACCGTATGTTGGCTTCACATACATTCGGAACCCATCCCTTGCTGTTATCATGTTATTAGCCGGTGCACCCGAATCTAACAACGAGTTGCTTACAGCTAGCTCAAGCGTTCCACCAACTTGAATCGTGTAGTTGTCCAATTTAAAGTCCTTACCTACCAGTGTGAGGTCGCTGCCCACAAAGCTTCGGCCACCTTGTAATAAGGCTAGGTCAGCATCTAGTTTCTGATAACTTAAAGAATTTAAAACTCCCCCGTTGAAAATTATTGCACTCTTTACCCCCAAAGACATCGCAGTTAGTGTGCCATTGTTGTAAAACCATTCGTACCGTCTCGGCCCATCGTCTCCGAAGTGCGCGTTGTTATATATGTATACTACGCCATTATTGGTGAAGTACAAAAGGTTGGGTGCATTCGTCCAGACCCAGTCTTCGAGCGGTCTTGGTCCAGTCCATACTGTAGTCCTAAATTCATTGAGATTAGGAACCTGTCCTGGAATGGTTAGCATCCCATTTACTGTTAAAGACCTACCCAAGAACAATAGCGATTGTGCAACTGTCAAATTATCGTTAATGACTATATTAGTCCCTCTACCCAACAGCTCGTGAACAAAAACGGGGAACGTCCTTTGTAATCCTGTGGCATCTACCATCAAGGTATGCAAACGCATACCAACCGTGTTTGTAATCCATTCGGGGACCGCCGTTACAACGTAGTTAGTCACATCGCCTTCTACGTTTTCGTTTGTACTAATCAACCAATTGTTCGTCATTATCACGATTGCCGTGTTGCTCCAAGCTGCACTCCACAACAGTATTGGCCCTCGTAACCGTTGCACTTCTTGAGGTACGAGATTCTCTATCGACACATTGCCGTTAGTCGTATTTAAGTCTAAAGCTATATTTTCGCAATCAATGACTGTGGCTCTACTGGAGATAAGATTAGCAGCCTGAATCTTTATGTAACCTTCGCCTCGTAATCTTGCTTGCCTCAGACTCAAATTTGTGGCGTTTATCACAATGCGTCCTGGGAAATTAGAAAAATTGACTTCTGGTGTAACAATTGGTCGATAAACCAGATTATCGAAGTACGGTTCGTATGCCGAATATAAGCCGCTTGTGACCGTTGCGTTTGTGACAGTGTCAATTCCCACAAGGTCAGGGAAAAGTAGTCTAAGCCCTGAAGAAACAAAAAACTCAGGATCGGGATACCCCCAATTTCCCGGGGTTCCCATATTTTCAGGAACCCGTGATACGAGATAATTGGCTGGCCGATAAGTTACTACACCACACGAATAGTTATTCGGCAATAATGCATTATCCGTTGAAGGTCCCAATGTGTCCTGGATGTAAACGTATGCTATGTCCTCTGTGCAAGCTGCCACATTTGTAATTAGCGTACTAATTGCTACATAAATATCCCGTCCCAGCGGGGGATAACTCAAAGGCCCAAACCCAAGCTGGACATCAAAGCCGGGAGGAATACCCACAAAAACAGCCCCTTTCACAATGTTAGTTGGAATAACCACATTGGTCACGAACCAAGAACTCACGTTATCAGGAGATCCCACTATGTTTGTTAAGGCGACAGGCAAATAATCTAGGGCATCTACATACGAATCGGCCATTGGATTTATAAGTGTAAATCCTAACCCCCGAGTCGCTCCTGTACGTGCTTGCGTACCATCCCACAACCCCCTTGTTGCTAACGGAAAAGTATCACTGTAAACACCGCTCTCCCAGTATACATCCGAAATCCCTAAATCTGGGATAAAAGCAATCGGGTTATTCTCTGCATCGAAAATTATCTGCGATCCCATGGCACTCTGCCAAACCGGCAAAATGTGGAGGCGGGCAGTATCTAGGTTGACATTAATACCGGTGAGTTCAATCAATCCATTTGCACCTGCAATAAGCGATCCACTTACCCCCCAGTCTGGCCTCGAAACTCCCGCTTTAACAACGATGTTTGTAGCGCGCGCAATAACGTAGCTTGGATAAGCGGGAGTCATCACACATGGCAATGGATCATCTGTCACTAAAAAGCGCGATCCTCCAATTATTGCCGCGCCGTTTTCCACTTGGAACAAAGAAGCCAAACCGCGCGTCCCCTTAGAGATTGATCGATAGTTGAATCGCCAACCAGGCGTGCAATACATTATCCCTGAATTTGGAAAAGATCCCGGTCGATTAACAAAATTCTTTAGTTCATAAAACTCGAATGGTTCAGGCGGGGCTAATGAAATTGTCTCTGGGTCCGGAATATCAATTTCGACGTATCCGTAGTTTGTGAAATTAACAACGGTTTGGGGGATATTAGTATAAGACGTTATAATCCCAGTGTTGACGTAAGTCTGCAACACCTGAGCCTGTATAACTTCGGCTAAGACACAGAATCCAAAAATTGGTTTTAATGTCCTACTTAGGAAATTTCTATTCATTTTGCCCATCTAGCTTTAAAGGTTTTGAACTACTGTCCTAAAACCCTCCGCTCCAAATCGCGTAACGAAATCCCGTTGGGAAAAACTACCGGTTCGTTGGTGGATGCATCAAAATAACCCCACAACGGGCCAACCACAGAAACAGTGGCTTCGTCCCAATAAGGTGCCGTATTCATATAATACGGCCCCAATTTGCTGAAAACTATTGTTACTGGCGGAACTACTTGCCCAGGACCATTAACCCCTGGCGGCACATAATTGTATAATTCCATATTATTCTGAAACGAAATAGATCGTTCGAATAAGACGGGATAACCACCGCTATCTAGCCCTAAATCACCCGCTGCAATTATAATATCCGGTTGCTGCAAAATACGAGCGATTCCCTGAGTGTATTTCGTGTTGTTCGTGTAATACACATCTTCATAGGTGTTTGTTATTGTAATAAAGTAACCGTAAGTTTTGTCATACTCCGCCACTTTAAATTGAATTTTATCAACGCCTGGACGCAGAGCAATGTCTACTATAGCGTTTGTATTGGTTTGCCCCCCTGGATAAACAGGTGTCCATGGGCTTATATATCCCAGCATTGCGTTTGTAGGTGCCGTCTCAATATTGAGATTACCGGGGGAGTAAATATATCGTAACCCGCCTGCATCGTCCCGAGTGAGTCCTGTTACAAACTCACCGTATCGGAATCTACCTCTCCAAAAGCCGTCTACGCCACCAACAACACTGGTATATGTATCTTCAAATGGATCAACCGCCATTTCAATTGCATCCGCACTCCCGGAGGGCCATGGTGGGGAGGGTAATTCCTCGATCACGTATGTGTAAAGTACTCCATTAACGTACTTGGAAGGCTCCCATGTCACCGGATCAAAATTTCTCATAATGACAGTATAGTTTGTATAGGTAGCCCCAGCGGTTCTACCACGCAATGTAAACACATACCTTTCGGGGCTAGCTAAGCCAAGGGCATTCAAGATTGCCGCTAAAGCATAGCTTCGCATGTCTAAAAGTCGTAGGGCTGAAGCGCGATAGTTCACTATCCTGGTGTTTAAAGGAAATTCAGTAAGATTAGAACTCATCTTCGACACAGGTGGCAAACTATTCAAAATTTGGATGGCCTCCCAAACTGCTTGTGTCCCTTTAGCACCGAAATAATTTACAAAGGAGGGATCAAATCCAATATATATGGTTTTAAAATTCCACCTATATTCTTCCCCAAGATTTTGCGGTCCACCCACATCTGAAATTATTGGATCCATCTCATAGTGCACTCCTACTCCGACGTTATAATTAAGTTCTGATGTTTGCCAGTCTGCAAATGGTCCAATTAACGAAAACCCTCTTGCCTCACCAACGGTAAAGGCGGCAAGGCCCACCAGCAAAATGGACTTAAAATATCTTATGGCTGTTCGAGTCATAGTGCTATCACTCCACTCGGATTACTCTGTAAATAGCCATCGTATTTGTGGGTTGCAAAACTAACGAATCAGAATAATTCGTGGCTTCCCTAACTGATCCGACATTTATCCAATCTTTGCCATTAGATAATTGCTGGACCTGATATTTTGCACCAGGAACCGTATTCCACGTTAATTTTACGCCACCAATTACAGGGTTCATCGCAAGGCGGATTAAATCATACACTCTTGCTCGCAAATCAAATCCGTAATCCACACCAAATTGCGTCCATACAACCAAAAACCTGCTTTTACCGTCGCTACCTACTACCGGAGAAATCTGTCGGCTAGCAGTGGTTGTGTTTATCTGGAATTCGTTGCCCCGCAAAGTACCATCAAGTCCAATAAACTGGCCGAAAATACCTTCCCGCGAACCATCCTGGGCCTCACTAGTCCATACCACTAGGAAGTTTTGCCCAAATACTGAACCGCGAGGGGCGTACTGTCTGTACTGAGTGAAGGTATTGACCCTAAATGGCTCAGTGATTGGACTCCCATTCGCATCAAACAATCGTCCAACTACATCCCAATCCGACGGGGAACGCCGCGTCAACTGGCTCGATACCTCTTGCCCATACAGATAATAATCACCAGTGAGAGTACGACTATTGTTTTGACTCCATGCTACTAATACTTTTCCATCCGGGGATGGAATCGCCACAGGGTTTGCACAAAGAGCAATTCCGTAGCCGCTCACCAAAAACTCATTACTAATAGGTTCAAGGACGCCGTTATTACCCAACTTATAAAATCTCCCCCATATATCCACCACCGCATTTTGTGAATACCTTTGCAATTCACTTACCCATACAACGAGCACCCGTCCATCCGGGAAACTGCAGACGGATGGCGATCGTTGATTATTTTCGGTAAACTGGTTTATTTGAAACTCAGAGCCCAATTTCTGTCCAGAGGAGTTCAGCCGTTGCCCGAAAATCCCGCGCATGTTACCATCTTGCCCAAAACTCACCCACACAACCAAGATACTACCATCACTCAGAACTGTGACTGCGGGGTCTTCGCGAAACTCGTTCGTGTATGTATTTACTTGGATGTCTCCAGTGCGAAATGTTCCGTTTGAATTTATCAACCGCGCGTATATATTTTGGCAACCCTTTTTACCACCTTGCCAAACCACTACTGCCCCGCCATCGTGCAATAAAGCTACCCGCGGTTTCTCCTGGTGGTAGTTGGTCATTTGGTTCACAGTGAATACATTACCCACCACAGTAAAAGCAGAATTAAGACGTGCCGCACGTATACCCCAACCATCTCCGTCGGCTCCATTATCTTGCCATACTAACCAACCTCCGCTCTCATTTACGGCGACATCAGGCCAAACCTGGTCACCCAATAAGCTTCCTATGATGGGATAATCGGGACCACCTGGTGAAAAGGTATTTTGGGCCGTTCCAGATGTCACAAGCACCCACAACCCAACGCTTGCTAATAGAATCTTTCCAAAAATCGAGTTCATCCCTTTCCATTTCAAATTATGCAGTGAACCTATCATGGTCAATTGCTTATTGGAACAGCTCTCCAACTTCAGCTTTCGAAATGGACTCATCGATCTCCTTTATTAAAGAATTAAACCCGAGCTCTCTATAAAAACCCCTTAGCTTCTCATAATTCTGTTGCTGAAGGGCGTAATTTTTGAGCTCACCAACAATATCAGGAAAGATTTTAAAGGAAATCAATTCCTTGTTGCGTTTGACTTGATATTCGTGTTCGCGTAATGCATTCCGAAGTCTTTCAGGTTGCACCTCCGATAGTCGACAATACAACTCTTCGATCGTCCCAAATTTTTCTAATAACTGGGCTGCCGTTTTCGGCCCCACACCGGGAACACCTTCTATATTGTCCACGGGATCCCCCACTAAACTCAAGTAATCAATCACCTGCTCCGGAAAGACACCGAATTTTTCGTGCACCCGGGCGACGGTAAGTAGTTCGGGTTTCCTATGGGTGGGTGAAATCACAAATACGCGATCTGAGACCAGTTGGCAAAAATCCTTGTCATTACCCACGACATAGATAACCAAGCCGGAATCAACACCAACTTTTGCAAAAGTTGCCACTAAATCGTCCGCCTCTATACCTTCAATTTGGATGGATCGTAGCCCTGCATAATCCAAAAATTCTTGGATCCGCCTTATTTGGGGCCGTAATTCATCTGGCATAGGCGGGCGCGTGGCCTTGTATTCTGGATGAATCTGCAATCGCTCAGTACTACGCCCGCCATCCCAAACGACCACCCCAAACGCGGGTTTCAAGTCTGTAAGCAACCGATTAACCATTCTAATAAACCCATATACTGCGTTTGTTGTTTCACCATTCGGAGCTACAAGATGAGGCAATGCATAATAAGCTCGATACGCCACTGCCGATCCGTCTACTACTAAGAACTTCGGATCACTACCCTTAGCACCCAAATGGTTCGATTCTGTTAATGGCATTTATTTTACCGGCTAACGGAGGCTGGCTCAGCCTGAGGCAATCTTTGAGCAAATGGCATTTCCTCATCAGAATGCATCCTGTTGCCTGCAGGATCGATTATCGTAGGCGTTACAAATATATAAAGCTTTTTCTTAACTGTGGAGCTAGACTCACTGCGGAACAGACGACCTAGCAAAGGCAAATCACCTAGGAATGGCACTTTATCCTTTAATTTCCGTACATCTTCTGCAGTGAGACCGCCCAAGACGATAGTTTGGCCATCCCAGACAATTGCGCTAGTGGTAACTTGTCTTACCCTCAGAATAGGTAACGGCAATACAGCAGTAACCGTAGTTGCCATAGCCTGTCCTCCTGCAACAGCCAATGCCGAAGTAGGTACGAACTTTTGAGCAGTTGCGTCATCATATCCGACAAACTCAATGTAGGTGGGTATTAACGTCATTTGTATTGTATATCCGTCAGCACAAACATAAGGAATTACGTCCAACGTCGGCCCAAGAGGCATTTGTTGGGTGTTATAGTTGTACGCCAGAAAACCACCTTGCGGATAGTAACCTGCGCCCGCTGCAGCTCCACCGGCGCCAACAGCATATCCACCCCCAACACCCGTTTGTGTACCTCCCGCGGTTTGAAGGCCAGAAACAATCGTCTGCAATTCGACTGCTTGCAGTTGTGCCTGTCGGCCGCTCACAGTTGTAACTTCTGGCTCCGACAGAACGTCTACCCCGTCGCGTTGCTCGAGGGCTCGAATGACAACACGGAATTGCGGATCAGTAAGGATTCCAGTAATCGTTGCCAATGCAGGAATTGGAGTTTGTCTACCATAAGTACTCCTAACTCCTGAGCTCAACATTTGATCAGTGGATTGAGGTGTGATGGCAGTGCCCGCCTGGGCTGAGCCGGGGAATGTACCTTCAGGATTAGCCGCGGATGGCGCACCTACGAACGACGGTGCTGTGCCACCTTGCATTCCAATCCGGCCCCCCCGCATCAAAACATTCCCTAAGTACCAATCGAAAGATAAGCCCTTAGAATCGGTCTGAGTAATTTCAACGAACCGAGCTTTTACGTTAACCTGGGGCGGTGTAATGTTCAGAGCCTGTATAGCTGCTTCGATTATATCCAAATCTTGCAAAGTGGCGCGTACCAGTAACACCCCTGTCCTATCGTTGAAGAAGACGGCCTTGTTCGTCCCGGCGGGCGAGGTAAAGTCCACACCATTTGCGGCAAAATAATTTCGGATGATTTGGTTGACCGTTGCATGCGTATCAATTCTAGTCACGAAGCTTAGACCTCCACCTCCATAACCACCACCTAATCCTGTAATACCAGCGCCTCCCTGAACACCTGCGCCTCCCATTACACCACCAAATCCACCACCGAAACCACCACCAAATCCACCCCCGAAACCGCCACCATACATACCGAATCCACCGTACCCGCCTGGACTAACATACACTCGAGGAATAACCGTTTCTGCTCCACCGCCATAACCGCCATAACCACCACCATATCCCCCGGCGTAACCGGCGTATCCGCCTCCATATCCACCCATAGACGTTGGGAGATACAGTGAAATGCCAGCTACGCTTTCAAGTCCTTGGATGAACGTGTTCGGGTCAACCCGCCACGTGCGCGTATATAAGGGTTCAATTTCTCCGCGTTTCAATGAAAATAAAACTGCATAGTCTTCAATTGAGTATTTGATTGGTTGGTCGGCTGTTTTGACAATTGCATCCAAAACATCCGCTGCCCGGACATTTTTCAGTGGCGGAAAGATTTTAATCTTTACCATGGCGATATCTACCTCCTCAGTCTGTGCCGCAAGTAAAGGTGTCGCCGCAACACCCATTGGCATTCCTTCTGGAGTTGGCGCACCATAAGGTGTCATACCAACTCCTCCTATTCCTCCCATCCCCATTTGACCTTGCATTTGTTGGAGTAACGCCAAATTCGGAGCAGGTTCACGAACTAGAAGGAAGTTAATTCCTTCCTTTTCAGGATCTCGTGCTCGGATTTGCTCACTAAGATTCCTTAACACTTCAGATAATTCCACATCTTCGTACCTCACCTCCGTGAGACGGATCCGGTTTAACTTACTAATTATCTTCTGGCGTCCTTCACCTGTAAAAACTAAGTTTGTCCGCGCATAAGGGTTCGGTTGTGGCAAAAGTTCCCGTTTGACTGGTTTTTCCCAAGCTTGTTCAACCTCCACCAAGGCTGCCCTGGAATCCACATCTTGTTGGCGTGCAGCTCGTGCGTACTTAGACTCTTGAACCAAGTTCAGATA
The DNA here is from genome assembly GCA_964654645.1 of uncultured Verrucomicrobiota bacterium. Classification (GTDB taxonomy): domain Bacteria; phylum Verrucomicrobiota; class Verrucomicrobiia; order Limisphaerales; family CAZZJO01; genus CAZZJO01. Next base: position 28,171 of record CAZZJO010000034.1, on the reverse strand, counting down.
ATACCATGCTGCTTTGTTTTCAGGGTCTATCTTTGTGGCTTCACGGAGTTTGCTTTCGGCCTCGTCTAAGCGCCCCATTTCCCATAGCATACGACCATCTTGTACAAGAGTGGCGGCATACTGTTTATTGCTTTGGATAACTGGAACTTGATCCAAAGTTTCATCACTAGGAATCCTGCCTTTTAATGCCTGAAGTTTTTCATCGTTTTCCTTTTGTAGCTCTAATAAAGCCTGGTTCTTCGGATCTACTCGCAACGCAGCCTTCAGTTGTGCATCTGCAGCTTTGTAATCACCCTTAGCTTGAGCCTCTTTTGCTAAAGCAACTCGGCACCTAACCAAGCCAGCTATAGTTTCTTTTCTCTCGGTGTCCACACCGGCACCGATTTGCTGGACCAATGTATAACATGCTTCATAGAGTTTGGCTGCTGCTAAGTAATCTTTCTGCTGCTCTGTGCGGCGGGCTTCGTTTAGCTTTTGGCGCAATTCGACGGTTTGCGCTTGACGTCGAACTGCCTCTTTCACTGCCCGCTCAGTTTCACTAGTAGTCTGAGTGGGTTGACCCCAAACCGTCATCTGCCCTAGCTGGCAGATCATTAACCCAACAATGACGTTTCCAACAATTGTTCTTAGCATATTAAGAGCCTGCTTTGTATTTGATAACATGCTTCTTTCCGGATGCACGCGATGACAATACAATTTCATATTCATCGGTGGCAATCTGATTTATTGCCGAAATCGTGTATTCTTCTCCTCCAATTACAATCGATTGTCCTACTCTGCGGTTTGACCATGACCGACGTTCGGGTTCATACCGCAAATCAACCATGTAACCACTGACTCTCCTAAACGGGCTATTGGTACTTATTGTGATTGTCTCCCCGGTCTCTTGCAACTCGATTACGAGGCCTGTTGGATTAAGTGGATCACCCTCAATGGCTTTTACTATAAAGTAATCTGTCTTAGCGCCGACTTGGACATAACGCGCTACACGTTGTTGCGATCGCGTTGTTGCTGCTGGATTATTCACAATAACGAGATAGTTCGTGGTTGCAGCGTCCACTGAGTCAAACAAAATCGTCATATACAATGGAGTAATTTTGACAACTTCTACTGCGCTGGGGCCTTCCACCATGCGTTCTAATTTTTCCCGCCGACCATCCGGATATCTTCGCCACACAACCGGACTAAACAAGTTATGAGGGGGAGCAGACAATGTTACAGTAACACCCTTATTTAAGCGTTCGAGTATTTTTTCTCCTGTTGACAGATCCAAGGGTGGCAGCGGCTTTGTTGGCTTACTTGTGATTGTCCCGCGCTTTTCGGCCATGTCCCTAGCCTGTTTGTCAACAAGAAAGAACATCAGCGCTACCGCGATCACCAGAAAGATGAGCACGGCACCTAAAATTACCTTTTCGTAATGACGCCTTATAAAGTTCACGGTTACTACTGCGTCTGTTGCTGAGGTAAATTGAGTTTAACTACATACACTTGCATAATTACGCGGAAAGGTGTTTCAGAAAGTATTACCTGTGCACCCCCCCTGCTTGGAACAGGCAATGGACGGCGGATCGGACGACCTGACCCCAACTCGTACCCTCCTTCTGGTAAGGCATACGGTTCTGGTTGTGTCTCCGGTCCTAAACCATATACTTCCCTGGGGGTTAAATACCGCCTCGGCATGGGCCCTCCAACCTCGGGAGGAGGCACAAATTCATATCCTTCCATTCCTTCCGTTCCTTCTTGTGTTATGGCCAACGTAGCTGGTTCCACATCTAAATACTTGATAATAAACGTGGATTGCGCATTAGCGAACCCTGCAAGCACTCCAGCCAGTTCTGAGCTGAAACACCTGAACGTCACTTCATAGGGTGTTAAGACCGCTATGTCATTAGTTATTGATGTTTCCCGTATATAATCCATGGGATAAATTTCAGGGCTGTCTTCCACACATACCCGTTCACGGCGAATACTATCAATGGCCATCACTTTAGCGTTAAGCAGAATTTCACAGATTGCTTTAATTTCTCCCAGTTGCGTAGCTAATAGGGGCAAGCTAGTAGGTTCAAACTTCACCTTTGGCCGGATCGATTCAAACGTAAATGCATAATTTGTCCTGGGCAGTGTCACACTTGCCTGCTTAGCCATTTTCTGGAGTTGATCCAGCGTAACCCGAAGTCGAGCCGTAAACTCTTCGGTCGTAATTTGGGCCGAATCAGGAATGGGTGGGATCCGCTGATACCATTCTACAACCCGTTTTAAAAATTTTCTTACCTGTTCTTGTTGTTCCTTAGCCCTAGTAATATTGTCGTTTTTCTCAGTACCTGGATGTGGATCTAAATTATACAATCGTGTCAGCTCGTCATAAGCTTTATTTAACTCTGAGAGTGCCCGCTGATTCGAAACGTAGCCTTTAACCAAGAACCCAATGGCGACTCCCAGCAATCCAAGAGCCACTATTCCAATCGCTACAAAAATCCAATTGCGCTTCAGCCACGACATAGAAAATTTAACTGCCGCCTCCTATCTGCAAAGGCTTTTTAAGTTTCCAATTAACAGTAAATGCAAACGTACCGTCTGCTTCTTCAGAACCAAGATTACCTAAAAAGTCAGTTCCCTCTGGGTCAGTCATTCGACTAGATTTAAGCTCCCGCAAAAATGCATGCGCGATTTTTACATTAGCTGACGGGTCAATATCTTGAAGGCTCACTGCGCGGCATACAACAATCAAAGTTGACACCTCATTTGATGAAACCTCTGGTAGCTGGGGCTGGGTAGTTCGCCCCATTATATCTTGTTCATAACCTCCGGCGGGCGGCGGTTGTTCTTGGGGTACTGCTTCAGGTGGCCTTAGATCCATTTCTGGCCCCATCCGCATACGTAATTCCCATGGTAAGCCTTCTTGCTCCAATCGTCCGCCACTTCGGAGTCTGATAATCCGCGCTGGGCTAGCTGCCAATCGCTCAACCCAAATTCCCGCGGGCACACGGAACTGTTGCTGAGCTTCAGCCTCAATCTTCATCAAAATTTGCCTAAGCTCCGAACATAAATCTATCCAGAAACAGCGGTACTCCAACCACGTCGTCAACTGATCCGCTTGAGTTCGGAGTCTATTCAAAATGTCCATTTCCTTCCTGAACCTTGCCTCTCTTCGTTGGAGTGGTTCGATTACCTTTTTCAACTCTGCCAATTCTTCGCGTTTTCCCCGTGCTAGTTTTTCCAACAATACGCCTAACAAGAACACCACAACGCTTAAGCTGATAAGAGCGGCCATGAAATATGGCTTTTTCTCATTGAACTCTTGCCACCGACGCAAAGCCGGGGGCATCAAATTCAATTCAACTGGGCAACGGGCAATATTTCGCAACGCTAAACCTACCACTTCACCGAATGAATGAGCAACAGTGGACAACGCTTCTATATTTACATTGGGAGCAATTTGCAGGTTACGGAACGGATTGAAATACTCCACTGGCAAAGCCATCTTTTCCGCAAAGAATTGTGGAGTATACGTCATAATTGACGCCCCCCCTGCTAATAGCACGCGTTGCGGCTGGCTCCCTCCATGTTGTGTCCGGTAATATTGAATAGTCTGGTTAATTTGAATGTGTAACCTAGTCATGAACTGCCGGGCAATCTTTGATAGTGCCGCTTGCTTCGGATTTTCCGGCTCTTCATAAGCTCCACCCAATCCCACAAACCCTTCCGAAATTTTTAACCTCTCTGCTTCCTGCCACGGCAATTTAACCTCACTTGCAAATTCCTGGGTAATAGTGTTTGCTCCGATATTAACTGCACGATGGAAAAACCGGTCTTTCTCAAATAACAGGATATTGGTGGTTTTCGCACCTATATCGATTAGCAATGTGCACCCTTCCAAGTCAGGATAATTATACCGGACAGCGTTATACAGCGCCGCCGGGGAAGCATCTACCAGTTGTAAACGCAAACCGTTGCTATCGACAGACCGGTACAAGCTATCGATTGATTCCCGCCTAGCAGCAACTAGCAATACTTCAAATTCTTCTGTGCCTGTGGTCCCCAAAATCTGGTAGTCCCAAACACATTCTTCTAATGGGAAAGGCACGTTCTGTTGCGCTTCGAATTTCACCATTTGCGCGATCTTACCAGTCTCCACAGCAGGGAATTTGATAAACTTAGTAAACACAGTAAACGAGGGGGCACAAACATTTACAGGTTTAGTTTTTATCCCCAACTCAGTGAGTATTTCTTTTATCGCTTTTGTTAGCGTGGCCTCGCGCTTGCTTTCTAATCCACCCTCTGGTCCTAATGGCTTAATTCCAAATTGGCATAGCCGCAGGTCACCTTCAGGTGTCACCTCAAATTCACCCACCTTTAGCGTACCCGCACCGCAGTCGATTGCCAAAAATGTTTTGCCTTCGCGCATGAATTAAATCGGTCACACTTCCACCCGAAACCCGGGCGCCGCTTTTAAAAGGTCTCTTTTGATTACCTAAACAGCCTTTAATCGTCAAACAAATTTCGTTCTTTCTTAAGCTTATTTTCAAAGTATTCGATTGTTATTTTTAAACCTTCGCGCAAGGAAACTTGAGGCTGCCATTTTAAAATTTTTTTAGCGAGCGTTATGTCAGGGCACCTGCGCTTTGGATCATCTTGTGGCAGTGACTTGAACACTATCTTACTTTTAGCCCCTGTTAGTTCGATGATCAGCTTTGCAAACTCCAAAATAGTTGTCTCTTGGGGATTACCTATGTTAACGGGGCCCACATATAAACACATCATCAACTTGTAAATCCCTTCAATTAAGTCGGAAACGTAGCAGAAACTTCGCGTCTGAGAACCTGACCCGTAAACAGTAATGGGCTTGTTGCTAAATGCCTGAGTTATAAAGTTAGGGACGACTCGACCATCGTCCAATCGCATGCGAGGACCGTATGTATTGAAAATCCGGGCTATCCGTGTTTGTAAACGATGCTGTTTGTGATAGGCCATAGTCATCGCCTCGGCAAATCGTTTTGCCTCGTCATAACATCCCCGAGGTCCAACCGGATTAACGTTTCCCCAATAATCTTCTCGTTGAGGATGCACTAATGGATCCCCATACACCTCAGAAGTAGACGCTAACAAAAATCGGGCTTTTTTATATTTTGCCAAACCCAGGGCTTTATGGGTTCCGAGGGCACCAACCTTCAGTGTCTGTATTGGAAATCGCAAATAATCCACGGGGCTTGCTGGAGAAGCAAAATGCCATACATAATCAACAGGACCATCGATGAAAAGAAACTCAGTGACATCCTGTTTGATAAATTTAAAATTCTCGTTACCCGCCAAGTGGCCAATATTTTCAACCGACCCAGTGATTAGGTTATCTATGCCGATTACCCGATGGCCCTTCGCTAATAAATAATCCACCAAGTGTGAACCTAAAAAACCCGCTGCGCCTGTGACAACTGATACTGGTTTTCTACGAGGAGTTGTTTTCATGAAGGAGCGAATTGCTTGGACAGTTATTTAGCTCCTACGGCCTTTATTACAGCCGGAATGGTTTTAAGCAAGATCTTGAAATCTAACCATAGGGACCAATTATCAATGTATTCCAAATCAAGCCGGGCCCATTCTTTAAAATCTCGAATCTCATTGCGTCCGCGTATTTGCCATAGACATGTCAAACCGGGTTTAACACTCATACGCCGTCTATACCAAAGCTGGTCGAACTGTTTAACCTCCTCAACCGGCAATGGGCGCGGCCCTACAAGGCTCATTTCACCCTTTAGCACGTTAATAAGCTGGGGCAGCTCGTCCAAACTAAATTTTCGTAAGACTCTCCCAATTGGGGTAACCCGTGGGTCATTACTCAGCTTAAAAACGGGACCAGACATTTCATTAAGTGCCAATAATTCACGCTTCCGCTGTTCAGCATCGGGGTACATTGTGCGAAACTTGTACATTACGAATGGACGCCCATTCAAGCCGCACCTAAGCTGCTTGAAAAACACAGGGCCAGGTGAAGTTAATTTGATCAAAATTGCAATAATCAAAAAAACTGGGAGCAAAACAATCAACGCAACCAAGGCACCGATAAAATCAAAAACTTGCTTAACAACGGTTTGCCAAGAGGGTTCTGGCCCGGTTCTAAATACCAACATTGGAACGCCGCCTACGTGCGTAAATCCCGGCTTAGAAATGCGGGTGTCAAGAAAGTCTACCATTAAATAGCACTCAACACCTTGTGTCTCAGCTAATCGCACAACCTCCTCAACTTTATCCATTTCTAAATCACGGGAACTGATTACCAGACAATCCACCCCTTTTTCTTGAATGATTTCATTTAATTTGGAGATAGGATCGTGCGCAGGGTCAAATGTCCCAACAATAGTAGTCCATTCACCCAATTCATTGCTCACCTTAGTAAGAACTCGGCTCCTGCTTTCGGGAGAACCAACGGCAAGAATCCGAATTTTTGATTGTTCTTTCCCAACGCGGGATTTTATCAACAGTCGCAACGCCTCTTCTTTTACCCAAACGAGTAAAAAGCTAAGCACCCCGAACATAATGAGAATGATCCGCCCTAGTGAAAGTTTGAAGAGATATGCAACTACTACAACTGTCAGCGTCAACCCTAAACACGCTCGTGCAAGCCGAAGTAACACTTGAACGCGTGAACTAATTAGAGGCCGCTCATATAACTTACTTGCTTCGAAAATGGGGGGTGTAATCGCAATCGTGATAAGCAAAAGGATCAAGTAATCCGAGAATGGACTTACTCCTGAGGCGCGCAAAAAGCTCATCACGCGTTCATCGGTCCGAATTAAATATGCCACTGCCAACGCTAATCCCGTAAGGCAAGCATCCAATAATTGATTTAATTTAATCCTAAGCTGTGTGTATCGAGTCAACATTTGCAATCGCAATACCCCTAAACCCAAAGCATTCTTGGAAAATCCAAGTTCACAACTTCATAATACACGCCCTAATAAATGCATCAATCTTCGATTCGTGCACCCGCAGTGGTCTGAAAGAGTGGCACAGCCGAGGCGATAAATGACTTCATCCTCTCATATGTGTGGTCCTCAGCTCCCGGGCTACAAACCGCGAAACAGGTCACATACGCCCATCGCTGCAAGACCCCTTTCAGTAATAATTCTTTCGTCATTAGCCACATTCTCTCTAATCCTGTAGGATCTCCGCTAATAGCACCATCACACACATACCAATATAGGTAAATCCCTCGCTGGGTTACCACTTGCCCATTAAAATTGAACTGTTTCGTAACGATTTTCCTGGCAACTGGTAAGTCATAAGGGTAAGGCTCATAAATTCGGATTGTCACACGATCAGATTTTTCAATGCGCCAACCTACACCTGTTAAACAAAACTCTGGTTTATGCAAGCTTGTTCTATCCATACCCATTAGCACAACGTTCAAAAGTATTTGAAACCCGTCGGGCGCAGTGTATAGACGCTGACCAAAGCTAGTATCTTTTGGAAGCGCATTAGTCACAATAGGCGCTTGAGGTATTTCTTCTGATTCATAGTCCAAAACACGCTCGGGGAGCTCAACTTTCACCACTAACCTACCGTCTTGTCCACTGACACGTACACCCGGTACACCCAGACGCTGATGGCTCTGGAGATATGCCAACAATGCCCCCGTAAAAACCAGCATCACTATCACTCCAATGACAACAATTAATTCTACTTTGTTCCTGAAAAGACGCTCTTTCATTTTTCACCCTCCCAGGTCTTTTTTATCCACATACCAATTAAACCTAGGCCGAGGAATCCTGGCACATAGGGAATAAGGCTCAGGATGGTACTTTCATGGACTTTCAGACCAGCCTCCTGTCCACCTACCTCCGCTGCTAAGACGATCAGCATCATTCTGCAAATGTTGCCTATGACGGCTAATGGTGGCGCCACTGCCAACAATGCTAATCTGCTGGTAACACGCCTAAAGCTTACCCACCCATATATAATGGAAACCGCTATAATCGCTATTAAACTCCGGATCCCGCTGCAAGGTGCTGCCACTTCATATTCGAATAATCTATCAGGCGAAAACAATCTTGTACCCTCCGCAATTACGTCCACACCAAACACATAATGTGAAAGCAGAGCAACTGCATTAGTCACAATCAACCTAAGGCGAAAACTAATGGGTTCCCCTAAAGATCCCAATGGAATGCAAAACACGACTAAGAAATAAGGGAAAAAACTTTCGGATAACCATCGTCTCCCCCAAACGGCCCCCATCAATCCGTATATACAAATGAAAAACCCCATAGCCGAGAGCCGGGTCTGCTGGATTATAAATCCAATAATGTGAAGGATAATCCCTGCAGCAAAAATTACCAACCCGCCTAACCAGGGTTCACTTACGGCTTTTAACAACCGCTCTCGCTTCCAAAAAAAGAGGCCCAAAATTACAAAGGGCATTAGTAATCCGTGGCTGTCATCGGCTAATTCGGCAGTGTACGCGTTGTACAACCACGCGAATAAGGAGCGCATGTATTTAACGCGCCCAATTAAGTAGCCATACGTGGAGTTCCCATAAAAATGGAAGAAGGCGATTGTACACAAAAGCAAACTAAAAAATATCCATTTTCTTGGCAGACCTTGCCAAAACTCGCAAACTCCTTGCCAAAACTTCTTCAGTCGCAGAGCAATTTCATTCATTGACGCCAAACTAGTTATTCAAGCTGCAGGTTTTTACACCCAATTATTTGGACAGCAGTAGCATTTGTGATTAACCCTGGTTTTGGAGCTACACCAAACTTACAGTCACGTATTACCACCCGAGAAATTTTCCCTCTTTCCGAATGGCCTTCTATAAACACAGGCCTTTCCAGTAAAGTCTCAAATCTGCAGTTTTCAATATATGCGTCGCTCACTATGGGCATATGATCGCCCTCCTTGGCTCCACTGGCTGCATACCGCATCGTCATATGAATTCCAAACCGCGCACATTTAACGTGGCAGTTTCTGAAATAAACATTGGTTATATACCCACCCCTGGCAGGATTTGTTTTCCACCGCAAAGCCATCCGTAGGTCCGGACTCTCAAAATAGCAATCTTCAACGAACACATTTGCAATACCTCCGGCTGTTTCACTGCCCAATGCCACGCCCCCATGTCCATTTGCAAATCGACATCTTCGGATTACCACATTTTGGGAAGGTACATTAACCCGCCGCCCATCATGATCTCGGCCTGACTTTATTGCTATGCAATCGTCCCCGTTACTAAACCAACAATCTTCAATTAGGATATCGTAACATGAGTCTGGATTACACCCATCTGTATTGGGTCCTTCAGTTATAACAGTCACCCCTCTTATTATCACGTTAGTGCAATAAATTGGGTTGAGAGTCCACATTGGTGAACCAAGAAAGGTCACACCTTCCACAAGCACATTGATGCAGTTCATTGGCTGGAAAAAATTCTGTCGGAGCTTATGCCCCTGGCCGAACACTCTTTGTTCAACGGGGACACCATCTGCCGCCATCTGGGCGAGTCGTTCGATATCGACCCTGGCTTCCCTTGCCCAAGGATGAACTACTTTTGCAAAATCACGGGCGTCCAAAATCCCCTTCCCTGTAAGAGCTATGTTACTCTGTCCCCTAGCGTAGACCAGGGGCGAATAATTCATCACTTCCACTCCTTCGAATCGAGAAAACACCACCGGTAAATAAGCAGCTACATTCGTGGTAAAAACGATAATCGCACTCCGTTCCAAATGTAGATTAACCCCACTGCGTAAATGAATTGGGCCGCAGACATAAGTCCCCGGCGGGACTACTACACGCCCTCCCCCTGCTCGATAACATTCCATTATCGCCTCCGCAAAACCACGTGTACAATCAGTTTTACCGTCTCCCACCGCACCAAATTGACACACATTGAAATTTCGATTTGGGAACCGGGGTTCTTTTATTCGCTGCACAATTTCTTTTGCAAGATTCCACCCAGACTTACCCTCGGGGTAGGAAGAAGCTAAACATGAAGACGGGTGAACCGCAGTCCCACAAATAACACCAATTAAAAGCGAGCCAATTACCATTAAATGAACTAACCTTTTGTCCCTCATAATTAGTGGTCTTAACTTATGAAATCGCACCTTAAATTGCAACCCTAGCAAAAAACCAAACACTATGGGGATTATTTTATCTGAATTGACTGCGCCGTTTATGCACGCAACGTCTCGTATTTAATCATAGTACGTCGATTATTTTGGTGGTCTGGCCGATATGTGGCAAAAAATTGCCATAGGTCGTTTCACCGGTGAATAATTATGCCCATCCAATCGTTGCAGGTTTGGTTTTTGACTTCGCCGCAATAGCTTGCAATTCAGTATTGGGATACGAACCCCTCTTATCATACCTTTCAAAATCTCCCCAATACCGTCGATCAGGAATATTAATCCATGGTCCAATGCAAAGCTAAATTCAGATGTGCTTTTGGAATCGTCCCCTCCCTTATTCAAGCTGCCTTGTCACATACAACCGGAATTAACAGGTGCAGCATATATTTACCTCTGCAAACACATTTTGAGAGCCGATCAAATGCGATCGGCCAACCAGCTTGAATTTGAAAATGCAACTCAACAAAATGGCGAGCTTTTGTTGACAAGCTAAATGTGTTTGTTTACCAACACAGAACCAAATGAAACTCAGTGTAATATGACAACCGGACACGACATCATTAATCCAAATCCAGTAATGATTGTCCCTTTTGTCGTACTGCTAGGGGCCATTGCTTTTTGCCCTTTGGTCATCCCCCGATTTTGGCATAAGCACTATGGCAAAGTTGCGTTATCGCTCGGTGCAATTTCAGTTGCTTACTATATTTTCTTTCTCGGAGCACATGAGCGTGTTTGGCATACAGCCCATGAATACGTAAGCTTCATTTGCTTAATTGGTTCCCTATTTGTAGTTTCTGGCGGAATCCACATTACAGTTAAGGGAGAGGCCACGCCATGGGAAAATGTTCGACTTCTATTAGCGGGGGCAATTATAGCTAACCTATTAGGTACTACAGGGGCCTCAATGCTGTTAATACGCCCTTGGATCCGAATGAACAGATACAGGATTAAACCATACCACATCGTGTTTTTTATATTCATTGTATCCAATTGTGGTGGTTGTCTTACGCCAATTGGCGATCCTCCCCTCTTCTTGGGATATTTAAAAGGCATTCCATTCTTTTGGGTTTTGTTACATTGCTGGCACATGTGGTTGATTGGTGTTGGAGCACTTGTTGGAATTTTTTATGTGATCGATACCCTACATTATCGTAAAATCCCTGCTACTATTCGAGCCCAAGAGGCTGAACCACCAAACGTATGGAAATTTGAAGGATTATGGAACCTGTTATTTTTGGGTGTGATTATTGGTGCTGTCTTTATCACCAAGCCGCCATTTTTGCGCGAAGCTATAATGATAACTGCTGCTACACTCTCGTATGTGACAACGGGGCGTCATATACATCATGCAAATCACTTTAATTTTCACCCTATCCAAGAGGTCGCAATACTATTTGCTGGCATTTTTGCAACAATGATGCCAGCCCTAGACTGGTTACAATTAAATGCAAGCCAACTCGGCATTACCTCTACTACAAAACTGTTCTGGGCGTGTGGATTTCTCTCGTCTGTGTTAGACAATGCCCCTACTTACTTGAGCTTTCTAAGTGCAATAATGGGATCCACCGTCGACCAACAAATAGTCCACCAAGTCCTTTCGCTAGCGCAAAGTAACAACCTTCATTCGATAGATTTGTCCACGTACCCTGAAAGTGTTCGAAATACTATTTCGGCGATTCAATATTATTTTGGTGGGAAACTACAATCGGGGTACCTGGCCGTTGAACAAATTGAGATCGCTTATCTGCTAGGTAACCCGCACTCCAATATTTTTATTGTTGCCATTAGCATTGCAGCTGTTTTTTTTGGAGCAAGCACATACATTGGGAATGGCCCCAACTTCATGGTCAAATCAATCGCCGAACAACAAAAGATTCAAATGCCCACTTTCATGGGGTATATAATTAAGTACGCTATCCCGTATTTGCTCCCTGTCTTTTTTGTAATCTGGATACTGTTCTTTCGAGATTAATACCGCAAAGTAGACATCGCGGAGACATCCATGGTAAAAGACATCCGCTAACATGGTAGAAAGGTTGCTTTACAACATTTTATTCCCTGTCTTTTTGGTTCTTTCTTCACCGTGGTACCTAAATCGATTAATAAAACGGGGGAATTGGAAACGTGGCTTTTGGGAACGTTTCGGGTTCTATCCCAAAACCACTATCGAGTCGCTGCGAGGGAAAAACGTCATCTGGATACACGCTGTAAGTGTTGGCGAGGTCAATATCGCGCTTCAACTATTGAAGCAGCTCCAGCGCGTGTTGCCTGGTATGACTTTTGTATTGTCGACTACTACAACCACAGGCAGGGAAGTTTTGCATAGAAACGCAACCGCGCAAATGGTAGCAATATATTACCCTATTGATTTACTTTTCTCCGTGAAAAGAGCCCTTCGCACAATCAATCCAATGGCTATTATAATCATGGAAGCTGAAATCTGGCCTAACCTAATTTGGCAGGCTACGGACCGTAAGATTCCCATTTTCCTAGCAAATGCACGCCTTTCGGAAAGGTCCTACAAGAGATACCGGTTCCTACGCCGTTTTTTTTGTAAGGTCTTCGACTGCTTCACACTTGTGTTTGCACAAAACCAAGCCGACGTTTCGCGCCTATGCTCTTTAGGAATCAGGCCAGAAAAAATCTATGTAGTAGGCAGTCTAAAGTTTGATACAGTGCAATTAGACGCGCCGGTTCCCGTCGAACTGAATACTATAATGGAACACCTTACTTCCAATAGGCTTGTGTTACTAGGTGGGAGTACTCACCCAGGAGAAGAAAGAATCCTTGCAGAAATTTACCTATCTTTAAGAAAATCATTCCCAGACCTCTTCCTCATTTTAGTTCCTCGGCATTTTGAACGCGCTCCACAAGTAGCCGCGGAACTCAAATCATTGGACATTAAATATGTCCTAAGATCAACCCTTAACCCAAAAGCCATGCCTGTGCAACCAAACCTAGATTGCTTGCTTGTAGACACAACCGGGGAGCTTAGGCACTTGTATAAATTTGCTACTGTAGTGTTTGTGGGGAAGACCCTAACTTCTCACGGGGGACAAAACCCAATCGAACCAGCGGCTGTCGGAAAACCCATCGTATTCGGTCCAAACATGGAAAACTTCGAACAGATTGCCCATGCGTTTTTAACAGCAGGAGCCGCAATTCAAGTACGCAATAAAACTGAGTTAGAATTCGCTATTAGAATGCTGTTGAACGATCCAAACAAGCGCGCAGAAATTGGTTCAGCGGCTCGCAACGTGGTGAGTACCAACCAAGGCGCAACTTTTAAAACAGCTCAAGCAATAGCAGCCATCCTCACTCGCCAGTTATCAATCCAACATAATTAACCAATAATTCGACGGCCTTCATCAAGAAAGATCCCCCGGAGATTCATCTCTAATGCTTGTGGATTACTCGCCTTTGCAAGCGCTTCTTTCACATCTACTAGGCCCGACTTGACAAGCTGTAACAGAGACTGATTAAACGTCATCATCCCTTCTTCAGTCCCCGTTTCAATTGCGGCGTAAATCTTCTCAAGACGATTTTCCTCAATTAGTTTTCTAACAGTTGGGGTATTAATCAATATTTCGCAAGCCGGGGTGACCCTGCCATGCACGGTATTAACCAGCCGCTGTACAATTACTGCCTGCAAAGTACCAGCAAGCTGTCGCCTGACTTGTTCTCGCTCTTCGGCCTTGAAAAAGTCCAAGATTCTTATAAGTGACTGTTGGGCGTTGGTTGTGTGGAGAGTAGTAAGGACTAAGTGACCTGTGTCTGCCGCGGCCATAGCTGCTTCCACACTGATCGAGTCACGCATCTCTCCAATCATGATTACATCGGGATCTTGCCTAAGAACATGTTTAAGCGCGTGATGATAAGATAATGTGTCAAGGCCGATTTCCCTTTGTTCGATTACAGACTGATTGTCTTCAAAGACATACTCAATCGGGTCCTCCAAAGTTATAATGTGCTTCCGGAAATTCGCATTTATGTGCTCGATCATTGCCGCTAGTGTCGTAGATTTGCCACAGCCAGTCGCCCCTGCAACTATCACTATTCCACGGGGTTGCTCAGCAATCCGCTTAATTACCTCGGGCAACCCAAGTTCCTCAAAAGGTGGCACCCGTACCTTTACATACCGCATCGATATCGCAAATTCACCCCGCTGCTGATACAAATTTGTTCGGAAACGCCCGATGCCTGGCACATGATAAGAGAAGTCTATCTCGCGTTCAGCCTCCAGACGGGCCCTTAAATGAGTTGGGACTATTTGCTTAACCCAAACATCCATTGCCTCCGGGGACACATATGGCAGGTCTGGAGTAACGAGACGCTGGTTTACCCGGAAGACAACCGGCGAATTAATCTTTAAATGTACATCTGAAGCACCCGCATCAACAGCAGCCTTTAAAATCGTGTGTAGTAATTCTACGTAGTCCATATAAGTCAGGCACAATAAGGGCAAATGTAATACCCCCCGAACACGTTTCAAATCCAGGTCCAGCTACTCCGAGCTAGTTTAGTTAGTACGGATTGTGTTTCTGGGGAGATACCCATAAATAAAAGTGCAACATGGTATCCAGCTTGACGGTTTCCCTTGCAGGAGACAACTACTCCGTTGCATTGTATGCGTTTCTGTGTCACTTCAGATTCAAGCACAATTGTCATTTCAGCCCATAGAGGGAAGGGTTTTCTACTATAAAATTCAATCCCGTTACGGGTAATCAAAACCGATTCTGGTTTTAAGGTAAGTTGGTAGGCCTGGCTCTTTTGAGATAAGCCCTCACCGTCATACCAATTTTTTGCATCAACTTTTCGAACTCCCATAAACCCAACTTTACCCTACCACAAACTCGTATAGAGTCAACTTTCTACCATTCAATCACTGCTGCAGCCCATGTTAACCCCCCTCCGAACACTATTAGCAAAACCAAATCCCCGCGTTGTATGCGCCCGCTCTGGACTGCTTCATCCAAAGCGATTACCACTGATGCAGCTGAGGTGTTCCCATACCTATCAAGATTAACGAAAATTTGATTGGGTTTAGCACCGAGCTTTTTACAAACTGCTTCAATGATTCTTTTATTGGCCTGGTGCGGGATTATACACTTAAGGTGGCTGATATCTAAATTACACCGTTCAAGTGCCAGTCGAGCAGCAGTGTACATTGCCTCGACAGCAGCTTTAAATGTTTCCTGTCCTTCCATGTGGATATAATGAAGTTTTTGTGCCACCGTTTCTTGGGAAGCGGGCAATCTACAACCACCTGCGGGAATCCGAAGCAAATCGGCCTTCGACCCATCTGCCCCCAGTACAGCGGTTAACAATCCGTGGGATCCAGGTCTATTTTGCAAAATAACCGCTCCTGCCCCATCACCGAACAAAACGCAGGTATTTCTGTCTTTCCAATTCACTATCGAAGAGAGTTTTTCAGCCCCAATCACCAAAACTGTATCATAGGTTCTACTCATTATGAACTGTTGGCCTATCTCCAGGGCATACACAAAACCCGCACACGCGGCTTCCAAATCGAATGCTGCGGCACGTACCGCACCTAGTTTTTGTTGAACAAGACAAGCAGTGGATGGAAAAATCATATCAGGTGTGACGGTAGCAACTATTATTAGATCAATCTGCTCGGGAGTTATTCCCGCTCGGGCTATAGCCCGCTCAGCTGCCCGCGCAGCCATATCAGAAGTGTACTCATCAGCTGCTGCAATTCTACGTTGCTTTATCCCAGTGCGAGTAGTTATCCACTCGTCGCTAGTCTCTACCATCTTTTCTAAATCCGCATTTGTGAGAACTCTTGCGGGTACGTAAGAGCCGACTGAAACAATTGAACACGGGCGCCCTTGATAATTAAAGCGGGCCCGGGGATTCAAAAATTTCGGAGGGGTTGAAATGCTCATGCGTACACGGGAGCAGCCGCGCTTCTCTTCACCTCGGCCAACCGCTCGGCAGCTTCTTGAATCTCTGCAGCAATTAGATGATTCACACGGGTGCGGAGCGTTTCTACTGTGACCCTCAAGGCGTTCATCATTGCTTTAGCTTTTGAAGCCCCGTGCATAATCATTACATTTCCATTAAGCCCTAGGAGAGGGGCGCCACCATATGCTTCAGGGTCCATCCTACGCCGCAACGCCCGTAAAGCCCCACGCACCAACAACGCCCCAATCATTCGTTTTGGATTTACGCTCAACTCGTGTCGAAGCCATGTCAAAATGCCAGTTGCAAGGCTCTCGCAGGTTTTCAGAACCACATTCCCCACAAAACCATCGCACACAACTACATCAACCCTGTTTGCAAACAAGTCATGCCCTTCTACATTCCCAATAAAATTAAGCTTAGTTTGCTTGCAAAGCTGGAAGGCTTCCTGCAAAAGAGCTGTTCCTTTTACATCCTCAGTTCCTACATTTAAAAGCCCAACCCGCGGATTTTGGTAACCAAGGATTTCGCGAGCGTAAACAGCCCCCATTATAGCGTATTGAACAAGGTTAATGGGCTTGCAGTCCAGATTTGCCCCAGAATCCAGCAATACAAAATAGTGATTAAGCGAAGGGATGACCGTCGCAATAGCAGGACGGTCTACGCCAGGCAAGGGTCTCAGTTTTATTGCGCTGGCTGCCACTACACCGCCTGTGTTGCCCGGCGAAATTACTGCTTCACAAATTCCCTCCTTCACTAACTCTACAGCTTTTAGGATTGAGCAATCGCGTTTCCTTCTTAGGCCCTCGACTGGCTTCTCATTCATACCTAACACTTCAGACGCGTGGACAACATGGACACGAGGGTCACGCAATTTAACCTGGTCCATTGCTGCGCGTACGGCTTTTTCCTCACCAACTAAATAAACACCCGTTAACGTTCTCTCATTTTCGAGGGCCTTTTTTACACCCTCTATGACCACTCCACAGCCGTAATCGCCTCCCATTACATCCACCGCTACGCGCATAGCCAAGCCATTCAGTGATAAAAACCGGTTATTTATTGCCCTGTGGTGATCGTGATTATCTGGCGCCCTTTATAATACCCGCAGGAGTTGCAAACCCTATGCGGGATGTATGGGGCTGCGCATTGCGGGCAGCTACTTAGCTGTGGAAGATGAAGCACGCTATTGTAAGCGCGCCGCATACGTTGTCGACTACGCGAAGGTTTTCTTTTTGGTACACCCATATGAGTTTAAAGCTGCAAGTTTTCTAAAATATCTCGAACAGATCCAAACCGATTTTTTCCGATTTCACGTCTATTAACCCACCCTTCCGGCACACCACGACAATTTGGTCCACACACAGGATGCGCCGGAAACTCGAGTAAAATATTCTCCCGCACATACGGGGTCAAGTCGATACACTCCCCCACTATTTGGGGGGCTTCCTCTCCCGTCAAGGGGAGCTCAAACAAGTCCCCGGTAAGTTCAATTGTGTACTCGAACGGTTCAAGGCACCGCACACAAACACAGTTCAGAACCACTTTTAGGTGTCCCGTGATAAATAACGACCGATTGATACGGGTTACATGCAATTCGTAATCCAGGGGCTGCCGCATTTCGATAACTTTATCTAACGGGTCGATATCCAGTTCCTCGCGTGTCAAATGCCCTTGGAGATGGACCGTCCGGTCGGCCAAATGTTCAACATTTATCAATAGTGCCATAAATGCCTCCCTTCTTATTCTGTTTTATTACGGCCAAACTTCAATTCAAGTGCTAGCTTTACATGGGGTGGCACAAGCGCGGACACGTCTGCGCCTAACCACGCCAACTCTTTCACAACACTCGAACTTAGAAACGTGTATGTTTCGTTTGGCATCATGAAAATAGTTTCAAAGTCCTTAGACAGTTTACGATTCACCAAGGCTAGCTGAAATTCAAACTCAAAATCAGAAACGGCGCGGAGCCCGCGTAAGACAGCATTTGCATTTTTGCGGTGCACATATTCAATCAACAAACCCGTAAATCCTTCCACCTCAACATTTTTCACATCCTGCACGGCTTGTCGCACCATCTCCACACGCTCCTGGTGGGTAAAAAGCGGACGTTTATTCCTACTTTCAGCTACGGCTACAATTACCCGATTAAATAACCGTGCTGCTCGATGGATGACATCCAAGTGTCCATTCGTAATCGGGTCGAATGTCCCAGGGTATACAACCACTGTCATAAACAAAGTTTATAAAAGCCGTTTCCTTACACAATTGAAAAAACCTCATTCAAAATTCACAACTTTTTTCCAGCGCGCGTTTGAGTCGGTCAAGATACTCCGTTCTAGGAATTTCAATTGCTCCTAGCAATTTGGTTACAGAAGTAACCATTTGTATGTCAAATAGTTCAAAATGCCGCTCTCGTAATCGCTCCACCAAGAAATAAAGTGCTACTTTGGAGGCGTTGCTCATTGTATGAAACATTGACTCACCCGCAAAAAAACCGCCGATTGCTACGCCATACACCCCACCTACAAGTTTACCCTTATTCCAGCATTCGACACTGTGTGCATATCCTGCTTTGTATAGTTCAACGTAGGCCTTAATGATAGGTTCAGTAATCCAGGTTTCCTCACGGCCGGGGAATGGCTCAGCACACATGCGAATGACCTGCTCAAAGGCCATATCAAATGTTACGGTGAACATACCTTTCTTCAACACTCTGCGTAAGCTTCGAGGTACATGGAACTTGTCCAATTCAATAATCGCACGCGGATCTGGACTCCACCAAGTAATTGGGTCTGCCGACCAAGGAAAAATGCCACGACTATATGCAGCCAAAAGCCATGGCACCGTCAGTTGACCACCAATCGCTAACAAGCCATCAGGCTCAGCTAAGCAAGGATCTGGAAACCAGATTTCCGATTTGTCCAGCAGGACGACCACCTAGATTCAAAAGGTTGGTTGGTGTATTTCTTAATCGTCCGCAGTTACCTAAACCCGCTCCAATGCTTGGCTTAAATGCGGAGCATAGAGCTTAGGTTCTATTAAGAAAGAGTCGTGCCCTTTGTCTGAGTGAACGGTAATCCAAATAGTTGGCACGCCTGCCTCTTTCAATACCTCTACTAACTTTCGCTGTTCTTCGGTGGGGAACGAGGCGTCTGAGTCAATACTAAACACAAGGTATTCCTGGTTGCGACACCGGGAAAATATATCCAGGTAGGAGGTTCCGTCAGCTTCCGCAATTAAATCAAACCACTGCCATGCATCGACAATCCGCAGATATGAATTAGCATCGAATCGGCGCACAAATTTCTGTCCCTGGTGGTACATGTAGGATTCGACTGGGTGATTCATCTCATACCATCCATAAGGGGGTTTATGGCTGACGACTTCATCTCGGGCGCGTTCTTTTAAATCTTCCAGAGACACAAATGTTTTATGTGCGATACGCCGTGCTAAGGCGAGTCCGACCTCTGGGTATGGCCCGTCGTAATAATCACCGCCTTTGAAATTAGGGTCACTTTCTATTGCAGTGATTTGTTCAAAATTAATAATGCGCTGATAAATAGTGGTTTCTAAACCCGTCGCAATAGGCACCACAATTCGTACAAAATCGGGATATCTAGTTGCTGTAAGCAAAGCTAAGAATCCACCTATTGAGCCACCTATCACCGCGTGAAGTTTAGGAATCCCCAAATGCTTCAACAGTAGCATCTGGGATTCAACGATGTCTACAAACCGCAAGACTGGGAATGCAGATCCCCAAGGCCTACCAGTTGCCGGGTTGATAGAAGCAGGGCCAGTAGAGCCGTAACAACCACCCAAATAATTGGCACAAATAACAAAAAATTTTTCTGTGTCCACTGCCTTTCCCGGACCGATGAATCCGTCCCACCAACCAATGTGCATTTCTTTTGTCCAACGCGATCCAACTCCGGGTACATGCTTGTTAATCCCAGCGGCGTGCTGGCTTCCGGTCATTGCATGATAAACAAGTACTGCATTGCTACGATCAGCGTTTAATTCCCCATACGTCTCATATGCCAAGGTAAATTCAGGCAATTCCCCACCAACACGCAACCTAAACGGTTTTGCGGGATTTACATAATGAAAGAACTGAGTAGAAACTACTCCAACGGAACGGCGTGTGTGTATCTTGGGGGTCATGCCACACTCAAAGCCCTATCAATGTCTTCCAATATGTCATCAATGTGTTCCAAGCCTACACTAAGCCGGACCATATCAGGAGTTACGCCCGCAGCCTGGAGTTGTTCATCACTAAGCTGCGAATGCGTAGTAGTGGCCGGATGTATTGCCAATGTTTTTGCATCTCCCACATTTGCCAAGTGCGAGATTAAGCGCAAAGAGTCGATAAATTTTGCACCCGCTTCACGGCCTCCCTTGATGCCGAATACCACCATGGATCCACCTTTTCCTTGGAGATACTTCAAATTGAGTTCGTACATAGGATCATTCTTCAATCCCGGATAACGGACCCACCGAACTTTGGGATGGCTAGCTAAAAACTCTGCAACCGCCCGGGCATTTGCACAATGTCGTTCCATCCGCACAGGAAGGGTCTCTAAGCCCAAAAGGAAAATCCAGGCGTTATCAGGGGAAAGGCACGCCCCCAAGTTTCGTAACGCCACCGTGCGCATTCGCGCTACAAACGGCACCTTACACAAAGGCTCCGGCAAATCATATCCCCACCGCAAACCGTGATAAGATACGTCTGGCTCAGTAAACATTGGATGTTTCCCAGCCGTCCAATTGAACCGGCCCCCGTCAATGACTATTCCCCCAATTGCTGCTCCGTGCCCTCCCAACCATTTCGTCAATGAATGTACAACTATATCAGCGCCAAACTCCAAAGGACGAGTCAGATAGGGCGTGGAAAACGTGGCATCCACAATTAACGGCAACCCATGCGCATGCGCAATTTCTGCAACCTTTTCCAGGTCGATAATATGCAATGACGGATTTGAGACTGTCTCACAAAAAATTGCTTTGGTGCGATCATCAATTGCCCGCGCAAAATTTCCGGGGTCACTAGGATCGACCATTTTCACGGTAATGCCGAGCTGTGGCAGAATATGTAAAAACTGTGTGTAAGTACCGCCATAGAGATTGTTTGCCGAAACGATGTTATCGCCTGCGTTTGCTAAGTTTACGATAGAATAAAAAATAGCGCTTGTGCCTGAAGCTACTGCTACCCCTCCCTCTTCGGGTGCACCCTCTAACAACGCTAAACGCCGTTCCAACACAGCAACGGTTGGATTATTAATTCGGGAATATACGTATCCCTGTTCTTTGAGCTCAAAAAGCTTAACTGCATGATCTGTGCTTTTAAACAAATATGAACTTGTGCGATACACCGGGATTGCCCTTGCAAGGGTCACCGGGTCTATAAATGCACCCCCGTGTAAGCATATGGTCTCAAACTTCATACGATGGAACACTATCCCGAGGGGGATTTATACGCAACCAGTTTTAAGCTACAGCAGTAAACTACTAGTACCGATAATGGTCAGGTTTATAGGGGCCATCAATGTCTACCCCTAAGTATTGTGCTTGCTTTGGCGTAAGCTTGGTAAGCTTCACCCCCAATTTATCTAAGTGCAACCGGGCAACCTCTTCATCCAACTTCTTTGGAAGCCTATAAACTCCGGGTTTATACACGTCTCGGTTTTTCCACAAATCCATTTGGGCTAAGCATTGATTAGTAAAGCTTGCACTCATCACAAAGCTTGGATGGCCCTCCGCACACCCAAGGTTAACCAAGCGGCCTTCTGCAAGTAGATAGACACTACGACCATTAGGAAGGTCATAACGATCAACCTGTGGTTTGATGTTGACCCGGCGGACTCCTGGAGCATTGTTTAAACGGTCCACTTGAATCTCGTTATCAAAGTGCCCAATGTTACAAATAATCGCTTGGTCTTTCATTTGCATTATGTGCTCCAAAGTAATTACATCGCAGCAACCCGTCGCGGTCACGTAAATATCGGCAATGCCTAAAGTCTCTTCGATAGTTGTAACCTGGTAGCCTTCCATTGCAGCTTGCAATGCGCAGATAGGATCAACTTCTGTAATTATCACCCGGCAACCAAACGCCCTCAATGACTGCGCACTACCCTTCCCTACATCACCGTAGCCGCAAACTACAGCAGTTTTTCCTGCTAGCATTACGCCCAAAGCCCTCTTAAGCCCATCAGCCAATGACTCTCTGCACCCATACAGGTTATCGAACTTTGACTTCGTAACCGAATCATTTACGTTGATAGCCGGAACCAACAGCTTACCCGCAGCCGCAAGTTGATATAACCTACGGACCCCTGTGGTGGTTTCTTCACTGACACCTTTCCATTCTTTTACCGCTTGCGTAAACCATCCTGGCCTCTCAACTGCACACCGCTTCAATAAGTTTTTAATTATTTGCTCTTCTCGGCTAGAAGACGGTGTATTCACCCAATCATCCCCCTGCTCCATTTCATAACCCTTATGCATCAGCAGGGTAGCATCCCCACCATCATCCACTACCAAATGTGGGCCTTTCATGTCTGGATGCGTGAGTGCTCGGAGGGTAAACTCCCAATACTCCTCCAAACTCTCCCCCTTGTAAGCGAATACACTTATCCCCCGTGCCGCAATGGCTGCAGCGGCATGATCCTGGGTGCTAAAAATATTACAGCTCGCCCATCGCACTGAAGCCCCTAACGCAACTAACGTCTCTATCAACACCGCCGTTTCAATCGTCATATGAAGCGAACCTGTAATCCGAACACCTTGCAAAGGCTTAGTAGGACCATACTTTTTGCGTATAGCCATTAGACCCGGCATCTCGTGCTCGGCAATTTCAATTTCGCGTCGTCCTAGTTCAGCTAAAGACAAATCCTTAACAAAAAAATCATGTTGCGAGTTCATAGTCGGCATTAATTGGGATCACTAATCACTTCATTTACAGTTTCAAAGCAGTGCGCAAATCGTTAACCCGATCCGTGCGTTCCCAGGTTAAATCTGGGTCATCTTTCCCAAAATGCCCGTAATTAGTGGTTTTTCGATAAATCGGCCGAAGCAAGTTCAACTGCTCGATAATTCTTCTAGGCCTAAAATCAAACACTTCGCGTACTGCCCGCTCGATATCCTCATCCCTAAGGCCAGGTAAGGCAGTACCAAATGTATCCACACTTACGTTTAGCGGATCTGGAATGCCGATCGCATAAGAGAATTGGATTTCCACCTTACGTGCGATTCCGGCTGCAACAATGTTCTTGGCTACGTAACGAGCCATATACGCTGCACTCCGGTCAACCTTACTCGGATCTTTCCCACTGAAACATCCGCCTCCGTGACGTCCCATCCCGCCGTATGAATCAACGATAATCTTCCGACCAGTCAAACCCGTATCAGCATCAGGTCCACCCAAAACAAACCGACCTGTAGGATTAACCAAAAAACGTGTGTGTGGCCCAATCATTTCGCTAGGGAGGGTTTTTTTAATAACCTCCTCAATGACAAATTCCACGATTGTCTTATGCTCTAGGCCATCTGCATGCTGAGTAGAAACTACCACATTTGTAATCCTAACAGGTCGGTCGCCTTGATATTCAACCGAGACCTGAGACTTCCCGTCAGGTCGCAACCACTCTACCCGCCCAGACCTACGCAACTCTGCTAACCTTTTGCAAAGCCGGTGTGCATACAATATCGGAGCTGGCATTAACTCCGGAGTCTCATCAGTTGCATACCCAAACATCAAACCTTGATCCCCTGCACCTTGTTCTGCCTCACGCTTTACCTCAGTACAAGTAGCATCAACCCCTCTTGCGATATCAGGACTCTGGCGGGTAATTGCATTTATAATAATTACCCGATCGGCAGAAAATAGATGGTCGGGGTACACATAACCTATTTCCCGGATAACGCTCCTAGCCAACGCGTTATAGTCAACTTCTGCCTTCGTAGTAATTTCACCACCAATTACCAATAAATTTCCCTTTACGTAAGTCTCACAAGCTACGCGACTCAACGGGTCCTGTTCTAGGCAAGCGTCTAAGACAGCGTCTGAAATAGCATCACAAACCTTGTCCGGGTGCCCTTCGGTAACCGATTCAGAGGTGAAAACATAATTCTTGCTCATAGCTTTTATATTGACGCATTTTTATGCGATGATATATCACAGCTAAAAGATGTCAAAAAGTATTTTGCGTTCCTACAAACACCTGTTATGAGTCGAGTATTAGCATGCCTTCGAGCCCTCGCCGACCCTACCAGGTTGCGTCTGATTGCCATACTTAACCAAGGCGAATTCTCAGTAAACGAGTTGCGTCAAATCACCTTTATTAGTCAACCGTGTATTTCAACTCACCTGCGCATTTTGAAAGAGACTGGACTATTGAATGCAAGGAGGGTCGGTAAAAATACGTTTTATTCACTCAACCCCCACTTAGAAACATTAGTAGCTGATGCTGTAAAGCTAGCCCTTCAAGGAGCTACAGAAATGCCGGATTACCAATCAGACCAGTTGAACCTGAAACAAGTATTGTTGCAACGCCAAACCCAATCCCACCAATACTTTAACCGGATCGCCGGCCGATTTGGTCGCATCTACGGCCCCGGCCGTTCTTGGGAAGCCTTCGGGCATCTATTACTAAGAATATTGCCACCTTATGTAGTGGCTGACTTGGGTTCGGGTGAAGGACTTATGGCCGAACTCCTTGCGAGAAAATGCAAGAAAGTAATTGCTGTGGATAATTCAAAGCGAATTGTTGAGTTTGGGAAAAAACGCGCTCAAGAGCGTGGAATTAGCAATTTGGAATTCCGCTGGGGAGATCTTCAAGATCCCCCCATTGAGCCTGAAACCGTAGACGTAGTGATTTTGAGCCAAGCTCTGCACCATGCTGACGAACCCACTGTAGCCATAAGAAATGCGTTCAAAATCCTCCGCCCCTCTGGTCAAATCGTTATTTTAGATCTCGAAAAACATAAGTTTACCCAAGCTAAAGCGATGTATGGGGATAAATGGTTGGGTTTCACGGAAGGTGAACTCCATCAATGGCTTGAAGAAGCCGGATTCACAAGTCTGGAGGTCTCAATAGTAGCTCGTGAACCGGACCCACCTCATTTTGCCACGATCCTTGCTTATGGAGTTAAACCATCCTCATTGAGTTAACCCAAGCCCTGGGATGTATCATCTCAGATCCTGACCGTGATTCATAATGCGTTCTGTTCCTGCTGCAAAACTATCTCAAAAGGAGGGGTAGAAATGGGCTGCGCGCACCATTCCACCAATTATTAATCTTTTCGAGTAGCCGAGACAAACCCATACCCCAGGTTCTATTTCAGAATCGCTTCATTCTTACAATGACCACGCCAAATTTCATCCGAGGGTTATAAACTCATTCCAACTACGCCTACTAACACCCATTAAAAACTAAGAGCACCCTCTGATTCATAAGTCAAACAAAGGGGGAAGATTTGAGACAGCTCATCAACTTCACCTTCGCTCGATAAAAAAATTATAATCCTAAGCTAGGTGGCAATCATTACCTCGTCGGCTTAAAATCCAATCGAAATACCAGAAAATTAATTATATTTGCGTTAGGATGGAGATTAGCACTCCGGTCGGCTTTTGCAAACCACGCACCCAGGAAGCGCCCATCTTAAATAGCAAAGCTCGCCAGAGAATACTCGCTTGAGTGTTTTAACCCTCAGAGTGGTAGTAAGTTATGCAGCCCTAAACCTTAGGCTAATTACTTGACCGAGAAATAAAAATTCTACCGTCTGCTGATTTAGCTGCTTACTCCGTCAGACCCACTCCCTTTATTTGCGGTATTTTGATTCCCACTGGTACAACAACTGTAAGCGGACTTCCCGCTCCTTAGATAGCGGTTAACGGCATTCAAGTACGCTTTTGCGCTTGCCTCAATAACGTCGGTGCTCGCTCCTCGGCCAGTATACGTTTTGCCATCGAATTCGACCCTAACGGTCACCTCTCCCAAAGCATCTTTTCCTGCCGAGACTGCGCGCAATGTATAATCCAGGAGTTTCCCCTGAAGCCCAGTCAACCTATCAATTGCCTTCAAAGTGGCATCAACTGGGCCATCACCAATACTTGCGTCCTGGACAATAAATCCATGTGAGGTATGTGTTCCTAGCTTTTTGAGCCTGACTGTAGCTGTAGGCAGCGCATGGCTTCCGGTGGTTACTTGTAAATAATCAAGTGTCCAAGTTTCCGGCACGCACGCCATTTGGTCTTCCACTAACGTCAAGAGATCCTCGTCATATACATACTTCTTCTTATCGCCTAATGCCTTAAACTTTGCAAAAATTGCGTCCAATTCTTCAGGAGTAACCTCGACTCCTAATTGTTTAAGTCTAGCACCTACTGCAGCTCTGCCACTATGCTTGGTTAATGGCAACTCTGTTATGCCCCAACCAACTTCTTCGGGATTAATTATCTCGTACGTTTCCCGTTTTTTAATAATGCCATCTTGATGAATACCGGATGAATGTGCGAAAGCGTTCTCCCCGACAATAGCCTTATTGCGTTGCACGAGGAAACCAGTGGTTCGTGCTACAAGACGCGAGGTCCGAACCAATTCGCGAGTGTTAATCCCACACTCGAGATCTCCAAACCAATCCCGTCGCACTTTCAATGCCATCACAACCTCCTCTAGTGCAGCATTACCAGCCCGTTCTCCAATGCCGTTTATGGTGCACTCAATCTGGCGTGCCCCATTCCTTACAGCCGCCAATGAATTAGCTACCGCTAATCCAAGATCATCATGACAATGAACACTAATTATTGCCTTCCCAGTTTGAAAAGCTGGCACTGATTCATATAACCGGCGGATTAACAACCCAAATTCGTCGGGTATTGCCCAACCCACTGTATCAGGGATGTTTACCGTAGTAGCCCCTGCGTCTATAACCGCTTTACAAACCTCGATAAGGAACTCCGGTTCCGTTCGGGAAGCATCCTCAGGTGAAAACTCAACGTCCTCAGTGTACTTTTTTGCCCGTTTAACACCCTCGACTGCAAGCCGAAGGATTTCTTCCTTAGCTTTTCTCAATTTAAATTCGCGGTGTATCTTTGAAGTTGCAAGGAACACATGGATACGTGCCCTGGAGCCCGCGGGTTTTAACGCTTCCCCAGCCGCATCGATGTCTCGGTCTACACACCTTGCCAACCCGCAAATTATTGGACCTTTTACCTCACGCGCAATGGCCCGTACCGCCTCAAAATCGCCCTCACTAATAACGGGAAACCCAGCTTCAATAACATCCACATTCAATCGAGCCAACTGTTTAGCCACGTCAACCTTCTGGCGCATGTTCATTGATGCCCCAGGACATTGTTCTCCGTCTCTGAGCGTGGTATCAAAAATTATGACTCTTTTGCTCATATAAATGCCTCCCTGTAAAAACGAACCCCACTGCCACCTTTTGCGGCAGTGGGGTACAGTTAAATTACGCGTTTCTGTGGAACGCTAAACCCCAGCCGCCGCGCCACCTTCTAGCAACAGGGCGCTCGCCAGGCACAAACCTAGGGTTAGCATTCCGTTCATAACTAATCAAAAACTATACGTACTCAAACACTATGTCAAATATCGAAAGTCAATAGCCATTTGGACGCTCGAATCGCAATGACATTCTTTTACACTCACCAACCTCCCAAAATCCTCAGCAAAAAGTCTCTGTGATTGATGCTTTGTACTGGATCAGTCGGATCTACAAATGCGCGTAAAAATCCACGCTTGCTTTATTAAGCCTACCTTGAACATTAATCACTCAAAAGCCTTAACACTTATCTTGGACACACCCCCCATCATCCATCGTCCACAAAATACATTCTTCAGTACATCTCCATATAGTTCGGTGCCTAAAACACAACCACTCCTGGGCTATCTATTTCTCCAATCAGCGCATCAATAACAAAACCCTTGCCTACCTCTGACAATGGCAAGCTGGGGGACTGGGAAAGGTATTCATGGTTAAGGGCATATGGGTTATTGGTTTTGATGGGAGTTGGCAGCACGTTTGATTGTCTGCTGTTTCACTGGAACGGATGCGGATTCAGCTAGGCCCATAGTAACAATTGGGCGTTGTGCAGGTTTTGGTGTTTG
>CAZZJO010000033.1:0-4728 GCA_964654645.1 uncultured Verrucomicrobiota bacterium | reverse complement strand
ATTGCAAATCCATAACAGCCCGCCTACACCGCCCGCGCCCTCGAGAGTCTCTGACAAGTCCAGGCCCCACACGTAGCTGCGCACAAGGGCGTTGTTCGTTGCATTCAGCTCAACTATGTGCCGGCCAAAGAGCAGCGGATCACTGATGAGCTTCAGGTCCTCGGTCACTTGCCATGTGCCGCTGTTGGTGTTCCACATCCAGGTGGTCTGTCGAATCCGACGACCCAGCGCGTCGTACTGCCATTCCACTCGACGCCAAGAGGCCTGCGGTGTGTCTGACCGGCTCTGCACCCGGATCAAGCGGTTCTCAGCATCCCAGGTGTAGTTCCGCCGACCATCAGTGGTCATGTTTCCATCGAGGTCGTAGCTGAACAGTTCGGGTGTCCGGGGAACAAATACATTTCCTGTGACCGGCGTTTCGCCTGTTGCTGTCACCGTTACCTGTTGCCATACTGGCGCAGTGGCGTTGTTCACACTTAGCTCCCTCCAGAAATACTCGCCCTTCCGAGAGGCCATCTGTCCATTCACATACACCGGATTCGTTGCCAGGACAAGCCCCATAATGTCCACAAACCCAGGCACAGTACGCTAGCTGTACTGATTGAGCAGATTGGCCGTGTAAAGACTCTGGCGCTGGTTCCACCCGTTCTCGTCACCACCGCGCACCCAGAGTCTTTCCGGACCAGGGAAACCGATGAGTAAGCTCGAAATAACACCTAAAAATATGACCGAGATCGTGCACAAAAAACCTGGTGCCTCACCTAAAACCAACACAACCTTTACTGACTATATTGGACTCCCGTTGTTCCTGATCTCTGCTTTCCAAAATCCGACGCCGTAAACATTCCTGTCTCCGCAGAAACTCAAACCACTCCTTCCCACTTACCTGCGCTGTCCTCCCATCAACAAAACCAACAGCGTGACTGCCCCGCGGCGCTCGTGAACTTATACCTTTTACCCCACCTGCCCTCTCCCAAATTATCGCCAACTCCGGAGGATCATCCCGTCGAAAACCAGGCCAATATACCCAGCTTGATGCATCTTCCGATATCTCCAAGCCCGCCAACATTTGCTGCTTCAGTAGTTTTATGTCTCCAGACAACCCCGCAAGAAATCGCCAATCTTGCAAGTAAACCGGATACAACTTCAAAAGTGCCTCCCGCGGATTTCGACCACCCGTTGGGAAGTAGCCATTGTGGTCCTCAGCGTAATCGCGAAGCGCCTGCATCATCACTGGCAAACAACAAGGTCTTGGCCCAAACGGAAACAAAAAACGATACGCTGCCACAACCACAACGGTCACAACTCCAAGAATAACCAGAAAATAGGCGGCGCGTCGCTTCTTTTGCATCTTTACTTCGTCCTACCTGTCCATTACCGAAATGTCACAAGAAGCCTTCCCATACTCGGCGAAGCCTCCTTGAAAACGAGACTTAACTTGGAGTGCAACAGGCATGTACAAAAAGTACAGCGTGTACTTGCCCCTTCCCGTGACGTCTTTGGAAACGCTCTTCGAGAACAGGCTAAAGTATGAATCTGGACCTATAGGGACGGTCACTGTTTCATTGTCTCGGATCGGCACCCCCAGAATCTGACCTCGAGTATAAAAAGCTTTCTTATACGTCGTTCCCCACACATATACATTCAGCTCTGCATTACATGTTACACGATACCTACCGTGGCATAACGAAATCATCCAGGCTTTTAGAAACGACGTGGTCTCAGTAGGAAAAGGGAAAACTTCGTCCAAAAACAAGGGCCCACTATTGCAAATGCTCGTTCCCCAAGGACTCCCCCACCCATAGTAAAAGGCAGAGGTTCCCGCCTTAAATCCTGAATAAATATGGGAGCCAATCGAAGCATAAACCGGGTCTCTAAAAGACCATCCTGAGGAAAACGTCAACACGAGCAAACCTTGTTTGTCAAGCTTATTCGGAGGATCATTCACACAAAACAAATACAGGTTGGCCACATTATCCAGCCCATCGGAGCCAGTTCTGAAACTAAATTCTGCGATCGGATCCCTGCTCAACCACCGGCCAAAGGTAGGATTGTACGCACGATATTCGTAAAGTACCACGTCAGTGGTCAGATCCGTCCGCTTGGTGCTGAAACGGAAGGGGTTTTGGTTGGCGGCAGGGCCAGTGAGGCGGATGGGCTCCGCGAAGGGGCCGTATTCATACCGGGTGGTCGGCGAGCCGTCTGAGGCGGAGACCAGGGCCACGACGTTGCCGTTGCCGTCATAGACGCAGAAGTGGGTACCGGCCCCAGGGCCAGAACTGGTGTGCAGAGTGACCCACGATAAACCACCTACGCCGCCGGCACCGGCTAAGGACCTATGACAGCTCCCGGATCCAATGTTGCGGCAGACCAGCGAATGAGTCTGCGTGTTCAGCTCAGCAATGTGACGAGCACCAACCATTGAATTCCAGGTGCGGTTCAATCACCAGATAACACAGCCTGCCATACTTGTCCATCCATTGCCGATCTGACCCCTATAGTGCCTGCGTTCTTTAGTGCACCTTCAATGAAAACAGAAACCTGACTAAGCAAATCAATACCTACAATACATCGCCTTGAATGGACCTGCCTACTGCTATAGGGGTCCCACCGCAAATCAGAACGCGCCGCCCGAATACTTCAACGGTCCGATCGGTCGAACCGCGATTCCGGCAATGTCCTGTGACCGGCACTGGACCCCAGCGGCTGGTCGTACCTTCACCGACACTGCACGCAAAGGTAGCCGATCAAGAGGACTCTATGGGTGTACCCCGACGCCAGTCCAACGTCTCACCACATCAATATCGTACGGCATTTACTCCTATTCAGAACGACGAGTGGGCGTCGCGCCGTCAGCCTTTAACGAAGCACGTCATCGGCTGCGCACATTCGTGTCGAACATTGAAAGCAGCAAACCCACTTCCAATACAGTGCAGTGTTTCTGTTCTGTTCTCTCGGTGGCGACGCTTGGCGCGTCCCCAGGGGGCGACATTCGATATGACAATCGTTTCATCTCTGCCATGCGACGGGGCTGACGACATTACGGGGCTGTGAGCATCCCCGGCGTTTAACCCCTAAGCAACTCTCGCAATTCCACCGAGCAGCAAATGCATCCGGTTTAAAACAGTCTGCTTGTCTGCCCAAGGCCATGCGAAGCCAGGAAAGCTTTCCCTTTTCACCGTTTGTGCCGGATAGCCGGACTGTCTTGCTCGGGCTCTAGGGTTCTCACTATAGCTCGGAATGCTTTAGCACCAGCAAAAATCCCGAGCATTGATCCCGGTAGGTTGCGCCAATCAAGAACGTCCTCCACGAAGCCCTCAGAAACCGGCAACATTGCAACCATAACTGAACCAACTCCAACAGCCACAGCGAACCACACAATCAGGAAACCAAGACTTCCCAAAAGAATACGGACAATTTTAACACCCAAGCACTTAGTAAGAGATGTCTTCATGCTCACGGTCCAGACTTCTGCAGGTAATCTAACCACGCCGTTGGAAACTCGTAGGTCTTGCCCTTCTCCAATTTGCGGGCAAAACCGATGAGGCGATCCCCCGCATGCACACCCCCAATACAAATTCGTTCGCCTGTTTCCGTTTTCAGTCCGATGAAAACAACTACACCAGACTTGCTAAAGTTCTCGACATAGACTCTTTCTACGACAGCACGGAATGGCCGTCGTTGCTCAAGCTCCTCAACGGATACTTCCACGTACCGCTCCCTGCAGCCAGGCAACAGAGCACCGACTGCGAGAACAACACTCACAAGGCATACAGCGCATAGACGTTTCATGTGTCTCTCAGGGTTCCAGTGCATGCTACTTCAGGACTTTGGGCCAATCCCACTCCGTCCAAGACCGCGTAGGTGCCACGCTTTGTTTGCATGCTCGCCATCTTTTCCTAACCACGGAGTGCTCCTTAACTGCAATCTCTCCCGAGACAATGCCAAAATCGAATCCCTCAGACGCTAAGTTGCTGAAGTGTTCTTCTTTGGACTCGTTCCAGCCCGTCGTGTTAAAACCCCAGCAATCTTCGCAGCAACCATACGTTCTCACCACGAAGTGCTTCTTGGGCTTGTACACCCTGAACGATACAATATCGTAGTCCACGATGTTTAGTGTAATCTCATTTCGATCTTCAACATATTCGTCGGTTTCCGATAGTAGGTGGCGGCTCGCTCCTCGCGGGCATTCGACATTTTCGGTTTTCGTAACTTTAACATATTGGTTGTCCACCAAACGCGCCAACAGCCAAGCATAAATTCGCTGGATCAGATCGGGAGGCAGGGGCAGGTTTTTTATGATGCGCATCCAATTCAAGCCATAAGGGTCGACGAACTTCTGAGAATTGTTTTGTGCGAATCCATGCAGGTTGAATCCACCCAGTTCCTCGAGTGGGTCTCTGTTCAGCCACCGACCAAGGGTGGGACTATACGCGCGGTATTCGTAAAGCACCAGATCTGTTGTGTTGCAGGTGCGCTTGGTCGAGAAGCGGAATGGGTTCTGGCCGGCAGCAGGGCCGGTGAGGCGAATGGGCTCCGCGAAGGGACCATATTCATATCGGGCGGTTTCGGTGCCAGCAGTAGCGCTGACAAGGGCAACTACATTTCCGTTTCCATCGTACGCCGCAAAATGATGGCCAATCGGAGATTGGAAATTGCAAATCCATAACAGCCCGCCTACACCGCCCACGCCGTCCATCGTCTCTGACAGGTCCAAGCCCCAAACGT
>CAZZJO010000032.1:0-20001 GCA_964654645.1 uncultured Verrucomicrobiota bacterium | reverse complement strand
GGTGTGTCAGATACATCCCGAACCCGGAATTGGAAGTTCACCGGCGCGCCATCCTGCACCGTACCCCGGACCACGACAAGGTAAGTGCCAGTTACCCGGAGCAGATTCGTCCCGAGATTAGAATCTACGGGCTGTTGAACTACGACCTGATTAGCAGGGTCTATCAACAACCATTCCGCGTCTGTTCCGGACCACGAGACAGCGTCGAGCGCGATTCTCTGACCGGCAGTCCCACTAAACCGGCGAACCACAGTCAGGGCCGATGGTGAAAGTGTAACTGAATTGGTCGTGTTAATGCTGATGGTCGGTTGCGCACCAACATCAACAAGCCTGAACGCGAAACTGCCTGTGGCATCCCCCTGACCGCGAATGATCACCGTGTAGGTACCGTCCTGCGGCAGGTACACAGGCGGGTCTTCCCTGTCCAGTGGCATGTCAAACAAAACTTCATCACTTGGAGAAACAAGACGGCCACTGATCTGCGCCGCGTTAACCTGTAATGAGTCAAAGTACACCCGTTGACCCTGTGTACCGGTAAACTCGAATCGGAGTTCCTGCCCAGGGAAAGTCACCGTGCCATAATTTGTGACATCCAGTGTTAACGATTGGATGGCAAATATACTTTGCCCCAGGCAAACAAGAAATAAGCCCCATATCCTTCCTGCTACTTCGCTTGACTTCATGTTCCAACTCTGAAGTACCCATTCGCCCTGTCAACCCTTAAATCTTCAGAAGTCTCTACCGTCACCTTAATGTGAAAAGCCCCACTAGCTTTTTGTTTCATAAAAGTTAAGGAAAAAGAATGCCCGTGCAAATTTGGCACTTGAAAACACACCGTGAAAAACGCATTAGTGGAGACATTCCTTAGTAATGCAAACAAGTGAATGACTTATACAAAAGTGATTTGAATTAGTTAAGTTGTGCCTTCATCAATGGAGTTTTTTGTGCGGTTTTCCATGCATCAAGAATTTGCGAGGTAAGCCCATCCCCTTCAAATTCCAATTGTAAGTTAAAGAAATTGCCGGCGCCCACAAAAACCACACCCCAAATTTTGTACAAACAAACGTAGGATCCACAAATAGACCTGACTTTGGATTTCTATTGCACCATCGGACGCGCCGTTGGTGAGAAAAAAGTGGGCAGGTGGTGAAAGTATCCATTTCCACATTCCTCCTGCCCATTCCAAGCAAACCGATTTTTGTTAAACCCCGCAAACTATATCATACCCACTAACGAACACAAATATTTGAACCCTCCACAATACATAGAGCTAGCTGCAACCCAAAACACTGCTCACACATCACGAGTTAATAAGAATCACTCCCCTGACAAGTGAAACCGATTAAAAGGCCAAGCCCAACGCTGATACCTTAGCAGCTAGGCTTCGGTTGAATTTGACTTGCTAGTGGAGTTAGTACTGCTTTTGTTTTCGCCACTGCCGGACTCACTTTTGTTGCTCCCACTGAAGCCGGAACTAGCCTTCATTTTATAATCCGTAATGTAAAACCCACTCCCTCGGAATATAAGCCCTGCCCCCGCCCCTATCCGTCGCTTAACCGATCCATTGCATCCAGGGATCGGGCATCGTTCGACGGGCGGTGCTGTTATCGAATGAAACACTTCAAATTCATGGCCACACTTCGAGCAAACGTATTCGTAAGTAGGCATAGGCTTTTCTCCTCACAACCGATTAATCTCAAAAGGCACAAAATAATTAAATCAAGAGGTGTACTTTTTCAAGGGCCCCTAAAAATTTTCCATTACGGCGCAAAACTTGCAGTGTAACAAAAAATTTGCCCACACTTGGCTACTCTTTAGCAGCTAGTGTGGGCATTTATCAAAACCTGTCTTTTTACATTAATCGAATGCTCGTCCTGCGCATCTCAGCACATTTCGAACTTTGTGACGCACTAGTTCTTTCACCTTTTCACGAGCTGGGCCTAGATACTTCCGTGGATCAAATTCCTTTGGATCTTCCATAAAAACTTTCCGGATACCTGCGGTCATTGCCAGCCGTAAGTCCGTATCAATATTGACCTTGGCCACGCCAAGTCGGCATGCTCTCTCAATATCCTCTTCCGGGACGCCACTGGCACCAACGATTTTACCGCCATATTTGTTGATTTCGTCCACAAGATCCTTTGGAACGCTAGAAGCTCCATGGAGAACTAACGGATAGTCACCCAACCCAGCGTCCATCAAAGCCTTCTTTATCGCCTCCAATCTTGCCAAGTCTAAACGTTGATCTCCCTTAAATTTATAAGCCCCGTGCGAGTTACCAATCGCTACCGCCAGCGAGTCACACCCCGTCGCTTTAACAAATTTCACAGCTTGCTCGGGATCGGTATACAAACCATGCTTGGAAAATCCACCCCCTTCTTCGCCTGCATCATGCTGGGCACCAATCAATTGACCAAGCTCAGCTTCTACCACTACTCCGTGCTTATGGGCATACTCAACAACTCTACGCGTAATCTCCACGTTTTTCTCAAAAGGTTCATGACTAGCATCAATCATTACACTAGTAAACCCTTCGTCAATTGCCTCTTTACATAACTCAAAGGAATCACCGTGATCTAGGTGAACGGCGATAGGGATATTGGTTACAGTCAAGGCAGCTTCTATCAGCTTTTTCAAATAGATAGGTTTGGCATATTTCCGGGCCCCTTTGGAGATTTGCAATATTAACGGGGCCTTTTCCTCTTCGCAGGCCTCTACAATCGCCTGGATGAGTTCCATGTTATTCACATTAAATGCGCCTACGGCATATTTGCCCTTCAGCGCTTTTGCTAACATGTCTTTAGTATGTGTCAATGGCATACGCGTTCCTCAAACATTCAAATAGTGCAGATAAAAATTCTGTTCTAGATCCATTCTGTGCCTACCTTGTCCAAAGAAATATACCTCCACACTCGCCCTCAAAATCTATAAACGCATACTCACACAATTATTCCTTCTTTGCCTTGCTTCCAGGTTCAGAGCTACTTGTTTGGGAAGAGGACTGCTCAGGTTGCCGTGATTTTTTGGTTTTCTTTGCCGCCTTCTTACTCTTTTTTTCCTCCGTCTGTTGAACAGTTCCTGCTACCTGTTGTCCACTATTGGTAGCCTCGGGTCCAGCCTCTGAAGGGTTCGTATGGGTAAGAGCGCTTTGGCGTTGTGCCTCAATAGCAGCCAATACAGCTTCTGGCAAAGGATTCAGGCTTTCCACCCGCAGATTTAAAATGCCTTTTATCTCGGGATGCAAATGTAGCTCCACCTGATAATCGCCTAATGCTTTGATAGGCTGCTCAAGGTAAATCTTCTTCTTATCCAGTACTATATCAAACTGGTTTTTAAGCTCATCCGCTATCATCCCAGCTGTAACAGCCCCGAACATCTTCCCATCCTCGCCCGTCTTGACCTTGATAACACAAACCAATTTCTCCAAGCTCCGCGCAAGCTCTTGCATAGTGGAGTATTCACGAGCTTCACGCTCGGCTCGTTTTCTCTTAAGAGCCTCGATCCGCCGCTCATTGGCTTCGGTAGCAGGTATGGCTAAGCCTTCGGGAATCAAATAGTTACGGGCATAGCCTGCCGCCACCTCGACTTTATCACCTTCGGCACCGAGGCCGACCACATTGCTCATCAAAATTACCTGCATCTTTGCCATAGACCTCGTTGTTTAATCTCAAAATGTGTGTCTGATTCAAAGCTTAAAACATAATTAGAACGGCACATCATCTTCCGGAGGCACAATGTCCTCTTGTGAAACCGGTTCTGGCTTGCTAGGCTCCAACCCTTCGACGTCTCTGGGCGGAGCACCAACAAACCTTGCGTTTTCACACACAACCACTAGCCGCGTTCGCTTTTGACCAGTTTGCTTATCATCCCATTGATCCATTCGTAAGCGCCCTTCCACAAGCAAAGGACTACCCTTCTTCACGTATTTGGATATGGTCTCTGCCTGAGGACCCCAAGCTTCCACTTCTACAAACGTGGTTTCCTCGCGTACTTCCCCAGTTTCAGAAGTCCAACGTCGATTCATTGCCAGGCCAAGCCTAGCAACGGGCGTACCACGCGGTGTATACCTAAGCTCGGGATCCCTAGTGAGATTTCCCATTAAGATGACTTTGTTGAAACTTGCCATGATTGTTCAGCTCCGCCAACTTGGTTAGGTTCCGGTTGTTTCAAAACAATAACTCTAAACACCGTTGGGTCCAAAGCAAAATGTGTCTTAATTCGATCCGCCACTGCTGGCTCTGCATCAAAGATAAAGTTCACATAGTAACCAGAAGAGAATTTCCGGCGTGCAACGCGAGCAAAATTATGGCGATCCATTTTCTGCAGTCCCAATATGTTGCATCCAAGAGACTGCAGTTGCAAAGTCACCTTCTCAATGGCGTCTTTGACCGCCTCGTCGGCAACGTTTAGAATAAATAATGCTTCGTACCTTCTCACGGCGTTTTCCCTTCTTTCTCTGCAGTAATTGTTAAACCGTTATATTCATTCATAGCGACTTCAATGCCTTTGCGCAACCAGCATTCTAGCTGGTCGCAAGCCATCCATAAAATCCTATCCATAATTTCCCATTCTACCCGGGTGAACCGGCTCAATACATAGTCAGCCGTTGCCCGGCCCGCAGAATCTCGACCAATTCCGATCCGCAAACGCGGGAATTTATTCGTTCCCAAATGTACAATCACAGATTCTAATCCACGATGCCCGCCACTGTTACCTTCCGGTCTCATTCTTACACGCCCCAAAGGCAAATCAACGTCGTCCAAAACTACAATAAACCTCTCATACGGCACCTTAAAGTAATCCACCGCTGCTCTTATTGCAATTCCGCTTTGGTTCATGTACGTCCAGGGCTTTAAAAGCATTACCTCATTACCAAAGATTTCACCGCGACCGATTTCTGCGCGAAACTTCTCTTCTGCCCGCAATGGGATTGCCCAACGACCACATAAACGGTCAACCACCATAAACCCCACATTATGTCTTGTACATTGATACTCAGGACCTGGGTTCCCTACCCCGGCAATAATGTATAAATC
Source organism: uncultured Verrucomicrobiota bacterium (assembly GCA_964654645.1). Classification (GTDB taxonomy): domain Bacteria; phylum Verrucomicrobiota; class Verrucomicrobiia; order Limisphaerales; family CAZZJO01; genus CAZZJO01. Next base: position 14,965 of record CAZZJO010000032.1, on the reverse strand, counting down.
TGACATCGACACCGCGCGTTAATATTCATCCAATTCTTGGTAATTCCCCTATTTCTTTTTGGCCTTTTCCTCGCTCTCCTCAGCCTTAGGTTGTTGTTCCTTTTTCGCCCCCTTTTCGGCTTCTTCCTTTGCTGCTACAGGCTTCTTCTCTTTAATCATCTCGACTTCACCTGGCGCCGGGGCCGCTGTTGGCACAGCAGTAGTTTCCTCTACCTCAGGCATTGTAACAGCAACAACAGGCAAAGTTTTATCCCCTAAAATCTCAACCCCGGATGGAGGCACAATATCACCTAAATGGATCACCTGACCCACATTTAGGTTGGAAACGTCTATTCGAATGACCTCAGGTAAGTCCTTCGGCAAAGCACGGACCCTTAATTTATGTAACACCTGTTCCAAAACTCCGCCGCTTTTCACGCCCGCCGCTTCACCTACTGTCTCAACTGGTACTGTTATTGTCACCTTTTCGTTCGGGTCGACCTCATGGAAATCCAAGTGCAAAAGTTGTCCTGAAAGCGGGTGATGTTGGGCTTCTCGAACGAATGCGAGGCAAGGTTTTGCCTCTTCGCCCTCAATCGTAAGCTCTACCATGAAGTTCTCCGCTCCCGCCTCCTTCAAAGCGGCAATCCATTCTTTCAACACAACTTCTATTGTCCTGGTAGGCACGCCCTTACCGTAGATTACTGCAGGGACACGCCCCCTCGATCGTACTTTCTTTGATCCTAATCGACCTTCAAGGGTTCTAGGATAAGCCTTTAGTTTAACTGTTTTCATCTCAGTTGAGTTTTTAGTGGTACTGAAAAATTCCCTATTACAGGGTTCGACTGTCTTTGCATTCGAACAACGACGACACTGACAGATTATGGTGAATGCGTTTCATTGCTTCACCTAATAATGGCGCAATTGACAGAGTTGTGATTTTAACACCTTCATATGCTGGGCGCAATACGCTATCTGTTGTAATAAGCTCATCAATGCAAGAATCCCGCAAACGCCTAAAACCCTCGTCATTTAAAACAGCATGTGATACGCACGCATAAATCTTATTAGCGCCATGTTTTTTTAGGAGCTCTGCTGCAGTTACAATCGTACCAGCCGTCTCCGTTAAATCGTCAACTATCAATACATTCTTGCCCTGGATGTCCCCAATTACCCCCAATGATTCGACTTCGGTAGGAGAACGTCTTCGCTTTGCCACGATGGCTAATCCGGCATTTAGAGCCATTGAATATGCATAAGCCATTTTTAAACCACCTACATCTGGACTTACCACAACCAAATTGTCGATATTTTTTTTCCGAAGGTAATCATACATTACAGGAGCTGCATAGAGATGATCCACCGGTATGTCGAAAAAGCCCACTATTTGTTGAGCGTGCAAATCAACCGTTAACACACGATTTGCTCCAGAAGCTACGAGTAAATTAGCAACCAGTTTTGCCGTAATTGGCACCCGAGGCTGATCTTTCCGGTCTTGACGGGCGTAGCCATAGTACGGAATTACTGCTGTAATTCGCCCTGCACTCGCCCTCCGCAACGCATCAATCATTATAAAAAGCTCCATTAAATTCTGATTGGTAGGCGGGGATGTTGGCTGTACCACAAACACATCTTCCCCACGGACACTTTCTTCAATTTTGACGGACGTTTCCCCGTCGGGGAACGGCTTTACTGTACACTTGCCGAGGGGAACCCCGAGGTATCGGCAAATCGCTTCTGCCAGTGGTTTGTTTGCTGTACCACTAAATATTTTCACTGCTTTTGCTCACCTTTTAAAATGTAGGTTTTTGTTTTTAAATTCCTCTAACACCGTCGCTGCAAATCAGACTCCCACACTCTACCTTGAAAGAACCTCCATTCAAGTTAATTTTTCCTACGGGCAATCCAGCCCCCCCCTAAAACAATCTCTTCATCGTAAAAAACCGCTGCCTGGCCAGGCGTTATAGCCCTTTGGGGTTGAGAGGTTTTAACAAAAACGGTGGTTGGGTCTATGGGTTGAACTATTGCTTCAACACCTGTGTGATTATACCGAATCTTCACCACTGCCCGAAACTTTTCGGGCGGGATTTCGAATGCAATCCAATTACAATCCGTAACCAAAAAGGAATCCGAATACAACGCAGATTCAGGACCTACTATCACATGGCGTTCGATAGGATCGAGATCCACCACGTAAACAGGTTTTCCAATAGCAATTCCAAGTCCACTTCGCTGACCAATTGTATAAAACTCAATGCCTTTGTGTTGCCCTAAAACCTTTCCAGTAATCTCTACGATGTCCCCTCCCCTAATAGGCTCCAAAGGGTGTTCCTTAATCAGAGTTTTGTAATTGCCATTAGGGACGAAGCAGATGTTCATGCTGTCCTTCCGACCTGCATTTGGTAATCCAAGTCTTTCAGCCAAGCAGCGAACTTCCTTTTTAGAAATATTCCCGAGTGGGAAAATGGTTCGAGACAATTGCACTTGATTCAAGCCAAATAAAAAATAGCTTTGGTCTCGTCGCATGTCGACCGACTTACAAAGCAAAAAGCGGCCTTTGCCATTCACAACCCTGGCATAATGTCCCGTGGCAATCCAAGAAGCAGATTTTTCCTCCGCCACCGCGAGTAGTTTATTAAACTTTATCCGTGGATTGCAAAGAGCGCATGGATTCGGAGTTATACCTTTGTGATACGCTTGCAAAAAAGGGATGATTACCTCTTTTAAAAAATCGGTCTCGGCATTAACAACAATCGAATCGATCCCCAATACATCTGATATTCGCTTTACCAATTCGATACGTGCTTTATCCGCCCCAGGATACCAATCTTCAGGAAGCAGTTTAAACGTGACCCCAATTACCTCGTACCCCTGCTCCTTTAACAATGCTGCCGCGACAGCAGAATCCACCCCCCCACTTAACCCTATTACAACGCGTTTCTGAGTCAAAGCCATTTTGCAAATAACCCTCCGGTCAGCAGCTAGTGCAAATGCTACTACCCGGAGGGTACTGATGCAATAATCATATTTCCCGCTATGTACGAGCTGCAGGTCTATCTTTGGCTTCGTCCAAGATCTGCGCTGCTATTTGAGCAGGGACAGGATCGAACCTTAGTGGCTCCATTGAATACGACGCACGTCCCTTTGACAATGACCTCAAAGTAGTTGCATAACCGAACATTTCTGCCAATGGCACTTCAGCTTTTATGATCGTGCCCGTCTCACTTACCTCGATTGCTACTATCTTCCCACGCCGTCTATTTAGGTCACCCAAAATATCGCCTTGGTATTCGTCAGGCGTGGTAACTTCGACCTTCATAATAGGCTCGAGCAATATTGGACTTGCTTTCTTTGCAGCGTCTTTGAATGCAAAAATTCCGGCCATTTTGAAGGCCAATTCGCTAGAGTCAACCTCATGGTATGACCCATCCACAATTTGTATTTTGAGGTCAACCATGGGATATCCAGCCAATACTCCGCTTGCAATGCCTTCCTGCAAACCTTCAATAACTGCTGGGATATACTCTTTGGGGATAACCCCACCGACTATCTTGTTCTCAATTTCTATACCTTTGCCTCGCTGATTAGGTTCAAGATTGATGATTACGTGTCCATACTGACCACGACCACCCGACTGACGTATAAATTTACCCTCGCCTGTGGCGCTCGTTGTGCAAGTCTCACGATATGCTATTTGCGGTGCTCCCGTGGCTGCCTCGACTCCAAATTCGCGGGCCATTCTATCACATATTATTTCCAAATGTAGTTCTCCCATTCCCGCGATAATTAACTGCCCTGTCTCCTGATCTGTGAAAAACCTAAATGTCGGATCTTCCTCAGCGAGTCTTTGTAGTGCATCAACCAATTTATCACGATCTGCACGGGTCTTAGGCTCCACCGCCATTGAAATAACGGGTTCTGGAAAAGTAGGTGGTTCCAGGAGTATAGGAGCTGATTCATCACAAAGAGTATCACCTGTAGTTACATTTTTTAACCCTACCGTGGCCGCAATATCACCTGCATAAACAGTATCCACCTCAATCCGTTTGTCGGCTTGAACCATTAGAAGCCGCGTTATCCGTTCTCGTTTTCTGGTCCGTGGATTGTAGACGATGTCACCCTTTGACAATTGCCCACTGTATACGCGGAAGAAGACTAATTTTCCAGCGTAAGGGTCAGACCAAAGCTTAAACACCAACGCACAAAACTTATTACGGTCATCTGGTTGAACTTCTGTTATTTTCTCAGGGTTTTCAGGATCTTGACCTTTCGGGGCGGGAATATCCAAAGGCGACGGCAAATAATCCACAATCGCGTCAATAAGTGGTTGAACAGCCCGTTTCTTAAAAGCAGACCCACAGAGAACAGGAACAAACTCCAAATTACATGTAAGCCGTCTAATAGCCCGCTTTAATACTTGAGGTGGAACTGGCTGGTCTGTAAGAACCAGCTCTGCTACTTCATCATCTTTATTTGCCACTGCCTCTACAAGCTCCACGAGGGCAAGCTGTGCTTGTGCCTTAAGGTCTTCAGGAATTTCCACAATCCGGTAGTTGGTCCCAAATTCATCATCTGGATCGTAAATAATCGCCTTTTGATTTATTACGTCTACGACTCCTCGAAATTGATCTTCCTTCCCGACTGGCAACACTACAGGATAGGCATACGCCCCTAGTTTCTTTCGAATATCATTAACTACTCGTTCGAAATCTGCCCCGACGCGATCCATCTTATTAACAAATGCAATACGCGGGACTCGATATTTGTTTGCTTGCCGCCATACGGTCTCAGATTGAGGTTGAACTCCAGCCACCCCACAGAAAACAGCTACAGCCCCATCCAATACCCGTAACGATCTTTCCACCTCTGCCGTAAAATCCACATGTCCGGGTGTGTCAATAATGTTTATACGATGAGGCATACCTATGAAACTCTTATATAACCCACCTTCATCCTTCTGGGTCCAATAACATGTTATTGCCGCTGCGGTTATCGTAATACCACGCTCTCGTTCTTGCTCCATCCAATCTGTTACAGTATTGCCATCGTCTACATCACCCATTCGATGTATGAGGCCTGTGTAGAAGAGGATGCGTTCAGTAGTTGTGGTCTTTCCGGCATCAATATGGGCAGCAATCCCGATGTTTCGCATGTATTCCATCGGGTACGCCCTCTTTTCCGAGTTTATAAGCTTATTGATCTCTCTCTCCGTTTGCATGGCTTTCATCAACATTTAGAAGCATAAAGCAATAAAATATAAAAATGCCCCGAAAACACATGCAAGTGCTCGGGGCACTCATTTAAGCAAAAACAGTAATTACCAACGGAAATGCGCGAACGCCTTATTTGCTTGCGCCATTTTATGGACCTCGTCGCGTTTCTTTATTGCGGCTCCCTGGCCTTGATATGCATCTAAGATTTCGTTCGCTAGGGATTGGTACATTGGAATGCCTTTTCGCGCATCTGCAAATTGCACAATCCAGCGTATCGCTAACGAAAGCTGCCTATCTGGAGGCACTTCTACTGGGACTTGGTATGTGGCTCCACCAACTCGCCGTGATTTAGTTTCAATCCTAGGTTTAACATTTTCAATTGCACGCTCTAGGATTTCAACTGGGTTTGCTGTCTGGACCTTCTCTGCAATTAAATCAAATGCCTTGTAAACTATCCTTTCGGCAAGCGTCTTTTTGCCGCGCTCCATTACAACGTTAATAAGCTTTTGAACAAGCGTAGAGTTAAACCGAGTATCAGGTGCAATCTTACGCTTTTCTGCTCTCCGTCTACGCATTTTACTAAAATCTGATTTATGGTAAATGTTTTACGAAGCTGCTTTTGCCTGCTTGGGCCTCTTAACGCCGTACTTAGAGCGACTATTTCGGCGCTTCTCTACAAATCCACAATCATACTTACCACGCACAATGTGATAACGAACACCAGGCAAGTCTTTCACACGACCACCGCGAACCAACACTATGGAGTGTTCCTGCAAATTATGGCCTTCATCCGGAATATAAGCAATCACTTCATATCCACTGGTCAACCTCACTTTAGCCACTTTACGAAGCGCAGAGTTTGGCTTCTTAGGAGTACGGGTCGTCACTAACAAACATACACCCCGCCTAAATGGAGCCCCTGCTAGCGCCGGGGCCTTGCTCTTGCGCCGTTTTTTCTCGCGTCCCTTGCGTACTAATTGGTTAATCGTTGGCATGGTACAATTCTCGTCTAAAGTTTTAGAGTTTCGGAATATAAACGCGCCGTAAGTTTAATGCAACACTCAATCAACTATTTTCAGCAGAACTTTCCTGCTGCGACACTCTTTCTACTTCAGCCCGCGCGTCCAACAAATCTACAAGTGGTTTAACTCGGATGCCCCTATAGGCTTCGTAACCCGTGCCCGCAGGTATAAAGTGTCCAAGTATTACGTTTTCTTTAAAGCCACGGAGCTTATCCACACGGCCACGCGCTGCCGCATCAGTCAAAACACGTGTGGTATCCTGGAATGACGCTGCACTTAGCCAACTATCGGTTTCAAGTGATGCCTTGGTAATTCCTAATAACACAGGTTTTGCCTCTGCTGGTTTACCGCCCATTTTCTCCACACGCCGGTTTTCTTCCTCGAAATCTGTTTTGTCTACCAGCTCTCCCCAAATAAATTTCGTATCACCTGGTTCTATAATCCGGACTTTTCGAAGCATTTGCCGGACAATTAATTCTATGTGTTTATCATTGATGGTCACGCCCTGCGATCTATAAACATCTTGAATCTCATTAACCAAAAAGTTTTGAAGTTCTTCTGGCCCACTGACTTCGAGGATTTCGTGTGGATCAATCGATCCTTCTGTTAACTGTTGCCCTTTTTTGACCATGTCTCCATTGTAAACAATTATATGCCGACCAATTGGGATATTGTGCTCCTCTACCGCCCCAGTTTCTGGGTCACGAATAATAATGGTTTGTTTACCACGCTGTTTAGCTTGTATCTCAACATAACCGCTAATACGTGCAATAACCGCTGCATCTTTGGGTCTACGCGCCTCGAATAACTCGGCCACGCGTGGTAACCCACCAGTAATGTCCCTTGTCTTTGCCACTTGCCTTGGGGTCTTGGCAAGAATGGTACCAGGAGTGACTTCCTCACCATCCTCCACCATCAAATGCGCCTGTGCAGGAATCGAATAACTTGCGATCACATTACCAGATTTATCAAGAATCTCCACCTGTGGATGCATATCTTCTTTATGTTCCATTACCACCAGGTTTTGTTTATTTGTACTCGGATCCTTATCAATTTTGACAGTCACACCTACGATGACATCCACAAAACGGACCTTGCCTCCTTTCTCAGTAATTACCGGCACACTGTAAGGATCCCATTGAACAAAGACTTCCCCTCGCCGCACCTTGCCGCCATCTCTGACCGATATTTTTGCACCAATTACCAGAGAGTGACTTTCCAATTCTCGCCCCACTTCATCGACGACAACCACAGAACCATTCTTGTTTAATACGATACTACAACCGTCGGGCAACTCCACTACACGCAAATCAACGTAACGGACAATTCCATCATGGCGAGCTCGAATAACGGGTTGTTTAAAGCTGGCTGCTGCCGTTCCTCCCACGTGGAAGGTTCTCATTGTAAGCTGGGTACCCGGTTCACCAATTGATTGAGCAGCGATAATTCCCACCGGATCACCCAACTTAGGCAACGCTCCAGTGGCTAAATTACGCCCATAACATTTTATGCATACCCCATCTCTCGTCTCACATGTAAGCACCGAACGTACCTTTACCCTCTCGATACCTCGATCCTCAATTAAGGCAGCTTTCTTTTCGTCAATTTCTTCCCCTGCACGAACCAAGAATTCTTTAGAGTTTGCCGGGTCTATGATGTCTTCGCATGCGAATCTACCAATAATCCGGTCACTCAGTTTCACTATTTCATCTTCACCCCGATAAATTGCTTCCACCCAGATTCCCTTATTTGTACCGCAATCCTCTTCACGAATAATGACATCCTGTGCCACATCGACCAGCTTCCGCGTTAGATATCCAGCGTCCGCTGTTTTTAATGCTGTGTCAGCCAACCCCTTCCGCGCTCCGTGCGTTGAGATAAAGTACTCCAAAACGCTCAGGCCTTCTCTAAAGTTCGAGAGAATAGGTTTTTCAATGATGTCACCCGACGGTTTTGCCATCAGACCACGCAACCCGCATAGCTGCCGCACTTGCTGTTGATTACCTCTGGCTCCAGAGTCCACCATTAACCACAATGGATTGTACTCCTTTCTACCTCCATTCTGTTGCAAGGTACTCATCAGTAATTTTTGAATGCGGTCTGTGCACTGAGTCCAAATATCTACAATGCGGTTAGCACGTTCCCCTTGAGTAATAATACCTTTTTGATACTGCCTTTCGACTTGTCGTACTTGCTTTAGTGCGTTTTGAATTTCTTCGTTACGCTCCTTCGGAATAATCAAATCGTCTATACCAATAGATACACCTGCTTTTGTAGCCGCCCAAAAGCCCAATTCCTTGAGGTCGTCCAGCACTTCCATCGTCTTTTCCCGGCCTACTAACATATAACATTTCCAAATCAAGTCACTAAGTTGACTCTTTCCTACCGTCTTATTAAAGAATCCTAACTCGCGAGGCCAGATCTGGTTGAAGATTACCCGTCCCACTGTGGTAATCAAAACTTTGGCCCGGGGATCTCCTACAACTGTTTTCTTGTTATAATCTGGGTTAGCAAGCCTAATCCAATCATGGATTTTTAAGTCCCCCTCGTCATAAACAAACAAAACCTCATCAGTCGTTGCAAACAGTGGCATTTGCGTACGATTCGAAGGTATTGGCTCCCGTGGTTCCACCGTAAGGTAGAAACACCCCATTGTAATGTCCTGCGTAGGTGTAATTATCGGCTTACCGCTAGAAGGACTAAATAGATTCAAAGGGGCCATCATTAAAAGTCTCGATTCCAGCTGAGCCTCAACGGAAAGTGGGACATGCACGGCCATCTGGTCACCGTCAAAGTCTGCGTTGTATGCCGTGCAAACCAGGGGATGTATGCGAATAGCATCACCCTCCATTAACAACGGTTCAAATGCTTGAATTGACAACCTGTGAAGGGTTGGCGCACGATTGAGCAGCACAGGATGATGCTTAGTTACCTCTTCTAACACATCCCACACTTCAGGGGCTTGGCGCTCAATCATTTTCTTGGCCGCCCGGACTGTGTGAACGTAACCCAACTCTTTTAACCGCCGGATGATGAAAGGCTCGAACAAAACCAATGCCATCTTCTTGGGCAAACCACATTGATGGAGTTTTAACTCGGGTCCGATTACAATCACTGATCGGCCCGAATAATCCACGCGCTTACCCAATAGGTTCTGCCGGAACCGTCCCGTCTTACCCCGAAGCATGTCTGCAAGAGATTTGAGGGGCCGGTTTCCCGGACCAGTCACAGGCCGTCCATGGCGGCCATTATCAAACAAGGCATCAACTGCCTCCTGCAACATCCGTTTCTCGTTGCGAATAATCACCTCGGGGGTCTTAAGCGTAAGCAGGTTTTTTAAGCGGTTGTTCCGATTTATGACTCGGCGGTACAAATCATTAAGATCTGATGTAGCAAAACGTCCACCTTCCAACGGGACCAATGGCCGTAGATCCGGTGGTAACACCGGCAGCACAGTTAACACCATCCACTCGGGGCGCATCTTCGCGTCAACAAAACCACGCAAGAGCGCTATGCGTTTCGCGAGCTTTTTCTTGAGCTGCTTACTTGTGGTTTCGGCCATTTGGCTCTCCAACTCCGAAATCAGTTTGGCCATATCCACCCGCGCAAGTGCTTCACGGATTGCTTCACCACCCATCTTAGCCACAAACGAATCCTTCCCATAAGCTTGAATAGCTTCTTGATACTCACGCTCAGTTAAAAGTTGATTGGGTTTCAATGGGGTGTTACCGGGATCTATAACCATGTAGTCTTCGTAGTAAATTACACGCTCCAATTCACGCGCCGTCATGTCCAGTACCAATCCAATCCGGGAAGGCATCACCTTAAAAAACCATATATGCACTACGGGGACCGCCAACTCTATGTGCCCCATTCGCTCCCTTCGGACTCGAGATAAGGTGACTTCCACTCCGCAACGATCGCATATAACACCCCGGTGTTTTATCCGCTTGTACTTCCCGCACGAGCATTCCCAATCCTTTACTGGTCCAAAAATACGCTCGCAAAACAAACCACCTTTTTCCGGTTTAAACGTGCGATAGTTAATTGTCTCTGGGTTCTTAACTTCGCCTTTAGACCAAGCCCGTATCACATCGGGTGAGGCAATCCCGATAAATACATGATCGATTAAATTGATTCGATCTAACCCAAGGAGCTCTCGTACGGTGTCTTTTGTCTCGATCATAAGAATAATTAAAATGAGTTAAAATTTTTTAGACATCTTGTTCAGCTTCAACTCTACTTTCTACAAGCAGCCGTTTTTCTACTTGTTCACCACCAGGACCAGCAAACACAACCCTGACATCCAAACCCAAAGCTTGCATTTCCTTGACTAGCACGTTGAACGACTCAGGGATACCTGCATCTAACAGATTTTCACCTTTAACAATACTCTCGTAGATACGGGTACGCCCTGGGATGTCATCCGATTTCACAGTAAGCATTTCTCTCAAGCAATATGCTGCTCCGTATGCCTCTAAAGCCCATACTTCCATTTCACCAAATCGTTGACCACCGTATTGAGCTTTGCCACCCAACGGCTGCTGAGTAACGAGCGAATACGGACCAACAGCACGTGCGTGAATCTTATCAGCCACCATGTGGCAAAGTTTCATCATATAGATGTAACCTACTACGACACGCTGATCGAAGGGTTCACCAGTCCTACCATCGTAGAGCACTGTCTTGCCGTCGTCATCTACCAACGGCAATTCACCCATCTCTTTTTGTTTCAAAGCAGCCTGTCGTAGAAACTCCTTGATTTCCTCTTCTGTGATCCCATCGAACACGGGTGTTGCGACACTGAAACCTAAAAGTTTTGCTGCCCAGCCCAAATGCGTTTCCAATACTTGCCCCACATTCATTCGTGAGGGAACGCCCAATGGGTTCAATACGATATCCACTGGAGTCCCATCAGCCAAGAAAGGCATGTCTTCCTCTTTAACTATCTTTGCAATAACCCCCTTGTTACCATGGCGTCCTGCCATCTTGTCGCCCACGGAGATCTTACGCTTGGTAGCCACATAGACTCGCACAGATTTTATGATGCCTGTATCCAAGTGTTCGCCAGACTCGAGTCGTTCAAGTTCCTCCTCGTATTGTAGCTGAATGTCTTCGAATCTCTTCTTATAAACTGCAACAATTTCCATGATCTTGTTTCGAATAGGCGATGGCTCAATTTCGATCCGTTCATATGCTTCTGCCAGTTTTCGGAGTAAGGTTTTGGTAATTTTCCTATTAGCAGGGATAATGATTTCCCCACTCTCTCCATCCACCACATCTAGCGGTATTTTTTCACCGAGAAGCACGTTACTCAATGCTTGAGTAAGTTGCTCTCGCAAATCTTCAACTTTAGCATCATATTCTTGTTTCAATGCTTTGACCTGCTTATGTGAGCTGCTTCCTTTTTCCCGTCCGGGTTCTTGTTTCGCGGAAACCTTAACATCCATCACAATGCCATACGTACCAGAAGGCACACGCAAGGATGTGTCTTTGACGTCTGCTGCTTTTTCACCGAAAATTGCACGTAAAAGTCGCTCTTCAGGGGCTAATTCGGTCTCGCCTTTTGGCGTGATTTTACCGACCAAAATATCGCCTGGTCCAACTTCTGCCCCAATCCGAATTACCCCATCGGGCCCTAAGTTTTTCAATGCATCCTCACCCAGATTCGGTATATCACGGGTTATCTCTTCAGGTCCGAGTTTGGTATCCCGAGCACTAACTTCAAACTCTTCTATGTGAATTGAAGTGAATACGTCGTCCTTTACCAGCCGTTCACTTATTACAATTGCATCCTCAAAGTTATACCCACTCCACGGCAAGAAAGCTACCAACACATTTCGGCCCAATGCAAGTTCGCCTCCTTTAGTACATGGCCCATCTGCAATAACCTGGCCTTTCTTTACATGTTGTCCTTTCCGTACGAGAGGTTTTTGGTTAAAGCAGGTACCTGCGTTAGACCTCACAAACTTCCTCAACTCATATACATAAATACCATTTTTCGGATCGTGTTTTATCTTCCGTCTTGTGTCAGGGAGCTTGCCATCACGCGTTATGATGATTCGTTCCGCCGTAGCCGATGCCACAATTCCAGATTCCTCTGCCACAACAACCGCTCGTGAATCACGTGCGACTATTTCTTCCATTCCTGTACCTACAATTGGTGCTTCGGTTACTAGCAGAGGAACTGCTTGTCTCTGCATGTTAGATCCCATCAACGCCCGGTTAGCATCATCGTGTTCCAAAAACGGTATAAGGCTAGCAGCCACTGATACGATTTGTTTAGGGGAAACGTCCATGTAATCCACCTCAGAAGGTGGTTTATCAACGATTTCGCCTCCCTTCCATCGGCAAAGAACCTGATCCGTCAAAAAGCGTCCATCCTCTCCAACAGGGTTGTTAGCCTGAGCAATAACGTAGTTTTGCTCCTGATCAGCCGTTAAGTATTCGATCTGATCCGTTACACGACCTCTGACAACCTTCCGGTATGGCGTCTCAATAAATCCGAACTCGTTTATCCTGGCATATGTGGCTAGCGAAGCTATCAACCCAATATTAGGTCCCTCTGGAGTCTCAATTGGGCAAATTCTCCCGTAGTGTGATGCGTGAACGTCTCTAACTTCAAATCCCGCATGTTCGCGGGAAAGACCGCCCGGCCCCAAAGCACTCAACCGGCGTTTGTGGGTAATTTCAGATAATGGATTAACCTGATCTAACAATTGGGAAAGTGGGCTCCTCCCAAAAAAGTCTTTCAAGACGGCCGTGAGGACTTTTGGATTAATCAATTTCTGAGGTGTCATTGCCTCGGTAGTTTGGTCAAACAATGTCATTCGCTCTTTTACCAATCGCTCGGTCCGTGCTAAACCAACTCTGCACTGGTTCGCTAACAACTCACCTACCATTCTGACACGTCGGCTTCCCAAATGATCAATATCATCGGTAGTACCTTCCTCCCGCCGCAATCGCAAAAGGTACTTAATCCCGGCAACCAAATCCTCACGCGTAAGAGTCCTAACTTCCGGGTCAATTTTTAGACCGAGCTTTTGATTAATTTTGTACCTCCCTACTCTACCTAAATCATACCGCTTCGGGTCAAAGAAAAGTCTTTTCAATAGTGCGCGGGCATTGGATATGGTTGGAGGATCTCCCGGCCTGAGCCTTCGATATATTTCCCGAAGAGCCTCCTCTTCATTCTTAGTCGTGTCCTTCTTCAGACAATTTACTATGACCCCGTCGTCAGAAGAAATATCCACCACGCGCACCTTATTAATGCCCGCATCTTGGAGTTGTTTCAATAAAACCTTAGAAAGGGGTTCTAATGCACGAGCTATCACAATATCTCGTTCAGGATCTACCACATCAGCAACGAGCACCTTGTTACTAACCTCCTGCAATTTCAATGCTTCCCGAACGGACAATTCCTCAATCTCGTAAAATAGGCTTAATATTTCCTCGTCCGTACCACGAGTCTTTTCATCTCCCTCACGTCCACGCCCATCTTCATGTAAGTAGCTCAATGCACGGAAGAATGTTGTTACGATAAACTTACGACGCTTCCGTTGCCGATCCAAATACACATACAGAAGATCACTAGTGTCAAACTGTGCCTCGAACCACGAACCTCTGTCTGGAATTATTCTAAAGGAATAGAGCTTTTTCCCGCTGGCTGTTTCTGTGACCTCATAAGCGATACCTGGGGAACGATGCAGCTGGCTGACCACTACTCTTTCCGCCCCGTTAATAACGAAGGAAGCCTGGGGGGTCATCAGGGGCATTTCGCCCATGAAAACTCTCTCTTCCTTAACCCCAGCTCCTTCTTCTCGGAGTGCAAATACCACATACAAAGGTGCTCCATAGGTCGTGCCTTCGCGTAAAGCTTCCTGCCACGTCTTTTTTGGTTCCTCAACCTCGTAGTATCGGTATTCTAGGATATATTTCCCATCGTAACTTGAGATTGGGAAAACCTCATTAAAAACAGCCTCCAATCCCACGTTTTTTCGTTTTCGCGGGGGAGTATTTAACTGCAAAAATTCTTCAAACGACTTTAATTGCAATTCGATCAGATTCGGAGGGGCTATTACTTCACGGATCTTTCCGAATCTGATTCGGCCTTTTTGGGTTTCTGACGTGGCGGGTTTCATTCCTCTTGTCTGATTATGCAATAATTTAACGCGGACAGGCAAAGAATGAGCATTCTCCGTACCACATGAATGTGTGATACGGGGAAAATTCAATATTGCTCATTCATTGCCCGTCCAACTATTTAACAAACACCAGGTTATCGGTTTACGGAGCTGTTATTTTAACTCAACCTTTGCTCCGGCATCTTCAAGCTTCTTCTTAGCAGCCTCAGCCTCAGCCTTTGGCACTCCTTCTAGAATCGGTTTCGGAGCGCTTTCCACCAGTGCTTTGGCTTCAGCCAGTCCCAGTCCTGCCTTTATCTCGCGGACCGCCTTTATAACTGGGATCTTTTTATCAGCAGGGACAGATACAAGCACCACGTCAAACGTGGTCTTTGCTTCCTGAGTGGCAGCCTGCGCTCCTGCTGCCGCAGGCGCGGCCGCCCCCCCCCCACACGCGCCGCCCGAGCCACCACCCCCCTTCTCTCCGCGCTCGGAGGCACCACAGCCCGGCCGTGCGGCAGCAGGACCTAAAGCTGCCACTCAGGAAGCAAAGACCACGTTTGCCGTGGTGCATGTATCTGTCCCTGCTGATAAAAAGATCCCAGTTATAAAGGCGGTCCGCGAGATA
>CAZZJO010000031.1:0-3070 GCA_964654645.1 uncultured Verrucomicrobiota bacterium | reverse complement strand
TGACCCATCCGACGCAGCCAACAGTGCTACGATGTTGCCGTTACCGTCATAGGCGCAGAAGTGCGTGCCGACAGGAGCGCCGGAGGCGGGGTGCAGCGTCAGCCAGAGCAGACCGCCCACACCGCCAGCACCATCCATCGTCCCTGAAAGATCTAAGCCCCATGAATAGCTCCGCACCAACGCATTGTCAGTAGCCCGCAACTCCACAATGTGCCTGCCAAAGAACAAAGGATCGCTCACGAATTTCAGGTCCTCCGTCACCTCCCAGAGGTTGCTCTGCACCAGCCAACTCCAAGTGGTCTGGCGGATCCGACGACCCAAAGCATCAAATGTCCACTCCACCCGACGCCAAGAGGCCTGCGGGGTATCGGAGCGGCTCTCAACCCGAATAAGCCGGTTCTCAGCATCCCAGGTGTAACTCCACCGACCATCACTGGTCATGTTACCGTCAAGGTCGTAGCTGAACGGTTCAGATGTCCGGGGGACAAATAGACTGCCTGTCGCCGGTGGCTTACCGCGCGCCATTACCGTCACTTGTTCACATACTCTCACCGATGCGTTGTTCATACTGAACTCCGTCCAGAAATAGTTACGCCTACGATTCACTACGTGTCCATTCGCATACAGAGGGTTCGTTCACACCGCAAACTGATAAATGGGGGTGTTCCATAACACATGTGCTAGCACCCACCCGTTCACCCTCCAATCTCTACGTCCCTCTTGGCGTTGTATGTGCTTTTATTACACAATATCTGGTGCCCTCACACACTCATGACCACCGAAATATAAACCTCAGCTTCGAACGCCCAACTTCTGGACGAAACTACTCGCCCCTAAAACCCGAATACTGCCGCTTGCACACCTGGTGCCCGACTTCGAAACCCTAATGCTTTATTTTCCACAAAGCGTTTGATGCAACACGCCGGACTCTCTCATCATCGTGATTTAACAACATCTCTAACTCAGGAACCGCTTTTAAACCATTTCGTCCTAGTAACTCTACTGCAACGGCAGCACCATAGCGGCCTGCCGGTGCCCCTGTCCTTAAAACCATACGCAAAGATTCCACCATCCAATTGGTGTCCATACAACTCCGGGCTGCAGCACTCCCGGCAAAAGACGCCTCATAAAAGTCATCCTCCGCTAAATTAAGAAATCGAAGACACGCCTCGCTGATCATTGCCTTTGCGTTACCATTCGTGGAAGGGCTGAACGAAGTCGAATTCAAAAATTCCAATATCCATTTCCTCTTGTGGCCCCCAACTTTCCAAAGCAGGTTTGTTAATTCCTTCACTCCATGATCTCCCAAACCAGAGAGAATGTATAAAGCATCCCTTGCCACAATACCATTTGAGTGTAAAGCCAAATTCGCTAAATCATTTAGAGCGTTAGAAGCTACGGGACCAAGTAACCGAAATGCTACCCACGTGCCTTGCCGAGTAAATCCATCAATCCCCTCTCCTAATCGCACCTGTTTTAAAAGGCACGGTATCGCATTCGTACCGAGTTCCAAGATCGCTGACTCAGCCTTTGTTCGTTTCGGCCCCTGAATCTTTTGGTTACCTAATACTTTTAACCAATAGCCCAGCGGCCGACCCTTAATCCAAGGATGTTCCTGCGAACCGCAGCCTACTAGCACAATTATGCACAGCACTGCGAATAATAAGCGCCTCATAAGACCCAACCTTGCATTATTATTTCTCCGCCGTTTGTACTAAAATCTTAAGCCAATCAGGATTTTTGGGCCGGCGGCTCCTCACGTTAGAGCAATCATTCCAAACCGCCCAATTATCTCGGTGTTCAAAATACGGAAAATCCTTGATATAACTTACATAATCTTCGCCCGCAGGCCTATCCATAAACCAATCGAACACTATTGTGTACCCGCGTGGCACCGAGACACAAACAATGAAATTTTCGTCCCACCAATCAACTAAGGGGTACCCAACAGGCTTCGGTGGCCGCCTCCGTTCCATCGTACACACCCAACAAGGAGGGGCAGGCGTCATATATTGCAAAATGGCTAGGTTAGAATCGTGGCAAGAAACCCCTACTTCCCCATAAGGATCCCGTTTCACCCCAGAGGCATCTAAAAATGCCTTTGCTTCATTGTATGCATTTATCAACCATTGGCGCCCCTCTTGTATCTTTTTATAATCGCAGCAACAACTATCGTAACCAGCCGGTGGTAGGTCTGCACTTATGGGGGGCCATTGCGGAACCATGCCTCGCAACCCAAGTTTATCCACACCTCCAATAGATGCATTGTCGATAAATAAATACGGCCCTGTTACCCTTTGCCCCACTCCATCCCCAAACATCTCCAACAAACCAAACTCTTCTGCACTTTTTTCCCCAACCGGATCCCGGCTCAGCCAGCGGCCGAGGATGTAGCTATAGGCCCGATATTCATACAGCACCAGGTCGGTAGTGTTGCAGGTCCGCTTGGTAGAGAAACGGAAGGGATTGATGGCGGCTGCAGGACCAGTGACGCGGATGGGTTCCCCAAACGGACCGTACTCGTATCGTGCGGTTTCAGTGCCAGTAGTGGCACTGACAAGTGCCACTACATTCCCGTTTCCATCATAAGCCGCAAAATGCGTACCTATTGGAGATTGGAAATTGCAAATCATCAACAGCCCACCAACTCCACCTGCACCATCCATCGTCCCAGAAAGATCTAGCCCCCACACGTAACTCTGCACCAGCACATTGTCGCTGGCCCGCAGCTCTACGATGTGTCGGCCAAACAACAAAGGATCACTCACAAACTTCAAATCCTCGGTCACTTGCCATGTGCCGCTGTTTGTGTTCCACATCCAGGTGGTCTGCCGAATCCGACGACCCAGCGCATCAAATGTCCATTCCACTCGACGCCAAGAGGCCTGCGGGGTATCGGAGCGGCTCTCAACCCGAATAAGCCGGTTCTCAGCATCCCAGGTGTAACTCCACCGACCATCACTGGTCATGTTGCCGTCAAGGTCGTAGCTGAATGGTTCCGGTGTGCGGGGGACAAATACATTTCCTGTGACCGGCGTCTCGCCTGTGGCCGACACTGTCACTTGTTCCC
>CAZZJO010000030.1:0-9731 GCA_964654645.1 uncultured Verrucomicrobiota bacterium | reverse complement strand
GTAACGCAACGCCCAACAATTGACACCAGCCGCATCGCAATTGCCTTTTACACACCAGCAACAATGTCGGCCACAGATACACCCTCGGCCAGCAGGCCGATTATTTCTGTTTCAGCAAACACAACGCATGTGCCGTTAATTATGGCCGGAGCTGCGCTTCAGGCAGCCAACTCGCCCAGCACCGGCAGGTCAATCCCGAGCCGACCTGCCAGCATTTCAAAAAACCGACCCGTGCCGGCTGCACAGCGGTCGTTCATGGCGCAGTCGCGCACGAAACCGCCATCTGCAATATGAGTAACCTTGCTGTTCTGCCCGCCGATTTCGATGATCATGCGCGCATCCGGCTTAAAGAATTGAACACCACGCGCGTGATAGGTGATCTCGCTCATGGTTGTAGTGGCAAACCGGACGGTGTTACGGCCGTAACCTGTGGCAACAACAGCCGCTATATCTGCACGGGCAACCCGGCATCTTTAACAGGTATCCCGGACTAGTGCAATATACCTACATCAGGCATTCTCACTTTTTCGGGCAACGATCAATCCTTGAATGATCTTGCCCTCCTGGGCCAACGTTTGCATGAAGCGCATCTCGCCGAGCAACCACTCGGCCAGCTTAAAATCGAACCCGATAATTTTTAGCGCGTCGTATGTGAGCTGTTTCTCGATCATGTCAATGTAAAGCGGCACGTACTTCGGGAACCGCCCCGTGTCATGCGCCGCGATTACGTTGCACCCGTTGCGCCGCAGCAAAGCGCAGTACTCGTCGAGCGTCAGCACATTCGGGAATTTCATAAACGTCAGGAACCGCCGTGCCTCTTCATCGTTCATCTGAACAGGACCCTCCATCCAATCTGTAAATGCGATCGTGCCGTCTGGCTTGACCAAGCGCACTGCCTCGGCGATCAGCTTAGGTTTGTCTTCGACGTAGCACCATGCGTCCTCGCCCCACACAAAGTCGAATTCTGCGGACGGCAACCCGGTGGCACACACATCAGCTTCAACAAACCTGACGCGATCACCCAACCCTTCAGCAGCGCAACGTTCCTTGGCAAGGGTCAACATCTTCGGTGTCGCATCCACGCCGGTCATGTGAGCAACGTTGCGAAACCTGAGCAGGAACCGCATCCCGGCCCCCAACGCGCTGCACAGGTCAACGCCGCGTTGACCGGCGCCGATACCGGCGCGTTCGGCTAAATCCATTGAGGACTGCAAACCGCCGATGTGGATTTGCTCGCCCATAATCAGTTCCCACAGCTCGCCTTCAGGGCCGCTGTAAACCTCCTGCACATTCTTGAGTCCAATGTTCTCGATTGTTTTCATGGTAAGGTCAATTTTGCTGGTTTTCGGTTTTTCAAAACTCCAACTTTGTTGTGATGCCCCAAACTGCATTGGCCTTGTGGTTTGCCACACGACCGAAGTGGCCATAGCCAACGGCAATCGTCATGTGCGGATTGATCACGTAGCCCGCTGCAACCGTCCACCAATTGTCCGGCTCGCCGATAAGTGAGGTCGGCATGAACTCGCCCGGTTGCTGTTTAAACTCAGCGGCAAACATCAACCGCTCAGTGGCAAGGACAACCACACTGGCCTCAAACACGAAACTATAATCATCTGTGAACCCCAACAGCCCAAGTTGCGCACTCTCAGTTGCGCGCCCACCGATGTTCACCAGAACCGGCCTTGGCATAAAGGTCAGCATCTTGGACGCATACACGGTGAAATCCCAACTTGAATCATCCTGCAACCCAATTGCATCCAGCGCGCCGCCAAGCTGGTCGTTGATCCGGCTGATGCCATCGTTGTTTTTGTAGTGTGCTGATACCGTAACTGCCGGCATCCACTTCAACTCGAACTGGCCTTCCTACAGGACTTGGAGCCGCGCGTTTGCGTGGTACAAGGCCAGTGTCTGATCAATGACCGGCCCGCCCCCGGCGGCTATCACGGCAGGTAAGTCCCCCAGATTTAACAAATTGTACCCGAAGCCGAGTTCGAGCCGTTTCCACGGCGTTTCAGTTACTGTAAGTGCGACCAGGTCGCGTCCGTGGCCGATGTTGATGTAACCGAACCCGATACTGGGCCGGCCAAGGGGCTCGCCGTTACGAGGGGGGTTGACAAGGTAGGCCGAGAACGTGGAAAAGACACCTCCATTACCCTCGATTTGATGAAGCGGTAAAGGCGGTGGTTTGGTTGCGGTGCTGGGTGATGTGCTATTTTGCTGAGCTGCGCCGTTGGTGTACCCGGCTACAACGGCGGTCAAGGCCAACGCAGTTGCGAATGCGGACGATCTAATTCGATTGCGGTAACTCACTGTGGCTCCTTTCGTTGATGGTGATTGACGTGCACCCAGCAGTCACATGCGACACCCAAAAGCTACACCCTGCCGCCATGACCTGGTGTAGGTCGCATGCCCGCCGGTAATTTACAGGATGCCTCTGCATCTGTATTGCAAGGCATTTTTTGCCTCCTGAAATCTTCTGTCAAGCCGTCCATGTTGGCCACTCCTTTTCTTGTAACTGGAGCGCCGACATATTGTCGGCTTCGCATCATTTTCACCTCTCAAGCTGGTTTTGTTGCAAGGCGTGACCATGTGCATAACGTTTTTTGGGCAGCCGCGTCCGCTCGTGGGATCGTGATTGTCCAAAATTAAATGGCCGGGGTCCATGTAAGCCTTAACATTGACGACTTGAGCAATTCCCCCCAGCGGCCAGGACAGTACGACAAACGCGTGACAGGTCCCTGGGACAAATTAACAGGGTGTTGAAAAAGTTATTTTCAAAGGGACAACATGCAAAAATACCAATAGTTTCGAATGTCGGTTTTCCAAAACAGCCAGTTTTCAACATCCTGTTAGAACCATTTTCCAACGCCGATTTGCAGTTGCGACCAGCTTTTGTCTGACACATTTTGCGACGGTACAACGTGCACCCAAGTGCGGCTCGGCCTGCATCAAAATGCACATCTCCTGTCCAGTGGTTGGTAAGACATGGCACGAGCGCAGGGCCTGCACTCCCTCGCCGCAGCCTAAATCTTTCACACCTTCTGAAAGGACACCGGCGGGCGTTCGCATTCACTTGCTCGCGGCGTTCTGTTGCAACAAGCTACTGACGTATTCTTGGATTTGCTCAGGGCTACCTTCACGCACGAGCACCCGAAATTTGGCCAGCTGTTCACGTTTCTCCCGAGCGTCGGCCTTCTCCTGAAGTTCTAACCACATGGTAAACTCTTTCACACGAGCACAAACTCTGCCGTAAGGATAACTGACATTCTGAGGATGGAAAAACCGCCGTATTCCTAACTCCGTTGAAAAAGCTGGCCTCCAATCGGCAGATTCTTCCTCGAAGCCGAACTCCTTTAGCAACTTTGAATACTCGGTTTCCTCGACAGACTCGTGGTAGATCCGGCCGAAACTGACGCACTGGACTTTCAATCGGCCGCTGTTCGTGTCAAAATAAATGTAGCGAGTCGCGGCAACCTGCGGAAAAGCGAAAACAACGACGATGGCCGCGACGATGAGTGTGAGGACAACACCGACAATGGTTTTTGTGCGCGTCTTCATTTGCCCGCCGGATTACATTTCTTGCCCGCATCCTTCTTGTCAAATTTGAAGTAGATCCAGTTCTCCTTGTCGATATGCATCAAGCCTTCAAGCGCGTGGGCGTTGTTGTATGGATTTGAAAAGTCATTGTCCACTGTTCCTTGCCCATGTGTGATTTCATGGAACATCGTTGTGTCCTGATCGATCCTTCCCTGCCCGAACCAGCCTGGGTTCAATCTCAATTCGTCATCAAACCAAGGTACTTGAGAGTTCCAATACTCGGCATCTGTCCCAGGCATCTTCTTTTTGTAGATTTCCAAGTTCCAGCCGGGGTCGTCAATTTCCCTGACCATCCCCTGAAGAAGCTTCTTGAGACCCTCCAGCTTCTTGGCGAGCTCGTCGTAAGCAGGACATGGACATCTCCTTAAGTTCTTGATATTGTCATCGATCTGCTTGATCAGCGCGTTCGCCCTGTCCCGCACCCGCTGGATTGAGTCCATGATGGCCTGCTTTTCAGCTTCGGTGAACGTACCTTCCCATTCGTATTCGTAGAGGCCAAAGACATCAAAGCTGTTCAATGGGTTGTTATCCACGAAGCCGTAAAGGTTTCCAGCCGACGCAAAACCTCGTGTGCGCTGCCGCCGCAACGTTTCAAACCCAAACTCCCCGATGGGGTCTCTGTTTGGCCAACGGCCCAAGGTGGGACTGTAAGCCCGATATTCGTAGAGCACCAGGTCAACTGTGTTGCAAGTCCGCTTGGTGCTGAAACGGAAGGGGTTCAGGGCAGCCGCAGGGCCGGTGAGGCGAATGGGCTCCGCGAAAGACCTGTATCATACCGGCCGGTTTCGGTGCCGCTAGTTGCACTTACTAGACCAACCACGTTTCCGTTCCCATCATAAGCCGCAAAATGTGTAACAGCGTCTGAGCCGATGTGCTGCGTGAAGCAAAGCAGCCTGCCCCCGCCACGTACACCATCTATTGTGCCAAAGAAATTCAATCCCCACACGTAGCTGCGCACTACACCGCTGTCATCGTCGTGGAAGCTGCCCCACAAAAGACCGAGGGGCACAGCCACAATCCGCCTCAGCCGGTTCAGCAAATCGTGCCGTTTGGTCGCACTCACCTGCAGGCCGCCGTCATTGCCCAAAAATTTGCTCCATAA
Organism: uncultured Verrucomicrobiota bacterium; assembly: GCA_964654645.1. Lineage (GTDB taxonomy): Bacteria > Verrucomicrobiota > Verrucomicrobiia > Limisphaerales > CAZZJO01 > CAZZJO01. The sequence goes on along the minus strand of CAZZJO010000030.1, from coordinate 5,032 downwards.
GCCGCCAGTTGGCAAGATTGAAACTGCACTTGGTGACGCATTCCCGGCACCATTCGATCGCTGCATTTTTTCAGAATGGCGTGAGCACGACGCCTCGGTTGGAGTCACGAGAAGAGAACTTAAAAATAGTAAAGTCTAACGATGTTGACATGGTCGAGATAATGAAATGCTCGGGGTTCATAGGGTCTCGTTCGTACCAAAGTTTGCAGCCCCATGCAGATGTTGGGACGGGCTTGCCTAGCATTCGTTCCAGCTCGGCAATGTTCTCTGGCAGTTTCCCGTGCGCCTGCCGAAGCGCTTCAATTTCGGCAGCCAATGACTCTATAACCGCAACAGTGCGGGCCACTCTTCGATCATGTGTCACCCGGTCTATCACACCCAGCACAACACCGACAAAAAGCGGCAAAACAAAAACCAACGCAGCACATTTTAAATAATGAAGTCTTCGCATTCTTTCCCTCAACGCACTCCATAGAAAGAGTACAGCCACAAGAAACATACAGCCGATACCTCCATAAAGTGCACCAGCGGCAACAAAAGGCTCATCTGCACCTATCAGCGCATAGACTGCGATCGCAAGGCAGAAAAGCCCTATCCACACAAGGATCGTTCTGACTTTGGACATCATAGTCATCATTGAGAAAATACTCACGAAAATCAAGGCCTCGTGTCTAGATACCCATTGTCGAGAGCATAGACGCAACACTCTACTACCTGCCGGACTGTTCTAGACGCCGTACCCATCTCTCCATTTCTACCTCTGCATCCGGCGCAAAAACGACCAATGCGGTTATTGTTTTTCCCACGTTGCGCCTGTCGTGGCGTATTGATCCCGCTGTTCTGCTGGTAATCCTCGCGCGCTGTCCCAACGCACTCGGCACAGTTACACCCGGCGCTGATAGCCAATATGCTAGAAGCAATACAATGCCGAAGCGCTTCATGATCGTAGCCACTAGCATCTCCACCGCGTTGGCGAATCAGAAAATCTGCCCAGCTCTGCCCCATCATAGCAGCAGTCTCGGCATTGTTGCGGGTCGTCAGCCAATTGCACCGTAAGCAGCACCTCACAGCAACATATTCTTGTTCGCGTCCAACCAGCTCCAACACTAAGCCAAGAAGATCCGTACTGCCTATAGGGTTGTTATCAGTGAAACGGTATGGGTGTTTTCTTGAGGCCAGGATCCAACGAGGCCGCTCGTAAACCCGAACCTGTTCAATAAAGCGTCTCAAAAACGCTTCCTCCCCAATCGGATCCCTGCTCAGCCAACGCCCTAAGGTCGGATTGTAACGACAGTAGTCATACAGCACCAGATCGGTGGTGTTGTAGGTGGGCTTGGTGCTCAACTTGGACTCCGACGGCCCTTGGTCAAGGGGAACAAGCCAACCGCTCACCCGCAGCGGTTCACTAAACGGTACGTGCTCGTACCAAGCAGTTCGGGCAATATTGGTAGCCCTGCCAAGAACTACCGCGTTTCCCTCACCATGGCGGCGCAAAAGCGCCTTTGACACGTAACCTACTTGGACCACGCCCAGCATCCCACCATCCGCTTCCAATTTTGCAAAACCCAAGTGCTGTAAAGAGCACCCCGTGGTTAGCCATCCAACCGTTATAACGTCCGCCCTAAAATAACACAGCAGTGCTTTAACCTCAAACCTCGTTTGGAAAGGTCAAGTCCCACAAAAGCGCGCTTCTCACGCCTGTGTGTAAAGAAGCCCTGCTACGGTTTACAACCCTCAATACGAAGCGCTCGATTTGCCACCACTGGTGAGCTTGCTACAACCATTACTGTTGATTCGTTAACTACACACAGTGCACGACATGCAAATTCGGTTGACCCTTCACCCTCCTCATGTAGCTTAAACGCTTTCACTACGCAGCCTTGAGCGGGCAACTTCAAAGGCTCGTTCCATATAGCATGCACCCTATAACCAGCCCTGTATGTTAAGCCCCCTGGCTTGCGCCCAGAAACAGAACCCGTGATAAGGAAACTAGCCCCAACATTGGATTGCCGGCTTTCGTCAAATGAGCTCGCCCCCATAAAAATTGCCGTCTTACTAGTGCAATTGCTCACTGTGAATCTTATCTCTCCCCCTACAAGCTCAACCCCAAGTGAGAACGGTGCAGAGGCGTTTTCACCTTTGATCTCGATTCCCTTAACCGAAATATCCTCCATTATGGCTCGCCACGTTTCCGGGCCAACAACCCCATCTGCTTTTAGCCCCTTGGCCTGTTGATACTCTTCAACCGACCCATACCCCAAAATCCATAATATGGCCAGCGCCTTCTCCCCACCTGGCACAGTATACCGACTATAGTATGGAAATAGCCTAACCCTCACTGCCTCATCCCCACCCAATGAGGTAACAACCAAACCCATAATGCATGCCAAAAGTCCCCACACTCTGGAGTATCTTTTAATGACTCTCTTCACAGACATACATCGATGAACCCGCACGCTTTTTCTGCTCCCTTAGCTTTCTCTTCGTCCCACGGATTATCCTGATGACACTCGTGAAATAACTCGTGTATGATTGTAGCCCCTAGGCACCACCGACCATGTCGACATGCTAGGGGACAAACCCATATGTCCCAATTGCCATCATTCGGGAAAGTGTAACCATAGGTCCACCCATCGCACAACTCGGAATTGGCATCGTTGTCTATTTCTACGCGAATCTTTAGCGAGTGATTTGGCACGGTTGTTGCTAGTAGGGTTGTCTGGCACAAAACGCACCTTGGTGCCCGCTAAAGCAACAGTCACACACCAGCAACAGGGATTTTTACCTCTCCAAAGCTCCAAACACACCACGCCCAGACCAATAAACTCCGGTTGGCTCGATGCCAAAACCGGCTCCAGACAAAGCTCCACCACCCAGCCCAGTTGGGCTGGTCTCCTCAAACAGACTCAACAGCCTCCGAGCCATAACCCAAATCCCGCCTAATAGGCGGGACAGATGAAAATGAATCCACCAGCTCGAACATCGGTCGGCCAGCACCACGCCTCGGTACCCAACGCGTAAAGTACAACCGCCACCAACCAAGCCATCCGGCAGGCACACACACCTTTGCCCGCCGATACCGCGCATGCCGACTGATCACCACAGGCACCGTCAACAAATGCCGCACCATGGTCCGCACACGCCAGCCTTGCGCCTCATCAGGCAGCTCCATCACACGCAACGCCACCAAGATGTTGTACGCCAATGTCGCTATCGCGTAAAACATCTGGTTGGCGATCAGTTCCAAACAGGGCGGATGATACAGGTCCAAATCACTGAGCAGTTGGCCGCAGTGGCAGGTGGCTTTGTGGGAATTGGTGAAGGTGAAATACGATTTTTGTTTGCGAATTGCAGGCATGGCCCAACATCACCATACCGATGATATTGCGTCAGGCAAAAAATTCACCCAAATTTGCTTTTCTGGGCTGCTGCCTAAAGATTCGGGCCTACTTCACCGCAGCCTAAGCGGTGCTAAATTCCTTCTCACATCTTGGCGGGATTGCCGTGGCAAATGCCATATTGGAGCAAACGGCTATATTACAGGACTTCACTTCTCACTTGCCATCCACTGAACTTCGACCGTTCCAGCACCTTTGCAAACGACCCACGAAAACCGCCCGGTGGTCTCGTTGATCGCTCCCACCTCGCGGGAAAGCTCATACTGAAGCAGGACAGGCAAGCTAGGACTGGACGCCGCGTCTCCTTTAGAAAGGCTGACGATAGGCTCCGTTGCGATTCGGACTCGGTTTGTTGTCGCGGGGGCGATCAGGACGTTGAAATCCACATCAGGCGGCGGCGGGTGTTCAAGGCGACCGCTATAGCGAACGCCCCAAGCTTGCTTATTGGTGTCTGTGAATTTTACCGCTCGAAGTAAGTTGATAAGACTGAAGCGGCTCAACTTCAACGGAACTGTGTTGCTTCCAGAGATTAACAATTGAAATTCGGCCCAGTTCGTGTATGCGCGCACCGACTCAATGGAGACCTGCAATTGCATGGTGTCCTTCGCCGCCTCAACGCCCTGCGAATGCAACTGGAACACGCATAGCGTGAGGCCCACAAACGCGATAGCCCGTTTCATAGACTCAGTGGCATGTGCCCATGCACTCGTTAAGTTTGTCTTTCACATGTTGAGCGTTGCACTTCAGATCAACCATCGTTGCTAACGTGGCGATCCTTTCCACACACTGTCGATACGTCTCGCCAGGCGACCTGAAAGTACCTCCCGGCGCACATTCCCCCGCACAGTCAACAGCCCGAATCTCAGAACAAGCCCGATGACTACAATCGTCCCATTTCGTTCCCTTGCAGTCATCCAAGGCGTGGATCAATTCATGCACAAGTGTTTGGATGACTTCGCTGCCGTTCTTCTCCTTATTTGAGCAGATGTGAATCACTTTCGTCTCCGGATCAAAATACGCGGTGTAGCCGGCCTTTTCTTCCTCACCGCAGCAGACTCTACAGGTGGGTGAGGGATCAGGACATCCGCGCTTTTTTATTTCTGCCATGATCGCCTTGGCCTTGGCATTGTTTTGGAGCCCGTTATTGACCGCTGTCTGACAGGCACTCTCGGACAGACGCCCATCAACGTCGAAGTAAACAATTGGGGAATTGCCGACAAATGCATAAAGATTCAACCCGCCTCGTTCCCCGACGGGGTCTCTGTTTGGCCACCGGCCATGGATGACACTGTACACGCGAAATTCATACAGCACCTGGTCAGTAGTGTTGCAGGTGCGCTTGGTCGAGAAGCGGAAGGGGTTTTGGTTGGCGGCGGGGCCGGTGACACAGATGGGTTCACCAAATGGACCGTACTCATAGCGGGCGCTCACTGACCCATCCGACGCAGCCGACAGTGCTACGATGTTGCCGTTCCCATCGTACGCGGCGAAATGGGCACCAGCGGTCGGGCCAGGGGGGTGAGTCAGCCAGGGCAGGCAGCCGACACCCCCCGCGCCGTCCATCGTCCCCCTCAGGTACAAGCCCCCCCCGCACCTCTCCCACAGGCCGCTGTCCTCGCCCCCCCGCCGCCACC
>CAZZJO010000029.1:0-2831 GCA_964654645.1 uncultured Verrucomicrobiota bacterium | reverse complement strand
GTATTGGTTCAGCATTTTGACGATGCAGAGGTTTTACCGCACGATCCAACCTTTCTCCCCAATTAGCACCACTGAATGTGTGTTCATATAAACTGAACCCCACATCACACCCATTTGGCTTTTCCGCCAAACCACTTTATTAGTCGCAACGCTTGCTTAACACACATTCAACCTACTTGAACAGCATAAAATGTTCAGTTCGGGCATAGAAGCACAACTCCTCTCCACGATCCAAACCACTATGAGCGTACATTTGACGAGTCTCAAATTCACTTCCCAGCCCCACGCTCCCCTTTCCAGTCACCGTCTATCATCCTTAGTACTCGTTCCACCGGCTCGGGCAATTCCCCTAACTGCTCGTCCTTTACCCTTACATCCAGCTTACAGAGAAGCCAGTCTACTATATTCGTCTCGTGACCTTCCTCAAAAACAGTGTAAAAGCGCCTGTCTCCCCGGTGGGGCCCTGTCGCTAATAAATCCCGCCATATCTGCTCAGCTCGTTGCCACTCGTTTAAGCGAATTGCCTCTGCTGCCTCTGTAAGCCTCTTGTGCCATTCAATGTCCAAAGCAGATCTAGCCCTTTTTGACTCAGGAAGTTCAAACGCCTCCATCAGCACCTTCTTAAACTCCCTTGCGGCGCGATCTTCACCTCCTGCTCCCAGCCCGCTCAGATCTTTTAGTAAATACCTCTCCCGAAAATCCGCCGACGTAATCTGCTGCCGCAACAAATCCAATACCACCTCCTTCTTTACTTCCCTGCCATCACCAAAAATTTTAACCTCGGACAACTCAATCAACTGTTCTGACTTCATTAGTAATTCGTACAGCTTCACCAAAGCCCGGAACCGATTCGTCCCAACTTCCACCACCAAAAATTCATCTTCCATCTCCCCCGTCATAACCCGTTTCTTGTCCTCTAATGAAAACTCGCCCGGTAATGACTTCACGCCCTGTCGCCTTTTCAACCAGTCATAAACCAAATACCGCTTGCCTTCCTCCATCACCTCGTACCCCAACCTCTTTCCAAACACCCCATCACGCGTCAACCCATCAGCCGTCGTGAGTACATCCAATACAGTTGCAACCTCCCCTCCAAACGGATCCGAGTACACCTTCTTCACAAACTCCAGTTTCGCCCTCATACGGACAGCAAGATCCTCGCCCGATACCAGCTCCCCTCTACGATAAAACTGATTAGTCGCCTCAGAAACCAATCTAATACTCCTATCGAAAAACTCCCTCCACTTATCCTCGTCAGCAATCCGTATAGATACGCCATAGAACCGTATCACATTGGGCAATGTCTTCTGACCAGTCTCATCCAACCCCACCATCGGTGACCCAATGGTTGACCGTTGGATCTCAGACCCTAATCCCGCACCCACAGCAACATTCGTACCGCAATAACCAACGACTCCAAAGCCAATCAATAAAACAAAATACCCCGCATTCAAAAAGCTACTCACGACTTTCCAACCCTCCAACCACAAACCCGTACTCCTGTGTCTTCTACCCTTCTTCATATTTCCTTCACTGCTAATTGCAACAACATCCCATACACCAATACTTCGCCCAAAGCAAAACTATAAACGATCCCTTCGCAGCCTCAAATGCCAAGCCCCAATCAAAATCTCTCGCATGATCACGATGATTCGGGTTATCATCAGGAGGATACGCAATTCGGCCCTTCTCAGCCTCTGGATCGTATGAAACTGGCTCCCCTCCAACTACATGTGACCAATAATCCTGTTGCACATGTAACCCCATCCCAATAAGCCACAAACCCAATTTACACGCACCCCGCCGTGCAAGCTCACAACCACGTCGAATTAGCCCTTCCATCACCGCTTTGCTCTTCGCAAGCGCCGCAGCTTTATCCCCATAAATGGGACGTGTGTAGTGATATGCATGATCATTCATGATTCCCGGTAAAACATCAGTCGAAATGTTTCCCGCAACTAGTAATAGGATGCACGACCCGCTGAGCCCAGCCCTAGAACCTGCTAAGGCTGTAGCTACTGCATGCAAATGTGCCCAAAAACGACCGTCCCTGTCTAATCTAAACACAGGCATGTTGCCCACAAAGATGTATAAATTCAATCCCCCAGACTCATCGATCGGATCCCGACTCATCCAGCGACCAAGGCGGGGGCTATAGGCACGGTATTCGTAAAGGATTAGATCAGTGGTGTTGCAAGTGCGCTTGGTGGAAAAACGGAAGGGGTTCTGGTTAGCGGCAGGGCCAGTGAGGCGAATGGGCTCCGCGAAGGGACCATATTCATATCGGGCGGTTTCGGTGCCAGCAGTCGCACTTACAAGGGCAGCAACGTTTCCATTGCCGTCGTAGGCCGCAAAGTGGGGCCCAGCAGCAGGCCCGGTTGCAGTGTGTAACGTCACCCACAGCAAACCACCTACTCCACCAGCACCATCCATCGTCCCAGAGAGGTCCAGACCCCAAACGTAGGTTCGCACCAGCGAGTTGTTAGTTCCATTCAGCTCCACTATGTGTCTGCCAAACAGCATCGGATCACTGATAAATTTCAAATCTCCAGCCACTTGCCATGTGCCGCTGTTAGCGTTCCACATCCAGGTCGTCTGCCGAATCCGACGACCCAAAGCATCGTACTGCCATTCCACCCGACGCCAGGAGGCTTGCGGGGTGTCCGACCGGCTTTCAACCTTAACCAGCTGGTTCTCGGCATCCCAAGTGTAGTTCCACCGACCATCAGTGCTCATGTTACCGTCAAGGTCGTAGCTGAACGTTTCGGGCGGCTTCCGCACAAACACATACCCACTATGCGATTGTTCTCCACCGGCACTCACTGTGGCCT
>CAZZJO010000028.1:0-48709 GCA_964654645.1 uncultured Verrucomicrobiota bacterium | reverse complement strand
TCGTGCTGAGGTATACGTGGTTTTTTTACCCAATGTATCCCGCTGGCAGGGATTTAGTTGGGATCCACCGGCATTGCCGCCTAAACAGATGGAAATTGCTACTAACCTGCTTAACCTTCAGTACCGTGGATATGCTATCGTTGCACTTCGGCGTGCTGGAGATCAACCAGGTCGCGGTAGATTTAGGTACATAACTGAATGGAAGGCATTACCAGAGGGGGTGTTTATTCCTCCGAGTAAGTTTGATGAACGATTCTTAATGCCGTTTAAGTTGAATGACGAAACAGTAGAGTTAAAGCCTTTTAGTTGGATACCGGGGAAGATCCGATTCCCCACCGCTGAGGGAATTCATGTGCCATTGCCGGCTGTGGGGTTTGACCCAGAGGGGCGACTAATCTTGCCCGGGAGAAATGGAGAAGACGAGTTGATACCCCTATGTACGGGTAGTGTGTGGCCCCGGCGGAAAGGCGATGAAGTAGGTTCGCTCCTGCCCTTGGATCCGGATGTGATCGAAAACCCACCGGGGAACTGGACAAATACTTACACTATAATCCGAATCGATTACTTGACAGGGCGCGCCAGGGTGGAACGCCCGAAAATAAAAGGTTGAATCGAGGCAAGATGAAGTAGCAAGTATGGATACGCACACACAATCAACCAACCTAGCATGCAAAACGTGGTGTTCATCACCACGGCGTTGGAGTAAGGGTTTCACAATGATTGAAATTGCCCTGGCGCTTGCAGTTATCGCGTTTGGGCTGGTGGCGATTATCGGATTTTTGCCGTTCGGCTTGGGTGTTCAGCGCGAGAATAAGGATGATACTCTCATCGATCACGATGCACGGATGTTTTTGCGGTTTATAAGGATGGAGCCAGATGTGCCAATTGATCCAGAGACATTACACCGACTTTGGACATACATCATTCCAGACAAAGATGGCATACGGAAAGTTTGGGTTACGAATGTCTTTAATGTTTATGAAAAGGAAAGTGGGCAATTGAAGGGTTCCCAAGTAACGCAGGGTTATGTGTGTGAGGTAATAAGTCCTTTAGTGGGCCCGATCTCCCGTGATCTGCCCCAAGTCTTGATGGCGGACTTGTTAAAACTAAGGCCTTTTGTAGGTCAGATAGAGGTGGATACTAATGCAAATCTGCTCAAGATTATAGTTACCAGGCTGACGTTATACATCCGTGCGGGGGCGGGGTCGGCATTTGATAAGTATCCGCAGACGGATCCTGCTGTTACCGAAATGGGTTTCAAATACTTGTTAGTTCGGGAGACGACCCCTGTTGTTAGTAAGTGGCAACTGGAGTCGCAAGCTCAACTTTATGATGTTCAGTTTTCATTTGCATGGCCAGTGTACCCAAACGGAACCGTCGGCTATGGCCGGCGGGTTTACAGGGCGCAAGTGTTATCGGAAGAAAGATGATTTGAATTCGATTAAAAGTTCATGTACAGCCAACTTAAAATTTGGTTCTTGAGAGTGGGCTCATGTAGCAGAGGGAGGGGGCAAGCCCGTTCTAGGGCATCGGGATTTTCGCTGATCGAATTAATGGTGGCGGTGACCGTGTTGGCAATGATCACTGTGGCCCTCATGGTCGTGTTGAATCAGACGCAACGTGTCTTGAGGGGATCCACTTCACAAGTAGATGTGCTTGAGACCGGTCGTGCAGTGTTGGACATGATTGACCGTGAATTGTGTGAGTTTCGTCCTGTGTCCAAGTACACAGGAGAAGTGCCGACTTTTATAGTGATTTTGAAGGGGGCCCATGAAGTTCGCTACACAAATCGTTGGGATGTTGTGCCGCTTCAAATTCAAGAACCGCTTACTCAAGTGTTGCCCCGGATTTCGGTTTTGCGGACCAATTACCTAAACGATGTGTTTTTCGTAACGCTAAGGAATCGTCAGTGGCGTGCCATTGGTTATAAGGTCTGGGGGGAAAAAGGTGTGGTAGGGGATTTGTATCGGGTTGAGTGGAGTTGGAATGCTGCTCCCGAAAGGCCAATAATAAACACGAACTTAGCTCTATATGTGACTAGTTTTTGCTACACTACCCCAGCTAGCTATGCTCGTTATCGGAAAATCGCATCTGGCGTGGTTCACTTTCATGTGCGGCCGTTGGTAGGATCGACGTTGACCAATCAACCCGGCTGGCAAAGGAATGTGAAAATGCAGCCTTTGCCCGAATTTAACGCGTGTGAATGGCTCTTTTACGATGGGATTGTGCCGCCCATGCTTGAGGTCGAGTTAGGGGTTTTGGAGCCTGCACTATACGCGCGAATAGAACCATGGGATGAGGGCCGCGTGCGTGAGTACCTTAATGATAAACCTAGTGCTGTTCAGATTTTTAAGCGAGTGATTCAAATCCCAGCTTTTGACCCGGAGGTATATAAATGAAAGGATTCCGAGAAAAGGGTGTAGCGCTGGTTATTACGCTTATACTTCTATCGCTATTGATGATAATGGCGGTTACGTTTGTAGCTTTGAGCCGGCGTGAACGCGCGGTAGCTGCCACAACGGTAGACCAGACCATGGCAAGACAAGCATTAGAGAGCGGCTTGGATCACGCCTGTGCTCGCGTGCTTTATCAAATCCGCCAAATGGCATCCCAAGTGACAAATGGTGTTTTACGCTCGCTGGTACCTGAATTCTTTGTTTCAACCAATTACATTAACTACCGCGGTTTTGACCCGCAACTTAGCGTTCCAAATTTCACTAACGTAAATTATGATTATCGTATAGACGGGAAGCCTCTCTCCGAGGACGAGCTGGTTAAAGTGATAGCAAACCTATTTTACGACCCTCGTGTACCGGTAGCTGTGCGCACGAATTCAGACCCGCGATCCCCTTTGGATCCAAGATTTTACCTAGATTTGAATCGGAATGGACGGTTCGAGCCCAACGGGTATTGGCCCATTCTGGATGCCTTGGGAAACGAAGTTCGTGACGCTTTCGGAATTCCAATTACTAATTACTTTGTGGGCGATCCAGAATGGATTGGGGTGCTGGAACGACCTGGGGACCCGCATTCGCGTACCAACCGTTTTATTGCTAGATTTGCATATGCTGTTGTACCGATGGATTTCGCACTAGATGTGAATTTTATTCATAATCAGGCTAAACAATGGAAGGCAGGTTTAAGAGATGATGATCCAGCATTCTTTCGGAATCAGGGGATTGGCAGCTGGGAAATTAATTTAGCAGCGCTATTATGCGATTTGAACCCGTCGGTGTGGAATCCACCGAGTGCTCCCTACTATTATGAAACTAATCCTATTTCAGGTGCCTGCTTAGGACTGGCGTTTTTAGATGCATTGGAAATTTACCGGGGCAGGTTCGGATCCATCATCCCTTCAGCTGAGGGCTTCTATGGCCAATATGGTATAGTTGACTCCCTTCTTCAGATTGCTTTCAAAAACGATTATGTGGATGATTACAGTGACGGTTCATTGTTGGAACTACATGAGAAGGGGCGTCGGCCTAAGATTCCAACTGATGATGATAATCCCAGTTTGCCTTGGTCAGGTTCTGACTCTACTAATGCGTATTTTTCAATGCAAGATTTGTTCAGTCTCCCTGGTTTTGGGGGTCGATTGCTTGATGTGGGACGACGTGATCTGTCCACTTGGAATCGGTATACGTTTTATCGATTGATGAGTGTGCTTGGGGTTAATTCAGCTCCGGAAATAAACAAGTTGAATCTTAACTGGCAGAGTATTCCAATGGGGCAAACGGTGAGTTTCCAAGATTGGCCTGCACTAGTATTCTTCACGAATACAGCTGAACGACTAATCCAACGTTTTAGTGAGGAGTTTGATTTTGTGGGTGTGGGAATGACCAATATTCAGATTACCATCTCTAATAAGCCGCTAGAGGTTGTTGAAGGCAAGATATACTCAGCTGCAGAGTTGGGGATCAAATTGTCTGTCACAAATATCCCCGTATGGCCTGTTAACTTTTACACCCCCGGTGTCCATCGCCTGTTGCAATTGGCAGCAAATATTTACGAAGCCACCACTAACCGGTTGTTCCCTGGAGTCTACATCCCGCGCATCCAAAAAAATGGAGACGGTTGGGTTCGAGTTGTTGGTTACCAAGAATTTGGCGAAGTCCCTAACATATTAAACCAGCCACCCGTTGAGCCATATTTGGTTCGAGCTGGTGATCCCAAGGCTATTCCTGTGTACAATGTTCCTTTCATAGTTGGCGTGCGGAAGGGTTTCCCTGCCTTTAATGAGTTTACCATGATGCCGGTTGTGGTAGTGACCCGGAAAGCCGAAATTTCCCGACCAGACCCGGTCCTACCACCCGCAACTACCAACATTAACATTGTGTATTTGATCGGGATTTCGAACTTAGTTGCTTTGGAGGCGTGGAACCCCTACAGGACGAATTACCCGCGCTCCCTTAGATTGCGGGCTAGAGTCGAAGTGGAGAGCATGTTTACTAACAGTTTAGGTTTGCGCTATGTAAGCCAAACAAACCGGGAGGTTTTATTTGACATACCTGCTAATTTTTGGCCAGGGTTTAACGCATATAGGTACGATTCATTTATTGTGCCTCTGTATTTTGGCCATGACATCTTGCCATTAAGCATAATTGCGCCGAATAATGCGCTTTTGCCACCAAACCCACTGGTATTCTGGCCTATACAAAATGGGTATTCCACTCAGAAATGGGGACTGGAAATACGTGCGAGGGTGTGGTTTCACTTGTACGACACTGCCTTGGGCCGTGTTATTGACTATGTGGCACTTTCTTTCCCACGCGCGTATGTGGATATCTCAGGTGTACTCTTTCCAGGTGCTAGCACTAATGAAACTGTAACTGCAGCCGAATGTTGGAACCCTACACCTATCGGCAACCCCCCTATCACCTATGGAATTAAGCAGCAAATTGCAATTAGTGCAGGTTTAGTTGGCAGTGACACAGACTGGCGCGATTACAATGCCGACCCAGTTACAGGACAGGATAAACAAAAGGCAATCCAGTTTTTCAGGGCGTTTTTAGGACCGACTAATCTCACCGGCCAAACCAAGGTTCAAACTCCATTTAACCCCGTGGGGAAATTTTATATCCTATACAGTTGGCAGGCGAACGATCCGCTTGTGCATTACACCGTGTGGGACTTGCAAGATGTTTATACAACAAACGCGGCCTACTTTGTTAAACCCCATGCGGACGTTAATAAAAATGAATTACGGACTATAGGGTACTTAAATACCCGATATGAACCTTGGGGGGGCCGGTCGGGGACTACGGTATCGTCAACGGCGTTTGACTTAGCTTTAAAAGATCCATTGGTAACTTGCGCGGATGATTGGGCATTTCCTACAAACAAACTTCCCACGATTGGATGGTTGGGCCGAGTCCATCGGGGTACCCCGTGGCAGACTGTGTATTTGAAAGCAACTAACATTGCAAGCCGCCCTGATGGCCTCAAGACCTGGGTGCGTTGGAGTGGTAATACGATAGATCCTCAACTCACTTTGCCCGTCAGAGATAGGCTTATACTTGACTTATTCACGACCGCGCTAAACGATAATGCTACTCGCAGCCAGCTCTCGATCAATCAGTCGGCTTTACCCGCATGGTCAGCAGTTTTAAGCGGTATCTTGGTAATGAGTAATTCCACACCAGACGCAGAGTTAAGTCGTCTTGGTGCCGCTGCATCGTTACAGTTTAAACCGGTAGTAGTTCAGCCTGAGGCTGTGTTAGGCCCGGGCTCACCGCTTTCGAGGATTGTTAACGGAATTAATATTACACGGAAAAACTATCCAGGTGGGCGATTTCAACGGCTTGGGGATATCCTTTCCACGCCCGAGTTGACTGAGAAATCTCCATATTTGAATTTATCTGAGGTTCAAGAAAGGTGGGGGATCCCGGACGCCGTGTATGAGTGGATTCCAATGCAAATTCTTTCGCTGCTCCGGTGTCGGTGTGAGGACCGACGGTTTGTAGTGTTTGCGTATGGTCAGGCTTTACGGCCAGCGGATATAGTGCCTTCAGGTCCCTTTATGGGATTGTGCACAAATTATCAGGTCACAGCTGAAGCGGCCGCAAAAGCAACATATAGAATTGAGGGTGTGCCGCCAAATGTTCGAATTGTACAGGAAACTTTCAACTGGCTAGGCGTGGATCAATAAATTTGCAAGTTTTGCCATGAGCACGATGGGCAACAGAAAAATTAAGGTTTTGGTTTTAACTACTGCGGTTTTGCTCATTGCTGGGGTTGTCATCTATCGCGGGATAAACTCGCAAGGCAACAGGAATATCCCCAACACGAATGTGGCAAATGCTACAAGTAATTACTATGCCCAGGCAGACACTACCAGAAGTATTTCGAGTTTATCGTCTCAGGAACCCCGGGGTAAACCGAGGTTGCATAAGCATTTCCTGAAAAACACAGAATTGCCGGTATCTGAGGTAGTGCGAAGGGATGATGCAATTTTACTGGCCAATGCAGTGATTTTGACGAGCAGTGGCATCGAATTGGAAATTCCGGAGTACTTACGTGCTGGTGAGGATCCGGGTGCATTTATTATCCAAAGTAAAGGTAAAATTGGGCCGGAGTTTCGGAAGTTAATTGAGGGTATTGGTGGGCATATAGAGGCTTATGTGCCTAACAATGCGTTTTTGGTAAGGATTTCCGCGGACTGCGCAAAGCAGTTATTGATTAACCCTCAAGTCAGAACGGTAATACCGTATCATCCGTGGTTTAAGCTAGCGCCAGATTTATTGGCGCGTGCAGTCGAAAACAAGCCTTTAGTTGGGGGCCGTCAATTAAAGGTGGGTGTGTTTGGAGATTTGGCGGGCCAAGTTCAACAAGCATTTGAGCGTCTCGATGTGGTTGTACTTGGGGTCGAGAGGTCGCCTTTTGGGCCAGTATTTCAGGTGCGAATCCCACCCGATGCATTGGTATCTGTGGCCTCGCTCCCGGGTGTGCATTGGGTCGAACCAGTGCGCCCTCGCGTCCCAGCAAATGATTTAGTACGCACGAGATTAGGTGTAGCTGAGTCCCCTACAACACTTACTAATTATGTAGTGGATGGAGTTGAATTGGACGGGACAGGCGTGCTTGTAGCAGTGGTTGATTCAGGAGTGGACGCATCGCATCCTGATTTAGCAGGACGGGTGGTTGGGGCCAGTCCTAGTGCCCTATTAGATCGAGTTGGTCACGGGACTCATGTAGCAGGGATCATCGCTGGCAGTGGTGAGCACAGCCCAACCAACGTACCTGGATCTGAGCCAGGGGCCAATTTTCGAGGTGTGGCTTACAGAGCGAACCTGTACTCGATTTTGGGTGGGGGTTGGAACTCGATTGATGATGGCCGGTTACAGGAGATGGTTGCCCAGACTAACGCGTTGATTTCAAATAACAGTTGGAATTATGCAGGAGCGCGTTCTTATGACTTGGCGGCGGCTAGCTACGACGCGGCTGTCAGGGATGCTTTACCTCAGGTATCTGGTTCACAACCTCTAGTGTTTGTTTTCTCAGCGGGTGATATGGGGAGTGGGAATGACAATGGACTTTCAGGTGTGCCAGACTCTATCCTTTCCCCAGCTACGGCAAAAAATGTCATAACCGTTGGCGCACTCGAGCAACCGCGGGAAATCGAGGTCGAATTGCCTTCTGGTGAGGGCGCGGCTAACAAGATAAGCTTCGTATCCAGTAGCGATTCAGAGACGGAGGTGGCTTCGTACTCTAGTCGGGGGAATGTCGGCTATTGGTGGGAGGGTGAATTTGGTAGGTTTAAACCAGATGTAGTAGCGCCAGGCAGTTGGGTTGTGTCCACCCGTTCTACACAATGGGATGAGGAGGCTTACTATAACCCTTCATTCCAACAGGTGAATATCATTGAGATGGAGCTACCCGCAGGGACAGTGTACTATGATAGGTTGTTTATACCTTCCGATGCAATTGAGGTCCAAATTTATCTAGTGACTAATCGGCTGTCATGGGGAGTCATCCCAAGATTACCAATTTGCGCTAAAGTGGGGTCGTGGCCACTTAATGTTACAAATGATTGCACCTGGTCTGGGGTGGGATCAGTAATAATCCCAGTTGACCAAGGTGAGCAGGAACAGGATTTATATTTTGCCGTTTACAACAACACTTCTGAAACCCTCAACTTCGATGTGGTTACTGTGGTTACCCGTAGCAACGAGTTGTCTGACTGGATATTAGCACTGAAAGCTTTGAATGACCAAATAGGCCCGTTTTACAGGTTTGAATCTGGGACAAGCATGGCTGCTGCAGCTGTTTCGGGCGTCCTAGCATTGATGCAACAGTATTTCCAAACTAATGGAATTACGGTAAGTCCAGCGCTGATGAAAGCTTTGCTAATTAATGGTGCGCGACCTTTAGGCAGACCATATGATTTGGCAGTCAGTAACACGATTAACTTTCAAGGATGGGGTCTGGTTAATCTAAAGACGGTGATTCGACCAGGTCTTGCTAATGTGTTCCCAGGTAAGAACAAACCTGAGGCTTCATCGATTTGGGTGTTCGATCAGGATCCTAAAGAGCGTGCTCTTGCCACAGGTGACAAGTGGACAATAAACGTAACAGTTGCGCCTGAGGCACAACAGGAACCTCTGCGGATTACTTTGGTGTGGACGGATCCGCCCGGTCATCCGGCTGTTGGCATTAAATTGGTAAATGATTTAGACCTGGTGGTAACTAATGTTGACATTCCTCACAATCCCGTGGTCTACGTGGGCAACAACATTAGAAGCACAGAAGATTTTACTCAACCCTGGGAACCCAATTCCACAAACGCTACTCCTTCATTCGACAGGGTAAATAACGTAGAAAACGTGTTCATTGCTCCCCCGCTTGGAACAAACTATCAGATAACGGTTATTGCGTCGCGGGTGCTAGTTAATGCAGTTCCTGAAAACACCAATGGTATAGTCCAAGACTTTGCCTTGGTAATATCCTGCGGCGACGGAGCAGTCACTAACGCCCTGAAAATATCCGTCCCTAGCAAAAGGAGCGAGGTCATTACCAACGTCATGTATTTGCCTCCTGAGAGTAATGGCGTCCCTATCTTGAATCAGCGGGTAGGGGCAAACTTCCCTCTCACCAATAAGGCCGATGGTGCATTTGGCCAGATTTCTCAATGGAGGTTTTATGTAATGACAAACACATTTGGATACACCAATGCGGCATTTATTACGTTTATGCCGCCTGAAATTGGACTGCGGCGCATGGCGGTTCGAGAGAGGGATTTGGAGAACGCTGCAAGGCCGGAAGGCGATATTGACTTATATGTGAGTACAGATCCACGATTGCTCGAGTTGCATCCAGAAGCCATTGCTGCTGCGGATAAATCAACAGAACGGGGAGGGACCGAGTACGTGGTCTATTCAAATTCTACGGCTGGTACGGTGTATTACGTAGGTGTGAAGTGCGAGGATCAACAGGCTGTTGAATTTGGATTCTTGGGTGTGTTTAGTGAGATTCCGTTTTCCACAGCCACAGATCATGGTACTCAGATCCGTGCAATAAATGTACCAGTGCCTATCCCTGATGGTTCACCAGACGCACCGCAGGCTGCGCTTGTGTTTGGGGTAAATCCATTCCCAATGAGTATTCGGCGGGTTGTTGTGAATGAGGCTATTCAACACGAAAGCTTTGGGGATATTTTGGGCAACTTGTCACACCGTGGTGTATACGCGGTTTTGCATAATCATACGCTTCTGGAGCTAATGCCCGATCCTGAAAGAGTTTACGTGCTTACGTTTGAGGACAATTGGGAAGTGGATGCGCGACGTTCGGACGGCCCAGGTTCACTGCGTGATTTTGTCGGTACCGAAGCTGCAGGGGTTTGGCAATTGACTGTAGTTGATAACTCATTTAGCCACACAGGTCGCATAGAAAATCTGATAATAGACGTGGAAAGATCAGCAGGTACTAACGCGGTTAATGTAACTCTACTTGGGGGACGGTCGTACTTGGACTTTGTGGATGTGCCGCCGAATGCGACAAACATGACAATTGCAATTTCTGGTAACACCCAACCGCTGATCGTCTACATAAGAAGGGCGCGACCACCCACAGCGTCTGAATACGATAAACGCGGTACTGTCAATCCACCTGGGGGTGAGGTCACTTTGAGCATTTATGATCGTCCGCCTTTGCAGCCTGATAGGTATTACTACGAGATCTTCAACCCTAGCAGTGAACCGCAGAATATCCGGATCTTAGTGAGCTTTGATTATGAACTAGCGCCTCCCAACTATCGCCAGTTTGGAGTGGTGACCAATGTGCCATTGAAAGACAGTGCTGTTTCCTATGCCAAGATGGTTGTTACTAATATGACCGGTGAGGGAGGCTGTACCATGGTGAATGGATTGGATGTAGGCTTGCTGATAAGCCATCCGCGCGTAGCTGATTTGGTAATTACGTTAATTAGCCCTTCTGGTACCAGAGCTGTGTTATTTGAGAATCGCGGATGGCTAGATACCAATGGTCTGGGGACATTTGGTTATGCATACACAAACCGGACCCCGGTTAGCATTACAGATTTCGGAAGTGTGGCTCCCGGCTATTATGGCCCCGGTAGTTCACTGGCAGGATGGAATGTAACATCAGGCACTGTTCAATTGCACGATCTGTTTAATGAGGTACCTTTGACCAATAAGGTACTCTGGCTTGGAGACGGGGTTTTGAGCTCTACTTTGATGGCAACAGGAGCGCCATCCTATGAGCTCGAAATAGTGGCTAGCCATATCCCGGGCATTGGTGGAATGGTTGCATGGTGGCCATTTGATAACAGTGGCGTAGATATTTACGGAGGGCATGATAGTGTGCCTTTGGGCAACATTGCGTATTTACCTGGGATGGTCGGGTCAGCAATTTACTGCGACGGTGTGGGTACCTATATAGAAGTCCCACCATGCCCTGAGCTCGAGTTCACCAACGGACCTGGGTTTACGATAGAAGGATGGATCTATCCGTCAAATGCGCTTGCAACAGTGCCATTGCTAGTTTGGGGGACTAACGCGGTTGATGGATCGGGGTCTGGCATACAAGTTTGGTTATCGGGTGGATTTACTACCAATGGCGGGCCAGGATGTATCTCGGTGGTCCTGACAGATAGTGCCGGTACTAACCATTACATTGAGACCGTTACGAACACCATCGTAAGTACCAATTGGCAACACATCGCCATAACATACCAAGCAATTTCTCACACGCTTTCTATTTACACGAACGGGGTTCTGGCCAACCAAGTGTCGTTGGTAACGAACTCGCTAGGAACAAATCTGCCGGTCGCGGCTGTGAGTGGCGGATTATTCTTTGGGATAATCCCAGGATTTGACCAGCGTTACGCCGGTGGCTTGGATGAATTCGCTTTGTACAAACGACCTCTCTCGGATTGTGAGATCGAAACGATTTACGCTGCTGGCAGTGCGGGCAAATTCGGATATTCGGCCTCTACCTGCCCGGTTACTTTAGCAGTTGCGATTGGAGCTGAAGAACCAGTGTACCTCACTAATGGGTTGGCTTGGCGCTCTGCAGGTGTGAGTTGGGAAACGAATATTGTCCCTGTAGCATCATCTGGTTCCGTGCCAGTGACGATTTGGGCTTTGGACCCAAATGTCAGCATTAGCCGGATCGCATTGGTAGGTGTAACTCCTACGCGGATAGATGGTTTGCTTCATTTCATTGATAATCCCAACTTGGCAGCAGTGCCCATCAAATTTGCTGACACACCATTTACCACGGAGGTGTATCCACCAAGGTTAATAGTTACAAATGGGTTTGTTGGCGCTGAGCCGCGCTTGTATCAGGAAGGAGAAAAAATAAACGCTATAGAATTACAATGGGATGTGACAGGGACAAACGTGGAACTGGCAGTTGGTGCTACTCCAAGTGCAGATAGAGGAGTTTACGTGGCCTTGGGCCTGAGTAATCGAGTGAGTGCTATTTTGCCGACCCTGCCAGGCAAACGGTATAGGCTTGAGTACGCAGTACGTGGGCCAGGAGCAGTCAGTTGGTGGAACGGTGACGTTGAACCCACAAGTGGCCGGGCTTTGGATTTGCTAGGCAATAATCATGGTGAGCTTTGGAATGGGGCTTATGTGGGGTTGACCACCAACGCTTTAGTGGGGAATTCAGCGATTGAGCTTTCGGGCGTGAATCCGAAGATAGAATTAGGAGATCCGACCAACTTAGCCCTTACAAATGAGTTAACAATAGAGGGATGGATTAACGTATTGGAATTCCCTCCTCCGGGCAAATTAGCTCAAATTGTGTTCCGTGGAGATTTCCGACAGTGCTATGACCCATATTACCTTGCCCTGACATCGGATGGTCGGCTCCATTTACATTTAGAGGGTACAAACGCCGAGTGTGGGTTGGATTTGGTGTCAGCGGCGCCAGTGATTTTGAGTACTAACACTTGGTATCATGTGGCAGCTGTGATTGGATGGGATACCATGGGTGCAGAGCGGAGGGCTCGACTGTTTGTCAACGGTGAAGTAGTGGGTGAAATTGTAGGCGTGCCCTTCCTAATCGGTGGGCTGAATACATCGTATAGCCCAGGTGTGGCAATTGGTAATTTGAGTCGATTGCAATCTGAAGAGCCCTTCCGGGGATACATGGATGAATTGACGATTTACAGTAGGGCATTAACAGTGGCTGAGATTCGTGGAATTTATGCGGCCGGAACCGCTGGCAAAGCCGACCTGAAAGTAAATCCTCAGTTAGCCCTGGCGAGAGTGAGTGCTTATTTGGACGGTGTTTTGGTTGATGATACGTATGGCACCAACGGGGCATGGTATACCCGTACAATTACTTTTACAGCCCAACAGAGCAACAGTGTGTTTACATTGGAAAGTTTGTTACCTGGAACACTTGTGGCGGATGTGAGGTTGTTTGAGTTATCGCCGGAGTTATATTACCAGCCAGAACAGCCATTATCGGTGTTCGACGGCGAGTGTGCAGAAGGGGAATGGACTCTGGAGATATGGGACACGCGCGCCGGTCCGGAAAATACCGACGCAGCATTACTTAACTGGCAGTTAAGTTTCCTCACAGGGCGAGTGGGTACACCTCCGGTTACTCCTTTACGCCACGCGGTGATCGTCACAAACACGCTAAACGCAAACGGAGTCCAATATTACTTTGTTGACGTGCCTCAATGGGTAACCATGTGTACTAATTCACTTTTATTCTCAATCGAACATTTGAGCACGAACGTGTTGCCTTTGACAGTCCTCTACCGTCAGGATCGGTTGCCAGATGCAAATTCGATTCTTTTGTTGGACGAGGCTATTGCACCTGTCACAGCAACGTTATCAGTGACCAGTTCTCCGGTTCTTGTTCCCGGTCAGGGATACTACTTGGCAGTAACGAATCCCAACCCAGTCGCAGTGGATTATGCGATAACCATATACTTTGATGTAACCTGGTTACAGCCGTGTGTACCTTTGCCCAGTTTCGTTGGGCCGGCTGGATTCCCGAAGTATTTCTGCTTCGAAGTTCCTACAAATTATGGTTCCACTGGGGTGCCTGACCTTGTTGCGTTCCGAGTAAGCGGCGTCGGTACTAATGTAACGGTTGTACTAAATCAAAAGCCGCCTTTACCGGATTTGGCATACCATGATTATATGAGTGCTCAGCCGTGCACCAACGATGAGATAGTAGTTGTGGTTACCAACACAACGCCGTACAGGGTTAAGCCGGGGGTTTGGTACGCAGGTGTGTTCAATAATTCTGCTGAACCGATTACGTTTGTGGTGGAAGTATGCTTCGGTACTAACCGTCCAGTGATAATTCCGTTAACAAACGGTGTGGCATTCCAGGTTCCGGCAGATTCTGAGTTGGCTGCTGAACCTGGGCCACCCAGCCGGGTTTATTATGAGTTCGAAGTGCGAGATCAAGTACCAGCAATGCTGTTGGAACTTTTCGATGTTACAGGTGATGCGAAACTTGTGTTGCAAAGAGGTGTTGTGCCGGGCACGCCACCATATTTTGCTGAGAGTTATCCATCGCAAACTAATTGGCACCAAATTGTTCTTCGTACCAACTCGGCTTTGAAAGATTTACGTGGTGTATGGTACCTGGGCGTGTACAATCGCACGCAGACCAATATTGGTTACACAGTGCGTGCAGTTGTCTCAACCAATGGTTACCTCGAGAGTGGATATCCAATGTCCGTTACTATGGATAGAGCAGTAGGTTTACCTGGGTATTTGGTTTTGAGTTGGAATTCTGTCATTGGGGAACGATACGACATCTTGTACACCTCCAGTTTGAGGCCTCCTATAAACTGGCAAGCAATAGGTAGCGTCGTAGCAACTACGCCGATGACCACTTATGTGGTACCTGTCCCGTCAACGCCGTTCGGGGTTTATCGCGTTATGCATGTAGCGTCTGCAGGGGGAATTCAGCTAATGCATGGGCTTCCATGGGAAGGCACGTTATGGGGCGGGGCCTCTTTGTACTTCGAGGTAGACGTCCCAGAATGGGCCGAATTCGCCACGAATATCATCACTGCAAGTGGGCCCATAGACTTGATATTCAACCAAAATACAAGTCCGTACTGGGATCGTGTTGGTTCGCAGGCACTTTTAAGCGGCGTGTCTAATGGGGTTGTAGTGCTTTCGACAAATTCGACACCACCATTGGTTCCCGGAAGGAAATATTGGTTGGAAGTCCGAAATGAGAGTTCGAATAGGGTTGCGTTTACGATCCAAGTTGATTTTGACATTGTGCCACTTCAGGATGGTGTACCTGTATTGGGCATGATACGTGCAGGGAAGACAGTGAAATATTATCAGTTCGACGTTACGAATGGTGTAACGCTGTTGAGTTTTGTTCTAACTAACCTTAACGCGAATGCCGATCTTGTAGTGAAACGAGGCTGGCCGCCACCTGCGATCGACAACTTTGATTTAGGAAGTTTTAATCCGGGGACTAACAGGGAAGTTGTGTTGGTTTGGCCGCCAGAGGGACAAACCAATGTGGAGGCGGGGCGTTGGTTTATTGGAGTTGTGAGTCGAGACCAAACTGATGTGCAGTTCGAAATCATAGCAATTACGTACACCAACGGTAGTTTACCAGTGTTGCCGGTACAGAGTGGACAGTGGATAGACCGCACTAACGCTGGGACTGCTGTGGATTACTACCGGTTTGTTGTTTCCGAGGTTGCGGCGCGTGTTCAGTTCGAGCTGAGGGATATGACTGGGCCAATGGCCCTTGTGGCACGGTCTAAGGTCTTACCGGTGGTTGAAGTTGGGTTGTACGACGTGATTAGCGACAGGCCAGGGACACAAGATGAGGTAATATTGATGTTGAAGGGGTCGGGTTCGGTGACGCTAACTCCTGGGGTATGGTATATAGGCGCAGTGAATTTATCCTCAGAACCTGTTACCTACCGTTTTGCTGCAACGGAATGGTTTGAAACTGGTACGCCAGTTCTTGTTGAACCCCCTAGGATGGATGGGACCAACCTTTGTCTGCGTTGGAATTCTTTACCTGGAGTGAGGTACGTGGTGGAGGGTAAAGAATCGTTATTGGATCCATTTTGGACTCCTGTTTCAAGCGTAATTCTGGCTACTGGATATACCATGGAATACTGCATCAGTCTGCCTACAAATTTGCATTTCTTCCGAGTGCGGGAGGATTGATCGCAATAACGGATTGGATAGGCCGCTTTACAAAATGAACTGGCGGTTTTTATGAGTGTATTGGTTGTTGGATCCATTGCGTTAGATTCGATTAGGACCCCATGGGCACAACGATCTAAGTTACTTGGGGGATCGGCGAGCTACGCTTCGGTTGCGGCAAGTTTATTTGCGCCAGTAAAGCTTGTGGGAGTTGTGGGTACTGATTTCCCAGCGCGGTTCATAAATTTATTCAAGCGACGAGGTATTGACCTATCAGGCCTTTCAGTTGCGCCTGGAAAGACATTTGCGTGGGAGGGTGAGTACGAACAGAATATGAATCGCCGGCATACACTAAGGACTGAACTGGGTGTCTTTGAAGGTTTTTCTCCCGTGTTGTCTGAGAATCATCGTACATGCCGCGTATGTCTTTTGGCCAACATTTCGCCATCTTTACAGCTCCAAGTGCTTGAGCAGGTCGAATCACCCCCCGTGGTTATAGCAGATACGATGGATCTTTGGATCAACACGGCGCGGAAAGAACTCCTCCGATTACTAAAAAAGGTGCATGTGTTTATTCTGAACGATTCAGAGATACAACAGTTAACAGAAACTCATAATCTGATAGCCGCGGTAAAGCGACTTCATCGATTAGGACCACGGTTCGTGATTGTTAAGAAAGGCGAACATGGGGCGCTGTTGTCAGGGCCTAACGGGATCTTTGTCGCACCTGCCTATCCGTTGGCGAAGGTGCTCGATCCCACTGGTGCGGGGGATACATTTGCAGGCGCAGTCGCAGGATACTTGTCTCAGATCAGTAGGCTTAACCAGGGGGAGTTGCGGAAGGCAATTTTGTATGGGACCGCGGTCGCCTCTTTTTGCTGCGAAGGATTTGGGTTGAGCAAGCTTGTTCGCGTTACACCGGAGAAAATAGAGCGACGGGTGATTGAGTTGCAGCAAATCATGTGGGTTTGATGGGTAATGATTTCAGCGACAGATTGAGCGGGTGATGACCGGCACTTAAATGAGCGGGATAGCGCATCAACCTCATAGCCCATTTGTACCCCCAGAGACTAAGTTACCGGAATTTACCATAAGGGCGGTTGTAAGTGGTATAGTTTTGGGGCTACTGTTTGGAGCATCCTCGCTTTACTTGGTTTTAAAAGTGGGGTTGACGGTAAGCGCTTCGATCCCGGTAGCAGTCATTTCACTGGGATTGTTCCGGGTTTTAGCCAATGCGGGTGTGAAGCCAGCATCGATCTTGGAACACAATATTGTTCAAACGACTGGCTCCGCGGGTGAATCACTGGCTTTCGGTATTGGGGTGACAATGCCAGCAGTATTAATTCTTGGATTTGATCTAGACGTTTGGCGTGTGACGCTAGTAGCTGCACTTGGAGGACTTCTGGGAATTGCAATGATGATCCCTCTGCGTAGGGCATTGATCGTCCAACAACATGGTGTGTTGAGGTATCCAGAGGGGACAGCGTGCGCGGAAGTCTTGAAGGCAGGAACCTCCCTCCAAAATAAACCAGAAACAAGCATGGTTGCGGGAGCGCAATTAGTATTTTGTGGGTTTGCTGTTGGATTTGTTTATAAGTTTTTGATGTCTGGGCTTCGTTTGTGGAAGGAAATTCCAGAGAAGGTCTTCGGTAAAGGTTTTGCTGGTGGATCAATATCTGCAGAGGTGTCCCCTGAGCTACTTGGTGTGGGTTACATAATTGGACCGCGGATAGCCTCAATTATGTTTGCAGGTGGTGCACTTTCATATTTGGTATTAATCCCGTTGATTAAATTTTTTGGTGGTTATGCCAGCACACCAATTTCGCCGGGCACAACACTGATTTCTGATATGTCACCTCACCAAATCAGGGATGCCTACGTTCTGTATATTGGAGCTGGAGCTGTCGCAATGGGTGGGATTATCAGCATTTTCCGATCAATCCCATTGATCGCATCCAGTTTTAAGATCGGGTTAAGGGACACAATCAATTTAGGAGATTGTAGGAAGGGGAATGACGAATTACCCCGCACAGAAAGGGAAATTCCAATGGGTTTCGTAATTGGGGCTATCGTCATTCTAGTGGTAGGCATCACATTAGCCCATCCGCTTGAAATGAATATCCTTGGTGCGATCCTAATAGTCGTGTTTGGATTTATTTTTGTGACAGTGTCATCGCGATTGACTGGCGAGATTGGTTCTTCCTCGAATCCTATTTCAGGTATGACTGTAGCTACGCTTTTGTTGACGTGTTTGCTTTTTGTTTTATTGGGCTGGAAAGGGCCGATGCATTACATTACTGCTCTTTCAGTGGGCGCAATAGTGTGTATAGCTGCCGCTAATGCAGGCACGACCTCCCAAGATCTGAAAACTGGATATTTACTTGGGGCTACACCGAGATTACAACAGTGGGCCATTGCGATTGGTACAGCGGCTTCGGCCATAGTACTAGGACCAGTGCTAATTTTGCTAAACACCGCAGCCACGGTTTACGTGCCTGCAGAGAAAGTTGCACCGTCTTTGAAAGTTCCACCTGAGGCAATCACAAACGCTCCGCTTGAAAGGCTGAAGGGACCGCAGTCGGTGCATGATCGGAATTTGTACAGGGTTTGGTACAAACGTGATGGAATAGATGGCTCTCCAGGTAAATATCTGGTGGACGAAAAAGGCACTCCGGTTTGGTACGTCGACCCGGGTATTAACGGGCAATTCACGGTACGCCCGGACGGCTCTGAGGTGACAAAGTTTTATGCCCCGAAAGCAATGTTAATGAGTTACATAGTCAAAGGGGTTCTTGGTGGCGAGCTCGCGTGGCAACTCGTAATTGTTGGTGCTTTGATTGCAGTGGTTTTAGAGCTTTGTAATGTGTCATCTCTTGCATTTGCGGTAGGGGTTTACCTGCCTATTTCCGCTTCAATGCCCATATTTATAGGTGGGATGGCGCGGGCTTTAGTGGATAGGGTGAAAGGCAAGAAGAAAAAAAACCTACAACCCCAAGAACCTGATGACAACGGCGGAGTTTTGCTTGCAAGTGGTTATATCGCTGGAGGGGCTATGGCAGGAATTATAATCGCAATCACGGTAGGCACTTTAAGTAATCTGATCGGGCGAATCACTGCCTGGACAACTAAAGGCAATCCATTTAGTGTTGGTCCATACGCGGACGCGCTTTCTCTATTGCCATTTTTGAGTTTGGCCACACTTTTGGTAGTATTTGGTGTGGTGTTCGGAAGACAAAAAGGGCCCTAACGGGTATCCTTTTTACTGTAGGGTGTATCGGAAATAGATATAGGCCCCATGGAAGGTTCCACCAACAACACAAAGCCTGTGGGATTAATAGCGGGCAGCCAACTTTTGCCCATAGAGTTTGCTCGTATTGTCAAACAGACTTCTCATTTGCGAATTATAGCAGTTGGGTTTGAGGGAGAAACAGATCCTGCGCTTGAGGGGTTGGTAGATGAATTACACTGGATTCGGGTTGGACAATTGGGGAGGCTGATAAAGGTTTTCAAACAAGCCGGTGTTCGGCAATGTGTAATGCTTGGGCAAGTAGCGCCCCGAAATATCTTTGAAACGCGCTTGGATTTACGTGCCCTGGGTGTTTTGCTCAGATTGAAAGAAAAGAATGCACATACGATTTTTGGTGCGGTGGCGGAGGAACTTGCCAAGGACGGGATTGAATTAGTAGATCCACGACCATGGTTAAAACCGCTAATGCCTTCCGTAGGATTTCGGATGGGTCCTCCTATTGATTCCCGTGTAATGTCAGACCTAGAGTTTGGGTACCGTATAGCAAAGGAGATAGCCAGGCTTGATATTGGACAGACGGTAGTTGTGAAGCGGGGGGTGGTCCTTGCTGTGGAAGGGTTTGAGGGTACTGATCAGTGCATTTTAAGGGGGGGTGAATTAGCTGGGAAAAAGGGTGGGGCGGTAGCTGTTAAAGTGGCTAAGGAAGGCCATGACATGCGATTTGATATCCCTTGTATAGGCCCTGAAACTGTGCGTAATTGTAGCCGGGCAGGCGTTTCCGTGCTAGGTTTTGAGGGTAACAAAACACTGGTACTGGATCGCCCAACATGTGAAAATTTGTGCGCAAGATTTAAAGTGTCAATTTTAGCGATATAAAGTAATAATTTGGCAAAGAGTATGCTAGCTGCACACGAAATATTTGGATTCATGTCGGAGAGGCTGGCGTATGAAATAGTTGAACAGCTTCATCAAAATGATCGCGAGTCGTATAAAAATGTGTTAGCGGCTGTGGCGGAGGCTCAGCGGGTAAGGCCGGAGTTTTTGCAGCGGAAGCCTAGGGCTGAGCAACACCGAATAATACGCGAATGGGTATGCAGGCCTAGATTAGAGGCGGCAGCAATAACGCTACTACAAAACTGGTTGGTGAAAATTAAAACAGAGATGCTTAAAGATTTTCTTGATGAGCTTGGCATAAAGCACGAAAATGGGATTGTCGATGAGTTACCAACGAGCGTTGAGGATGCCAAGCTTAAGGCCGCGGTTGAGTTGTTGTTGTCAAAATATCCGGCTGAACAGGTGGCCGTATATCTTCATGCATTTAATAGTCTTAACCAGACGAATTGGCCGAACTTGGCGCAAATGTTAGATGCGGATGAACGGTTGCAACTAGGCACAGGGTAATATGTGAAAAAAGCCATGATGGTTCCAGGGCAAAAGAAAGTGCCTAACTCGGGTAATTCCACAGGGAAATTAGTGCTACTGGTGGATGACGATCCCGTCGTGCTAAAGGTATATCAGAGGCAATTGGAGAAGGCCGGTTATCGAGTGGCGACGGCGGAGGATGGGCTTGCTGCAATGCGAGCGCTGACCACCTTGAAACCGGATTTAGTGGTATTAGACCTTATGATGCCAAAGTTGAATGGGGTGGATGTGTTGAAGTTTATCCGGGGCAATAACAATTTAAAAAACATACCCGTAATAGTGCTTTCCAACGCATATATGACGGAACTGGCTGAACAGGCAATGGCTTTAGGAGCGGAAAAGGGCTTACTCAAATCTAGCTGCACTCCAAGTTTGCTACTTCAATGTGTACAAGACATATTTGCTGGGAGGACGGGTGTGAGTGATACCAGCCAGCTTTTGGCTGTGGAAGGCCAGCCGAGAGTTAGCAGACCAAAACCGAGTGGATCCGCGACGGAGCCGGGAAGCAGTTCTGATGTATCTTTGGACCCTGTAATGGTTGCGAAAATACGCGAAGAGTTTCTCACTGCGGGTGTTGAAGAGGCACGCCGCTTACGGCAGCTTTGTGATGCCTATGTAGCTGTTGCCCAGACAAATGCTGGGAGGGTGGCCCTGGAAAATTTGTATCAGCGTGTGCATTTTGTGGGGCGAAGAGCCGCAATGGGAGGGTTGGGGTTGATTGAGTTGCTTTGCAACGCTTTTGAAGCACTCTTGTTTGAACTACTAGCTGGTAGTTTTGAGGTCACTCCGTCAATTTTGCACACCATCCAGCGTGCTATGTCGTGCTTGGAAGAGCTGCTTATGACTGGAGTTAATGCTAGCTTCAAAGAAGGCCGAATCTCAGCCGAGGTTTTGATTGTAGATGACGACATAGTTAGTAACCGAATAATGGCCGGGGCGCTTCGTAAAGCGGGACTAAAGGTAGATACTGCTACAGATCCACAAACAGCAATCACAAAGTTGCTGAATAAAAAGTATGATCTTGTGGTTACGGACGTATTGATGCCCGATATAAATGGCTTTGAACTTTGTACTCGAATAAAAACGTTCCCTGGATATCAGAATGTCCCCGTAATCTTCGTGACTGTGTTGGATGATTTTGAAAGCAGGCTTCGGGGCGCAGAATGTGGGTATGACTTCATTTGTAAGCCAATAGTTCCCTTAGAATTAGCGCTTAAGGCCACAACCATCCTAATCACTTGCACACTAGCCTCAAGAACCCCGCTGGGGACGTGAAGCGTTTGGTTGGCAAATTGAGCAGAAACAAAATTTATTTTGTGAAGAAACGTTGCTATGAAGAAACGCGTATTGTGTGTGATTGGAGATCAATTTGAGGAGATTGAAACAGTAGCTCCAATAGACCTTCTTAGACGGGCAGGAGCGGAAGTAATCATTGCATCTGCAACAGATTCCTTAACTGTTACGGGCCGAAATAATATAAAGCTGATTGCTGAACTTCTATTGGAGCACCTATCGAATCCCAAAGAGTTCGACTGCTTACTGCTGCCTGGTGGCCCAGGGGTTAAAAAACTCCGAACAGATACAAGAATTGTGAACTTGGCTAAGCTTTTCTATTCGGAAGGAAAGGTGGTTGCGGCTATTTGCGCTGCACCACTAATTTTGTTTGACGCCGGCATCTTAGCCGGGAAAAGGTACACTGCACACTTTTCCGTGAAGGAAGAAATACCGGATGCATTAACTTCGGAGAGCGTTGTTGAAGATGGGAACGTGGTAACTGCAAATGGAGCGGGCGCATCGATTCAGTTTGGATTACGGCTGGTAAGAAAGCTTTATGGGAACGCCGTGGAAGCAGAGATTAGACAGGCTATTATGTTCTGAGGCAGCACCGGAATTTGTCATCCTGTCAAACTTCCTAGGAGTCAACACGATAGAAGATGCTATTGGCTGGTAAGGTAATAAATAGTTGATCGGTGTTGTGCTAAGCGATAAGGTACTTTTCAAAGAATGGATTATGAAGGTGGTTCAGCTGATTCTTATAGTGGTCGCGATTTTTTTGATTACTGGATGCGGCAAGGAACGTGAAAACCGGCCCAGTTCCGCTGCTACCAACCAAGCTACACAAAACCCACTGACTGCGCCTGCTGATTATCTTGGGGCGGTTGGTCAAGCCAAGATACACGCCGAAAAAGTATTGGACATAACAAGCGTAAGACAAGCAATCCAAATGTTTTACGCCTCTGAAGGTCGTTATCCTTCTACATTGGAAGAGCTAGTCAGTAGCGGATACATACATACGCTACCTCAGCTTCCGGGGGGATATAGATGGGATTATAACCCGCGGACCGGGGAAATCCGTGTAGTGCGCTCCCAATAATGTAGCTTGTGAGTAAGTTTTTTTAGTAAGGGTGAGGGGACTCCCAGATGTCTGACACGATAGCCATTCTTGATTTCGGTTCCCAGTATACCCAGGTGATTGCTCGCCGCGTTCGCGAGTGTAGGGTTTATTCGGTGATCCTTCGGTTTGATACGCCTGCGAGTGAATTAAAGAACCAAAGCGTAAAAGGGGTAATCCTTTCTGGTGGGCCGGCGAGTGTATACCAAAAAGGTGCGCCCCGCCCTGACCCACAGATTTTTGAGCTTGGTGTGCCGGTACTGGGAATTTGTTACGGTTTGCAAGTGATCGCAGATATGTTGGGGGGGAAAGTTGAACCGTGTTCGAAAAGAGAATATGGGAAAAGTATCTTACGTGTGTGGAGAAAATCCCAACTCTTTGTGGGTTTGCCGTCGCAGATTCAAGTCTGGAATTCTCACGGTGATAAACTTACCAAGTTGCCGCCTGGATTCAGGGTGATTGGGTCAACTGAGAACTCTGAATATGCGGCGATTGAGGACCCTAAACGGCGCATATATGGCCTTCAGTTTCATCCGGAGGTGTCTCATACCCCAAAGGGTTTAACGATAATTTCCAACTTTGTGCACAGGATATGCGACTGTGGACGAAGTTGGACAATGAAGAACTTTATTGAGCTTGCAGTTCGGCAAATACGTGAGCAAGTGGGCACTGAGCGAGTGATCTTAGGGCTTAGTGGTGGGGTTGATTCAAGTGTGACTGCTGCGTTGATTCACCGGGCTATTGGGGATCGTTTGACCTGCATTTTTGTAAACAACGGGTTGTTGCGCGAAAAAGAACCTGAGTTGGTTCGTGAGGTTTTTGGCAAGACGTTTCGGATCCCACTAATTTATGAGGATGCAAGCGAGTTGTTTTTACAGAGGTTGCGGGGTGTTACTGACCCAGAGCGGAAGCGCAAGATTATCGGGCGGACCTTTATCGAAGTATTTGAGTCAGCAGCCAAAAAAGTGGGTCCTGTCAAGTTTCTCGCACAGGGCACTTTATACCCCGACGTGATCGAGTCGGTCCCAATTGGCGGTAACCCGGCTGCTCTAATTAAGAGTCATCATAATGTAGGCGGTTTGCCTCGAAAGATGAAATTTCACCTGGTTGAACCTCTTCGCTGCCTTTTTAAAGATGAAGTACGTAAATTAGGAAAAGAACTTGGACTGCCAGACGAGATAATTTGGCGACAACCTTTCCCTGGACCGGGACTTGCAGTGCGGATTATTGGGGAGGTCACCAAGAATAGGCTCGAAACACTTCGAAAGGCAGATTGGATCGTTGTAGATGAAATGAAAAAAAGTGGTTGGTATCATAGAGTGTGGCAGAGCTTCGCGGTCTTGCTGCCTGTTAAAACTGTTGGGGTGATGGGGGACGAACGTACCTACGATTATGTAGTGGCGGTGCGGATAGTTCAGTCTGAGGATGGCATGACCGCAGATTGGGTTCGCCTTCCGTATAATTTATTAGAGGCCATAGCTAGCCGCATAGTTAATGAGGTAAAAGGGGTAAACCGGTGTGTTTATGACATAACAAGTAAACCACCTGGGACAATTGAGTGGGAGTAATTCCCTTCGATCGCGTGAGGTGGGATTGGAAACCGTTTTATTTGAGATAACGGCTTTGGCCCAAAATAGCCTTAGTGGATCGAGGTCCAAGGTGTGAATTTCCGGTTTTTGGGCGCAATACCGTGTAGGAAAAACCCAGTTGATTGGTTTAGGGGCGTGTCTTTCTCTAATTAAGTTTTAGATTAATTGTGGGTGAGCAAAAATAGTTGCTACGGAAGAACTCTGTGATAGTGTGCGGGCCTATGAAAAGCTTAGTAGTCGTTTTTATTGGCTTGGGTTTGATGTTACCGATTATGAACACGGTGGAGGCCGAAGTTCACCCAGCCAATTTACCTGCTCCTCCCTTGGATCCCTCGCAGATTAGCAGGCCCGAAGGTAAGCCAGTTCTATTTATCATAGGTGATTCCACTGTGCATAATTCCAGTGGTGAGTTTAAAGGGTGGGGTGATGTTGTTTGGCAATATTTTGACACGAATCGGATAGAGATACAGAATCATGCTAAGGGTGGGCGAAGTAGCCGAACATACCGAACACAAGGGTCGTGGAGTAACGTCCTTGCGAGCGCGAGGAAAGGGGATTTTGTCATTATGCAATTTGGGCATAATGACGCGGGACCCTTAGATGATACAAATCGAGCCCGGGGAACGTTGCCAGGTTTAGGTGATGAAACTAAAGAGATTTACAACCCAATAACACGGCAAAAAGAAGTGGTCCATACTTATGGCTGGTACATTAGGCAGTACATTCGTGAGGCTCGCGAGGCTGGTATGATCCCGATCGTCTGTTCACCTGTACCTCGGGTCCCCCGGAGACCTGTTGAACTAAGTAATATCGAAACCAATCAGTATGCTTTTTGGGCTCATTCCGTGGCAAAAGAAGAAAATGCATGTTTTGTGGACTTGTATAATATTGTAATGCACAAGTGGGTGGGTTTAACCCCAGAGCAAATCAAGCAGGCGTATTTTACCACCAATGACAACACACACACTACCTTCGCAGGAGCGGATTTAAACGCCCGGGCATTCGTGGAAGGTCTCCGAGAATTAAAAGGTTGTCCTCTAGTTAAGTTTTTAAAGGAGGTTACTGAGTAGATTGGGACCTCTATTCGCACGATTGCCTGCGCCAAGAGTTGTAGTAATAGCGGAGAACAGCTAGCAGTGCACCAGCTCCTAAGCCGCCAATGTGGGCATAGTTAGCCACTCCGGAAATTAGTGGTGTCCAACAAAAAATTAGCCATGCGCCTAGGATTGCTACCGCTATAGGCGAAAGGTATAACCTGAAGAACGGATCCATTTTTTGAGAGACATAGATGAACGCAGCCAGTCCGTAGATGACTCCCGACATTCCACCAAACAGGTAGTGTCCAAGGGTGTATTCGAGAATGTTGGAAAAAATGGCGATAATGGATACTAGAGCGATGAACCTCAACTTCCCAAGGGTTGTTTCGAGGCCGCGACCTAGGTCGTAAACCCAAATCATGTTAAAAATCAGATGTAAGGGAGAAAAATGCAAAAAGATGGGGGTGATCAGACGCCAGATTTGGCCAGAAAAAATTTCAGGTGCTTCTTTAGGATCGTTGCTGAATGAGAACCAACTTAAAATCCCAAACGGATCGTGCTGACCGAATCCCGTCAATATTGACACAACCACGGAAACAATGATCAGACCAATGGTGACCCTTACATGAACTGGGACTGGGTAATGTCTAGTAATGCTTTTTATTCTGGATCGCTGGTGGGAGAGTTTAGTGGTTAAAGCTTGTCCATCCCGATATAGCTTTATTGTGGATTGAATTTCTTGGGCATGTGGGTTTGCCTTAAACTTTTCTAAGAGCGTACGTGCTTGAGCAAGGTCGTCTTCTTCAATGACCCAAACAACCCAGCGTTCCGGTGGTACAAGTTCGATTCGGTTTTCGATACCATTTGCAGACAAAAAATCGCTGAAATCTTTAGCGTCTTTAAAAGAGGTAAGTTCTGTTAGTGCCCGCATCTCCGTAGTTCAGAGCCACTATTATTTGCGCCGGGTTATTCGGCTAAAGGCTGTTCCGAAGGGGTTGAAAAGAATTCGATCAAGGTTTTTATGGTTTTTTCGGTTATGGCGGCCGGATGGCCCTTGTATCGAACAATGCCTTTTGGGTCAACTAGTATAATGTGAGGGACTTCGGTAACGCCAAGCGTTTGGGCTGCTTTCTTTTCTGGGTCAGCTGCAAGCGCAAACTGTACGGGCAATTCAGTGAAACCAATTATAGTCTCAGGCAATTCAGTACAGATTCCAACTATGATTAAGTCATCCCCAAACTTCTTCTGCCAGTTATTGTACAACTCGATATAGGTGCGACAAGGTAGGCTTTCGGTGGTCCAAAAGAAAATTAGGGCAAGCCGGTTTGTGAGCGTTGGTTTATCGGTCAGCCATTTATTTACCTCGAACTGTGGTAATGGTTTGTTAACTAAGGAGTGGCTAGTGAGGGGATCTGAAATGCTATGATTCCCCAAGGAATCTGGACCACGAATCTGGCGCATTAGGTTGGCGGCAATTTGACGTGCTACGGCTTCACTAAACTGTTTTTCCCTTTCTAAAAGTGTACGTTCTACCGCAGCTGCCACTGCCGGATCATATCCAAATCGCGCTTGGAGTTCGGGCTCTAAAAATTTGAGTTTTACGTTAGCTACACCACAATCGTGCTTGAAGTATATATCCGTGGCCGTGACAAGCATTACCACCGCGTTGCTATAAACCGTTGACCCTACCCTCAGAGAAGGTAGTTTCGTGGGACCTGCCACCAGGTTTGCAGCTATTAATATCAAGAAAATTGGAACTGAGCGCACGTGAATTGTATGCACCATTATGTGCAATTTGGCAATAAATGTTTATAGCCAACTAGTGGGTAGCACGTGGGCGTGATCTGACGAATAGCGATTTCCCTTTTGCGCGCGCCGGGACTTGCTAAACTTTAAGTAAAAATGGGTGTGGGCGAGGTTTCAAACAATTCTACGGCAGGACAGCTGAAAGATTTTGCTTCGCGTCGAAAGCTTACGCGACGGGAGATGCTGAGGAGGCTTGTTTGTGGTGTATTGGTTATTCCGTTGGCGCGAATTTGCGGATTCGCAGCAGGGGGGAGTCAGAAGAACCCCCCCTACGTGTTGCGGATTGGTGTTCTACGGAAAAAGACTTTTGCAGGTACGATAGATTCATTGAAGGATTACGAGGTGCCTGAATGGTTTAAAAACGCGCGTTTAGGTATCTGGGCTCACTGGGGTCCCCAGTCTGCCCCTGAGTACGGTGATTGGTATGCACGGAACATGTATATCCAAGGGACCCGCCAATATCGATATCACATTGTGAGATATGGACACCCCTCTGTGTTCGGGTACAAAGACGTTATTAATACTTGGCATGGGCGCAATTTTGATCCGGATTATTTGGTGCGCCTATATAGGCGGATGGGTGCACAGTATTTTGTCAGTATGGGGGTTCATGTTGATAATTTTGACCTATGGAACTCAGCTCATACACGTTGGAATTCTGTGAACTTTGGGATTCGGAAGGATGTAGTGGGATTGTTTCGAAAAGCTGCATTGAAATATGGCATGCGTTTTGGGGTCAGCGATCACTTGTGGATGGCGTACAAGTGGATGTCAGTGGCTCGGGGGTGTGATTCTTCAGGTCCATATGCTGGGATTCCGTATGACGGTTCTGATCCGCAGTATAGTGATCTTTATGGGGATTGCCCTGTAGTATATCGGAAGTTGCCTTGGGACGAGGAAGGTATCCCGGAGAAGTGGAAAGTTCACTGGTCCTTGCGAATCAAAGACCTGATAGACAAGTACGAACCAGACTTGCTTTATTGCGATGGACCGATCCCATTTGGCTCAATTGGTTTGGATGTAGTTGCGCATTTTTATAACGTTAACCTTCGTGCAAATGGTGGCCGGTTAGAAGCAGTCTACACTTGTAAAAGCATTGAACAGGCCGGACAGGGTATTTGCGTGTTGGACAAGGAGCGTGGAGTGGTTGAGGATCCGTGGCCAGCTCCTTGGCAAACGTGTACGTGTGTTGGGAATTGGCATTATGACATAAAAGCCGTGTACAAAACCCCAAAACAAATAGTGGATATGTTTGTGGATATTATTGTGCGGGGTGGTAGATTGCTTCTAAATTTTCCGCTCAGGTGTGATGGTACACTGGATTCTGAAGAACTTCGGATTATATATGAGCTTACGGATTGGATTAGTGTGAATCGCGAAGCAATATTTGAATCTCGGCCATGGAAGATTTGGGGGGCAGGTCCTACTCGTCATAAAGTAGACCCTAGCGCCAAATACACCGAGTATTTGCGGGTCCCGTTAACTCACCAAGACGTGCGGTTTATGTGTGGCGACCGGCTTTTGTATGTGTTTTTTATGGGTTGGCCTGAGACGCGGTTTCTGAGAATCGATTCCTTGGCCATTGGTCAACCGCATGTGGTGGGGCGGATCAGATCGGTCCAGTTATTAGGCACAAACGCTCCCGTACGGTGGGAGCAGGATCATACAGGTTTAAAGGTATGGCTTCCGCCTGAGCCACCATGTAAATACGCAGCTGTTTTAAAGATAGTGGGATTAGAGACATGAAGAGGATTTTGGTGCTGTGGGTGTCTTTTGGTTGTGCTTTCCTAACTTTGCAGCTCTCCCAGGCTGGCCTGCAACCGTATGATTTGCGGGTCAATGGCGTTCCTAACGCCGCAGGGGTAGATTCAGACCGCCCGTTTTTTTCATGGAGATTAAAAAGCGACTTTAATGGCGACCGGCAGATCGCCTATCAAATTCTGGTGGCGGGCGAACTGGAGTTACTTGAGGTTGGCAAAGCAGATTATTGGGATTCCGGACGGATTGTATCGAGCGAACACCTTCGGGTCCCATATGCGGGGAAACCGTTAGAGTCGGGATGTAAGTTGTGGTGGAAAGTGCGTGTTTGGGATGTGAATGGGAGGGCGTCATCTTGGAGCGAACCAGCTTGGTTTATCATTGGGGTAATCAACTCGAATGACTGGCGCGCCGTTTGGATTCTTAGCAATGAAGAGTCCAACGTGGTGAGGTTCCGGCGTGAGTTTGTGTTAAAATCAACGCCTAAAAGAGCGATTGTTTTCTTTAGCACGCTTGGTCATTACCGGGCGTTTGTAAATGGGTGTCAGGTAGGTGACCGACTTTTTACCCCAGCTTGGAGTGCGTATGAAAAGACCATTTTTTATGATACGTATGAAATTACAGCCTTATTGCGGCCGGGGACCAATGCTATTGGGGTGGAAGTGGCCCCAGGAATGTACAACGTGGTGCGCAATCACAGGTTTGCGAAGTTTACGCGAAAACAGGGGCCACTCCGCGTACTTTGTCAACTCCAGGTGGAATATCCAGACGGCTCAAGAGAGACGATAACATCCGACTGCAATTGGAGGGTATCAAAGAGCCCGATTATTTTCAGCAGCATATATGGTGGAGAAGATTTCGACGGGCGTTTAGAAGAGGAGGGGTGGGCAAAACCGGGATTTAATGCCGAAAAGTGGGGAACAGTTTCGTGCATCCCTATAGATCCAAGACAGCTAAAAGGAGTGCAGGATTCGCCGTGGCCAATAAAGGTGGTCCATACTAATAAGCCTATAGGGATCAAACACATAATCAACACTGACTCAGGAGGGGATGTTTACATCGTAGACCTTGGCCAAAATGCTTCACATATTCCCTGGATACGTGTTAATGGCTCAGCAGGAACGCGGGTTGTCATACGGCCTAGTGAAGTTCTTGATGAGTATGGTTTAGTTAACCAGCGCACCATGGGTGCTAAACCAGAGCGAGGTTTTTATTGGTGCGAATTTTTTAAGGGTAAGCACGGAGTGGAAGATTGGTCTCCCAAATTTTGGTACATTGGATGTAGATATTTACAGGTGGAACTTTATCCCCACAACTCAAACGAGGAAGGCGCAAAGTTGGTTGATGCGGCTGGATTGGTAGTCCATGGTACTGCCCCTGAAAGTGGTAGTTTTGAGTGCAGCGACCCCTGGCTCCAAAGAATCCGAAGTTTGGTCAGATGGGCTCAGCGGTCCAATCTCCAGAATGTGTTCACTGATTGCCCACACAGGGAAAAGCTCGGTTGGTTAGAGCAATGTCATTTAAATGGCCCCTCACTTATGTATGAGTTCGACCTTGCTCGGAATTTCATGAAAACAATTCGTGATATGAAAGATGCACAAACTGAGGAGGGTTTAGTGCCGAACATTGCGCCAGAATATACACGGTTTAAAGGTACATTCCGTGCGGCAGCAGAGTGGGGAAGCGCTTCAATCTTGGTACCCTGGCAACAATACGTTTTTAACGGGGATACAAATTTACTCCATGAGGCTTATCCTATGATGCAGCGATATTTCACGTACCTAGAATCGCGGGCTACAAACGAGATTTTAAGTGAAGGACTCGGTGATTGGTACGATCTCGGACCTGAAAAGCCGGGCGCTGCGCAATTAACCCCGCCAGAATTTACTGCAACAGCATTTTATTTTTATGACGCGTTGACCATGGCCAAAGTAGCACGTGTTTTGGGGCGTCATACCGAGGCTAAGTACTATAGCAAGCGCGCAGAATCCATTAAGGCTGCATTTAATAGACGGTTCTTAGATTCCAAACGGGGTGTTTATAGCACGGGCTCGCAAGCTGCTAATGCAATTCCACTTGCAATGGGGATAGTTCCCACCGGGTTTAAATCTGTGGTTTTAAGTAATTTGGTTGCTTCTATCGAGGCTAACGATTACGGCCCAACAGCTGGGGACGTAGGATTTCGTTTCGTATTGCGAGCATTAGCCGACAACGACAAATCGGACATCGTCTACAAAATGGTCACGCAATCAAACAAACCGGGTTATGTTTACCAAATCCTCTTGGGCGAAACCACTCTTACTGAATCGTGGGATGCAAACCTTACTTCGTCCCATAACCACTTCATGTTGGGATCGGTGATTGAGTGGTTGTACCATGATTTGCTTGGGATCCAACCGCTTGAGTCGGCACCAGGATTTAAAGAATTTGTTATTAAGCCGTCCGTGCTAAATGAAATCGTCGCCGCAAGTGGATTCTACGAGTCGGTCCGCGGGAGAATTGGGGTTTCCTGGACGAATTCCCCTGGCAGATACAAACTTAGAGTACAAATTCCTCCCGGTTCCAAGGCAAATGTATTTGTGTTCAATAATGGCAGAGGCACAGTGAAAGTTGTTAATCCGGTAACCCGGGCAGCTTCGCACCCTAAGCGCATCCAAACCTCCGGAAAATATGTCGTGTATAGGGTTTCTTCTGGCTTGTACGAGTTTGACTCGACTTTTTAGGTCATGGACCTGGGATGGCGTAAAAGGATGGTAAATTTTCTCGTAACCTAGCCAAACTCGGCATGGTCCCCCCTTGAGAGTTGCACAAAGATTAACACAGATTTGGATATGCCTTTCTGCTTGCTTTGTTTCGGTAGAGGGTTCGGGCTCGCTAATCAAGCTTACAGTGCTTCACAATAGTATGTGGAGAGGGTGCACAGCTGCCAAATTACTATTTGCAATTCGGTAGGGTAATGCTGGGTAGGGAGGGTAAGCAGTGTTATTCATGGAGCGGTTTTGGTGATGTTACAGAAGGTCAGGATGGTCTTATCGTATTAATTGTTGTAGACTCGCTTTAATTGTCTCAAATATTCTATGCAGTTTTCCTTTGAGTGCAGACGTAGAAGTTGGCTGGGCTGTCTTTATAACATCGGTTAGTTGTTTTATTGCTTCCGGGGGAAATCCTTGAGCGTGTTGCAGCACGTGGTTCAGCACATCAATTTGGCCAAGTTTGAGTAGCGTTTGGACAACGGGCACTAGTTCTGATTGCTGATACCGTGGCAACCATACCTCAAGAAACGCTCTAATTTTGTCTGCGGCGATTAATGCGTTTGGGGGACAAAGGCGATGATTCAAGCCGATTTCAACAAGTTTTTTGTATTCATCTTGGCTTAAGCTTGCAAGGAATTGTTGGAGAGCTTTGAGCTGATTGCTCCAACAAAGATAAAGAAAGACAAGACCTGGATGTGGATGTAGTTTAACAAATTGTCTCAATTCTCGTAAAAGTGTGGTTTCTGCTGAGGCATTTCTTTGCAACAAGCCGTCCCAAAGGAGTTGGTATAACTCCTCATACGATGGTTTTTGGGAGAGGAATCGGATCAGCTCCGGAAGTGGACGGGACTCGATAAGGTGATTGGTCAGGATAGAAGCAAGTCTCGGGGGGAATAAGCCATGAACTAGATCGGAAATCCTGGTTTCAATGCGCTTACCCCAGACGGTTTTGCTTAGCTGCAAGATCTCACTGGGAGCTTGGGTTAGCTCTGGTGGCGGCACTGTCTCACCATCTAGGAACCGCGCGGTTTGGAATATTAGCGATTTGTTACTAAGAAACATTTGGATTTGCTCTCTTAGGACTAATGAGGAAACAAACTCTTCAATTGAGCTTTCTGGTGAAATTGGCTCTGGAGTGCGAATCGATGGTTTACTAGGATCGACTACTGCTGCAATCCGATTGCTAGGTGTAAGTAGGCCGACCATATGGTAAGGCGTGGTTACCGGATTACCTTTGTAAAAGTAGGTATCGAAAGAAATTCGCCATGTCTCTGATGGAGGCAGGCAGGAGAGAGCCAACTCTATTACCTCGGCAACGATGTTTGGTGGGCTAATAATTTCAATTGTTGGGAATTCCGAGAAAGCAGATTTCAGTGTTATTAACCATAAGTCGCGCACTGCAACCCAGGGCCAATTTAGTGGGAGCGTATTTTTATCCGGCCCAGGTGCGCTTGGTACTGAAATTATCGCTGGTGGGATGTAACCCGATTTCCGATCGAAGGCATCTAGTGCTTCTGACAAGGAGTTAAAACACTTGAAATTGCGGATCACGTCGAATGGTGTGACTTCAGCGCGAATAAATTCTTTGGCATTAAACACTAAACAGTGGGCAAGGTACCTACCTTTTCGACCAAACTCGTCTGGCGCTTCAATAGGAACGATTTTTGTCAGGGCAACTTTCCCAGACGTGAGATGGAAGAAAGCCAGTTTTTCGGGTTGTACTTCCGCGGGTGTATAAAACAATCTGGGTTCAATTTCTTCGAGGTCTTCGGGGGTTATCAGTTCGTGGGTATAACAAAGGGTTTGGTACCCACCTCTGCGGTTGGGCGAAAGGCTCGCCTCGACATTCGTATATATCAGCTGTGCAGCAGTTAAACTTTTATGTGTTTCCATTTTGCGAAATTGTGCGAACGAGTCGGAAACCAAAGTATTTGATCCTTTCGGTGCTGCTAATAGGCACTACAAAGTCCGTCATTGGATCCCACAAGTTAGGATAAAGCTCAAATGAAGGCGACCCCAGCCCTGCAGGTCCTTGGTCTGTGATGACCCATTCCACCAAGCCATCATGCATTAGAGAAAGTTTTGGCCAAGCTAAGGTGGAGGTTTGGGAAATGGCCCCGAATAGGGCGCGGGCGGGAGGGCTTGGAACGGTTTCGATAACCGATTCCAGATCGGCAGCTTCTATTGTGCAGCTATTGAGAAAACTGTAAAGGGACCTCCATTCGTTGGCTGTTGGCAATCGGAATCCCTCACCACGCCATTTTGTAATCAGTTCGGCTTCCCTGAAGAGGAGTCCAGTAGCGAAAGCGTGCATTACAGTGCTGGGGGAAATTTGGGTATAAGATTGTCGTGGACTGAGGAGGATCAATTCTTCGTACCACGAATCGGTGAAGGCGTTGGTTTCTACCAGGAACTGTTCAAGTTGAAATTTTGTAAAAGGCCATAAGTACATTTCCAAGGCGCATTGGGGGATCGTTAGTATAGGAAACCCCATCCTATCGAACCACAATTGCATACATGTCTCGGTCAAGTTGAGCATACTGTGGGAAGGCGGTATTGGTATCGATCCATTTTTGGGTTTGTTCATTGAACTTTAGTATGCGGAGTGTTTGGGGAGTATAAACTGCAATGGTGTCCGGGCTCAGTTCCAAAACTGTGTTCCGACAAGCACGGACACTGACATTTTCGCTGTCTTTTTTAAAGATCACAAAGGCG
The DNA here is from genome assembly GCA_964654645.1 of uncultured Verrucomicrobiota bacterium. Lineage (GTDB taxonomy): Bacteria > Verrucomicrobiota > Verrucomicrobiia > Limisphaerales > CAZZJO01 > CAZZJO01. The sequence goes on along the minus strand of CAZZJO010000028.1, from coordinate 14,364 downwards.
CTCGGCTTTAAGTTTTGAACGGTAGGATAGATTATTTGGCCGAGAATGGAGGGCGAATCGAGGCACCGGATCACATCCCAATTATGTTTCGTGCCACAAACTGGGCAAAAAAATGATTGGTGTTGAATCACATTGTTGAACAAATCGACTTCGGCCTCGGTTAGCGGAGTCCACTCTTCAGGTGCGGGTTGAGAAAAGTTCTCAACTGGATCCAACCTTAAGGTTTGTTTTTTGCCGCTAGCCCTTGTTACGATTGCGTCGATAGATTGCGTTGTGGGCCCTAGCCAAGTAATCGTGACCTCGAAGCTCGCCGCTTGTTCGGCACGCAAGCTGAATTGCGTCCCGTCGTAGCCCACCTCGTAAGCGGGGTTATCCCACCATATTGGAGCTAATGCACCGCTGTAAATCTCAATCCTTGTCACTGGGTCTGAAACTTGTTGAGTTAGGTCGGAGACGGCAACTGTTGATAATTCGCGACGGGCAAGCCTTTCAGCCAGGGGTGTACCAAAATTGATTAGAATGAAGTTCTCCGCGTAGCTTAACCACCAATCTGCTAAGTCAAAGATAGGGCCGTTCCCAAGTACAACGATCTTTGTTTGATCGGGTGCTGTAAGGGTTTCCATTACTGGAGCAATAAGACTGATTCGATTTTTATTTTCAGCAAACCACTCGGAACTTTTAGTGTGGAAATCAGCTGCGGGGTATTTTTTGGGGTTACCCAGAAACCATAACCCTTGAATCACACCCGCCGGAAGGATATCGATCAGGTTTGTAGCAGCCGTTGCTATTTCTGGCCAATGGTCAAGTGCACTTTCTGATGCGTCCAGCACCAACGCCACCGATTCGCTAGTCTTTACCGTTAGTTTGTTTGTAATACGGGTTAAGGGCATTAGATTATTTACTCATTTCGAATGACAATTTTCCCTGCATCTGTTCGCACATGGAAAACTACATTTTTTCGGGTTTGGTTTTCGGCTCGCAACACTGCTCGGGCCAAGGGTCGAATGATCTCGAATTCGATAGCGTTTGTTATGCCGCGTCCTCCAAAGATTGTCATTTGATCGCCATATTTTTCAACTAACCATTTTGCAATCTCAGGGGCAAAATCGAGCTTGTAACCCATTAACCGATATCGATCTTCGAACTCTTCTTTTATCCGCCGGAGATGCGAAGTGACAATCTTGGTTTGTGTTTCTTCCGTGTGTATGAAGTTAAATGGAACGATGCAGTTGCCGATACGGTTTAGAAGTTCGGGTCGGGAGATTTCGTACATGAAAAATTGTTCCACGGTTTTCTTAAAATGTTCGTGCAAAAGCTTTTTCTTTTGGTCGTGGGGAATCGTAGCGTCATTGATTATCGCATCGACTTGCTGGCGTTCGTTGACGGGTCGACCATGAAAATCTGTAGTGCGGGTGCCTATATTGGAGGTGAATATGATTACTGTCTCGGTAAAATAAACTGTTTGGCCGCGGCTGTCGGTGAGCCGGCCTTCGTCAAGGATTTGGAGGAAAATATCCATAATTTTGGGATGGGCTTTTTCAATTTCGTCAAAGAGGATCACCGAGAACGGCCGCTGTCTAACTGCATTGGTGAGCATACCTCCTTGTTCATAGCCTACGTATCCTGGAGGGGAACCAATGAGTTTGCTCACCGTATGCTCTTCTTTAAACTCGCTCATGTCGAACCGAAGGAAGGCTTCTTCAGTTCCGAATAGGAATTTAGCGAGTTTTTTGGCTAGGAAGGTTTTGCCCACACCGGTTGGTCCAGCGAAAAATAAAGCGCCGCGCGGCTTAGATGGTGTACCTGAGGCTATTCCAGAAAGGCCCGCTCGGGCCATGCAAAGTAGGTCAATAACTTCGCGCACGGCTTCGTCTTGTCCTTTGACACCTTCTTCCTCGACGAACCAACTGAAGGCTTCGTTCAGTTTTTCTATGCTTAGAGCGCTCCAATAATCAGCCTGTTCACCCAAGCGATATTTGTTTAGTAACCGGCGCAGCTCCCGCGCAGAGAGTTCAGGAGATTTCCTAATGGCATCAGCTATATGGTCGAGGTTCTTGAGATACAAACCATCGGTAAGATCTGCTGCGAGCTCCAAATGTTGGTGTTCACCTAATCGATGTTTCAAGTATGCGAGTCGGTCAGCCTTGTCTGGCATGGGGATGGCAATCAAGTTAGTGTTAGGCGAATTAGTATAAAGCTCAATGGGGACCATTGAGTCTTTAAGGGCTACTAGAATTAGTCTGTGATTGGGCTTTACATTATCAACGAGTTTTTCCAGCCATAGAAGGGTCTGGCGTTCTTCCTCGTTGTAACCTGTTTGGCGAAACGCAACGAATTTATCGAGATAGTAAAGGACTGCGAATCGATTAATATCCGGTGCAGTAAGCTCCCGCATCCATCGGGCTAGCATCCTAGTGGGCGGTTCACGTACTTGGTCAGGTCGGCTTGTACCTGCTGGGGCTGTTGCGCGAAGTTCGTCCGTGGCAGATCCGGGTGGCGGCGGGGGCTGGGTGGATGAGGGAGTGGTAGAAACGGGTTGTAGGGTAATCCGCCGTTCTGGGGTTACAGGGTCGAAAAACACTAGTTCATGAAATTTTATAGGCAATTTTTGGGCAACGTTTTGTAAAAGTGCTGTTAGATTTGGATAAACGTTGCCCTCAGGGTCGATGTATTTATCCCGCACATTCCCGTGAAGGATAATAACTGCGCAGTGTTCGAGGGTCCCAATTAAGTTTTTGATCCAGGTGGACATATAACGTCCTGCAGAAAAATTACACTACCAAATACGTTTTCAAGCAAGTTTATGGTTTCTTGCGTGAGTGCCGTGCGATTAATTACCCGGCAGGTCATCGATTTGTACTGTTTTTGTTTCCCAGGATCGGTGTCATTTCGCACTTGGATTATGAATCGCTCAACCTCTTCTTCGGTGGCTTGGACAATTTCTACGCCATCAAAGTCAAAGAGTCGGTTTAACCACAGCCAGTTGACATATAGAGATTGTTTCCGAATCACAAATTCGGCGTCCATCGCATGATCTAGGACGGCAATTATTTTGCCGTCCCACTGTATGTAGTTTCTATTTTGTTTGCAGGTGCGACACCCATAGTAGTAGGCGTTGAATGGGCCAGGTAGATCGACAAAGTGTTTTTCAAAGCGGGTATAACATTTAGTGCAGATAGCGTTTTGAAAGTTTTTTTGGAAGCGTGTTTCTGAGTCTTTTGAAATTTCCCGAATTAACCAGGTTGTTTCCTTAGCAAGCTCTGTACTCTGATTCTGGAGTAACGGTAGAAGGTATGGGATTAACTCGGTGCCGAGCCAGAAAATCACCTGCCTTGATAGAAATCGTTCTTTCCATGAGACCCGCTGAAGGCTCATTACAAGGTTTTCAAGAGGAGGTGGGTTTCGGCGCTGAGCCTCGATAGATTTAAGTAGTGGTTGCCACGAGGCCGGCGCGAGAGTTACGAGGGCTTGTTCGGTTTCGGACGGTGATGGTCTATTGCTCCACCAGAAACAGTATGGTCTGGCTGCCATGGGATCGGGGGGGAATTGTGATTCAGTTATAAACAGCCCATCTAATGGGGTCGACTCCATGAGTAACAATGCAATGACTATTAGGGCCCATGCGTGCACGCTCAGGTGAGCCCAAACTAAGTTCCAAGGAGGGGAGTTGAATGGATTTACCCCCACGAGAACAAGTCCGATAAGCGACCCAAATAAGCAGCGTAAAAACAGATTTGTAATTGGCATTCCACCGAGTCTGGTAATTAGGCCACTAATGCCACCAATTATGGCAAGGAAAATACAGTGGGAAACTTCCATGGTACTTGTGCTTAACCCTGACGCTACTACCAGACCGAAAAAGAGCCTAGAAAGCTTCCTAAATCCTAATTCACCCCTGAGGGATAAGATCCCAAAAACACTTAGGTAACCACTCAGTGCCGTTACTAAAAGCGTTGTTGGCCCTGGCCACTTTTGATGGGCCAACATCCCAATCAGTTTAATAATCATGATACCAGCAAGACCCCGGAGGATCGCTGTGATTGCAATGAATTGCGTTAAGGGGCCTGTATCCTGGCCAGGTGCCCACCAGGTGATCCAGTCGCCCCACCAGAGGTGCCTTTTGAAAACATATCCTATGAACAGGCCCAGAAATGCGCACAGTGGAATGGTGTACTGCAAAAATTTTAATGTTTCAGGCCATGTAATTTTCCAAACATTTAGGTCGCTGAAACAGGTCGCGTTGGTTACTAGGGCTGTAATGGTAATCCCTGTTGTTGTGCCAAAAAACACTGCTCCTAAAATTGTGCAAAAGAATACAAAAGGCCAACCGACCGGGCTGTCTTTAACTAGCTCATAAATTTGTGCTGCAAGAGTGGTATCATTGGTATTTCGCCACTCTCGCCAAAGGATTTGATGCGGTGATGTACAAGGCGCTTTATGCACGAGAGTGATTTAAGCAGCAGCTGCCACGCCGGAATCCGTGGGTTCTTCAAGTTCGCCTTTCTGGATCAGTTTGGGTTGTTCAGGGAGCTCAGGTCGCTTGAAATTTGTTATCACCCCAAAACGGTCCTTTAGGAATTTTGAGATTTCCTCGAATTCACCGAAGCATTTGTTTTCCTCAATCTCGGAATGGCTTGTTATGTGGTCAAGGGCTAGGTAGAAAGTGATTTGGCCTTTGTCGAGTGTGTCAACACGGTAAACAATCCTGCTCTGTAATGAATTTTCGTGCTCAAAATACGGTTCCTGAACCTCTTGAAAACCTAGTTCGGAGCAGACTTGTCTAATTGCTTTTAACAGATAGAGGCGCTTTTGATGTTTGTCTTCAAGCTCTGTGGCTTTACGAATGTTTTCTTGAAGCTGGTTTGCGGTGTGAGCAAGTAATTTTTCAGCCTCGGAATACTTCTTTTGGTTCATCATGTCTTTTACGTTTGAGAACACGCTAGTCATTCTTGAAGCTGTTTCTTTCCCCAGCCACCTTTCTATTAGCTCTCGGTGTGCTGTAAATTGTTGTTCAGCTAAGCTGCATGCTTGGATTACCCGTGAGCTTAGTTGGTCCAACCCATTGCGCACTGAGGCGTTTATTACTTCCAGTAACGCCCGACCTGTGCGAATGGCATCCTGCAGAGATTCTACGATCGTTCGAAGAGTTTCAACATCATCCCCTTCATAAGAACTCTGTGTTTCCAGAGAACCAACTTTGTCGAACCATGTTTCGGTGGCTCTGATTTGTTTTTGTAGAGTGGATTTGGCCCCTTCAGGGATGTTTTGAAGGGTGTCCTTTAATTGCTCGCGTATAGCGTCCAGTTCTTTTTTAGCGGTTTTGATTTTCCGGCGTAGCAACAGTATCTCTGCTACGGTTGCCAGTACGTCGAACACAGAGTATTTGAGGCCACTCATAAGCTTGTCTGTTGTTCGGGTTTAAATGAACTGAAATCCATGTGAAAAATTTTGTAGCAGAAAGGTCCTGGCTGGACACGTTCACAACTAGGAAAACACTGTCGAAACGGTCACCCTCAGATGGCAATTGGGACTCCTTCATGATCTGAGTTTGATCAAAAACCTTTGCCATGGTGTTAGGGAGTGTTCCATTAACCATATTAATGGATCCAACACGCGTTTGGGAACAATCTTCGTTTGTAGTTTGTGTCCCATGGGTGCTGCTCCTAGAGCGGAAACTGCACAAAATCGTGTGGATTTAAAGAATTTTTCTGCTGCGTGGACGAACTCGTGAGCGCCAACTTTTGTTAGCAAGAAATAACGGAGTTCGGACGAGATAGCCTGCAAAGTCTGTACATAGTTGCCAGAATTTGCTAGGTGCGCGATGGAGCCCCGTACAAGGTGCTCTCGAATTTTGGGAAACCCATCTATAGCAGGTAACCAACGATCTGCTTGGGTAAGGACCACCACAAGGTTTTGCATACTAGGATTGCCACCTAGTTCTTCTAAACCAATTATGTACGTATTGAGAAGGCGTGCCATTTCTGGAGCTGGATTTTCTAGATCGCGGATGCTAACCAGAAACAGCACTGTATGGGCCCGCATGACGAAACTTGCATATCTACTAACAGCTGAGGCGCGTTCAAAAACTTCCCCCGCAGTATCATAAAACAGTAAGGTCCTGGGAGGGTAGCCCGGTATGCCATGTATTTGTAGTAGGGTGGGCCGAGGGAAATTTTTCACCGTTGAGGGAGGGAGTTCCCCTTTCTCAAGCATTGATGAGTTGGCTATGACTATATCAAGACTTTCTTCATTTAGGGCTGTTGTGAAGAAGCCAGGCCATATAGAAGCAAGGCCCGATCGACGCATAGCGTAAAAAAGTGAAGCGCAATAGACGGTTTTGCCGTGGCCGCGAAATCCAACAACACTCACGACAACCGGAGGACAAGTTTTGTAATCTGCTATGTAGCGAGATGGAATTGCCTCTTTGCACTTCGGGCATAGAAGTCTTGGTATGCCGTCTCGCTCGATGTTGTGGAAGTTTTTCTGGTTTGTCAGGCAAAATGGGCACAACATATCAGTCCAACGCCCGAAGTTTTTCTTTAATACGGTCTATGAGTTCCTCCGTGAAGAAGCCAGAGCAGGAAATACCGTTTGAGCCAATGATAAATTCAACGTCCCTGCTTGCTTTTAATTCGGCGGCTTCAAGTACATTACGGTATCTTTCGGTCAAGCAGATAATTCGTTGATTTTTGCTTCCGCGCCAAAGTAAGGGTGCTGCCTCAGATTCAATGAATGGCCCGTCAATTATGATATCGCATAGGGAAATGAGTTTGTTTATCCACAGGTCGTTTTTTTGCTGTAGTTCCGTCAATGTATATCCTGTATAGCAAAGTATCGATAGTCCTTGGCTGCGCAAGATTTGACTCAGGGTGTATAAAGGTTCGGCTTGGATCATAGGTTCGCCACCGCTGTATGTAACCCCTTCTATTCCAGGGGTTCGTAAAATACGTTCGGCCATCTCCGTTACCGGGATTAGAAGCTTGGGTTCCAAGGGCCATAAATCCTTGTTGATGCAACCGGGACATCGGATTGGGCATCCCTGCAACCAGATAACAAACCTTGTCCCTGGCCCATTGACTACGGAACGCTCCAAGTATGCTGCTACATTCAACAATTGGGGGTGAGACACTTGCATTCGCATTTCCGAAATTTTCTAAAGGCAAAGCTACCACGTTAAATTCAAAACCGCATTCTAATTTTTGCTTTTCCGGAGGTGCCAGGAAAGGGGAATGTACAAGGTTATCTACGAAGAGCTTTGGAGGTGCCGATTAGCGTAATAATCCCCTAGGGATTTTAAGTGATGCCTTGGAATCACCTTAAGTCTCGCAAGCGAGTTGACGCTTCAGGTGGTAAGGTTTACCTTTAGGCTTTGGAGGCTTAAGGTATTGTGCATGCCGACAATTTTGGGCATATCGGCGTTTTACCATGATAGTGCTGCAGCATTGGTAAGGGACGGATGGCTGGTCGCTGCTGCGCAAAACGAGCGGTTTACCCGGAAGAAACACGACCCTGAATTTCCCAAAGAAGCAATCAAGTATTGCTTACAAGCCGCTGGGATTAGCGAGGATCAGCTCGATTTGATTGTTTTTTATGACAAGCCACTCTTAAAGTTTGACCGCTTAATGGAGACTTATTTGGGCATTGCGCCAAGAGGTTTTAGGAGTTTCCGAATGGCAATGCCTTTATGGGTCGGCGGGAAAATAGATTTGCGCCGTGTAATTAGATCGCATCTAAAAAAGGCTGCCCGTGCAGAAGTCCTGTTTTTGGAACACCACCAAAGTCACGCCGCCAGTGCCTTTTACCCTAGTCCTTTTGAGTCGGCTGCTATATTAACAATTGATGGGGTAGGTGAATGGGCCACTGCCACCATCGGAGTCGGGGAAGGCAATAAGATTAGAATTTTGAAGGAGTTGCATTTCCCTCACTCACTGGGGCTGTTGTATTCTGCTTTTACATACTATTGTGGATTTAAGGTCAACAGCGGTGAATACAAATTGATGGGGTTGGCTCCCTACGGTAAACCCGTTTACTTGGAAGAAATTAAAAAACACTTGGTTAAAGTGTATCCTGACGGCAGTTTATGGTTGAACTTGAAGTATTTTGATTATTGTGGTGGATTACGAATGACGAATGAGCGGTTTCATGCACTTTTTGGGGGGCCCCCGCGGCAGCCTGAAGATCCGCTAGAACAAAGACACGCTGACATAGCTGCTAGTATACAGGCTTTGACTGAAGAGGTTATCCTCCACATGGCAGGGCATGCCTATGAATTAACGCATCAGCGCAATCTTACAATGGCCGGTGGTGTAGCGCTCAATTGCGTTGCTAACGGTGTGTTATTGCGTCAGGGGCCTTTCGAACGGATTTGGGTTCAGCCAGCCGCAGGAGATGCGGGGGGAGCCCTTGGCGCAGCACTGTTTGCATGGTATCAGCTATTGGGAGCGGAACGCGAACCCAATCCGCAGGATTCTCAACAGGGCAGTTTTCTCGGCCCGGGGTTTTCAAATGAAGAAATAGGCACCCTTTTGGATCAGTTGGGATTATCGTTTGAGCGTTTTCCAGAGGAAGACGATTTAATCGATGCGGCCGTCCAATTAATTGCTTCTGGCAAAGTAATTGGTTGGTTCCAGGGGCGGATGGAGTTCGGGCCACGAGCTTTGGGTGCCCGCAGCATCTTGGCTGATCCACGCGTTCCCGACATGCAATTGATCGTAAACCAAAAGATAAAGCACAGAGAGGGGTTTAGACCGTTTGCGCCGGCTGTTTTGAAAGAGCGTGTTACCGAGTATTTCGATGTGCCAGTAGATTTTGAAAGCCCTTATATGTTATTCGTAGCCCCTGTGCATCCCCGTTATCGCTTGGAGCTTTCGGAAGAACAACGCAAAGTGATGGAAACTGCTCAGGATTTCCGCGACCGATTGCGAGTGCCGCGCTCAAGCATACCTGCAGTAACGCACGTTGATTACAGCGCCCGGATTCAAACAGTAGATCCTGTGCGTCACGGCAGGTTTTATCGGTTGCTAAAAAAGTTTGAAGAGGTAACCGGATGTGGAGTTCTGCTAAACACCAGCTTCAATGTCAGGGGGGAACCAATAGTATGTACCCCGGCTGATGCGATACGGTGTTTTCTGGTTACGAACCTAGATGCCTTGGTAATAGGGGATTATTTGGTGGCAAAGGATCATTTAGCGTACCAACTAGACTCACAAATGGTTGAGGAATATCTGGCTGCATTTGAACCAGATTGAAACTTACACCGCCTATATGCGCAACCGTACCTGTGCATTAATTACATCCAAGAACACCAATTCGAAGCGCTTGTGGTTGTTTCAGCGTCTTCCTGAGGTTGTGTTTAACCCAACAACCTGCCAGCTGCGACAGTTTCTAGGAGTTTTAGTGTTTCTATGCGGGGTTATAGCTGTGAGCTTTTTCAGGAAAGGCAAATACGAACTTGGTAGCTTGATGGTGGGATTGATGATCGTGCTGACACTAGTGGCCATTTTGCGTCCGCAGCTAGGTCAGGGCGTTTACACGGGCGTAACAGTTCTGGCGTGGCCAATTGGATGGTTGATCTCACAAGTCATTCTGGCATTGGTTTTTTTCGGTTTACTGACTCCTATCGGATTAATAATGCGATTCCGGGATCGAGACGCGCTCCGACTCAATTCGCCTCCACATTCAAACTGGAGGGTTCGTGATACACAACCGGAACCTGAGCAGTACTTTCGTCAATTCTGAGATCTAATAATGCATTGCATGAAGAAAGAGAAACAGTCGGATGCTAATCTGAGTTTAAATCGGCACACTCTCACCCCCGTTCGTAATAGGGGTTTCTTTGTTGAGCTGTTCGTTTTCCTGATCAGAAACCGGAAGTGGTGGATGATCCCAATTGTAATTTTGCTTTTGTTGTTCGGGTTACTTCTGGCTTTGTCGAGTACGGGCATAGCACCATTCATCTATACATTGTTCTGACACGCCTTTGCAGTACTCAACTTTCAGCCTTTGGGACACGTTAATTTTCGGGGTGGGATAGATTTGTTCCAGTAGGAGGATTTAGTACCGCCCGCAAGAGTTGTATCTTCTCACGAGCGAGTTGGTTTGTCGGCCAACGAGATAAGACCGATTCAAATACTTCAAGTGCGCGTTTGTTCTCGCCGGCGTTCATTAGTGCAATGCCTAGATTGAGATATGCCTCTGGTAAATCGGGCATAATGCGACACGCTTCATTAAATTGTTCGGCAGCTTGTGCGTGTTGACCAACCCGCCCTAACTCTAGCCCCAGTAAATACCTAGCTACTCCGGAATTGGGATTAAGCGTCAGGGCGATTTGTAGGTTTTCAATTGCTTCTCTGTGGCGACCTGCAAGGCTTAACGCCCGAGCAGCTTCAATTCGGAGTTCCGGATCTGCCGGCTTGAGTAAAATTAGGTCGGTATAATTTTGAATTGCTTTATCAAGCCAACCTTTTTGCACACAAGTTCTTGCAAGCTGGAGTAATTCAGCAGGGCGGAGCACTCGATTTGTGAGAGCATACCTGTAAAGTTCGATTGCACGGTTGGTTTCCCCCCTACTTTCGTAGATTTTTGCGAGGTCAAGCCATGCTGGGCCAAATACTGGATTGATACGAACTGCTTTCTGCAATGTTTTCATTGCATCGTTTGTTTGGCCAGCTTGGAGTTGGCATTGGGCGAGGAGGCGCAACGTCCATATGTCTCGCTCATTTAAAGTGAGCGCAGTAGAGGTGGCCTTGATGGCTGCCCGCGTTAAACCTTTTCGAAGGTACGCAATAGCTAGCATTCGTAGTCCGTCTACCGAAACAGGCACTATTTCAATGTGTTTTTGAAGGGCTGAGATCGCTGAGTCGGTATCTCCAGCCGCCTGCCTAATTATTGCGGCGCGTTGAAGGAGGACTGGATCGAATGGCCATTTGGAGAGTGCAGATTCCACTTGGGCCAATGAATTTGACACGATGGCGTGATGTCCGACTGAAATGAGGGATTGGATTTTGGCGACTAATTTTTGGCGATGTTGTTCATGGTTACATTGCCAGATAAATGGTGGGTCGGAAATCCGCATCAGCATGTCTGACAGGGTGCTAATTTTGTCAAACTCGGTCCAACCTAATCTAAAAACACATTCTTCAATCGAAGGCCAATCTGAGTTATGGGGGTGCAATAAACCTTTTTGGGAAATTATGGCTTCAACTCCTTGTGCTATGTTGGTTGCCACAATATATGTCCCTTCAACCGTGAGATGGACATGTTCATAAAACAGTGTTGAATCAGGAATCCCCCGCGGGGAGAGTTGAGCTAATGCACTCTTGGTATCAACTAGGATAACCCTTCTATGGTCGTACCGGCGTGCTATTTGTTTTGTGAGTTCATTAAGTCGGCTCGAGCACCTGAACTGCAAGGCATCAAAGTCACACGCTGCCGTTAGTTCCTCGACAGCTAAGTTTGTAAGCCCTAAAGCGAGTGCACAGAGGCCACGGCGGTATCGTAGTTCAGCAAAAGTATCATCTATGGAAATGGCTGCATTGTAAGCTTCGATGGCACTTTGCCAGTCTTCCCTTTTTTCAGCCGACTTGCCTTTTTCAAAAAAGTTGGTCCAGCGATTTAGATCCTCCGGGGTCAAGTCGGGTTTGTGTAATGAAGCAAATGGGGCACAATCCAAAAGGTTGACACCCACTGTACTGACTACCACTGATGCTCCAGAATCAAGCGCCGTGTTGATGATCTCCGTCAGGTTTTTATCAAACCATTTTTGAGTGATTTGTAGTTTGGGATCGAGTGGGTGTAGTTTGCTGTTGGCAAACATCATCAGACCAAGCCATTGACGTTTCGAGGCGGTTTTAGGTTGAAGCACCAAGGATATAGATTCGATGCATTGTCCTAATCGTGTACCTTTAGCCCATGTTACCAGTCTCACCAGCCATAATGGCGGCATTCTGGTCGTAAAAACTGTGCCAGGCCCAAATGGCCCGATTACTTCATTATTGCCAATGTACAAAACCCAAACATCGGCTTTCAACGCAGTGCAATCTTTAGCGATCAGTCGAATCGCATGGGTATTGATTCCCGTCATTGCAGCATTTACCACTTCGAAGTGGGTCTCCGGGTGACGATATTCCAGAATGGCTTGTAACATTCGCGCTAGTCCCACTTGTGGGTGTGGGTCGCCATAGGCTGCAGATTCACCAAAAATTACGATTCGGACTGTGTTAGACGATTTTTCGGCTGGCACACAAAATGGAAATGGTTCTCTGGCTAGGTCACGCCCCAAAAAGCGCCACCCAGCCTTTGGATTTGAGGCATAAGCTAGTTTGCCGTCTTTGCGTATCTTGATCAGAAAGTGTGGGTTATACCCAAACCCAACTATCTTCAAACCCACTTCGACCAAAAGTATTAACAGAAGTGGAATTACAACCAACGCGATCAACCTGTATATCCATACTCGCTTTGAGTTTAACGGGGCTAAATCGGCTGGTTGGTCACTACACGGATGTTTAGTCTCGGGTCGCTTTGAGTTCATCCTCCGCGTAATGTCTTTGGTACTTAATGTAGCTTCAGTTCTTAATTGGCAAGTTATTTCCTGCAGGTTGGCCGGTAGCGGTGGTGGGAAAGGAGGGGTCCCAAAGATAAATCAAATGATCCCCAATAAATTTAAGCGGGGAAATTGTTAGTTTGGAGGGAGCGTGCTTCCGTGGGTATTCGCCTTATTAGTTCGATCTAAGCTACTTGCACGCTTTAGGGAGTAATTGCCACAGGAACGCACTGGTGTATTGCCCTTTGCGAAAGCATTCAAGGTCTAAGCGTTCATTTGGCGCGTGAATTTGGGCGTCTGGTAACGCAAATCCAATCATAATCGCATCTGCTTTCAATAGTCGGGTCATCTCAGATACGATGGGAATGGAGCCGCCTTCCTTTATCAGTAGAGGTTTTTTATTGAACGCTCTTTGGAGAGCCGTTAACGCCGCTTTTGCCAATTCCGTGTCAGGGTCCAGCATGTAAGCCTTACAACCCGCACCATATTGGAATCGTAACGTGACTGTTTCGGGAGCTAGCGAGGTTAAAAACTTTTTTACTGCGTTGTAAACACGGTGAGGATCCTGGTTGGGAACGAGGCGGCAACTTATCTTGGCCCCGGCTTTTGATGGTATAATGGTTTTGCTCCCTTGACCGATATATCCACCCCAGATACCATTTATCTCAAATGTGGGTCTAGAGGTACGGCGCTCTTCTAGGGTGAATCCTTTCTCGCCCCCAAAAGCACGAACACCAAGTATTTTCTTGAGTTGCTTGGCTGGGATTGAACCTTTGGAAAGAATAGATTTCTGTTTAGCTGTAATGGGTTTAACGTCGTTGTAAAAGGTTGGGATGCGAATTCGACCTGACTTGTCGTGGACGGCTGCTAATAACTTGCAGAGTACTATTATTGGGTTGTCCACGATGCCTCCGTAAACTCCTGAGTGTAGGTCAGTGCCAGGGCCTTCCACTAAAATTTCGAAGTTCACTAATCCACGGATACTGTACGTGAGCGCTGGCTTGTCAGGTGCTGGCATACTGGTGTCTGAGATGACAATCGCATCGCAATGGAGGGAAGCTGCGTTCTCCTTTAACCATGAGGCAAAACCGGTGCTGCCAGTTTCTTCTTCGCCTTCGATTACAAAGGTTATATCGCACGGTAAATCGGTATCAGTCTTAAGGTAGGCTTCTACAGCTTTAATATGGACAAAATGCTGGCCCTTGTTATCTGCCGTGCCACGCCCGTAGAAATGTCCATCCCGGATGGTGGCTTGAAATGGTGGGGTAACCCATTTATCGAGCGGGTCGGGAGGCTGTACATCGTAATGCCCATAAACTACTATGTGTGGGCGTTTCGGTTTTTCACTCTTAAATGTTCGGGCTAACACCACTGGGTGACCATGCGTCTCATGCAGAACGGAGCTAAGTCCAAGTGTCCGAAAATGGTTAACTAGCCATTCCGCACAGGCTCGAACTTGTTGAGTATAGGCTGGGTCGGTGGAGACGCTCGGAAACGAAACGTATTCCTGGAGCTCGGCGACAAACTTCTCCTGATTAGCATCTAAGTAAGCGATGACCTTCTCGATCATGAAGTTTTTGTACCAAGGGTTATTTGTGAAGGGAAGGGCGAATCTTGAGACCAGTGGATTTTGCTGCAAATACGAAGCATAATTATCCCACCGGCAGTTTTGTAAGGACCATTTAGCCATCCGCTTTCTTGGATCTCACACTTTATTAACCAGAGATGAACCGTTGCGGATCGTGCTAAATGCATTTGTTTGGGATGAAGTGATTCACCTTAGCGGACGCATCAATATTTGGCGGTGGCTGAGTTTCCCGGCC
>CAZZJO010000027.1:0-3073 GCA_964654645.1 uncultured Verrucomicrobiota bacterium | reverse complement strand
TTCATGATCGTGTCCGCTGTATGCGGCGAGATGCCCAACAAGTCCGTTAGGTTGCCCAGGCACCCACAAGGCCTGTGCCAACCTATCCACCACAACCCAACCCGGTACACCACAAAGTTGGTAGCCAACCACGCTACCGCCAGCAGACTGAACTGCCGCTTGTCCGTGAACAGGCAGAAAAACGCTATGAACAACTCAAGCAAACCAACTGCAAGCAGCAAATGCCGGAACGGAATGCCAATGATCGGGTCAGCCACATCCAGCGCACGAGCAGAACCCGTAGCACTGAATACCTTCGCCAAACCAGTAATTGCAAAAAGGATGCCCGCACTCCAAACAAACCAACGCAACATGCGCCCTCTATCAACGACCGATCCGGTTGCATCAACATCTGACTGATTTAAATTCACGCTATTCATCTGCGACGCCCACCAGACAGAGCAACTCAGGTGAAATCAGGTGAAATAATAAGGACACAAACCATACCCAAGCTTAATGCACACCACTCTATATTCACAAACCCGCTACACACTGTGCACCAGCGTAGCATTTTCTCTATTCCAGAATTCCCGACGCTTCTGGCCAGTACCTTAGCATCCATAGCTATGCTTCGCGCCTATCTTGACACGAAAAAAAAAGTCAATAGGGATTTTTTAATTTTTAGATGCTCTAACTGCCTACAGCACCATAGGTCACGACACCCAAAGCCGGTAACCCCACACAAAAAACTGTACCCTCCAAAGCTCGTTCCCAGCCATGCGATCGCCAACAGACCAAGCTCCTTCTCACTCGTAAACAGACGGAAAAACGCGATGAACAATTCCAACAACCCCACTCCAACCATCAACTGCCGAAACGGTACACGAAAGATCGGATCAGCCACATCCAGCACACACGCCGATTCGCTCGCTCTCCACGCCTTGCCCAGACCAGGAATAAACATAAACAATGTCACCCCGCTACTAACAATAAGCCACGTAGAATACCTACTTGATAACTTGTCTGCCATAGTCAGGAGTGCTGCCTTTCACCGTTAAACTCCACTGGATGCGATACTTTGGAGCTCAAGCTCCGAACACTATCAATCATCTCTGACCCACCCGGCACCGTTGCTGTTGCATTTAAATATAAGACTTCTTCGTAATCTACCGCGATTCAAGCTTTGAGGGGGCATTACCACCAGATTCGAACGCGGCCGTTGCCCCTCAATCGGATGGTGGACAACCAGACCTCCTCCTGCAAAATTTACCACCTACACAACCGGCTCGCGTTTCATTGGCTTACAACGGCACGCTTGGGATTATGTGCGCGTGACACACCAAGTTGAGCACACGCCATCTTCGCTCCGGAACGTTGTAATAGAATAATACTGTCACCGGCCCGTAATAATTCATTCGCCTTGGGCGCACAGCGAATTGGAACACCGCATACCACACGTAACCGTCCCTTTTGTACAGCTCATCGGGCGACATTGAATAGGAATACCATGGCCTCCTGATCATCTGCTCTCCGTTGAGTAACGCTCGGTTAAGTCCCACAATCTGCGGAGGTTCGCTCCCACCTCGCGTCACAGTTACCTGCAGAATATCTAACGACAACTCCTCCCAAGGTACAAAAAACTCCTCAACATCTTGGGACTTCAGCCTCTCATACTGGTGTGCCAAGTCCGCATTTATTTCCCGGATGAGCTCCTTTCCGCTCAGCAAGGAGGGACTCGTTCTTGCAGTTATCCTCTCGAAGCTTTGCATGGCCATTTCATTCAGAAGGAAATTTATTATTGTGTTCGTATACACATACGCGCAAATGTCCAGAATCTCTTTTGTGGGATTGGCCAACGCACTAGGATTCTCGACACTCTCTCTGCGTGGAGGGAAATACTCAAAATAGTCTATGCGATACCAGTTTTTGCCTTTCTTCTTCAGGGATGTGAAAATCTTGAAAAGGACATTAGTGTTTATTCGGCAGCGGTCACCCAAATAAAAGTTGGTGATTGCACCAAAAGACCCGTCCGCGTACGTAGAGACAAGCGAAATAATAGCGGCGACAAGTTCCTTCACAAGCTCGTCCGGTGCTTGATCAGAATTGACAATTTTTAAATGCTTCTGCATTTCTGACACCCACCTGAGCTCGTGATCTAGGAACACCGTATGCCGACCGAATGCATTGCTGCTCGCGACACTGATCGCATGATTTCGAGCCACGCCGTCCAAGACAAACTGCTTCCAGTCGTCCTTTGCGCATCTACGTAAGACAATAAGGCCTACCAAGCACCCCGTCGTTACCAGGATCAACAAGACTAAAAAATACTTCTTCATAACTCATTTTACACCACCACACGAAGAAATTCGCTCTAACGCAAGTAATTGACGTCTCCACACATCGGTGGAAGGGGTAAATTGCCCACTGGCTTTCCACAACAACCTTTCATTCCCCAATAATACCAAATGCAGCCTCCTTCTTTCTCGGGATCTTTATCGCAGCACCACCCGACAAAATCATCCACTATACACGTGAACTGCCCTTCAGCACAGGGCCAGTTTGTTTGATACTTGCTGGCGTGCGCGATACCTGCAATTCCAAGCAATATTATCAACATTGTTGCTATTTTCATTTTGTACCTCCGTTTCTATGATTTTTGATTTGCTCGTGTTTATTTGCCGCGTTTGGGAATCCTTCAGAGGCGAAACAAAACACAGACACACCTCAATCCTTCAGAAGCAGAATTAATACGATTCTCTCCCCTTGTCTCCTAACTGCAACCCCGTTCAGTGATAGCATTTGCTGCCATAGCAGTGCCCCGTATTTCCAATACACCTTTCTCTCACATTCGCTCAAGAGTGAGGCTCGATGTGTCCGAGTGGGTGCATACATTGGCCACGTTTCCACACAGGAACCATAAATCATGTTACGCGGTACACGCGAATACTGCTCATTCGTATATACCGCACATCTGAATGCAAACCAGAAAACATGAACGGGTGTGAATTGCGATATAGCAGGACTGGTCCGTGGCTTTACAACCCCGTTGATAAACGCAAAATTCGTCTTCTTTACAGCCACTTCATATGGCTCC
>CAZZJO010000026.1:0-81492 GCA_964654645.1 uncultured Verrucomicrobiota bacterium | reverse complement strand
GGTAGGCACCAACTCCAACATGACCCTCAGCCCGGCTAACCTAGGTATCACTACTAACAACTACCTCGGCCGTTCCCAGTACTCAGCCGACCCATACCTAAACGCTGAGTTCGACGAGTTCAGAATCTACAACGTAGCATTATCACCGGTTGAGATTGCAGCTACATTCATGATGGGTCCAAGCGGGTTCCTTACCACAACCGCGCCATTGATCGGTGTGCAACAATCAGGTAGCAACCTCATCTTCAGTTGGCCAATAGAACATGCCGGGTTCACTCTTCAAATGCGCACGAACCTTACCCAGGGTACATGGACCCTTGTGCCTGGAACGCCCGCAATTGCGGAAGGTCGTTGTATGCTCACTATACCCATTCAAAGCAACATCCCGGCGGCCTTCTATAGGCTAATCAAATAGCATCACGACGATATCTCAATCATTTGTCACAAGTTGAGCAAGCCTTCCCCACAAGGGGATCGGCGAGAAGTAAGCGGGAATACCCATGTAAGCTCTGGAGTGTTCGAGCACAGGCGACGCTCGCTTAAAAAGGCCGCTTTTTCTGGGGCAATTGCTTGGACAAAGCTCGGTTTTTTTCTGTAGTAACTGCGTAGTTAACTGTCCCCCAACCCAGGTACAAAGTGCAACTTGCTGATAAAAAGACCTCCGGGGGATAACCTTTAAACTGAAACGAGATTACACCCTACACGCGCTGTAAATTTTCAGAGTGTCTTTCCTGCGACTTCCGATTAATTACAAGTCTTCAAACCGGGCAAAAGTCCTAGCTGGGTGATTTACTCGGATCTGCGGCAACTCCTACTTCCTTTTTACACTGATACGATTGCCGGTGTAATGCACGACCGTGTTTGGACTCGTAGTTTCGATTCCCACGCCGTGGGATTCAGTTACCCAGACGATGTTAAACAGTCGTTTTTTAAGACACCCATTGAAGGTTCCGCGGCGTGAACCGATTTTAACGGTTTGAGTTTGGTCGTCCCATTGGAATGTGATTGTGCTAAATTTACCCTGCTCATAACGATACGAGTCGCCTTCGTCCTCATATAGTTGGAACGACCCGTTTGCCCCGGGATAAATCCGGATTTCCAGTGGGGTTTCCGGTTTTTCGCCAACGAACTGCGTTATTTCAGCCATTGGAACGATTGAGCCTGCTCTCACGAACAAAGGGATTCTGGTAAGAGGCGCATGCACTTGCACAGTTTGCCCCCCAAGAAACCGCTTACCAGTCCAGAAATCGTACCATGAGGTACCACCGGGCAAGTAAACAGTCCATTCGGTTGCACCTGGCTCAGTCACAGGCACCACCAAAAAGGCGTTCCCAAACATGAAACAATAAGGTTGGGTTTTGGCATTGGTATCATGTGGAAAATCCATTACTAATGGACGCATTAAGGTGTAGCCGTTGTGAGTGACCTGCCATGCAAGCGAATAGATGTATGGGATCAACCTATACCTGAGGTGAAGCATTTGGCAGATTGCTTCTTCCACTTTAGGTCCGTACTTCCAGGGCTCAGTCTCGGATTGGTATCCGTGGATGCGAAGGATTGGGTTAAATGTTCCCCATTGGAACCACCGAATCAGCAACTCGTGATATTTCTCATCCGTGTACTGGCTTGGGCCGGGCCGGAAAAATCCACCAATGTCAGTTGTCCAGTATGGTAGGCCTGTGATGGAGTAGTTTTGGCCGGCTACGATCTGACGTTTAAACGTGTCCCAGTTTGCGCCTATATCACCGGACCACACGATCGCGGCGTACCGCTGCTGACCTGGGAAAGCCGACCTAGTCAAGATACAGACGCGTTTTTCCTCAGTCGTGCTCCTTTGGCCTTCATAAACTGCGCGGCTGACCATGAGCGGATAGGTTAACCGATAGAAATCTCCTGGCCCAATGTATGTTCTCACGCCGTGCAACGCATCGTTTTCGGGCTCGACGGCGTCCATCCACCATGCATCTACCCCGTTGGCGAACATGTTCGAGTTCAAGATCTCCCAGTAAGCCCTCCTGGTCTCGGGATTGAAATAGTCGAGCCACTTCGAAGAAGGGATGTATAGATTGGCTGCTTGTAGTTGCTTACCGAGTGTCGAGTTCTTGTTTGGGTTTGACCAGATTGAAATACAAAAGTGTGCGTTTTGGTCGTGCAATTGCTTAATGAACCGAGCTGGCTCGGGATAGTTTTTCTCATCGAACTCAGGCACACCCCATCCTTTATTGCCCCAGTATTGCCAATCTTGGACAATGACGTCTAATGGGAGCCTTCGCGCGCGGAATTCCATTACAGTATCCACCAGTTGTTTTGCTGAAGAGTACCGTTCGCGGCACTGCCAGAAACCGTAGGCCCATTTTGGCAACAATGGAGCTTCACCAGAAAGCTTTCGGAATGTGCTAATAACCTCGTCAGCTTCAGGGCCGTAAATGACCACATAGTCAATGGCATGCGCGTGCGGCGATTGGAACGTGGTGAGGTCATCAATGGGTCTCCAACATAGCGTTGGTTGGTTATCAGATTTGCAAATGATTTGGACTCGGTGTTCACCTGCAGCAAGGTTAATAGGGAAGCTAATACTGGGCGGCAGCCAGAAATTGGTGAAGTCAATGACGGTTTGGCCGTCGATGGCGACGAAATAGCGGTTGGCCATAGTTTTGAGATCGAGAAAGAGGCAGTACTGATCAGTTTGTGGAATAGTAAATGTGCCAGTGTACAATACTTGCCCTTGGGGCACTTTTTGAGTACCGCTGTCGGTGGTAACCTCGGCAAGCGATTCAGAACCACTCTCAGCTTTATGCTTAAGGAGAGGGACTTGGTTGGTGGCAGGATTAAAATCGGTCAATCCATACTGGTGCCACAGTAGGCCGTAACCCCTGTCGGAGTATATGAATGGGATGGAGATTTGGGAGTTCACCTGGATCAACCTGCGGGTGAGACCGCGGAGATTAAAATGCCCGTCTTGAAATTGGCCGAGGCCAAGGATGATTTCGTTTGTCGGCGAGATGAAACTCAGTTCAATAGCATAGCATGGTTCACCAAGTACCGTATTAGGCGTGAGCTTCCGAGACCCTGGTTGTTCCTGGAGGAAAATGTTACCTGCCGTGTCTGCAAAAGCCAGCGCGCCCGTCTGCTTATCCAAAATCACGGTAATCCGGGGCAAGATAAACCGTAATTGAGTTTGGCTTTCCTTGAGCTTATACCTTAAGTGAGGAGTCCTTTTCACCAGGATCCACTCTGGTCGTTGGAGTTCCTCACCTTTGTAAAATTTGATCCGCACGGCATTTTCAGCCAGTGGCCGAATGCTGAGTGTACCGTCTGTGGATAGGATGTTGATTCCATCAGGTCGTTTTTGAACCTGAGCAGTTAATTGTGCAATCCACACTAAGGACAATAGTATTGTCAGCACACGATTGAGGTGCTTCATAGTTTTTCACTGAGTTCGATTTTGAATACCGCTGAAATTTTACTTGTTGCGGTGGTAGGGAAGACAATCAAAAGTCCCTCCTGGTCGTGCTTCCACTCAATCTGACCAGGGTAACCAAGCAATACGACGTTTTTGACTGCGTAGTGGATGTGGCCCGGATCATTTTTAGCCAGCGATTTAACCTTCAGGGTTGCTCCTGGCCCGGGCACTGTCATGCAGAAAGCGTACAAGGAACCATCCTTGCCGACTGAAAATCTGAAGTCTTGGGGGGTGAACTTAAACTGAGCATGGGCACGACCAAGTTTACCTCCAGGTAACATTTTTAACCTGCCGTTTATCATTTCGCCCTCACCAGGGACTTTCCATGCTCGGCTCCCGTAAATAGCCTGGCCGTTAACCTTCATCCATTCACCGATCTCGCTAAGCATCTGTTCGCAAGCCGGTTCTAACGAACCATCTGGTTGGATAGGAATGCTGATAGCCACGTTTCCGTCCCTTGCTACAGCTTCAATGATATACTTCACAACCATCCCAGCGTCATAAACAAATCCGGGGGCATAGTACCAATCACCTACAGGTGCTTCGGCAATCCAGGCCTGATTCGTGTTAATTTCATGCGGTATCCCAAACTCCTCTGTGTTCACAGTAGCACGCGTATTTCGACGGAATTTAACGATAACGAACCTATCGTTTTCCCCACGGCGTTGGATTGCACGATTGAAAAAGTGTGCCACAACGCGTTGCATTGCGTCGGCCTTAAATCCAGTGCCTGTGCCGTATCCACAAAACGGGCCTTCCACTGTGCCATCAGTGTAGATGAAATCCGGGTCGTATTTCTCAATTACGTCTAGGATTCGCAGGGCCCACCTCGTCGCGTACCATTTCGCGTACTCAAGGTGATTGGTGAAAATACCAGGGGGCGCCGGTGACCAGTCGGAATGCGCCTTTTCATCCACCCCGACATACTCCCGTAAATCGATACCGTATAGGAGTCGCGGATCGAGCCTTTCCCACCATTTACCTTTGCCGTCCGCCGGAGTGAGATTTCCGTCATACGGGATGCCTTTTTTCGGCCCTTCCTTGTCACTGCCAAAGGCTGTTTGCCACCACCACCAAGTATATTCATGATGGAAGGCCACTCCGAATCGCATGCTATGTTGGCGGCAGGCTTTGGCCCATTCTCCCAATAGATCGCGCTTAGGCCCAAGGTTAACGGCGTTCCAAGGTTGGTACTTAGAGTCCCAGAGGTCAAAATTATCGTGGTGCACCCCTTGGATAAGGAGGAATCGTGCGCCTGCCGCCTTATACAGCGCCACCAGTCTGTTTGGGTCCAACTTTGCTGGGTTCCAATCGCGGAGAACTTCTTTGTAACCGACTTCGGATGGATGACCGTAGTTTTTGAGGTGATTCCGGTGTGCAAGAGAACCTTGTTTATAAAGGTTTCGCGCGTACCAGTCCCCGCTACGTCCAGCCGCTTGCGGACCGAAATGCACCCAGAAACCCACCTTTGCTTCACGAAGCCAGGCAGGTGCACCTAAATAATTTCTTTCGATGGATTCCCAGGTAGGTTCGAACGGACCTGGGGCAATCGCAACGTCGAGTTTAACCTCCGGGAATGTCCGCCAATCACCCATAGGTACACTATTGTAAGGGCGTTTGGGTGGGGGTTCCGGCATTGGAGGCAAAACCCAATCTTGAGCCAGCAACCCTATCGTGAACATCCTCAACAGAACATACGTCAACCCCGGATTCGCTAGTAATCGTCGTTTCATTTTCTAGTCATTTGGGTTTGCGGCTATCCCCTCGTCGGTAAGCGTAATTGGCTGGATAGAACCATCCGGGTTGAAGTGCAAATATTCAACGCAAACGGCACGCCGACAATCGCCACCCGGACCACCGTTTAACGAATAACATCCATCGTGGTAAAAGAAGTACCAACGCCCTTTAAACTCGATCACAGCCGGGTGAATAGTAAATCCATGCCGAGCTGGGCCCGTGAGGAGGCCCCGGTAGGTCCATGGTCCATGGATAGTGGGGGCGGTGGCATAACATACTTGCTCTGGTTGAGTGCCGGGAACATCCGCTGCGTAAACCATATAGTAGAGACCGCCTCGTTTGAATACCCAGGGTCCTTCAGAATAGTTTCTGAATGGGACTTTCATGATTGGGCCATCTAATTCAACCATGTTTCTAGCAAGCCTAACCATGTAACAGTCGCCATTGCCCCAAAACATCCATGGTGTACCGTCATCGTCGATGATTACGCATGGATCTATATCTGCGTTGGGTCTATGTGAATCCGTGGTCATGTCGTCGGTAATCAAAGGTTTCCCGGGGCGTGCTTCCTTGAATGGCCCGGTAGGAGTATCTGCAACCGCTACGGAGATAAAATGTCCCCGTCTGCTATTGAGTGTTGCGTAGAAGTAGAATTTCCCGTCTTTTTCGACGACGTGGGCTGCCCATGCAGCACCTGGATCGGCGTTTGTGAAATCTTTGGCTGCAATCACGGGTCCATGGAAGGTCCAATTGGTCATGTCTTTGGTTGAATAACACAACCATTCAGGCATGTAAAACCACCCGCCCGGCCCAGCCTTGTCGTGACCTACATACACGTAAAGAGTGTCTCCAACGACCAATGGAGCCGGATCCGCAGTGTATGTGTTAGTGAAGATGGGGTTTTGACCTGGGATGTAGGGCAATCCTTGGGCCCAAATACGGACTTCATCTATTTGACCGTTTAATACAGTTAGGCTATTGGGGAACCCACCTGGAAAGCCACGACCAAGAACCCACGTACCAACACCGCGTTTTAAGGCCGGCCCTGGGTAAGTAATTGAGTTAGATTTTGTGAAGGATGGTTGGTGGCTGGGTTTGACCTCCAAAGTCAGAGTGGTACAGCCACCTTTGACGTCGTACTGTGCAGTAGCACGAAGGTCGTACCATTTACCCACCTCCACGGGATCACCCGCACTCAGGCGATGTACGGTACCGGCAAAACTCGTTACCTCAACAAAAAACTTCCTTTCCATGTTATCAAATCCGATTGACAAGTCGGCGGTGCGTTGTCCGCGGGAACCTTCCTTGCATATGAAAACCTGCTCTGTGCCCAGCGTGTTGCATCGCAGGCTTGCTTCGATCCGCCAACCTTTCCGCATGTCGTAATATGGGAGGAGGCGATGCAACGGTACAACGTACTCACCTCTGTTTAAAAGGAGGGATCGAGTATTTGGATGACCATTCACCTGGCTCCTTGGTACATCATCAGAGAAAACGCATTGTCCACTGCGTGGTCCTGAGGCTTGCAAATGGTTTTCTTTACCAGACTCATCCAGGGCGTAAGGCCGCGGGTCTACTGGGCCTCGGTCAGAAGCCGTAAGTGGCTGGCCAACCTCGGCCGTCGCTTTAGAGCCATCTAATTTTAGAACCTGCTCAAATCGCCAGTGGGCTACCAATTCACCTGGTGGTTGTGAACCAAAAGCGGCAGACACTAATACGAACAATCCGCACAGCGAAACTGCAGTACAGGTAAAGTAGGGCATTCTTCGTATATGAGGTAGTAGGGCGAACTCCAATTGCATGGTGCCGTTCCGGATTATTGTGTCGGTTGGTTTTTCATCAGCCGTAAATCATAGATTCCGCCTGCTAGCCATTCACGGGCTTGGAACTTCACGGTGATTCGGTTGTTGGTAGCCGAAGAAATTATCTCCGGGGAAATTGGATAAAGTTTCTCAACGAACTCACTAGGACGCGTGCCATCTAAACGTTCTGTGGCGATCACTTTGCCATTAACAAGGATATCAAAAGTGCGTCCGCGATCGCCTCCCCAGTAAGTGACCGATAGGACTACGTTGGTATGACCCCGGGTGTCGAGGGTGTATTGGAACCATTGACCGTGGC
Organism: uncultured Verrucomicrobiota bacterium; assembly: GCA_964654645.1. Classification (GTDB taxonomy): domain Bacteria; phylum Verrucomicrobiota; class Verrucomicrobiia; order Limisphaerales; family CAZZJO01; genus CAZZJO01. The sequence continues at coordinate 74,171 of CAZZJO010000026.1, read as the reverse complement.
GCCAGCGACGGCCCTCGTGGATGCCAGTTTCAACGCCTTCGCCAACAAAATCATGTTCAACTTCAGATTGTTGTTCGCCTGGTGCAACAAAGTCTAGCGTGTTAGCCTCGCGGATAGCGCGCTGACGTTCTTGCTCAGCCAATCGTTCTTTACGCGCGGCAAGCTTTTCAGGCGTAACAAGTTCCCAGTACATCTGGTATCGCATATCGTGTAACCGGAAGAATGGAATGAGCTGGAGCCCACCGGATACAGGTGGCTCAACTATATTCATTAGGCGGAAGTTAAGAGGTCCTGCAGCCAGATCCCGCTTGACATATTGCGGTACTTCTTCTGCCTTAGCTAGTAAAACTGGAACCTGGTCAAGTGGTACCATTGGACCAGAAGCTACGTGACCCATCCGACTGTCGTCGGCGCGAAGTCCGACAAGGTCGTTAGTCCCTGCGGGAGCTGCAAGCACGACTGGCCCATGCAAGATTGCTATCCAATCAGAGCCGTCGGGTAACCGCTCAACAGTTGTACGCATAGGCAACAAGATCTCAACCTGGTCGCCGTTGCGCCAACGACGCCGTACTTCCACATACGAAGATGGTTGGGAAGATCGCGTAATTTGTCGACCGTTGACTTTTATTACGAAATCCCCTGCAGCTACCCAACGCGGGTGACGGATCCATAGGCTGAAGGTGGCCGGTTTCTGTAAACGTAAGGTTAACCTCGATCGCTCCTCATCCGGGAACCTTGTTTCTTGTCGCAATACAAGGCCGAGATTCGTCACGGTGATTTCGGATGGGATAAACAAATTTACATACAATCCGTTACTTGCGAGGGCGTAAATCAACCTTCCATATCGGCCGGGATTTTCCATGCCGGTGCCCACGCAACACCAAAAGCATTTTTCCGGCTGCGAGTACACCCGGTAATGGCATGGGCGGATGGGTGTGAAATATACATACCCTGGTATCGTGGGGTGAATGGATGCCAAGATATGATTGTAAAGGGCGCGTTCATAGTAATCGACGTAATGGGCTTTAGGTTCAACTTCAAAAAGTTTCTCGGTAAGGCGTAGCATGTTGTATGTATTACACGTCTCGGGTCCCTCACGATGTTCGATCATTCGCCTGAAGTCGCGGGGATCATTGAAATGTTCTGACACGCTATTCCCGCCAAAGGCCACACTGCGTAGGGTAGTGACGTTTTCCCAGAAAAATCTTGCTGCCCCAAACATAGTGGTATCGCCAGTAAGGGTTGCAATCCAAGCGAACCCAACCACTTTTGGAATCTGGGTATTAGCATGTTTTCCTGTAAGCACGTCTTGACCCCGGGCCAGGGGATCAAGCAGGGCCCTGTGATTAAACCTTTGTGCCAGCCTGAGGTATTTCGGGTTACCGGTGATTACGTAAATATCGGCAAGTACCTCGTTCATTCCGCCGTGTTCCTGGCCAAGCATCCGCTGCATTTGGTCGTCCGTGAGCCCAGCTATGACACTTTCGCACCAATCCCCGAAGCGAATCAGTATCTCGCGCGCCTGGTTATTTCCAGTTAACAGGTACGCATCGCGTAAACCCGCGAATGTCTTGTGTAAGTTGTACCATGGGACCCATTTACGGTTCACCGCGGCGACGTTGCCTGACGCTACGGCACGCCATAGCTCTCGACTCCCTGGCACACCTCCTACATAACCATCCCCATTTGCTTCCTGGCACCGCGCTAACTCAGCTACCATATAGTCGAGCCGGCGTTTTAATTCACCATCTGGGGTATCGGCACCAGCAGCTATCATTAGAGCCAAGGCAGATAAATAATGACCCGCTGTATGACCATCCAGTCCCATGCTCTCCCAGTTGCCATAAGGGGGCGCTTTTGGCTGAAGACCGGCTTCACGGAAAAATGGGGCCAAAAGCCTATCAGGGTTATGCGCTAATAGGTATTGACGGTTTATGTAAATTGCATTGCTAAATGGCCCGTCAGTAATTCGCACTGATGCAAGCGGTGGCAACGTCACCCGTCGCGGCAGTTCACCCGCTTGCTGAGCAAAACATAACCCAGTGGCAAGAAATGCAAGTTTAACTGCGAGGACGCGTTGATGCCGTATCATGTGAGGCAGAATGAGAGGTTTGGGTGGTTTGAGTTATTTTATCCGTGATTCGGAAGAAATCGAAATCAGCATATCCACCAGTGGTTTTTGTAGCTTGGTAGAAAAGTGCAAACCGATACCCCATGAAATGTGGCAAGGTGTACCGCATTCTCAACTCATTGCCTATAAGCTTCCAATTGTTCCCGTCGAGGCTGTAATAAAACCGCGCACGATCAGCCATGTTCTTGAAATCGCACTCGGCTTTTAAATAGACGATTTTTTGTGCTAGGGGAATTGTTTGGACTTCTATTGGCGAAGTTCCCCCAGCGTTTACCATCACGATGTAGTTGGTGCCGTCTTCGCATTTAACTCCTACCCACCCATAATGGCGTTGAAGAAGCGCAAGACCAGCGCGATCACCGTCCTTCATGTTCGATATATCAACTGCTGTTGTCCCTGAACACTCAGGACCAAACGTCCGCTGGGTCAGCATATTTCGCACTTGTGTAAACTCCTTATCCACGCGTCCGGCAATCAAACGCAAGTAACCTGGTCGTTGGGTTACCGACCAATACCTATGATCTGGGTTATGATTCCATTGCCATACCAATGGCAGTGGCAGGTCACCTGGCTTACGATCGAATTCATCCGAAGCCACGATGCCTGGGATAAGGCCTTTACTTGGGGGCAAATCGAGCTCATCCGGAACTTTACCATCCACGCCTAATACTGGCCAGTCATCCACCCACTTAACAGGGACCAGATAAGGTACACGCCCCACAGCGCCGAAATCGCGGAACAAATACGCGTACCATTGCCCAGATGGCGTATCAATTATGCATCCTTGGGCAACCCCTTTATCCTGGAGAGCCAAGCGACCTTCGTACGGGCCAGTGATCTTATCCGCGCGATGCACAATTACCGTCCGCATTCCGCCACGTGGCCATGTGATGTTGAACAAGTAGTATTTACCGTTGACCTTAATGAGCTGTGAACCTTCGGCAGGCAGTCCAATATTAGTTGTGACAACGGCATGTGCATTGGAAATAACCACCATGTTAAGGCCACCTTCTTTAATTCCAGAGAGGTCTTCCTTAAGCTCGACCAGGTGAATATTCCCCGCCCCATAGAGCATGTACACTCGCCCGTCGTCGTCGAAAAACAATGTATTATCGTGAAGGGCTGGTGTGAAAGAGTTTGCAATCCAAGGTCCCTTTTCAATGTCTTTGGTCCGGAATATGTATGTTCGCCCAGTGGTGTGCGAGAACGTACTTAAGTACCAAGTACCATTGTGGTATCGGAGCGAACTTGCCCATGAGCCTCCACCATAAGCGTTGCGACCATTCTCGAGTCGGAAGACCTCGTTGTCTTCGAGGATCTCATAGGCGTACCCCACTATTTCCCAGTTAACAAGGTCTTTCGATTTCATGATGGGGACACCGGGGCACATGTGCATTGTGGTGCTGCTCATGTAGTAGGTGTCGCCCACCCGGACCATGGACATGTCAGGCACATCAGCGTAGATAATGGGATTGCGTGCCTTTTGTGCGTTCAACAGACCAGCGGTTAGGAGGGTAGCCCCTCCTATGATAAAGAGCGTGCTCAAGCGAATTTTCATATTACTCCGCTTTTCCGATCGTAATTCAGAAACTTACACGGTGCCAGTTGCAATCATCTATTCAAATTGCCAGTAATTCAGGTTAAGAAGTTTTTCGCCCTCGCCGGTAAATTTAAGGCAGAGGTCGGAGACACCAGTCACATTTGTTACGTTACAAGAGACAGTTTCCCAAGATTGCCAGCCACCGGTGGATTTAACGGGGCAAACACCAATTAGTTTGCCCTCGGGCCCACCGAGTCGGATCTCGATTGAGCCACCATTGGTTGCGCTAGCCACGCGCACCAAAAATTTCTTAGGCCCCTTGCTGCCAAAATCCACCCCAGCAACTATTACCCAGTCCCCATTCTGCAAATCAGTAAGATTCATTCCACCTTCCGAACATGGTTCTGTTTCCACTCCATGCTCCGCAAAGAAAGTTTCCCCTTCTACGCGTTTGTAGGGATCTACGTATGCCAACTGAGTGACCCCATTGGTGGTGTAAACGACAGGCTTGATCGTCCCATCTTCGTTGAAGTGTAGTTCTTCTATGCCGAGGTTACGCCGGAAACCAGTGGGGATGCCTGCCCGACGGGCCACAATTCGATTGTGATATACGTGGTACCACCTGCCTTTGAATTGGAATTGGGCAGCATGGTTATTGTTATGATCGTTAAAGGGTGGCTGTCCTGCTAACACACCTCGATACGTAAACCCGTTTGTTGGGTTGTCACTGGTCATGTAATCAATACGCATCTGTGCCCGTGGCGTGGTAGAATAAGAAAAATAATAGATTCCATTTCGTTTGAAGACCCACGCCGCCTCAAAGAAGTTAGGCGCGCTCATTTTCATTACTTCTCCGTCGATGGAGATCATATCCCGGTTAAGACGTGCGATACGGATGTTATCGTCTCCATTGCCACCACAGTAAAGGTAAGCCGTCCCATCATCGTCAATGAATACGGCGGGGTCAAACAACCACATGTTACGGGCGGGTTGGACCCCTGGCGTGCTGTGCGTAATCAATGGTTTGCCGAGCGGGTCTTTGAATGGTCCTGTTGGACTATCGCTTACGGCAACTCCAATGTTTGCTCCACCGTTACCGAAGTACAGGTAATATTTGCCATTGCGTGCAGCGGCTGCTGGTGCCCAGGATTTAGTTGCCCAAGTGGTATCTTCACTGGCTCGGAATACCGATCCGTGATCCGTCCAGTTCTTCATGTCGCTGCTGGAAATACAGATCACGTTCGGGATGTTGTACCCGCCTTCGACAGGGCTTTCGTCGTCGTTTGAACAGTAAATATAAACCCGGTCCTCCGTTACCAAAACGCTGGGATCAGCAAGATAACGATGCGAGGCGATAGGGTAATCGCCCATCAATTGGCTGGTAACCGAACAGAGGGTAATAACCGCGGCCACGCCGCGGCCTAACAATGTTGGGGTACGATTGCGTTTCATTGTCATGCTTAGGTTTACTGGTTAGAAACTGGTTTATTTGGTTCTTTAAAAAGGAACTGCAAGAAATTGTACAGATTATTTCGCCAGTGGGTCGGGTCGTGTCCGTGTCCATCAACGTGCCAAATGTGCGGCACGTTGTGTTCTTTCAAAAAGGCATGCACGCCCTGGCTGATGCGGATCAACGAATCGCGGTTGCCACACGAAATATATAGGAGCTTGACCTTTTGTTTCACGGCCTCTGGATCTGGGATCAACTCGGCGGGTGGTTTGGTATTAGGCGCAGCGGAGAAGGCACCGATCCAAGCAAAAACATTCAGGTGGCCTAATCCAAAGTTGAGCGCCTGCCCACCTCCCATCGATAGCCCTGCAATAGCGCGGTATTCGCGGTTAGTATTAACGCTATATCGTGCCTCAATTGCCGGTATTAGATCGTCCAGAAGGTCACGCTCAAAACGAGCAAACGCGGGCGCAGTAGCCATAGGATTTGGACCAGGGCGATCATCTTTTTGAGCGCGGCCGTTGGGCATGACAATAATCATAGGCACGACCTTTCCGTCCGCTAGTAGATTGTCCATCAGAATGTGAGGATTGGCGTACCTAAGCCATTCGGTTTCGTCGCCACCTATCCCATGGAGCAAATACAAGACTGGATACTTTTTATCCTTGGAGTAACCAGGAGGCAGGTAAACATTTGCCCTACGACGGGCCCCAACTGTTTTGGAATCGTACTCGAATAATTCCACTGTGCCGTGCGGAATACCTTCGCGCTTTTTATCTATGTCCGGGGGCGGCTCATCGAACGCAGGTTTATCATCTGGGTTAAGCGTAATTTGCCATTGGAAAGGGCTTGGTTCGGACCGTTGGGGTGGCGCGGTAGCTGCAGCTGCAGGTGTGTTCGAGGCCCAAGGCGGAGTACCTCTAACGGCCTTAAACTCGTTTCTAAACATGTCACCCACCTCGCGCGTGAAAGCTATCTCATTGCTACTGGTGATTTTGCCGGTATAGCGGATCTGGAATTCATTACCTTGGAATGTAACGGATTCGACGAAGCTTATGGTGTCATCCCTGATCGTACCCTGTTGGAGCTCGGTCTGGCGTTTTCTGTTGTTAAGCTCTGCAATGATCGTCCCTGTAAGCTTTTCGCCCTCAGTCTTGAAAATGAACTGGTATTTATGAAGTCCGCGTGGGCTTTCGAACTGGGCGTGCCATGATCCATCTATGGACACACCCAAAGCTCCGATGGCTGTGATTGCGATGAACCCTAACCCAATTAATAGTCCGCGCGTTTTCATATGCATTTTCATTTATTTTGCGTCAGTTTTGGCCGTTCCAAGTAAAGGTCTCGTTCTTGCGCAGGTGGATTTCTTTCATGGCACCGCCATAGCGCAATTTTGCTGAGCCATCTCTTAGGGCGCGGACCTTGGCTTCAACTAATTTACCGTTGCACCATGTTATATCGACTTCGAAACCACCTCGGGCGCGCAAACCCTTTACAAATCCGTTAGACCACACTGTGGGCACAGCGGGCAGGATTATGATCTCCGGAGTAAAGGCAGGCGTCAAGGCGTTAGTAACGGATCCTAGGCGGCTTTGAAGAAGCATTTCACTTATTGCAGCTGCACCACCAAAGTTGCCGTCGATCTGGAAAGGTGGGTGAGCACTGAACATGTTCGGGTACGCAAGCTCAGGCCCAAGCAAGTGGCGAAGGATTTGATAAGCGCGTTCACCATCGCCAAGGTGTGCCCAGAGACACGCGCGCCAGGCAGTTGCCCACCCCGTCGACTTATCGCCGCGAAGTTCAAGGGATTTGCGCACTGCATTGGCGAGTTCAGGCGTGTCAAATCGGTGTATATCGCGTCCGGGAAACAAACCATACAGATGCGAAACGTGTCTGTGATGGGGTTCAGGCGCTTGCAGATCCCAGTCTTCGAGCCATTCTTGGAGTTGGCCAGCACTGCCGATTTGGTTTGGTGCAAGTCTTGCCCTAGCCGCAGCAAGTTGGTCCACGAAGTCATGGTCCACCCCTAGAATTTTGGCCGCTTTGATGGTGTTGGCAAAAAGGTCGCGCAAAATTTGCATGTCCATTGTAGGTCCTGCACATACCGCTGCGCCAAATGGGTGCACATTTTCAGGCGAAAGAGACGGATTGGTGACCAACCATTTTGTTCTCGGGTCCTCTTGGAGAGTATCCAGGAAAAACTCCGAGGCTGATTTCAATATTGGATAGATACGTTTAAGGAGGTTCGTGTCGAAGCTGAACTCAAACCGGTCCCAAAGATGCAGGCAAAGCCAAGCCCCGCCGCAAGGCCACATGCCCCAGTTAGGTCCATCAATCGGCGCTGAAGCACGCCAGATATCGGTGTTGTGGTGTGCCACCCAGCCTCGTGCACCATACATTTTTTGGGCGGTACGCGCGCCTGTCACAGTCAGCTCTTCGACCATGGTTATAAGAGGTTCCACGCATTCAGCAAGGTTGCCAGGTTCAGCTACCCAATAATTCATTTCGGTGTTTATGTTGATGGTGTATTTGCTCCCCCAAGGCGGATTCATGCTATCATTCCAAATTCCCTGAAGATTAGCTGGCTGGGTTCCAGGCCGTGACGAGCTAATTAACAGGTACCGGCCAAATTGGTAGAACAATGCCGCTAGCTGAGGATCGTGCGTTGTTATAGACCGCCGGATGCGCTCTGAGGTAGGGATGGGGGGCGGATTCTCGTTACCAAGACTGATAGAAACACGTTGGAAAAGCCGTTGATAATCCGCAACATGGGCACGTCGCAGCCGGTCATAGGATTTTCGCGCCGCCAAAGCTAGGTGTCGCTTAACAATAGCTTCGGGGTCCCCGCTAACGTCATCGAACCGCTTGTAACTCGTCGCAGCAGCAATTAACAACACAGCTTGATTTGCTCCAGTGACAACTAAAGAGTCCTTGTTGGCAATTAAGCGGCCCCCCTTCGTGAGGATTTTCACACGGGCTTCGTAATTGATTTTGCCTTGGATGCCATGTGCAGTTCCACCCACACCACGCATTATGAGGGTATCTTTGCCGTCGGTCTCTACAGTTGCCTTCATTGGGGTCTGCATACTCGCGGTGAATGAAACCGCGCGTGGTTTGTCAGCACTTATCCGCAACACTATCACATTGTCCGGTGCACTTGCGAAAACCTCACGGGTATAAGTGACACCGTCAGCCGTGTACGTTATGCGGGCTATAGCAGTGTTCAGGTCAAGTTCTCGCTTGTAATTGCTAACATCTTTAGGCTCGGGGAATTTGAGGAATAAATCGCCCACGGTCTGGTATGGCATTTGGCTGAGTGGCCGTGCCATAACCCGAGCACTGATGAGATTAGCAGCTTGGCGATATTTACCCTCATTGATTAGCTGGCGTGCTTGTGGGAGGGCCTCTCTAGCTAGCGGATTTATTGGGTCGTATGGACTGCCAGCCCAAAGCGTGTCTTCATTCAGCTGCAGCCGTTCTTGGGTAACACCACCAAATACCATAGCCCCAAGCCGGCCGTTGCCGATGGGCATCGCCTCCGTCCATGTGGAAGCTGGGTTAGTATACCAGAGCAAGTATGGAGGTCCTGCCTGACTTGCAGATGAGTTTATTGCAAGAGCTACCACAATTAGAAAAACGCAAATTGGCATTTTCTGAGGCACTCGGTGGAACAACATTTTTTTAATTTGTTTTATGGGCCCGATTCGTCGGCTCATGGGAGTAGCGAGCATGCAATTGAACACCAGAGGCGTTATGGAGTGAATCTCACTCATAAGCACTTAAAGTTATTCCGTTCTGTCTGCCAAACCCATACTGGCCTTGTGTTCCAAGCCATAACCATTTTACGTACCGTTTTGAATAACAATGCGTGTTTCTTTCAAGTCGACTGGGCTCGAGCTGGTACCATAGAAAACTTGGTATTCACCTGGGGCCACAACAAGTTTCAGCTGATTTCTATCGAAGAACTCAAATGCAGTAGGCGGGAGTTCGATAGTCACATTTTTGGAAGCACGGGCCTGGACTTCCACTCGCTTAAACCCTCGCAAGGTCTTAATAGGGCCATCTGGGTCGTCGGTCTTACGGACGTAAACCTGCAACACGGTGGCCCCATCCCGATCACCACAATTGGTAATGGGTACTGTGAGTGTGAGGGACTCACCTGGTGATAGATTTGTTTTGTTTACGGTTGCCTGTCCAACTTCGAAAGTCGTGTAGCTTAGACCAAACCCAAATGGAAAGAGGCAATTGGTGGTGAACCGGTACGTCCGGTTTTTCATAGAATAGTTTTCAAAATCTGGGAGCTGCTCTGTGTTACGATAAAACGTCACTGGCAATTTGCCACTGGGATTGTAATCGCCAAAAAGGACATCAGCCACTGCCTGTCCGGCCGACTCGCCTCCGTACCACGCTAGCAGGATCGCATCACAACTTTCGGTTTCCGGCTCGAGGGCGATTGCAGACCCCGAGCACACAACGAATACGATTTTCTTCCCAGCTTCTTTCAAGGCTTTAAGAAGTCGGCGCTGAGGTTTCGGTAACTCGATGCACGTCCGGTCACCACCTTTGAATCCGGGCAGCTCCACAGGCATTTCTTCTGCTTCGACTCGACCTGAAAGACCACCCACGAACACCACCAAGTCTATGTCGCGAAGCTTCTGTAAAAGCTTGGTGTAATCTTGGTCGACTTCTTTGCCGAAATCGAGTTGCAGTTGGGCTCGCCAATCATACAGTTGGGTAAATCGGATCTCGATCTTGTACTTTTTGCCGGGCTCGAACTTGAAGGTAGCCCGATTGGGTAAAATACGCCAATGTTCGAAACCACGGATCTTCTGACCATTTATGAAAAGCTCAAATGAACCAGTCACGCCAAACCAAAATGCCAGCTCTTCCTCTTGCTGAGGGACAAACTCGCCTTCAAGTATAGCAGAGAAGTTTGTAGGGTTAACACCCGGTGCAAAGCCTCGTCCGTCATGTACACTGAGGTTAATTGCATTCGTTATCCAGATGATTGCTGCTGGATCACCCTCGCGTTTCCGATTGTTCCAACAGGTGAGTTTGAAACCAGGCCTATTTTCAAAAGTGATCCGGTTAATGTAACTTTCCAGGTCCTTGTCTAGGACCAAATCACACGCTTTGTCATAGAAAATTTGTGCTGAGGGGAGCTTAGATTTAATGCCTTCGAGAATAGTGATTGTGCGAACTGGGACACCGTTGTAAGTACCCCAAAGCACCCCTGCGTCGTCCGCGTTGGGACCAAGGACTGCGATTTTGTTGATGGACTTTGATAACGGTAAAATATTGCCTCGGTTTTGCAATAGTACTATTGATTGACGCGCCATTTCATAAGCCAGCGCCCGATGTTTCTCGCAATTGACCACTGACATGGGTATCTGAGCCCAGGGAACCAAGGAATCATCGTCGAAATCACCCAACTCAATCCTATTAACTAGTACGCGCATCAAGCTTCGATTAAGATCTTCTTCTTTAACAAGGCCTCGCCTGACAGCTTCCGGGAGTCGGGCAAAATAATGACCTTCCCAAGCACATTCGATATCGGTTCCCGCCAAGATAGCCTTTGCGGCAGCATGAATTGGTGTGGAAGAGACTTTATGGGAGAGATGAAAATCGGTAACGGCCCCACAGTCAGACACCACTAAATGCCGAAACCCCCATTCTTCCCGGAGAATCCTACCAAGCAAACGTGCATTGCCACAACAAGGATCGTCATCTAGCCGCTGGTACGCACACATTACTTGGCGCACATCCGCCTCTTGGACAAGAGCCTTAAACGCAGGAAGATATGTCTCGTACAGGTCGCGCAAGTCTACATGGTTCACGTTGAGTACGTGCCGGCTCCATTCAGGTCCGGAGTGGACTGCGAAGTGCTTTGCACATGCCAGTAATTTGCGATATTTGGCACTACGGGGGCCTTGTAATCCATTCACAACCTGAACACCCATCCGTGCTGTTAGGTATGGGTCTTCCCCGAAGGTTTCCTGGCCACGTCCCCAGCGTGGATCGCGGAAAATATTGATATGGGGTGTCCAGACTGAAAGGCTCAAAAACCGCTTGTTTTTGTTACCCTTTCTAATCCAATCGTGATACAGGGCCCGAAATTCGTCGGAAACCGCATCAAAAATCTGGTAAACAAGCTCTTCATTAAATGAGGCTGCCATGGCAATTGGCATGGGGAAGACCGTGACTCCTTGTGCTGATGCGACCCCATGCAATGCCTCGCTCCACCAGTTAAACTCTTTTATTCCCAAACGCGGAATCGCAGGACTCTGGTCACACAATAACAAAGCTTTTTCTTCGAGGGTCAACCGGGAAATAAGATCACGAGCACGTTCTTCGGGGCTGAGATCTGGGTTTTGGAAAGGCAGCTGCTGAGAATTAGTTGTCACAACGCTAAAAAGCATCACTCCTAACAACAATATTGAAATTGCGTTTTGCTTCATAGGTTCAGCTTTCCGACCCATTGTCTGACTTTTAGCCTACCCAAGCAGAGCGTAATAAGCCACCGCAAATGACTAGTACATTTGTCATACTGCGTACCCCAATAGGTGGTTCCATTAACCCCCTCATTGGAGGTTGCCTCTTAACTACGCACAAAACTTAAGAAAGCACAGTCGGGCCGAGGCCTACCTTACATGGTCATGCCCCTTAAAATCCAACTCCCGATTTTGGTTGTCTCCCCTCTAACCGGCAAGTGTAATTTCTGCTTCCTTAGTATGGTGTCCAACAAACTCCCCTCCAAAAAAACGCAACCAACACGGACTCTATGACCGTCGTCATCCCATCACATCAGCACGCTGTTCGCTTTTGCCATACAAAAAGTTGGATGGCAACAGTGTGTCAGTCCATATGTTCGATAATATTCTGTCCGAATTCGGAGCATTTGATCTGGGTGGCACCTTCCATCAAGCGCGCAAAATCGTATGTTACGCGCTTACTGGCAATCGCACCTTCAACACCCTTTATGATGAGGTCCGCTGCTTCTACCCAACCAAGGTATCGGAACATCATTTCGCCGCTAAGAATAACGCTGCAGGGGTTAACCACGTCTTTACCGGCGTACTTGGGCGCCGTGCCATGAGTGGCCTCGAAAACTGCATGCCCGGTAACGAAATTAATGTTTGCACCCGGAGCGATACCAATCCCACCCACTTGTGCTGCCAAAGCATCGCTTAAATAGTCGCCATTCAAATTCAGCGTCGCAATAACGTCGAAGTCTTCTGGGCGTAATAACACTTGTTGGAACGCTGCATCTGCAAGTACGTCTTTGATTATGATTCCGGCTCCAGGCTTGCCTTCAGGAATTTGGCACCACGGACCGCCATCGATCTCAACAGCGCCAAAACATTCCTTGGCAACCTGATAACCCCAATCACGGAACGCCCCTTCGGTGTATTTCATTATGTTGCCTTTGTGCACCAACGTGACACTCTTTCGGCTATGCTTAATAGCGTAAGAGATCGCTGCGTGGACAAGCCGTGCACTACCAGTAAAGCTAACTGGTTTTACCCCGAGCCCTACCTGCACATCAGCATCGAAGCCGCTCCAGCCAGCTAATCTGAAAAACTCCTCGTTTTTTTCACGAGTGTTAAACCTGATCCGTTTAAACGCTGCTGGCATCTCGTTCTGCAGGAACTCCAACAACTTCCTTGCCTCCACACTCCCAGCCGGATAATCGATTCCAGCATAGATGTCTTCGGTGTTTTCCCGGAAAATCACCATGTTTACTTTTTCGGGGTGTTTCACCGGTGAAGGGACGCCGGGGAAATACCGCACCGGTCTCAAGCACACGTATAAGTCCAACGTTTGACGTAACGCGACGTTCAGCGACCGGATGCCCCCACCTATCGGGGTGGTTAATGGTCCTTTGATCCCCACTAAATATTCTCGAAAAATTTCAATTGTTTCTTCCGGCAACCAAGTGCTAAACCGCTTGTACGCCTCTTCCCCTGCAAAGACCTCGAACCAAACAACCCTGCGTCTACCCCCATAGGCTTTATTTACGGCAGCATCAAACACCGGCTGAGCCGCAGCCCAAATGTCAGGACCAGTACCATCCCCCCGGATAAACGGTATGATTGGATCATCCGGGACACGTAACTGCCCGTTCTCCATTCTAATTTTATTGCCCTCCGAAGGAGGCGTTACGGTTTTATATGCCATGGCTTTTTCTAAGAATTTCGGTTTCCTTTACCCTTTTTCTGGAAGCCAAATCAAGCCTCTGCTCATCAAAAATACAACTCAATCCCGAGCCTCACCGCCTTCTGCCCTGTGAAGCAGTTCTAATAATACCTCTCGGGGACAACTCATAAAATGCATCTAAATCACGTATCCCAACGTGCTAGTCATTGCCTACTGCATTCCTTCGGTATAACCCGAGGAGAATCGGATTGGGTTCTTTCCTCTGTTCAAACGCCAAATTCGGCTGCATATTAAAACCGATGAACCTTGAGGCTGCCAAAAAGCGTCACCAAGAACTTGTTGAGTTAATCCGCAAATACGATCACGCATACTACGTGTTGGCTAAACCCCTCATATCAGACTACGAGTACGACCAGCTTTATCGGGAGCTTGTCGAGCTCGAAAAGAGATTTCCTGAACTAGTCACGCCGGACTCACCAACCCAGCGAGTCAGTGAACAACCAATGGAAGGGTTTCAACCGGTCCGGCATAGGGTTCCAATGCTTAGCCTCGATAACACATACAACGAAACCGAAGTTCGGGAATTTGTAGCACGAGTGCAACGCCTGTTACCTGGAGAATCACTGGAATGGGTAGTAGAACCAAAAGTGGATGGGGTGGCTGTTTCTTTAATCTACGAGAATGGGAGGTTCACCGTGGGGGCTACGCGCGGGGATGGCACAACTGGCGACAACATCACGGCCAATCTGAAAACCATTCGGAGCGTTCCACTGGTGTTGCATGGTTCGCCCGAACAATGGCCAACTGTACTTGAAGTCCGCGGAGAAGTTTATATGCCGGTGAGAGCCTTCGAAAAATTCAACCAGGAACGAATCGAAGCCGGTGAAGAACCATTTGCAAACCCACGCAACGCTGCTGCTGGTTCATTAAAACAACTAGACCCGCGGATCGTAGCAAAACGGCCATTAGACATCGTGCTTTACAGCCTGGGTTACGTCGAACCAGGCAACGCACACGTCCCACAAACCCAAATCGAACTTCTCCAATGGCTCAAAACCCTCGGATTTAAAACCCCCGAGAAGACCTGGTTCTGTCGTAACGTAGAGGAGATCTTAAATGCGATCGCCGAGCTAGACAGGGTCCGGCGCACCTTGCCGTACCAAACAGACGGGGCAGTTATTAAACTGAACTCATTTGCGCACCGCGAACGTGCGGGGACAACTGCAAAAGCGCCGCGCTGGGCTATCGCATTCAAATACGCCCCTGAACAAGCTGAGACCCGTCTAAAAGCCATAACAATCCAAGTAGGGAGAACGGGAGCGTTAACACCCGTGGCCGAACTCGAGCCAGTATTTCTTGCCGGCACAACCATCACGCGCGCAACACTTCACAACGAAGACTACATCCGTGAAAAAGACATCCGTATCGGCGACACAGTGATCATTGAGAAGGCCGGAGAAGTAATACCGGCGGTGGTGGGATCAGTGAAAAGCAAACGCACTGGTGCTGAAGTAATCTTCGAATTCCCCAAACAATGTCCCGAATGCGGTGGAAAAATCGCTAAAAATGTGTTAGCAGGGGCCGAGGGAGAGGGTGCAGTTTGGCGCTGCCTGAACCCCGAATGCCCAGCTAAGATACGAGGATGGATCGATCACTGGTGCTCTAGAAACGCAATGGACATTGAAGGTGCTGGGGAGGTACTTATTGCTCAACTTGTGGGGAAAGGATTAGTTCGTGACCCAGCAGATCTGTACTACTTGCAGGTAGATCAAGTGGCCGCTTTGGAACGCATGGGGCCAAAATCAGCCAAAAATTTTATCAATAATGTGCAAGCCAGTAAAACCCGCGATATGTGGCGCGTGTTGCATGGGTTGGGCATTCTGCACGTAGGGGCGAGCATCGCTCGTTCACTTGGTAGACAATTTCCTGACCTCGATGCCGTACTCAACGCCAAAAAAGAAGAGCTAATGCAAGCAGAAGATGTCGGGGAAGTCGTAGCTAATAGTATAATCCTCTGGGCCTCTGAACCAAGAAACCGCCACGTAGTTGAAAAACTCCGGGCCGCGGGAGTTAACTTCAAATCGTCTTTGTACCGAGTGGGTGCTACTGGGCCCCTGGCCGGGAAAACGTTTGTTATCACCGGAACACTCGCCTCCATGACCCGAGAACAAGCAATTGCTAAGATCGAATCTCTCGGAGGGAAAGTGGCCGGCAGCGTAAGCAAAAAGACAGATTACCTAATCGTGGGATCTGACCCTGGCTCAAAGCTTCAAAAAGCCAAACAGTTAGGGATTACCACCCTTACCGAAGAAGAATTCTTGAAGATGTGCGGGCTTAAATGATTAGAGGCAATTTCCGACGACCCAGCTACTCACCTGTCTTGCTGGTCCCCATTCGGCTTAACAAGAATATATCCTCTACCCGTGCCCTTCAGTAAACAAGCGCCACGCCATCCACACACTGTACAGGATTGGACGCATGCTTCCCCAACAGGTCGCAAAATGCCACGCGCAACAAGTTCTTGAAGCATCAATTCCACCAATTCAGGCGTTGTATCTAATCGCTGTGCAAGCTCACCAATCGTTAGTGGTTCGCCACTCCTCAAAATACTAACGAGCTTATCTATCATTCCTTCGCCCCGCGTCATAGGAATAATTTTGCGACGTTGAAGACCACTGCTCCCAAAACTAGGGAAATCGTGCCAGTAATCACGACGCTGGCCGCAACCCATTTCCAAGAAGCCGACTCCTTCCAAATCGTGACAAGCGTAGGTACACAAGGCACAAACAGCGTAATTACAACCAAAAAACTCAACCCTGAAGCAGGGGAATATACCTGCCGAACAACTTCTGAGAAATTTTGATCCGAGCAACCTAATAGAATCGCCAAGGTCCCGATTGCATTCTCTTTCGCAATCACAGAAGTGAGTAACGAAACCACCATGCGCCAGTCAAATCCAACAACTTGAAACGCCGGTTCAATGGCTTGTCCTATCCTAGCTAGGTAGCTTGACTGGATTTCTCCGGTGGGGAACTGCGCTAACCACCACACCCCAACACTAGCAAGAACAATTACTGTAGCTGCCTTCCGTAAAAAAGCACCTAATTGGTATCCCACCGTTGTCAACACAGTATTAAAGTTCGGCCTGTGGTATAAAGGCAGTTCCATTATCAACGCAGTTCGTTCTCCCCGCGCTAGAAGATTTAGTCCAAAACCACAGAGAACCAACAGAACCAATCCCAATCCAATGACACTAATTCCTACAATTGTCGCCCACGAGCCAAAAAATGCGGATCCTAAAACGCTAATAATCGCGAGCCGTGCCGAACAAGGCACAAACGGTGTAAGTAGAATCGTCAAAAGCCTACTTCGACCAGACTCAACTACTCTCGTGGCCATTACTGCTGGTACATTGCAGCCGAATCCTAGCATTAGCGGTAAAAAAGACCGCCCATGGAGTCCAAATACATGCATGAACCTGTCCATCACAAATGCTGCACGCCCCAGATAACCGATATCCTCTAACAGCGCCAACAACAGGAAAAATATTAGCAATATTGGGACAAAACTTACCACTGTACCCACCCCAGGTAGAACCCCTTCTGTGAGGAGTCGCCCCCATCCAGGGGAAGGCAGTGGAAGTATTTTGCTCAGGAGGTCAATCCCGCCTCCCACGATCACTTTCTCCAACAATTTTTGTAACGGAGAGCCTAAGAAATTCGTGACGCCAAAAACTACTCCCAATATCACCCCTAACGCCACAACCCCCCAGATTGGATGAGTCAGCCACCTATCCAAAGTCTCGGTCCAACCGATACTCGCCCGGGGAGGCTTTCTAATCGCAGCTCGGATCATCCTCCCAACCCAGTCGTACCGACCGGAAACCACCGCCCAATAAGCATCGTCATGCTGAGCTAAAACTCCCTCTATCTCCTTAAACCGTTCCACAGGCAATTGATCCCGTACCAAACGAGTAACAATCGGGTCCGCCTCCAGCAGTTTAGTTGTCAACCACACCAAGGGATACCGACCCGTAAAACGCTCACTCAAAACTTCGTAGACCTTGTTAAATAGGAGTTGGTGGTCGGCCCGCACCTGCGGCAGTCGTGGGTGCATCACCACACGACCTTCTACTACGTCCAAGACAACCTTCAAAAGCGTGTTCAATCCCCTCTTTTCTACGGCGCACACCGGAACCACAGGAACGCCCAGGGCTGCTTGTAAAACATCCGGTTCAATTTCCAAACCTTGCTCTGCAGCCACGTCCATCATGTTTAGTGCTACTACAATTGGCAGTTCCAATAACAACAGCTCAGATACTAGGTACAACCCGCGTTCCATTGAGGCAGCATTAACTACGACAATCACCCCCGCTGGTCGCTCCCGCAAAAGGAAATCACGGGCTATCTGTTCTTCAATCGTGTGTGCAGTCAAACTGTACGTGCCTGGCAGATCTACAAGGTCAAACCGCCGCCCCTCAAACTCCACTATCCCTTCTTTCCTCTCGACGGTCTTTCCTGGCCAATTACCTACATGTTGGCGTAGACCAGTTAGGGCATTAAAAATGGTCGACTTGCCTACATTGGGCGGCCCCGCCAAAGCAATCAGGATTGTCGATGTAGCCTCTTTCACCAAGCTAGCTCTCGGCATCTGTAGTTTCTCCAACCGCATTTAAAGGGCAAACTAACACCTTCTGGGCCGCCCCACGACCGATCGCCACCCGTGTATCACGCGCTTCCATTAGAATCGGACCCCTCCCACTATTGCGAACCACTCGGATCACCGTCCCAGGCGCTATTCCCAAAGAAACCATCCGCGCTACAAAACCATGGCCTCCAGAAAGCAATTTCACCATCACCTCCGCACCCTCTCCAACAGAACTCAACGGAATAAACCCATTTTCTGATCCCGACATTTTGTTTTTTTGGTCCATGACCATTCCTAAGACGAAGCACATTCAGGACACCGTCCAGTGATACAAAACTCTACGGTTTCGATTTCCCAACCCGACCCTGAAAGCGAAGCCACCAATTTCGAGACCTCATCAACTGTAAGCTCCGTGACCTTTTCACATTTTGTGCAAACTAAATGGCAATGCGTCGAACCCCTCACAGGCTCAAAATGCTGATGTGACTGACCCAATGGCAAAGCCTTAACTAACCCCACCCGCTTCAATAACGCCACAGTCCTGTAAATGGTAGCTAAACTTATCCCAGGATGCCGCTTCCGCACCCGCTCAAACAAATCGTTCGCATCCAAGTGTTCGTTGGACTCAACCAACATCTCATACACAACCCGGCGCTGACGAGTCATCTTAAACCCGCCAGCCCGTAGGACCGACTGAAGCAAATCACTTTTGCGTTCCTCTGCCATTTGCAAATGATTTGCAAAATCAAAATGGTGTCTTCCCACTCCCATGTCAAGCCACTTCCTTTATAGCTCACTTACACCCATCCCGTTAATCCCCACCGTCATGCGTCTTAACACACCCATTTCAAGTTGAGTGCGTACGCCGCCCATTTTTCCTAAAACTCCCTGAAAGTTGTTACCGTGCGGCTGACCAATCTTAGGAGCCCAGGGGCTAAAAATGCTGTCCTGCAACCTAGCTTCAGATCCACACGCCTGACAGTAAATTCTTGCCTACTCCTTCCGCTACCCATTTTTAATAGACACTTTGCAACAATCCGGAATGAATTGTATTGTTTCCTTGCTTTATGCAAACAGGCTCTGAGCTCATACGGGCAAAAGAAGCGTTCATTTTAGATATGGACGGGGTGGTATACCATGGCAACAAGCCGTTGCCAGGAGCCGTTGAATTCGTGAACTGGTTAATGGCAGAGAACAAAAAGTTCTTGTTCCTTACCAATAGTAGCGAGCGCACCCCCCGCGAACTTAGTCAAAAACTTGCTAGACTCGGGATCCACGTCTCGGAAGACCACTTCTACACGAGCGCTTTGGCCACGGCTGCTTTCCTTGCCTCGCAAAAACCAGGTGGCACTGCGTTTGTTATTGGTGAACCAGGCCTCGTGCATGCACTCTATCAGGTCGGCTACACCATCAACGATGTAAACCCCGATTACGTTGTTGTTGGCGAGACCCGATCTTACAACTACGAGCAAATAAGGAGGGCCGTCCGGCTTGTACTAAATGGGGCGCGATTAATAGGCACCAACCCAGACGTCACCGGACCGGTAGAGGATGGAATTGTCCCTGCCACGCGTGCCCTTGTGGCTCCGATCGAATTAGCCACTGGGGTCCAAGCCTACTTTATTGGCAAGCCTAACCCGCTAATGATGCGTCAAGCACTGCAACGATTAGGCGCCCGCAGACAAACTACGGTTATCATAGGTGACCGAATAGACACAGACATCCGTGCAGGCGTAGAATCTGGGATCGAAACGGTCCTCCTTCTAAGCGGAGTCTCAAAAGAAGAGGACCTCCATCGATTTGCATATCGTCCAGACCACGTATATAGCGATCTAAGGGCCCTTCTGGCATAATTGGCTCATTCGTGACAAATTCTGAATGGGAATTGACTTCCCCCTCACAAATAGTTTTGGTCACGCCATTATATAGTAAACCCTTGGCCGAGGCTGCATTTGTGCAGCGATAACTTCTACATCTCTGGCAGATCTGTAGTGGCACGACCACAAGCTGATGCTCGTACATTCGCCAGACCAAAACTCACCTTTCTCGAATCGGGGGTTTTATGGGCTAGGAGAGACTCAGGCATAACACGTACTCAAGACCCTGATCATCCATAATCGCTTGTTAACATCGCTGGCAGTGTTGGGTTCCGCATTTTTGACAACAGATCTGCAAAGCAGTCCGATCTCCTTCCGATTTTAATTGCTATTATGAGAAAGATGTCACAAAACTATATTAGACGACTTTGCTGTTGTTGACCCGTGGCAGGTCGGTCCCTCACCATTGTTACGGGTATGGAAGTTTTTTTAACATTTGCAGCCGTAACCCCCCGGCAGGAGTGGGAACTCGTTTATATTTGGCACCGGGCCACTCCCGAAGGGAAAGCTATCATTGTTATCCTGTTAATTTTCTCCATCTTGGCATGGTCGGTAATGATCTCTAAGGCCATCCAAATGCGACGAGCAAAACGACTCAACCGACTTTTCTTAGTCGAATTTAGGAAACAGAAAAACGTGATGGAGATATTCGACCGACGGGTCCACGTAGAAGGCTGTCCACTATACGAGGTTTATTTGGCGGGCTGTTCAGAACTGGAGCGGCAGTTAAAAAGAATGGACCCCAAACACCCGCGAGGTGCAATCTCATTAACAAACATGGAACACATTAAACGCGCACTTGAAAACGCTGTAGCAGAAGAATCGCTTAAACTCGAATCCGGGCTGATTCTTCTAGCAATCGCTGTGAGTGGCGCCCCCTTCCTCGGGCTGCTGGGAACTGTTTGGGGGGTTATGAGCACCTTCGCAGGTGTGGCTCGCCAGGGACATGCCACCCTAGCTGCGATGGCCCCTGGCGTTGCAGCAGCACTTATAACCACTGTAGCCGGCCTGTCAGTGGCAATCCCCTCTATGTTCGCCTATAACTGGCTCGTTCATAACTTGCGGGTCCTTACCGTAGAACTCGACAATTTCGCCCAGGAATTAATATCAAAAATGGAAACCCAGTACTTGGAAGAAAATGGCGCATCGAAACCTTGAATACCTTAAAATTGCCTAGAAGCACTTAGCCACATGCGTAGGTTTTCCCAACGCAGACACTTGGTTACACTTAGCGAAATAAATATTACCCCGCTGGTTGATCTAGTGTTCGTGTTGCTAATTATTTTCGTGATCACCACTCCTTTACTGGAACAAAGCATCAACCTAAAACTACCTCAAGGCGGCCAGCCTGACCCCCGCGTCAACCCCCGAAACGTGCGCACAATCGAGATTACTCCAACCGGTGCTTACATTTTCGAACGACAACCAATGCGTCTCGATGAGCTGCAACGGACTTTAGCCGGCCAATTTCGACAAAACACCAACTTGATCGTTAGAATACGAGCCGACAAAGATACCAAATATGAGTACGTAACAAGGGTATTCGATACTTGCTTACGGCTAGGAATCACGCGATTTTCTTTAGCGACGGAGGGCCACAGCCGGTAATACTATGAAAAACGGCCTCCAAATCAAAGGCCTCATAATCTCAACACTTCTACACCTGTTGGTGATAGGGGTGCTGGTGGTAGGTCCGGCCTTTGCACCTAAACCCACACGACTCCCGGAGACTATCGAAATAATCGACTTCTTCCCATTACGCACCACCGATGCCAACATAAAAGGCGGTGGTTCACCGGAAGGCGCGGTGGTTCCCCCGCCTGTGTCTAAACCAGAACAAACCTTTAAAGAACTTCCACTACCAAAGCCCGAACCCCAACCTAAACAAGTTGAACCTCAACCTCAAAGACTTACTCCAAAACCGGAACAACAAACACTTCCGTCAATAAATGAAAACGAACCTGACACAAAACGCCCCAAAAAAACCCCCATGATCAATACAAACCTCATCACGAAAAAAATAGTCCCCCTCACTGCAACCACCAATAACCAACGCAAAACATCTGCAACCGAAACGGTCAGCGATGGAATTGATCCCGCAATCGCCCAGGCCTTGAAAAATCTGAGAACTACCCTGGGCAGGACACCCAGTGTAACCTCATTAAGCCAAGGTAAGGACACCACCAGCTTTTATGGGCCAGGCGGAGGCGGAATACCGTACGCAAACTTTAAGAGCGCTGTGTACTCAATTTATTATAATGCTTGGCACCCGCCATCTGGCATTACCATAGAAAACGCTGTCACTGACACGGAAGTAGTGGTAGCACGTGACGGCACAGTAATTTCAGCTCGGATAATCAAACCCTCGGGTGACGCTGCTATGGACGCCTCGGTCAAACAAGCCCTGGACCGAGTGCGAAATCTCCCCCCATTACCACTTGAATCATCGGAAACACAACGCGTGCTACGAATTAAATTTGACCTTAAAGCAAAACGTGAAATTGGATGACTATGAGCAAGAAAATCAAAATTACGCTTGCCTTATTGTGCCTGGCATCGATTGTACGATTCTCAGTGGCCCAGGAGGAAATTGTTATCACAAAACAAACATGGGCTCTGAATGAAAAACCCCTACCAATCGCCGTGAGTGGCTTCACTGGAGAGGTTCACAACGTAATCAGATTCGACCTTGAAGTGCTGGGTTGCAAGATTGTGTCCACAAACGAAGCTCAGTTCCTGGTCATCGGTAGCAACGAAGGTCGCGTGCAAGGCAAACTCATCGATCTAATATCGGGCACAGAACTTCTATCAAAGGCGTACTCGGGGGGGACATTGCGACTACAAGCGCATGCGCTTGTCAACGACATTACCCCATTCTTGCCTAACCGCGGCAAAGGGATTGCCTTAACCCACATCGCTTTTCGAATAACGCGAAACGGAATTAGCGAGATATACGTCTCAGACTACGATGGATACAACCCTAGGCAGGTCACATCTGATGCGTCAATCGCTGCTGCTCCAGAATGGGTACCCGGTCAGTTCGCCCTGTTTTATGTCTCTTACAAAGGGGGCGGACCTGATATCTATTTCCACGACCTCGAGACTGGCGTGAGGCGAGCATTCGCACGATTCCCAGGGGTGAATACTAGCCCGGCAGTATCACCAGAT
Organism: uncultured Verrucomicrobiota bacterium; assembly: GCA_964654645.1. Lineage (GTDB taxonomy): Bacteria > Verrucomicrobiota > Verrucomicrobiia > Limisphaerales > CAZZJO01 > CAZZJO01. The sequence goes on along the minus strand of CAZZJO010000026.1, from coordinate 51,201 downwards.
GGCAAACGCGTAGCCATGATCTTAAGCAAAGACGGATGGACAGACCTTTACACAGCTCCCATCTCGGGAGGAGAACTTTCCCGATTAACAAAAAGCCCAGAAGACGAGTCAGCACCTACTTGGTCGCCTGACGGCCAATGGATCTGTTTTGCCGGGAAACCACGCGGGCATAGAGCACTTTGCAAAATACCATCCAAAGGCGGAGAAATACAGGTGATGCGCATCGGGGCGCCCAGCCCCACCGAACCCTGCTGGTCACCAGACGGACGTTGGATAGCCTTCACTGCACAAACACGTGCCGGGTTTGACATCTGCATCGTGCCTGCAAGCGGTGGGACTGCTACGGTGTTAGTGCCTGGCGAAGACCCCTACTGGGCACCAAATTCACGAACCCTCATCTTCACCCGTAGAGAAGGCGACGGTTCCAAACTCTACTTGCTTGACGTTCCAACAAAACAAGTCAAAGATATCCCAAAGTACTTGCCTGGTGAGTATTCTCAACCAGCTTGGTCGAGAAAATGAGCCAGGTATAAAACTAAGGTTTTCAAAATGAAAACTGCTAACTTTATCAAACTCAGTATATACGTGGTTGCTTCGCTCACCCTGTTAACAGCTGGATGCAGCAAATCCAAACCACGGGTAACTCCTATTCCTGGAATTGCGCGGCCCAGCGGTGCTATCGGCACGGAAGAAAGACTTCAACCAATTAGACCTACCGGTGGATTGGAGGAGGGCCAACCCATTCCGTTCGGGGGGGAAACCCGGCTCGATCGATCACTATGGACGCAAGACCGCGAAAAATTTAAGACTGAAACTGTGTATTTCGACTTTGACAGCTCTGTGATCAAACCCACTGAGCGGCCAAAGATCGAAACCGTAGCAGCGTTCCTAAAACACAACCCGCAATACGACATTCTGATCGAAGGCCATTGCGATGAACGGGGGACGATAGAATATAACCGTGCGCTAGGTGAACGTAGGGCACTGGCTATTCGCGCCATGCTGATAGACCTCGGTATAGCACCCCAAAGAATCGAAACCATAAGTTACGGGGAGGAACGGCCTGTTGATCCGCGCCACAACGAAGAAGCATGGGCTAAGAACAGGCGCGGGGAATTCGTACTGCTAATCCCCCCAGGTAATTAATAAATAAAACTCCCAATGTTAAATTCTGCTTACAATACGCAAATTGTTGCAGGGGCTATCGGCGGTTGGGAATTAGCGATTATCCTACTAGCGGCTCTGCTATTGTTTGGCGCAAAGCGGCTTCCTGAACTCGCACGGGCTCTTGGCCAAAGCCTGCGCGAATTTAAAAAGGCTGCGCGGGACGTAGAAGAAGAACTTCACACTGCAGATAAGCAAACACCTGTCGATTCAAACAAAAAGAATCATACACCACCGGCTGGTTAATTTGCCCTAAATTACTTGACCACCGAAACCCGACAAGATGGATACCCGCCCTGATGATCCTATCGCTGATTCAGACGTACGGGATGAAACTGAAGGGGGGCCAGTAAAGACGTTTCTAGAACATCTTGAAGATCTCCGGTGGGTTCTGATTAAATCGCTTGCGGCGCTAGCGCTTGGATTCATCGTTTGCCTCCTTGCAAGTAACTGGATTATCCGCATACTCACGTACCCTTTAAAAATCACCCCCTATAGCCCCCCAAATACACAGCAGGTACAAATTTATTTTGGCTCAAACAAACTCGGCACCATTGCGATCGATCCCAACGACCTTGCCCTATGGGGAATTCCTACGAACCAATCCCTGACACTTCGGGTGGTCCCAATACCGACCGACTCTAACCGGATCATCTTAGGGTTAACGCACGAAATCGCAACCCACCCACCAGGAGACAATCCCCCAGTAGAATTAGTCACGCTAGGCCCCGCTGCCAGCTTTATCCTAGCGTTCAAAATGGCCCTTTATGGGGGGGCTGTTCTTGCAGCTCCATTCATACTATACTTTATTTGTGAGTTTGTGTTTCCCGCCTTGAAACCGATAGAGAAGAAATACGTCACGCGCGGCCTGGTGACCGGTGTTGGGATGTTTTTAGTAGGGGTATTGTTTTGTTACTTTGTAATGATCCCCGTTTCCCTTCGGGCATCTATCCTTTTCTCGCGCTGGCTGGGCCTGGCGGTTTATCAATGGCGCGCAGAAGAATACGTGAGCTTTGTCATCCAATTCATGCTGGGAATGGGTCTAGGGTTTCAAGTCCCGGTGATCCTCATTGTACTAGTGAAATTGAGGGTTCTGGATTATAAGTTGCTGGCACGCGCCCGGCCGTACGTCATTTTAATCAACCTTACTCTAAGTGCAATTTTAACCCCGCCTGACCTCGTCTCTCAGATTATGATGGCCATTCCGTTACAACTCATGTATGAACTCACCGTGTTATTAGCTTGGTTCTTCACCCGGAAATCGAAATTTACCCAACAAATTCAGTAAAACTACAAACTCAGCGCTTGCCGATTGCGTTGCCATTGGCATTTTGTGAAAGGACACATAAGCAAGACTTCTCTTGAACAAAGGATTGAGCTGGATGATTAGGTCTTACGCATTTACAAATCAGGGACGGCTATACGGCAGGGATATCGAACTTTTCCTCATGCCCACCCTGCTAGCTGATACCAACCTTTTCCTCTGGGTAGATCTAGAATCGCCCACTGAGCAAGAGACCATCACAATTCTGGAAAAGGTCTTTCACTTCCACCCTGTGTCAATCACCGATTGTATTACAGAGTCAGAATCGCCCAAAGTAGAGGAATACATTCCCCGAGAAGGCGAATTGTTTAGTCCATACCTTTTCATGGTAATCCATGAGGTCGACTATAGCCGTCAGGATGGTGTATTTGCCACCAACGAGTTAAACTTTTTCTTAGGCCGGAACTTCCTTGTCACTTACCACCGCGGCCCGAATCGAAGTGTTCAAGCAGTAGAGGGTCGTGTCTTAAAAGGAACTACTCCGATTGCGCGCGCGCCAGACCGACTTGCATATCATTTGATCGATTCTGTGGTCGATAACTATAAACCCGCTTTGGAGGAACTTTCACTTGAAGTGGCCGAACTAGAAGAAGAAGTCCTAGAAAATCCCGGCCCTATCATCTTAAACCGGATCCTTCAAATCAAACGTGAGGTCATGCATCTTCGAAAAATAATTGGGCCACAGCGAGAGGTTCTAGCACGGTTTGCACGTGGAGAATTCAAAATGATCCGCCCCCATCTAGTGCCATACTTCCGGGCAGTGTATGACGAACTTTACAGAATAGGTGAACTCGCAGCAGCATATACTGACTCTCTTACGTCTGTTTTACAGATCTACCTTAACATCTCCTCCAACAAAACAGCTGAGATCGTCAAGGTGCTCACCATGATCACCGTAATTACCACACCCCTTATGCTAGTGGGCACATGGTATGGGATGAACTTCACAGACCAAATGCCGGAGTTTAGATGGAAATATGGTTACTTATGGGCCATCGGACTAACCGTCGTTTCAACTATCGGTATCTGGATTTGGTTCAAGCGGAAAAAATGGATGTAATTTATGCACTCTCTAGAAAAACATGATCAACTACTAAGATGAGCATGTTAAAGCCAACTTTTCTAGATCGACTTCTGGGAAGGATCGACAAATTAGATACCAAAAACGTCCAGGCCATTATCAACCAACTGGCGCGCGAACGATCTTTCTTAGAGACGATTTTTAACACAATTGAGGATGGCATACTGGTATTAGATCACGATGGCAAACTCATTTACTCCAATGAACCCGCCCGCCGATTACTCGGACTACATTCCGATTCCGAAGGTCAGCGCATCATCGAATGGATCCCTGAATTGGAATGGGAAAAAGTGAAGTCTGCCCTCTCGGACAAAACCTCCAAAAGCGTTCGGTATGAGATTGAACTACACTTTCCTCGGCCAAAATTTATTAGGGTTTACGCTACTGCAATCGAAAACGAACCAAGGAATTTAACTGGCATCCTACTCATCCTGCACGACGAAACTAATACCCGGCAAAAAACACTCGAGATGGTAGAAGCAGAAAGACTATTTGCAGCTAGCTTGTTGGCAAGCACTGTGGCGCACGAAATCGGCAACCCATTAAATGCAATCAACATCCATCTCCAATTGATTGAGCGGGAACTCAAACGTCTCAAGGCCGCACTTCAAACACCACCTAGAAATACAACACAAACCGAAGAATCCCAACCGCCTTCACCTACTAATCACACCACAAGCATGAACGTGATTGAACAAGCACTCTCACGAATGGACCACTTCCTCAACGTTGCAAAAACCGAAATAGGCCGGCTAGATAACATCGTCCGCCAGTTTCTTAGCCGCTTACGACCTCTAACCCCAAAGTTCACACCAGCTAACTTAAACACCGTCGTCGAGAGAACTATTCAGCTGATCCAGCCAGAAATTGAAGATCGCGGATTAATACTTGAGACTAAGCTAACCGCTTCGCTCCCGGAAATACTATTGGATCCTGACCAAATTCAGCAAGTGTTAATCAACCTCATAAAAAACGCTATGCAGGCTACCACGGCAGGCGGACACATCACGATCGAAACAGGGGATGAACCTGAAGGGGTTTGGGTGCGCATTGCCGACACCGGTAAAGGAATGACTAAAGAACAAATGGCTAACCTTTTTCAACCGTTAACTTCCAGTAGCGGAAAAGGTACTGGCTTAGGGTTAATGGTGGTTCACCGTATCGTGCGAAGCCATGGTGGTCGCATCGAGGTGACGAGTCAACCCGGCAAAGGTACCTCATTTACAATATGGCTCCCATTGCCGCAGCGAAGACCCAGATTGCTAGACGCCGGCCCAACCCGAAAGCCAATCGGGCCTACTCTATCACACCCGTCTGAGACTAACAACCCTGACAAGTATAAGTGCGGTTGACTATGAAATATAAGCCAACATTGCTTATAGTAGACGACGAAAAATCGACCCGCGAAGGACTCAGGGCCGCGTTAGAGGACCGGTTCGACGTATACGTGGCTAGCGATGCGGCATCAGCGATCGATTTGCTTGAATCCGAACCAGTGGACGTTTTGCTCGCAGATCTTCGTCTCCCCGACGAAGACGGGCTAAAATTAATTACTAGAGCCAAGTCCCTCCCAAATCCACCCGTGTGCATTCTCATGACTGCGTATGGATCAGAGGAGCTTGCAGTGGAAGCAATGAAGCGCGGCGCCGACGATTACATACCTAAAGGGCGAATGCAAATCGATGAACTAGAACTGAGAATTGCCCGCGCCTTAAAACAACAAAAACTCGAGCAAGAAAACATCTCGCTTAAACAACAACTCGACACTAAATACGGCCTAGAAAATATCATCGGCGAATCCCCCGCAATGAAAGAGATTTTTGAGGTCGTCAAACAGGTCGCCCCAACCAATGCCACAGTACTAATACGCGGTGAAAGCGGCACTGGGAAAGAACTCGTCGCAAAAGCTATTCACAAACTAAGCCATCGGGCAAAACAACCATTGGTGATCGTCCATTGTGCAGCTCTCGCACCAACCCTTTTGGAAAGTGAGTTGTTTGGCCATGAAAAAGGAGCATTTACTGGTGCCTACGAAAGAAGAATAGGCCGATTCGAACAAGCAAATGGCGGCACTTTATTTTTAGACGAGATCGGTGAGATTGACCCATCTACCCAGGTGAAATTGCTCCGGTTTCTAGGTGAGCGTACCTTCGAGCGCGTGGGTTCTAATAAAACACTCACATCCGATGTAAGAATCATCGCGGCTACCAATAAAGACCTGAAAGCGCTCGTAGAAGCCGGCAAGTTCAGAGAAGATCTGTATTACCGACTCCGCGTAGTGGAAATAGTTTTGCCACCGCTCAGAGAACGCCCAAGCGATATCCCACTTTTAGCAAACGCATTTTTAAAAGAATTTGCCAGAGAAAATAACAAGCAAATCAAAGGAATTGATTCGGCGGCAATGGATGCGCTCTTGCGATACGCGTGGCCAGGCAACGTACGCGAACTCCGAGCCGCAATTGAACACGCCGTAGTAATGTGTCGCGGAGAAACTATTTCCATACAAGATCTGCCCCTAAATATCAGATCCAGCTCGGCCACCAAAATTACCCGGTCAGCCTCTGCTTCTGAGGAAATACCCCTTATGCCCCTGAAAGAGTTGGAAAAGTTAATGATCATCCGAGCGTTAAGAGAGTCTGGTGGTAACCGCACATTAGCCGCCCAAAAACTGGGCATTAGCCGGCGAACGTTGCACAGAAAAATTAAAACTTATAAACTGCAGGCATTATGAATACTCCTACTTCACCCCCAAAAAGACCAGGTGAATTTTGGATCCAAGAAATGCTATTTTTGTTTACGACTGAACGTGGATCAAAATTCCTGAGGGTCCTCCTGGTCACATTAGGATTTGCATTCCTTGCGTTTATCTATAATCAGCGGGCGTACAAAAACATGGCTACACCAGATGCAATGGACAGCGCCCAGTTGGCCCGAAATATCGCCTCTGGTAAAGGATTTACCACGCATTTCATCAGACCGCTTGGAATCTACCTCTATACGAATACCCACCCAGAAAGACTGGCACCCTCCTCGACAAACCAAAGCGCTTACGACCCCGCCGCGTTAAAATCGGGCCACCCCGACATGGCAAATCCGCCACTGTACCCACTTTTATTAGCTGGCTGGATGAAAATCTTTCCCGGCTACTATCCTATTCCAGAAGCCAATCCAGATGATACTTCCAAAAAAATGCCTTGGTTCTGGACCCGTGGGGGCTCATTTGCAATTTATCCTCCTGACTTCGCAATCACTGTTCTAAACCAAATCCTCTTGGGGATTGTAATTCTACTTTCGTACAAACTGGCAGCCCGGCTTTTCGACCCCAGTGTCGGGACCTTAACTGCCTTGTTAGTTACCGGTTCTGAAGTCCTATGGCGCTTTAGCACTTCCGGTTTATCCACCATGCTCCTTATAATTATCTTCCTTGGCCTTGCCCACCTCCTTGTTTCTTTCGAGCGAGTATGCCGCGAATCAATTAACCAAGAGCGACAAATGCTCCTTTATGCAATCGGACTTGGCATTATTTTGGGGTTGGGAACCCTTACACGTTATTCCTTTGGTTGGCTGCTCCTACCAGTGGCAATTTACGTGGGCGCAATTGCCCCAAGAATTAAACCACAAATAATAAGTCTCTTGGTCGTATCATTTCTGGTCACAATTTGTCCATGGGTTATTCGGACTTGGTCAATCTCAGGAGTGCCCTTCGGGGTGGCTACCTACCAAGTTTTATTCAATAGCCCTATATTCCCGGGATATTCGCTGGAGAGATCACTCTCCCCCGACTTAAGCCTAGTTAACCCACCATTGTTTTGGCGTAAACTTTTCCAAAACATGCGAACAGTCACAAACACTGAGTTCCTAAACCTTGCGGGTAGTTGGGTCTCCGCTTTTTGGATCGTGGCTTTGTTCCTCAGATATCGCAGCAGTGCAATCAGCAAATTCAGGTTCTTCGTCATTGGCACCGTGCCGCTGCTTTTGATTGTCCAATGCCTCATCCGAAGCCAACAATCCGAAGACTTCCCGGTCATAAATTCAGAAAATCTAATCGTCCTCTTAACCCCGATAGTCGCTATGTTTGGTGCAGCCTTGTTTAATGACTTAGCTGAACGCATTATTATGGAAACCCCCTGGGATACCACCACACTTCGTCGGATTTTTAAAGGCGCCTTTATTGTCGTGATGTGCATACCATTTTTAAACTCCTTTGCACCTCCTCGTCCACATCCGACTGTTTACCCGCCTTACTATCCACCACTGATACAGAGAGTCTCCAACTGGATGAAACCCGAGGAACTCATGATGAGTGACATCCCGTGGGCCGTAGCTTGGTACGGTCACCGACAAGCTATCTGGCTTACCCCAGACCCCACAGAGTCTTTCTTATTCGTTAACGATTACATAAAGCCCATTCGTGGCTTGTTCCTGACCCCGAAAACAATGGACGGCCGATTTTTAAGCGATTGGCTCCGCGCAGGTGACCGCACTTGGAGTGCAATGGTGCTAGAAGCCGTCGTCATGAAACGCGTGCCTGCTTATTTCCCGTTGCGGCATGCACCCGAAGGCCTATTGCCAGAACACCTGTTCCTTAGTGATTGGCCACGATGGCAAAAATAATTCATTCACGAAGCCGATGCCAACACTTGACGGGCTATATGTCCCCTATACGGCAATGAAGTTAGCCGAACTTAAAACATTCGCAGAAGAGGTAATCGACTTTATCAATGAATTCGCACCGCAGACTCTGTGTAGCTTTCACTCACAACCTGAATTAACACAACACAATCAACCTCACGCCGAAGCTTTTGAAAAACTAGCACTCCGCCTATTTGAGCTTCAATTCCGCTACAATCACCCTTACCGCCGATATTGTGAGTACTTACGCATAACACCCAACACAATCCAATCATGGCAACAAATCCCCGCTGTCCCAACCACAGCGTTCAAGGACTTCGAAATGACATGCCTTCCTGAGGAGATGCGTGAACACGTTTTCTTTTCGAGCGGAACTACAAGCAGCTCCCGGAGCAAACACTATCATTGTACACTCTCAATAAAACTATATGAAACCTCAATTTGGAACTGGTTCCTTGCACATGTCTGGCCAATGGCATTTGAAGCTACTAACCCTTGTAGTAATCCCATCGTATGTATTTTAACTCCACCCCCTGAAAGCGCCCCGGAATCTTCGCTAGTCCATATGTTCGGCCTAATAGCATCCAGATTCGGCAATGCCGAGTTTTGCGCCCAAAAGAGCACCAGCGGCTACTGGTCACCAGATTTCACACGCGTTATAAAAACATTTGAAAAAGCTATACGGCTCAGTGCACCCGTGTTAACACTTACTCCTGCATCAGCACTGGTCCTTTTACTTGAGTTCATGAGCAAGCATTCAGTCTCGATCAAGCTGCCCCCCTACTCTGTCATAATGGAAACAGGTGGATACAAAGGACAAGTAAAACCAGTCCCCAAATCCAAACTTTATGCAATCGTCGAAGAAGTTTTAGGCATTCCTCAAAACAGGATTGTCAGTGAATACGGGATGTGCGAACTCAGTTCTCAAGCCTACGACCACGCAGTAAGCCGTTCAGGAACGGAATATGAGGGATCTGCGTCGCCCATCCCATCACCTGAAAACCGAACGTTTCACTTCCCCCCCTGGGCACGGGCTGTAGTGATTTCACCTGAGTCAGGAGCCGAGGTTGCACTAGACCAAACCGGCATAATTAAAGTGATTGACCTTGCAAACGTATTTTCTGTCCAAGCAATATTCACAGGCGACCTCGGAATAAGAACCAAACATGGATTCCGGTTACTCGGAAGGGCACCAACCCTTGAACCGCGCGGCTGTTCGCTTATGGTTACTTGATATGATACCTGGACTTGCATCATACTTTTTGGCGGATCTACCGCCGGGCAGCCCTCTAACGGCTGCCATGGTAGCAGAGGCTTGCCGAACACTAAAAAATAATCGCGCCAAGTACCTTGCAAATAAATCTCCGGAGTGGATCGCCAAATTCCTCTCTGAACTAGCTGCAGATTGGTTACGTCCCGATTACAAGTTCAGAATTCTTGCCCTAACACACCAACGCAACGGGTTCTCAAAAAAAGTTCTCGAAATGGGGCTCGATGTATTCTTCTCTGAACTCACTTACGACAACATTCGCAGGTGGTATATCCAAGAATTTGGTGACGTGCCCCAGTTCAATACTATGGTCTCTGAACCACAAATACGGACCCGCAAACGCGCCTATTACATACGTACACCTGAATTGATAGTGCATTTTACCGCTGGCACCATGCCTATCCCCGCCCTGATGAGCATGGTTACCGGCCTGCTGCTAGGATCAGCCCAGTTTTTAAAACTATCGTCTTCAGAAGGCGCCGACGTATTACCACGCTTATTTGCCCATTCAATTTATGCAGCTGAACCCAAATTAGCTAGCTGCATTGAATTGGCCGTATGGCCAGGAGGAAAAAGCGAGCTAGAAGAGCCCTTGTTTCAATACGCCGACTGTGTGACCGTGAGCGGGTCCGATCAAACAATACAAAACTTGATGTCGCGTGTGCCATTGCACATCAGATTCGTCCCTTACCGCCACCGCGTCAGTTTCAGCTTCGTGGCTAAAGAAAAGTTATTTGGCACGGAAGCCGAATCAGTGGCGCGTTTAGTAGCCGAAGACGTAAGTGCTTGGGATCAACTCGGCTGCCTTTCGCCCCACGTAGTCTACGTGGAAACAGGAGGACAATACCAACCTAGACAGTTTGCCGAACTTTTAGCTATTCAGATGGAAAAGCTCCAAGCAGAATGTCCAACAGGCCCTGTGCCTCCCGAAATCGCAGCTGCTATCGCCACACGACGCACCGCATACCTAATCCGTGCCGCAAATAACTCAGATACTATGATTTGGCACAGCACTAACTCAAATGGCTGGACGGTTGTTTACGAAGACGACTCTACTTTCCAATTCTCCTGCCTATACCGATTTGTGTACGTAAAAGGAGTCCAAAACCTTGGCGAGGCTTTGCGCGCAGCTGAACCCATACGTCATTACGTATCTACTGTAGGTGTGGCAGCTTCTGATACCCGACTGCCCGCCATAGCATTGGAATTAGCCCGGTGGGGTGCACTACGAATTTGCCCGATTGGTAAAATGCAAGCCCCTATGCTACAGTGGAGGCATGATGGCCGGCCTGCATTGACAGAGCTGGTTACTTGGGTCGACTGGGAACTTGAGTAATAAACTTATGAAGTTCGAGCTCCGTAAAGCATTCAAAATAGATGCCGCACACCGGCTAACCGGGTTACCAACTGAGCATAAATGCACCCGATTGCATGGGCACACATATAGAATAGAAATCGCAATTGAGGACGAATTAAAGCCTGATTCCGGGCTGGTAATGGACTACAACACCCTGGAGCAGATCGCAGGTCCTGTAATTAGTATGCTCGACCATACGTACCTAAACGAAATACCTGGCTTGGAAAACCCAACCTCCGAAAATATTGCTATCTGGTTATGGGAACGGCTCAAACCTAAACTCCCTGGCCTTAAGGAAATCCTAGTTGCAGAATCTGATAACTCAATGGCTATCTTCCGCGGGCCTAGTACACCACTAGGAGATTAAATCCTTCGAAACATGCCATCCCATCACCCATAGCAAACTCCGAATTGGAGGTTTAGCTCGATGAAAAAGGCATTGAAATACATCTTTTGGGCTCTAATCACATTAATTGGCCTCTGGGTCTATCTCGTCCTATGCCTCCACCGTAAAGAACCAATCTCCGTAGCGTACCTTATAATTGCCGCATTATGCTCCTATGCCATAGGATACCGTCTTTATGCAAAATGGATTGAAACAAAGGTCCTGGTGATTGACAACAATCGCCCTACACCTGCCATCGCCCACGAAGATGGCAAAGACTATGTCAAAACAAACAAGTGGGTCGTATTTGGACACCACTTTGCTGCAATATCTGGGCCAGGCCCATTGGTCGGCCCTGTCTTAGCAGCACAATTCGGATATCTCCCAGGCGCTTTATGGCTACTAATTGGGTGCGTATTGGCCGGTGGGGTGCACGATTTTGTCGTCCTATTCTGTTCTATGCGTCGCGATGGCCGTTCACTCGGCCAAATGATCAAAGACGAAATCAATACGCCAACCGGATACGTTGCCATGGTGGCAATTCTATCCATTCTGGTGATTTTGCTGGCAGCACTAGGACTAGTAGTAGCCAGAGCCCTCGCAGAAAGCCCATGGGGCGTATTCACAGTAGGAGCTACAATCCCAATCGCACTTATAATGGGCACTTATATGCGATACTTCCGCCCTGGTGACGTAAAGGGCGCCACCATTATCGGTATCACTCTTCTTCTCCTGGCAGTTTACGGCGGGCGACTGATCTATCAAAACCCTATATGGGGTGAAAAATTGACTCTCCCGGATACCGTTTTGGCATGGTCAATCATTGTGTATGGGTTCACCGCTAGCGTGCTTCCTGTATGGTTGCTACTAGCCCCGCGAGACTACCTAAGCACATTCATGAAAATCGGGACTATACTCATCCTTGGCATTGGAGTGCTCTTTGTAATGCCAAAATTTAAATTGCCACCCCTCACACAATTCGTGGATGGTACTGGTCCAATACTTGCTGGGAAAGTATTCCCATTCTGCTTCATAACAATTGCCTGCGGCGCAATTTCGGGCTTCCACGCTCTCATTTCTAGTGGTACCACCCCAAAACTCATCACAAAAGAAAGCCACGCGCGGCAAATTGGGTATGGTGCACTATGTGTGGAATCCTTCGTGGCCATCATGGCACTCATCGCAGCCTCCAGCATGGATCCCGGAGTGTATTTCGCCATGAACATTAAAGACACACCCGAAGCCACAGTTCAAAAGGTTACCCAGTTCGGCTTCCCAGTAACAATTGAGGAAATGAATAAACTCGCTAACTTAGTTGGCGAACATTCCCTCTTCGGTCGCACTGGGGGTGCAGCAACCCTAGCCGTCGGCATGGCACAGATTTTCGCCAAAATCACAAATCCAAAGCTCTTAGACCTCTGGTATCACTTCGCAATTATGTTCGAAGCACTCTTCATCTTAACCACCATCGATGCTGGCACACGCGTGGGACGATACATACTGCAGGAATTCTTAGGGATGTTTTGGAAACCCCTTGGCGATACCCGCCGCCTCGATGCTAATATACTAGCCAGCAGCTTAATGGTGGGTGCGTGGGGTTATTTTCTCATACAAGGCGTCCACGATCCCTTGGGCGGAATAAATACCCTTTGGCCATTATTTGGTATCGCAAACCAAATGCTGGCAGCCATTGCACTCTGCTTCGGCACAACTGTTATCCTAAAAATGCAGTTGCTCAGACGGAGTTCCAACGCACAACCCCAAGGAAAACTTTGGTACTGCTTAGTAACCTTGGTTCCTATGCTCTGGTTGGTTACAGTGACTTACACAGCTGGTATCCAGAAAATCGCACATCCTAACCCACGAATTGGTTTCCTCTCGCAAGCTAAGGTCTATACCACACAAATCAATAAACTCGAGGCCACTCTATCTTCCCAGGAACCAGAAACTACCCAAGAAGCCCAACAATTAAAAAACGAGATACACCGACTTCGAACACTGAGGTTTAATAACATTGTGAACGCCGTGGTAGCTTCGGTGTTTTTGTTGCTTGTGACCTTTGTACTGGCATCGAGTTTCAGGGAATGGGTGGTTTTATTGACACACCGACGTTCACCCAGCCTAGCGGAAGCCACACCGGTACACGTTGAAGAACCAAAACGGTAATAAACAATGTTGAAGTTCATCCAACAAAAATGCCAAAATCTTGCCACCGTCAGAGAATTGAACAAAGTCATGCAGAACATAACTATGAAGGCTAGCACACTAAGCCCGAAAACGTTTGTAATACGCCAAGTTGAAGCTCAAATCCAGAGACAGCTCCCACGATACCTCTTCCGATCTAAACGTTCTGAATCATAATTAACATTACCCCCACTAGGTATGAAACGCATTGGCCTTTTTGGCGGAACCTTTGATCCAATTCATCTGGGCCATTTACTAATCGCACAGACTGCCACTGAAGAATTGGGATTAGACCAGCTCTATTTCATTCCCGCAGCTACCTCGCCCTTTAAAAGGGACTACGCCATCACACCCGGCAACACCCGACTCCAAATGCTCCGTTTAGCCCTGGCGGGCAAAACAAATTGGTTCGTAGACGATCAAGAGATTCGTCGCGGGGGGATCTCATACACCATTATCACAGTCCGTAACTACGTAAAACAGTTCCCTAACGCCGAACTTTTTTACATATTGGGTTCTGACCAAGCACGAACATTGTACCAATGGAAAGATGTCGATGAGCTCATCCGATTAACTAAATTCGCGGTTTTTCTTAGACCCGGTGAGGACCCAAATGCGCTGCCGACCAACATCCCCATAACGGTGATAAAAAGTATACAAATCAGCATTTCCGCCACCACTATTCGCAACCGCGTCAAGGAAAATAAACCTATCGATTTTTACGTACTGCCACAGGTTGCTGAACTCATTAGAGCAAAAAACCTTTACAAGTGACACCCATGAGCAAAAACCGATCAACCTTAACACCGAGGCAATTGGCATTGCGCTGCGCCGAATACGCTGACAATAAAAAGGCTGAAAACATCCTAATCTTGGATGTTCGAGGACTAACCTCGTTCACCCAATATTTCGTCATAGCAAGCGGAACTAGCGAGCCACATCTGCGTGCTATATCCGACGAAATTACCGAACGCCTTAATCACGAGTTCGGAATTAAACCGATCGGGGTAGACGGAACCATTAATAGCGCTTGGGTGGTACTCGACTACGATGAGGTCGTAGTCCACCTCATGCGCCCAGATGTGCGGGAGCGGTACGACTTAGAAGGCCTCTGGGGTGACGCAAAACGCGTCAAGCCACGCCGTCAAACCCGCTCCAAATCCAACACAAAACAAAACTAAACCAATTAACTTGGCTGATTTTGAGAGGTCCCACCCTGGTTCTCTACCCCAGTGGGTGGAGTACTCGATTGCGTGGGGGGCAACTGGTTCATATATTCCAACATCCGCGACAAAGCCCCGCTAAATTCGTTTAGACCTACCCCAGGGATAATTATCATATCCCGATGCGAACCCACCTCTTCCGCTATGCACAGAAACCGACCCCGCGGATTCTCTTTGAGAGTAATCTCGAAAGACTTCCTCTCAATTTGAATCCTTTCAGTCTTAAGGACCTGTTCCTGTACATCCCTTCTCTCGCGGCGGGTTCTTCTCCGCCTCCGCCTTTGCGTATTTCTCGGACTCATGTTTCTCTCCCTTCCGTATTTACTGACCCAATTCCAACCCGGTTACTAACCAGGTCAACCAAGCGCAGTAAAAAGTCCAATTTCGTACAAAAAAGTCAAACTAATTTTAAAGCCGGCTGCCCCGGTAGCAAGCCTCCTGTTTGATACCAATCGAAAACTACTCAGCAATTGTATAACACCCCAAAAACCGCAAGCACAACCAAGCTCATTTAAATACCCGCCTCAGCATAGGCCCAGCGAACCAAAGCCGCCGACCCGCTTTTCCGGAAAAAATAAAAAATCACTATAATGACGAAATCAGCTTGAAGCTAAAACAAACCTCCTGCATTTTCTGTTTTTGCCAGGGCCCACGGGCTGCGGACTAATGAACCCCGCCAGGGCCGGAAGGCAGCAACGGTAGTTAGCTCCGTGGTGCCGTGGTCACCCTGGCGCAGCCCAACTATTTGAAACCTTTGCGCAGCACTCATGAGTTACCAGGTCATCGCTAGGAAATACCGCCCCCAACGCTTCGAAGAAGTGGTCGGCCAAGACCACGTAATTCGTACCTTAGTCAATGCAATCAAACAAAATAGAATCGCACACGCATATTTGTTTTGTGGTCCGCGGGGCACTGGCAAAACTACCATCGCCCGCATTTTCGCAAAGTGCCTTAACTGCACCAACGGTCCACGAGTAGACTTCGATGATAACGATCCGATTTGCCGAGAAATCGCTGAGGGACGCTCTCTAGACGTGCTTGAAATCGATGGAGCAAGTAATCGCGGTATCGACGAAGTCCGCCAGCTCCGGGAGACCGTCAAATACACTCCCGCAAGCAGCAGGTACAAAATCTTTATAATCGACGAAGTGCACATGTTAACACGGGAAGCGTTCAACGCATTACTTAAAACCCTCGAGGAACCGCCACCCCACGTGAAATTCATGTTTGCCACTACTGAACCAGAAAAGATCCCCCCTACCATTCTCTCAAGATGCCAAAGATTCGATTTGCGTAGAATCCCTGATGCCTTAATCGCAAAACACCTCAAGTGGATCTGTGAGAAGGAAAACGTCCAAATAGAGGAGGCCGCCCTGTTTGCCATCGCACGCCTTGCCGAAGGTTGCATGCGGGATGCGCAAAGTGCACTCGACCAACTTATCAGTTTCTGCGGAAATAAAATTGATGAATCACAAGTTCTCACGATGTTTGGACTGCCCAAGTTCGAACAGATTTACGAACTCACTAAAGCAATCCTCACCGGCGATAAATTCACGATCCTCCAAATCATCGATCAGCTCGCTGAATATGGCAAGGATTACACTAAAACACTCACTGAACTGGTCAGAGTATTCAGAAACCTCTTGATCTTTAGCACCCACGGAGCCAAAACGGATCTCATCGACGCCCCCGAATCAGAACTGGCAAAACTGGGAGAACTAGCGAGCAAAACCGACAGCCACACCCTCATTGAAATCATGGAAATTCTTGTCCATGGTGAATCCACACTTAAAGATTCCCCCTCCAAGAGAATCATCCTCGAACTACTTCTGCTCAAAGCAGTTCAACGCCGGGAAGCCCTTAACATCGACACTGTCATACAACACCTCATTAAGGTACGGGATTCTCTAACTGGTTTAGGTGCAGAAGGCCAAAACCAGCTCTCAGCAAGCTCGCCAGGCACTCAAAACCCATCATTAGACAAAACAAAAGAACTTCTACAAAAAAATCTGCCACCCATAAAAGACCCACCGCCATTTGATATACCCAATAATACCACCACTTCAAAAGTAACTTCCTCCGCTGATTTAAACGAACTATGGCAACGTGTCTTGACAGATATTAGCCAAGAAAGCCCCTTTACCGCTAGTTTCCTAAGCCGTACCAAATTGCAATCCGTGGCAAACGGCCGAATTAAAATTGGATATAGTACTTCTGACCAAGACCTCCTCCCAGCTATCGATAACAAGCGCACGCAAGAGCTTCTACAGAAAGCCCTAGAAAAAGCTGGGATACATGTGCGCAGAATCGATTTCGTTGGTCTTTCCAACGGAAACCCGCAAGAAGAACAGAGTGTACCCTCTACACCTGTTCCCTCACCCAAAGCCACCTTCTTGAACGATCCGCTAATCCAACACGCACTTGAGGTTTTCCGCGCCCAAATTGTGCAAGCTCCAACAACACAGTCGCACCTTACTTCACTAGATGGGGGAAATAATTCCCCCTGATTCTTTGACATACCTAAGATTATCATTCTTGGGAAAATGCCCAGGGCCGACCGCGCTGCATAATTACCACACATCCTTCACCCTGCGAGGAACCCCTCGCATTTGCTAAGACTACCACACCATAGACACCGGCTTCTCAGACACCCCCGTATTTAAGAAAATGCATATAGACCTTGCGAATCTGGTGCAAAACCTTATCCTCGTATTCCAATGGCGGGCTTGCCGAAACAAATCCAATCCCTTGTTGAAGAATTAAAAAAGCTTCCTGGCATAGGTACTAGGTCGGCCGAACGCATTGCCCTCTACCTTGTTCAAAAACCCTCAGAAGTAGGGAAAAACCTCGCAGCTGCCATTATTGCGGCCATTGACAACATCCGGCCGTGCGAGATATGCGGTGCGCTCACGGACAAATCCCCATGTGCAATCTGTAGTGATCCAAGTCGGGATCCAACGCTCCTGTGCGTTGTCGAACAACCCGTCGATATTCTCAAAATCGAAAAGGCAGGTGTATTTCGGGGAAAATACCACGTTTTGGGAGGTAAAATCTCACCCGTAAATCGAATCACTGCTGATCAGCTCCGAATCGATGTTCTTCAACAACGCCTAAAAACTGAACCGATAAAAGAAATTATCCTGGCTTTAAGCACTGACGTTGAAGGCGAAGCCACCTGTGTGTATTTGAGCAAGCATTTGGCACGGCCCGACTTAAAAATTTCTCGAATTGCTTACGGCCTCCCCGCCGGCGCGGGCTTGGAATTTGCAGACGAATTCACAATAGGCCAAGCAATTGAGTGGCGTCGGCAAATGCAATAGGTTTATCCGGCCGATACAACTCACAAAAACAAAAGCCTGAAGCAAGTCTTCCCCCTTTGGATTCCACCCAAAATCAAACCGAAGTGGTACTTCTTGGGTCCGGCTTTCTTATCATTCCTCCCCCATTATTAACACGCTCATCGAATGCGCAGCGTCCATTGATCCAATCAGCAGGAAACTATGCTTGCGGCTGCACAGTTTTAGTGCTAGGCTAAACCAGCAAAACTCAGCAGGCTTATGGCAAACAAAGCTAATCGTTACTCTGACAATGTTCCTGGTAAGTACTACGTCGATAATCAGTGCATCGACTGTGATTTGTGTCGTCAAATCGCCCCAGAAATTTTCGCACGTAATGAAATGGGCGGCTATTCGTACGTCAAAAAACAACCTTCTACACCTGATGAGGAAGAGCGGGCGAAACAAGCAATGGATAGCTGTCCCGTACAAGCAATTGGTAACGACGGCGCATAACTCACCCCACCAGCTAGGGTGGAAGCTTTTAAAAAAATCTGCCGGCTGCGCCTCCCTAACAAAACCGGAACTAAAGTGCACAGCCGGCCTTCTTTTTTCAAAACTTCAACCTACTTACGCAGCGGTTCTTATTTCTTCTGAGGCAAACATTCTTCCCCCCATATTTGCCAGCTATTGCACTGTCTTTTATCTCTTTCCCTGCTTTCCTACAATCTCACAGAACTACTTTTATACCCTTTCTCACTGAGAAAAGATGTTCCGAGTTACGTCAGCCTTCCCGCTGCTTTGGTAGCCCTCCACACAAAGGGTGATCTGATCAATTGTACCTAAACTTAACCCGCGATTCACCCAAGCCCTAAAATGTTGGCTGACTGAGACAGTTCCCGAAGTGCGTTTTGACGTCCTCACACTCCAATATTGGTTAAATGTCTTGGTTCCCTCAATTGACGGAGCATTGTACCTCGTGGTCTTGTAAATATCATACGTCCCACCATCGATCGTCACAGTAGCAATCTTTGTTGCCCCGGGCGGACGCCAGCTACCCCAGCTTTCAACAATGTAAAATTCAACCAACGGCGAGCGTGACCAGCCATAGACACAAAGGTAAGAGTTACCAATGGGCTGATAATTCGCCGAGTAAGTCACTGTGATATTCCCTAGCTGATCCCAACGCTTGCCGTACTTCTTGCCCGTGCGGAAAAGAACGTTGTTTATTCCACTCCACTCACAATAGTATCTACCCCCTGTCTTAACTATCATTTTCGCGTACCCTCCCGAGTCCTTCCAAAGCTCATAGTAATATCCATCATACGTTCCCGAAGCATTGCTGGTAAGGGTGATATCTGCCTGGGCCACAAAGGCCGTGACTAAGAGTAAACCGCAAACGGATAATGGAGTTACTCTTTTCATGGCACCTCGTTCGACTCTCCTCCCCAAATGATTTCTCACTTTATTACCCTGTCAATACCTTTGCTGGCTTGCGGGATGATGTTAAACTTGCCCACCATCACGCAAACCGACGTCTTTCCCGGTGCAGCAAAATCCGGATAAAAAACTTTTTTATGTTCATAATCCAAGTCCAAATGCCATAAAAGATTGCACCTGCAAATCCTGCTTTTCTTTCGCACGGAACCTCTTGTTCACACCTCCCACGCGGAACACTCATACGAGATCGAAAAACAAAACTTTTAACCGCGCTTCCACCCCAATAAAGGTCACTTTATTCAGGCCCCATCCGTCCAATTAAAACGGTAAATCACATAACTAAAACCGATTGCCGACCCAATATTGTTACTCTCCATTTATCTTTTTAAGGCCCACGGTATGAACCAATTAGGCACAATCAGACCACAAATTTAAGAGTCTTCTCCCAGGTCAATTCTGTAAAACTCTTCTTCCTATAGTGACAGCATTCCAAAACTTGATTGCCAACAAAACGCCAAAGTGCCAAATCCAAAGTTCTTATTCACAAAAAGCGACACAATGTATACACTCTGGATTTTTGCCGCTGGTTAAGGCAAGGTTTATCCTCGGACTGTAACCCAGTAGGAACTTGTTGTTATTAGGAAACGTGAGCGTACCCTCACATCCGGTTTTCTTTTCCAGATTCGCATTCAACCCCGGATACTGAAAGCCCCTTGGTCTTAAACAATCGAGCAACACAAAAATCCCGACGCAAACCGAGTCCCTAAGCTACGCCTCGTTTCTGTCGTGGGGCGGACCGTGGGAGCCAAACAGACACGCGACCACCGGGTTTCTCCCACGCTGGATGGATTTCCAAGCGCCCATTGTGAAGAGCGAAGATTTTCCGTGCAACTGCAAGACCGAGGCCCATCCCCACTGCACGACGCGTCCAGAATGCAGTACCAGCCCGTGCAGCCTCTTCAGTTGTGAAGCCGGGCCCTGTGTCTTGGATTTCGATCAAAAGCCCCGGCCGATTCTGTTCGTCCGATCTAGCTACCACAGACAGGCCCACAACCGGATTTGCAATGTTTGCCTGAATTGCATTCATAAACAGCTCACAAAATGCACGCTTTAAAGCAACCTTGTCGCACAGGATCTCTGCC
Organism: uncultured Verrucomicrobiota bacterium; assembly: GCA_964654645.1. GTDB lineage: Bacteria > Verrucomicrobiota > Verrucomicrobiia > Limisphaerales > CAZZJO01 > CAZZJO01. The sequence goes on along the minus strand of CAZZJO010000026.1, from coordinate 30,724 downwards.
TCGTGCAATTCCCCCACCACAAGTTGTGCGTTTTCAGCACCGGTATGGGCTCGTGCTTCCTCAAATCCTTCTTGCAATAGGATACCCACACTAAACGAGGCTAATTCACCTAATTCATCCCGTGCCAAATACCGCAGTTGATCAAGCCGACGCGTAATTCGCCGCAGGCTTTCTTGAAGTGCTGAATCGAGCGATGCAATAAACTGTGGATCCCGCGCTTTTGAACGAAGCATCTCCTGATGTGTCAGCAAAGGAACCAAAGCGTTTCCTATGTCGTGGACCGAACGCTCGGCCATCTCACGGATCAAACGCCAGTTTGAGGCTTCTATTTCGAGCCGCTTAATCTTCTCCACTCTAGACAGATCTTCCCCAATTATAAGCGCTGCAGTCTCCAAATCTGAAATTGGCATGGGCAAAATACTAATCTGAAAAACCGTTTCAGGAACATCAGCCGGCTCGAATTTGAACCCCTCAATTGCTCTTCCAGTACTCAGGACTTCACGGGTCCGTTGTGCAATAACCTCAGGTAAATCGTCAAACACCACTTGCGTGGCCCTTGCAACTTGCTTAGTTAAAAGTTTCTTAGCCGCCTTGTTTAATTGAATTATTCGATAGTCCCGACCTACCACGATACATGCTACATCTAACTCGCGTATTAAATCAGCGAGTATCCGGTGATTCACTACCAGCTGGTCGTGTTGCCAACTATGCCTTATTGCATGACCTAGATGTTCAACCGCAAAGAATATTTCCTGAACCTCTTCTTCGGTTAATGGCTGACCTGTAATTTTACGACCCAACAACAACACCCCCAAAAGCGTATCAAACTCAAAAATTGGCACTGCTACGTCCACCCCTAAAGTTTCGAATTCCCGCTGCACATCCAAATCAAGCGTTGCAGGAGCAGTACCCACCTTCAGCACCTGACCAGTCTTGTAAAGCATTCTGCAAATGCCAGAGGCCAACGAAACCTCCACTTGATGTCCCTCTAACCCGGGTAAACCAAATCCGCAAACTGGCCTAAATTTGAAATCTAACGATCCATGAGGCCGATGGCTTCCAACCACCGGTTGACGCAAAAAGATAGCAGCACGGTTAATCCCCGTTAGTACTCGGAGAATTTCCAAAAAACGTTTCAGCATCTCGTTGCGCGAGAGGGAAACCGCGAGAATCCGGGCACACTCTCGAAGATAAAATAACCCCCTCTGCTTTTCTACCGACGGAATTACCACCGGGCGGCTTTCTAGAAGTTGAGGGGGAGGACCAGTGGCCAAGGGTAATTCACCCCCTTTTGCCGTAATACCTAATTGACCCAATACCGACTTTAACACCTCCGGGTGAACTGGTTTCCTAAGCACATGCCTCGCACCCTTTAAATACGCTTGTTTCTCCAATTCTGCATCAGCCTCACGAATATAAACCACGACCGGCGGGTCCGGAAAAAGCTTTCGAAGCACATCGACCCGAGAAAGAGCCTTTTGCGGAAATTCCTCCAAATCAAATATGCATGCGTCTACCACACCATGCAAAAGCAACGCCTCCGCATCACCAATGTCAGCATATGAGACCACCTGATAAACATCAGGTGGTAATGCCGCCCTGATTTCTGCCGCGAATTCAGGATTCCTACCTATTACTAATAGGGTTTTCATCCATATCGGTTTTCTACCGCCGAGAGATAGCAAGAAATAAGCCGAACCTTGCCCCCTTCTGCCTAAAATTTATGGCCAAACCTATTTAAGGGACTACAACACAAGACCTTACGCAGGATTGCCGATCCAGAAACCTTTATTACTCATACCATCCTTTGGCCTTAAAGCCATTTTTTTAGACAGGACCCGAAATCGACTTAGCCGGTAGCCCTCAGGCATCCCTATCAATAAATCAATACATTTTTAACTTGCAAAATATTATGGTTGCCCGAAAATCCAACGCCCATGAACCAAGAACAGACCGGAGCAACTGTAGGCATAGTAATGGGCAGCGATTCCGACTGGCCCACCATGCAAGCCGCTTATGAAATTTGCAAGAAGTTTGGAATTGCATGCGAGGTTCATGTGATGTCAGCCCACCGGACACCTACCGAAGTAGCACAATATGCTTCTACCGCAGCATCCCGTGACCTCAAGGTAATCATTGCAGGCGCCGGAGGCGCAGCTCATTTACCTGGAGTAATCGCCGCCCACACAACTTTGCCTGTCATCGGCGTACCAATCGAAACTAAATCGCTCGGAGGATTGGATTCCCTTTTATCAATCGTCCAAATGCCTCCAGGTGTGCCTGTTGCCACCGTGGGCATCGGCGCTGCAAGAAATGCAGGCATACTAGCAATTCAGATCTTAGCTCTTCAAGATCTAGAGCTCACAAACAAACTCAAAAAGTTTAAAGAGCAATTGGCAGAAGAATCAAAACTCAAAAATCAAAACATCAAACTTACATAATTCAAACAATCTTCACCCCTTAATCGTAAATGGCGGCACCCCCTACATTTCCGCTGGGGTATAGCCTTAGCGTTTAGAAGCAACCCCACGTGTATTTGACGATCCACATTTGACCCAATAGAACCCAATCTAGGCTTACCGATTCACGAAGCGTTCCCCAGACTGTTCAACACCTTTAAGTAAAATTGCAAGCTTTAGCGCACACCCAAACTCAAAACGCTTTTCATGAGACAAACCCATCACCAAGCGCTTTCCTTGACATCATAAAACTACGTATAAATAACCGGAGTACTACTAAGCCATATCCGTAAAAGTCTGTAACCCGTTGCTAATTAAAATGTTCTGACAACCGTGTATCGGTTACTAAGCTAGGGGTGTACAAACTGTCAGGCAGGGAGAATTAATTGCCAGGCAAAAAGAGCAGCGTAACAAAAACTGGAGGGAATTTTAAACGACCGCACGCGGAAAATTGTACCGATTGGGTTGTTGGAAATGGCCTCTTAACAAGGCTCAGGTTTTTAAAGAGTATGGACTAGCAGCAGTGCAGCGACAGTTTTAAAACCCACGCTGGAGCAGAGGAGTTTGCCTCGATTTCCCTTTCGGGTGTCTTCCCACGTTATGGGGTATATAAAGCTGTTTGTGAACTCCGTAACTCTAAAAGTCCTTTTGGATCAAATGCAAACTTGGACCAGTCAATCGTTTTATGGCTTGGGTAGAAATTACAGGAGCCATGGGGTTTGCTCCTTGTTTGGAAATGGAACTTTACTGTTTGCTAAGCTGCCTAAATGAAACTTTACCTCCAAACGCGTTTACAATCGATAAGCTTACCTTTGGCGTCAAAGGTCATAATCAAGACTTCTTCCTCAGGCACTGGTTGCCCATGAATAAAGGCGTCTGGATTACTACTAATCCTTGGGCCGGTCAAGCGTGGCCGTTTTTGTACCACCCACTCAGCCACTACTGAATTGTCTGGCTGTTTAAGGGCGAAAGCTGGTTCTCCGAGTTCGTCAACCACCTGTTTATATGTATAAAAATCCACGCGTTGTGACCAATCAACTCGCGATCCTGGGGCGCTAACGCACCCAGCCATAAGTAAAACCCAACCGCTTACCCCCATGCAAACGAGGGTCTTTGCAAGGTTAATTTTCATAAAATCCGGCTTTTATCCCACGGGCAGCTGCTGGTTATCAAGGAAACCTTGGAGCAATCGTGCCCGTGTTGGGTGCCTTAATTTCCGCAGGGCTTTGGCCTCGATCTGCCTAATACGTTCACGGGTAACCTTATACATTCGGCCGATCTCCTCTAACGTGTACTGGTACCCATCAATCAACCCGAATCGCATCTCCAAGATTCTCCGTTCCCGCTCTGTAAGTGTCTTTAACACTGCGTTTAGAGTGCTCTTCAGAAGGCTGTAACTTGTCATTTCTGAAGGATTTTCAGCGGACTTATCTTCGATGAAATCTCCAAAACTTGCATCCCCGTCCTCCCCTACTGGGGCATGTAATGATATTGGATGTTGTGCCATTCGGAGCAACGAATTGACGCGCTCGACTGGCATATGCAATTCATCGGCGAGTTCCTCCGGGGTAGGCTCTCGCCCAAGCTCCTGAGTAAGGCGGTTCTGTGCCCGCCAGAGCTTGTTCATTATCTCAATCATGTGGACCGGGATACGGATGGTTCGGGCCTGGTCTGCGATTGACCTGGTAATGGCCTGCCGTATCCACCAGATCGCATAGGTTGAAAATTTGTATCCACGTCTGTACTCAAATTTCTCCACACCTTTCATCAATCCGATATTTCCCTCTTGAATCAAATCCAAGAAAGACTGCCCGCGGTTGATATATTTTTTAGCCACCGAGACAACCAGCCTAAGGTTAGCCTCAGCCATGTGGATCTTTGCCTGGGTTGCTTCCTCCGAAGCCTTCTTCAATGCCTCGAAATTCTTTTTGTATTCCTCACAAGACATTCTGACCAATAATTCCAGAGATCGAAGTTTGTTTTGCTCTGCATTTAGCTGGGCATCACGTTCCGGCGATGGCTGGTGAGATTTCAACTCACCGATCTTCTTCTCAGTGTTTACAATGGTCTCGTAGATATTTTGCGCTACTACAATCATCTCCTCCAAGACCTTGTTCTTATAGTAAAACAGTGGGAATAAAGCCTGCAATTTCTGGTCGAGCCGTTTGAATTCTCTAAGGAGTTTGGGCTTTTCAATCTCGGGCGCATCCATTAATTGGGCATATTTTGCGTCAACCTTCTGATCCAATACCCGCACTCGCTTTATCAACTTGGAAAGAGCCGCCAAATGTTTCTCCTTACTTGCAACCTTCTTATCCACCACCACCCGGTCAAACCGTTCCTTTGGCGGATCAGCAAGGAGTTTCTCTGCAAGGGCAATGTGTTCCTTTGCGCAAAAACCAAAGCTATATAGGATACGCCGCATTTCTTCCTCAGCCTGCTCAATCTTCTTACAGATCTCGACTTCTTGCTCCCGGGTAAGAAGTGGTACCTTCCCCATCTGATTCATGTACATCCGAACGGGGTCGTCCAAATAATCGAGCCTGTCTTCCTCACCCTCTGCTTGAGACTCAGACTGCTTCTGTTTCTCAACCTCCGACTTGTCAATCACCTCAATTTCTAAGTTCCGCAACTTTACGAAGATCTCATCTAATTCCTCCGGCGTTAAGTCGTCTGGCAAAATGTCATTTATATCGTCGTAGGTTAAGTACCCCTGCTCCTTAGCCAGGGCTATCAATTCTTTAATCGTCTCTATAACTACGGGTCGACTCTTTGAGCGCCCAGGTGTTAAAGTGTTCTCGTCTATCGTCTCGTACCGCTTCTTCCGCGCCCCTTGCTCCTTCTCTTTTTGAGAGGCACTTTTGTTTTTTCGTTTTGAAGTAACATCCAAAAATAGCCGCCTCCGCGGTCGTTCAGAGTCGTTCGCTGAACCTCTGGCAGAGGCTTTCCGCTTTTTATTCTTTTTAAATTGCGCTTTTTTGCTCATTTTCTTTCCGGGAAAATATAAAACGACCAAATCACTAATCTAAGGACAAACAAGAAAACCAACGTGTTCAAGCAAACTGTCTCACCCCTCCTCCATCACTTTTTTTACCGCGATGGAGTTACCAGGGTCGTAAACCGTTCCAAAATAAAAATTCGCTTTCACATCATATTACCACCGCCCCGCGTTATTTCAACTATTTCTCCGCTCCATCCAAAGGATCGTCAAACAAAACTTTTGCTGTTTCCCGTAGATTGCCTTGCAAAAAACTCGGTGAAGCCCCATACGTGTCTGACACGCTCACTCGCAGGGAACTTCGGGGCGATCCGTCCTATTGGGGAAATTATTTGTTTTTTAGGCTACCTTGAGGCATAAATTTTTTGGGATAAAACGGTAAACGGCCGTTGATTCGTTATTGCCCTTAATCATAAAACTGGGACAAGCACATAAATGCTCTAAAACACACGTGCACGCTTGGTGAATAGAGCAATTACACGCGAATTGTTTGGCAAAGTGCGTTTAATTATGGGGATAGCGGGTATGGTAATCCTCATCGATCGGATTACGAAGTTATTAGTCCAACATAAATTGCAGCTGGCCGAAGAAAAAGAAGTGGTAAGCGGCTTCTTCCGAATTGTGCACTGGGGAAACACTGGAGCCGCATGGAGCCTTTTTAAAGGATACAACGACGTACTGGTCGTAGTCGGTGTTCTTGCGATCGTTCTTTTGCTTACCCTTTCTCACCATTTTGATTTTCAAAATCCCCGGGGAAGGATAGCACTTGCGCTCATGTTGGGCGGGATAATTGGCAACCTTATCGACCGGATCTCGGTTGGTCACGTGGTGGACTTTCTCTACTTTTACATAACCATTGCTGGAGGCCAGGAGGTAGGTTTCCCTGCGTTTAACATTGCTGACGCTTCAATTTGCGTAGGGGTCGGCCTGGTTTTTTACAATGCTTGGCGCAAAGGGGGTGCCTCACACACACAGGAGGAAGGCGAAGCTCAAGTGGGAAATAGGTCTGAGCAGAAAAACACGCTCAAATGACAAAGGTTTTGGGGAAAATGCAGTGCAAGAGAATTATCGTACCCACCACAAAGATAAGTACTCGTTTGGACGTATATCTACATTCCGAGCTTCCGGAACTCTCACGTACCACGATCCAAAAATTAATCAACTCTGGCCATATCACCGTCAATGGCCGCGTGGTCAAACCTACGCACACTCCACGAGCCGGCGAAGTAATTGAGATTTCCATACCTGAACCCGAACCTGCCACGGCGAAGCCTGAGCCGATACCGCTTGAGGTTCTTTACGAAGACGAGTGGATAGTAATTATCAACAAGCCTCCGGGGCTGGTAGTGCATCCATGTCCGGGACACACTTCACACACACTCGTTAATGCGCTCTTACACATGTGCGCAGGTCAGTTAAGTGGCATCGGCGGCGTTGAACGCCCCGGCATAGTACATCGGCTAGACAAAGACACTAGCGGTTGCCTAATTGTTGCAAAAACAGACCAAGCCCATATTGCTTTAACGGAAATGTTCGCCAACCGATGCTTGGCAAAAATCTATCACGCAATTGTTTGTGGATCAGTGGATCGTGATCTTGGGATGATCTCAGCGCCAATTGGGCGTCATCCTGTGCATCGCAAGTGCATGGCTGTGCGCGAAGACATAGGGCGTGAGGCCCACACCAGCTTCCGAATTTTGGAACGCCTTAATTCCACCACCTTGTTAGAACTCCAACCTCATACCGGCCGGACTCACCAAATCCGTGTACACATGAAGCATATCGGTCATCCTGTGTTTGGCGATAAGGTGTACGGAGCAAAACAAACCAACCAGGTAATTCGTGAAACTGGAGTCATACCACCTCGATTCATGCTCCATGCATATCAGATTACTTTTACCCATCCGATTACCGGCCAAACGATAGACGTTGTAGCGGATCGACCTGCCGATTTCGAAGAAGTCATAAATAAGCTACGAAACACCTCATAACACTGTTCATCGCTGTTTTTGGATTGTATTCACACTGGTCTTGAGAAAGCATAATCCAAATGGAGAATGCAAATTACCAATGCCGCTCCACACACACTAAGTTGGTTAGGAGGCAGCAAGAACAATCGTGGACCCAATCAATTCGTGTGCTGCTTGCGGCACTCTGGTTTATAGGAATCACATGGGCATTATCAGTAACAGGCGTATTCCCTCAGTCCCTCGTTAAACCGCTTGGGCTTTGGTTCGTTTTGATAACAGTGATCACTGGAATTTTGATGACGGCTGAACAAGTACCTCTCCGAAAATGCATAATTGCATCCATCATTACCTACCTATGGATGGCTTTAATTAACTTTGGGTCCGCGACCATCGGTGTTCCTTTAGGGAACGTAATTTATGCTGATGCATTCGGTACCGCCTTCAACGGTAAACTCACTCTGCTTGAACCTGCCACTTGGGTAGCCGTGATATTCATCGGACGTGGCATCGGTAAAGCAATTATGCGACCATGGCATAAACTCAAGTACTACGGTTTTTGGGTCCTCGGCATAACCTGCGTAGTCGGTTTAATTTATGAGCTTACCTTTTCACCAATTGCAACGCATGTCCTAGGATTTGCATTTTGGAACACTGAGCCAAGCGTTCCAGCTTGGTATGGTGAACCCTGGATAAGTATAGGTGCGCGAGTGGCGATGGTCATGATATTGCTTCTAATTATCACTCCAATCCTTTTGCCGAAGGGCCCTACGCTACCTCGCTCACGATTTTTCCCAATTATTGCATGGCTTGGTATCCAAATCCCCTTGGGTGTCATTCTTGTGATTAATGGCATGTGGGCCGCAGTTATATCTATGGTGTGCTCAAATGTACCAATGCTATGGTTTGCGGTCCGGGGTGCACTCTGGTAAGCTCTTACCGACCCGCAAGCGAGTCCGACACAAGGTTGGTTTTTCGGAGAATCAATCTAGTTATTCGCAAACCCTCCATTTCCTTTACAGAAAGCTCAAAACCGTGCAACACGATTTTATCGCCTTGTTTGGGGAAGCCACCAAACTTATACATGAAAAACCCAGCGATGGAAGAGATCCCCTCCGCTTCCAAGCGTACACCAACAAGCTCTTCTACTTGATGAAGGGGCAATGCAGCGTCTAGTTCCCAAGTAAAGTCATCTACTCTCATTACGCGGGGTTCTTCCTTGTCGAATTCGTCTTGGATTTCACCCACCAATTCTTCCAACACGTTTTCGAGAGTAACCAAGCCGGTGATTCCACCGTACTCATCGACTACCAATGCCATATGAGTTTTGCGGGTCAAAAACAGCTCAAGTGCCTTTTCTAGTCGCCCCATTTCAGGCAAATAAAGGATCGGTTTCGCAAATGGCCGCAATTCCCGAACCTTGGAAACTTTGGGGGCCATGGCATAGATATCTTTCACGTGCAAGATCCCTACGGTCCTATCCAAATCGCCCTCCTCACAGAGGGGGTATCTGGAATACCTATGCTCGTTTACAATGCTGAGGCAATCGGTTATTGACCCCTCCGTGTCTAGATAAACGATCTCATGTCTAGGCCGCATTACCTCACGGACAAACCGATGTCGAAGTTCGAAGGCGTTTTGGACAATGGCCCGAGTGAGGCTTGGCATGCCGGTCCGTTGTTGCAAGCTCGCAATCTGGAATTTGAGCTCCTCTTCAGTAAAACCCGCTTCCCATTCCGAGGCAGGAGCAATGCCCACCAGTTTCAATAATCCTAAGGCACTCTTGTTCAATATCCAAATGAACGGATATCCAATCATGTAAAACAACCGCATGGGGTATGCCACAAATAAGGCTGTGGCAACCGGCCTGCGAATACTTAGCGACTTAGGCGCCTGCTCGCCTGCAACCACATGCAAAAACGTTATTGTGGTAAACCCCACCAAAAAGGCAATGCGTGCACGGGCACCGGGACTTTCTATCCCCATGACAACAAATAGCGGCTCAAGTATAACCTCAAAAGCCGATTCACCAACCCAACCTAAACCGAGACTTGTCGCCGTGATACCCAGTTGGCATGCGCTGAGGTATGCATCTAAATGCTCGGTCAGATGCAAAACTAATTTGGCCCGACGCGAACCACGGGCGATCAACGCCTCCAATTGCGTATTCCTAACCTTTACCAACGCGAACTCAGTTGCCACAAAAAATCCGTTCAACAAAACCAGCAAAACAATCAATAACGTCTTCCACGTGATTGTCAGAAAATACTCCATATCACACGAATTCCACACGCCCAAATATCGTTTGAACAATATCGGTAAGCGTGACGATCCCCATTGGCCGTCCATCCTTTTGGGTTACGATTGCGATGCGGTCACCCACGCGCCGCATTCGAGACAATGCAACGCCTACCGGCAAATCTTCGTCCACGCTAGTCACCGGCTTAGCAAGCTCGCCCGCCACAGTCCCAGTAAACTGTACGCCTGAAAATACCACCTCATCCACGTCTATGATCCCTATGATATGCTTGCGGCCATCTTTCATCCCCCAGACCGGCAAACGCGTAAAGTTAAAAGTTTGCGCCACTGTCAACACATCCTCAACTAGGGTAGAGGCATCCACTGTAACTACCTCGGAAAAGGGCTTTGTGAGGTGTTTCACACGCAACACTTGTAAATCCAACACCCGGCGCACCATTGTTTGCTCATCTGTGGACATATTCTTGAGCCATTCTTCCATCATAAAGCGTATTTCATTCCGACCAAGGAATATTCGTTTCGGCGGAATATGCAGAATGGCAGATAATATCGTAACAACACGTTCCACGATCCATTCGAATGGCCGCAGAAAAACTTGGAGAATTCTGAAAGCGCGAGCCGACACAAGGCAGAACCGTTCAGGCTGTGCCCTGTACATCATCTTTGGTAGTAAATCACTCACGGTGTAAAACAAAAACACAAATCCAAAAAAAAGCGCCACTGCTACAATTCCGCTATGCGAAAACCGCTTGTACAGTGTTGCAGCCACAATCCCAAAGGCTGTGAACCCTGCTATCGTGTTACCTATCATCACACTCATGAGAAACCGCTCAGGTGCCTCCAAATAATCTGCCAAAATCTTTGCCCTCGCGTGGCCCCGCGTCGCCAGCGACTTGATGCGGAACCGGCTTAGGGAAAACAACCCTGCCTCCATCCCAGAACACAAAAACGAAACCGCAAAGCAAATTACAATACATGCAACTTTGAGCGCCGTTTCCGACATAGGTCTATGGTATTAGCTCAACCAGCAATTCTTTTACAGACCGTTCATCAGCAGCTAATACGGTAAACTTGATTTTATGGAACGTTACCTTTTGCCCAACTCGGGGAACTTCTCCTAAAAGCGCTGTTACCAACCCGCCCATTGTTTCAATCTCCTTAACAGGCGGCATCTGGGGACACTCGTACCTGAAATCGTCGATTCGGAGCAAACCGCTCACTCGCCATTTCCCAGATCCCAAACGTTCAAACACTAATCGATCAAACCCCGGCATGCCAACGGTCTCATTCAAAATATCTTCCAACATCACATACCCTGCCATATCACCAAACTCATCTAACACAATCGCAAAATCCCGCCGTTGACGTTGCATGCTCCTCAGTAATTTCAACAAACTCATCGTCTCAGGCACAAACGCTGGCGGTTCGATTACCTCCGACAAATCTATCTCAGGGTGCAGTAACAAAACCCGAGCATTTAATACACCTACCACGGTATCCGTGTGTCGATCGTACAATGGGATACGCCGCATCTTTAATCGACGGGCAGTGTCAATCATTTCTTCAACAGAAGCATCATCCAAAATTACCGGCATATGGACCCGGGGACGCATTATTTCACGCACCTGCCTGCGACCTAAAGCCACTATCCGAGATATCATGTCACGCTCAGCGCGCCCTAAAGCACCATGCAGAAATGCAAATTCCAACAATTCCTTGTATTCTTCCTCCGAAAGTGTTCGATCCGATTCCATCTGCGTGGGTCCTAATACCCTCAAAAACAACAAGTTGAACAATCTGGTTAAAGCACGCATTGGGCGTGTAATCCGTTCAGCCCCTAGCAAAAAAGGTGCAACGAAAAGTGACCATTTATAAGGTGCCCGAAGAGCAATCAACTTAGGAGCAATCTCACACACCAAAAGCACGCCTAAGCCCAGTGCTACCCATTCCATTATCCCACCCGACTCATGCCCAAACCAAAGGGCTACGAAAACTATGCCCGCCATTGCAAATGTGTTCCCAAACGCCAACAGCGCCAATAACTCATCTGGTCTCGACAGAAGATGATACACTGCTTGGCCACGCCACCCAGCACTCTCGCGTAACTGCTTAATCTGCCAGCGCGCCAAAGAAAACATTGCCGTCTCACAAAGCGCAAAAAAGAAGCTCCCCCCGGCAAATACCACCAATAGTACCGCTGTAGCACTGGACTCTAACATCACTTTAAAAATACCCTGCTATTCGGGCTCCCTAAAGCTTATTTTCCTGCCGTTTATCGCATTCGCCCCCGCGTTCAACTCGGCATCTTAAACAACTCCCAAATTAATCCAAATCCCATACAGCCCTACACAGAGTCTCCCATAAACCCGTTTCCGTATTAGGTCCTATACACCTCCGGGCTCTGCCTCAACCCCTAACGGTAGGATTCCTTGTTGACAAGCCAGAAACGTGATCAAAAATGGGCTAGCATGGTGTCTAACCACTTAGCATCTGTACTCCAAAACAACGCCTATGCAAAGACTATTTCTAGTAGTCCTAATCCTCTGCCCGATTAGCATACTTGTAAACGCACAGGAACCCCGCCCTGGGGCTACTGTAACGGAATTTGATCCTGGGATGAATCCTCCCTATTGGGGCACGGCATGCCGAATCAGGAAAACCCCAGACAACAAGATTATTGTCGCCGGCAATTTTGAAGCATGGATTAACGGCCAATTTCTATCTGGTCTACTGAAACTCAATACAAACGGCCTGCCAGACCCCGGATTCAAACCTGCCTTGGAGGGTGATTTTGGCCCAGGATTTCTCAACACCGTCGAGATCGAACCTGATGGGAGGTTGATCATCGGCGGATGGTTCGTTTCCGTAAATGGCGTCTCGGCAACTAATATCGCACGACTGATGCCAGATGGTTCTATTGATCCAACTTTTTCAGCAAACGCAACCTCAACTTTTGTTTACACATGCGTCAACACAGTGGTGCGACAACCAGACGGCAAAATTCTCATTGGAGGTCGTTTCGATTTCGTTAATGGTATGCCACGTACAAACATTGCACGACTTAATCCCAACGGCTCTGTCGATCCAACATTTGGGTGTACAGACGGCTGGCCAAATGGTGAGGTCCACGCTATTGCTCTCTGCGAGGATGGCCGGATCCTAATTGGCGGCTCCTTCTCCGCTTTCGGCGACCACCCCAGGAACGCAATCGCAAGGTTACTCCCGGACGGAAAACTGGACACTAGTTTCGGCGAAGGATTGTCCTTGTGCCAAGGCGCCGAAAAAACCGTCTACCACATTTTACCTTTACCTGATGGGAAAATCCTTATAGGCGGTTGCTTCGAGTCAGTTAACGGTCAATTACGGCAAAGCCTGGCAAAACTGAATCCGGACGGGTCCCTGGATGAAAGCTTTGTATGCAATGCCACGTATCCACTTGGCGAATGGCCTTACGCAACTATCTACGTGTGCCAGGCCCTTCCCGATTCAAGAATCGTTGTAGGTGGCCAATTCTGTTTCCTCAATGAGATTCCCCGTACAAACGTGGCAATAATATCTGCCGATGGTTCCGTGGACCCAACGTTTATTCCGCCTCAAAACTGGGGGCCTGTCTACGATTGCTTGCTTACCGACTCCGGTGGGATCATTGTAGCTGGTGGTTTCCAGAAGATGGGCGAGTACCTCCGTCCAATGGTTGCAGAGCTTACCCTCACAGGACACGTGTGCAAAGAATTCTGTTATGGGCCAGTGGGATTATGGACACATTATGATCGTGCCACCGTCTACACCGTGGCAGAAGAACCTACCGGAACATACCTAGCAGGCGGTTACATCACTCATGCACAAGACACCCCAGTTAACTCTGTCATCCGGCTCGACCGCTTTGGTAAAATTGACACGAATTTTGTACCCACGATAAGGCCTCTGTACGTTGGTGAAAACGAATACCCATCCGTGTTGAAACTCCTCGTACGAACCAACGAAAAAATCCTTGTGGCTGGCCAATTCACTCTCCCCAGAACACCCGGCCCTAACCTGCAATGCATCGCACTACTTAATCCCAACGGATCCCCCGACACAGAATTCGCTTCCGGGCTCACAGGTGCCGACGGACCATACCCAATCATCCAGGACATTTTAATCCAAAACGATAACAAAATCCTCGTATGCGGAACATTTAGCAAATTCCACGACGTTCCACGGCAAAACATGGCACGGTTAAACCCTGACGGTTCGCTCGACCCATGGTTCACACCAATGATTGGCGAAGCATGGCATACCGCTAAAGGCATGGCTTATCAATCCGACGGCAAAATCATCGTCTACGGATTCTTTGACAGAGTAAACAATGTGTCCCGAACTAATCTTGCCAGACTTAATCCAGATGGTACGCTCGACACTACGTTTAATGTCTTGTTTGAGCCAGGGTGGTTCCAGATCGATGCCGTAAAGGTGCAACCAGACGATAAGATCCTTGTGGCTGGGTTCTTTACCGCGGTCAACGGTATTCCACGCAGTGGGATTGCACGTCTAAATCCTGACGGGACCCTCGATACGGGTTTCGCGCCCGGTGGAGTTTATACTGAGTGGGGTCCGGGAACCGTATCGGCTATGGAAATCCAGCCCGATGGACGCATCCTAATTGGCGGTTCCTTCACCATCGTCAATGGACAGAGCCGAATTGGCATCGCCAGACTCGAACCAGACGGTACGGTAGATTTATCCTTTGGTTATGCCTTGCGTGGAATCACCTTCTACCTTGATGCTCAAGTTGGCGAAATCCAAACAATCAAGTGGCTTTCCAACGATCGTATCCTCGTAGGTGGCAGGTTTGACCTGGTCAACAGCGTACCGCGCTCTTCCATCGCAATGCTTTACGCAAAGCCTGAAATAGTTGGAGTCCGACCAAGACTTTCCATTGAGCTTGCCCCCGACAATCGAATCCTAATTAAGTGGCCTACAAACGCCGGTCTGTGGTACCTCCAACAAACTGGCGATCTCATCCAAAACCAATGGACTATTGTATCCGGCAACCCATACATAGAAGGCACCAACTGGGTAATGTCATTACCAATCATCACGAACCAGTTCTTCCGACTTATACTACCTTGACAGGGTACCCAACACCGAACTGATTCGATCTCCAGCGTAGTAGCTGCTGGCTGAAATATCAGCCCTAAGAGTTCGAAAATCCACCGCCTCACCATAGCCGCAGGCGTTGGCTGCCGGAACCTTCCACCCCGAGAGTTCGATAGTCCCCCTGACACCGCGGTGACCACAGCACACAACACAATCCACCCGCGTTACCGCGGTGGCTACTAAAACAGTAGAACCAAAAGGAGAATAATCCGTAGCATCGTTCTGCTTTTCTAAATCCAGCGAAATCGATACCTGTGGATTACGAGGATTACGAACAAAGAAGTCCACCGCGTACAAACCCTTTAGCGTCCCACCCTGTAACAGGACAAAATCCTCCAGGAACCAATCACTCATCTCACGTTGCCACTGGTCCAACAGGTGTGCCGGCACAACCTAAAGCACACGCCGGATACCTTGACGTGCCTTGAGTTCCTTCAAAACCAAACCCCGTGCGTTGGAAAATTTAAGAAAATTCCCGTGAGGCAGACTTCGTCGCCCAAAAGAGTGACTTCAAAACCTCCGCTTTTACAGAAACGGTTAATTAGGACCTGGTCACGCCGGTTCAATTCCCAATCGTCTTGTACTGGTTTGCAATCGTCGCAAAGTCTTTTGTGTGCCCCTCACACAGAGGTGGCCCCACTCTCAACCGTTGCGACCTATGCACATCCTACACTCTCACCTTATCCACCTTAAACTTGATGTCCTTGGGTTTATTAACACAGGCCTTTTGGATGCTGGTTTTTAGCTGGAAATACGGTCGACTCCTGGCCCAATCCACAGTTTAGGGACGTCCAGCCTAACACAGCAAGGCCCCTGAGATTAACGAAGAGGCCTCTCCGAGATTCGTGTATCCACCGCTTACCCCCTTGCAGAGATCACTTTTTAGGCATACAGTAGTATCACCCGATGTGGAACCCAGTGCTCCAAACTAGCCCCCAGCGTCAAGGGAATAAGGGGTTTTCGCTAGTGGAACTACTTGTAGTGATTGCTGTAATTGCGATACTCGCGGGGTTGTTACTGCCGGCTTTGGTCCGAGCTAAACACCGTGTGTACACCGCTGCGTGTAAAAATAACCTGCACCAGTTGCAACTGTGTTGGCACCAATACACCCATGACAACGAGGGGTATCTTCCACCAAATAACTTTGTGTATTTGGTGGATGTGGGAGGTAACCCGAACCCACGTTTGGGCGAAGATGCTGAAACCTGGTGTAAATCTATTGCCCCTCTGGATCCGGATCCAATTGACGAAACGGTCTCGGTGCTGTTCATATACAACCGGTCTCCGGCCATTTACCGGTGCCCAGCCGATAGATCC
The DNA here is from genome assembly GCA_964654645.1 of uncultured Verrucomicrobiota bacterium. Classification (GTDB taxonomy): domain Bacteria; phylum Verrucomicrobiota; class Verrucomicrobiia; order Limisphaerales; family CAZZJO01; genus CAZZJO01. The sequence continues at coordinate 14,585 of CAZZJO010000026.1, read as the reverse complement.
ACTGTGAAAGATCACCCAGGCAAACCCCGCAACAGAAGTTACAACATGAGTAATAGCATCTTCTGTCGTTCTGCTGACCATTTCAAAAAAGAGAACGAGATACGTCGGCCGAGCGTATTGTTTGTCTTTATCGATACCCACGAAGACACAATTTGGGATTCAACGTTTGGAGTCATCCCCTTAAGCTCTGCATGGCGGGATTACTGGTTGGACGTGCCGGCAGACAGACACCATTGCGGTGCGAACCTCACCTTTGCCGATGGTCACGTTGAATACCGCAAATGGCGTACCAGTAAAAAAGGTCTTAATATTGGTTCACGCGCTAAAGACGAGTTGGATCTGCAAGACCTCAGGTCTCTACAGATGAACATCAAGGGTGCAAACGGCAATTAGATCTTCCACTTTTCATCAGCAACTCAGAAGCTTTCGGTTTTTCAGCCCGCTGTAAACCGTCGGATCACCACCTCTGGTATGTCCACATTACCAGCACTCTTAAGCAGAAAGACCACGGTCTCTGCCACGTCGGAGGGTTTGATTAGCGGTTGGCCTTTCAACCGTTCAGCCAAAAAAGTGCCTTTAAAAAATTCGGTGTCAACTCCGCCTGGACATACATTATAAACATGCACGTTATACTGTTTGGCCTCCAAGGCGACCGCCCGAGCAAACCCCAACAGTCCATGCTTACTCGCACAGTAAACGGATTGATAAACGTACCCTTGCAGGCCAGAAGTGCTTACTATGTTGACGATCCGACCTCGACGCTGCTCACGCATGACTTTGAATACCTCGCGGGTTATAACAAAAGGTGCCGTAAGGTTGATGCGCATTGTCCTTTCCCACTCAGAAATTTCAATCTCAGGCACTGGCTTTTCAAGGAATACGCCCGCATTGTTAATCAAGATGTCGACTCCACCCAACCGTTGAATGGCCATATCAACTACTTGCGGTAAACGCTCAACCTCAAAGACGTCACATTCGAGAAACTCACAAGCCAAGTCTGCAGGTTTGTTCCGGCCGAGCACAATCAATTGCACGCCTTCCTGCAAAAGTGCTTCTGCGATGGCCCGGCCAATTCCACGACTGGCACCAGTTAGAATTGCTTTTTGACCCCTGATCGATTCCATGGCCAATTACAAACCCATTGCGCGTTGTCGATATAATTCGTCTGGTCGGCCAGCAATACGCAAGATTGTATCCTTCGGGAGGAACGTTGGCCCTCCAAGCAAGCTGGCACCCAAGAAAATCCGCGCAGCTTTCTCAGCCATCAGAGAAGTTGCTAGCACAGATTGCCATGTAGGGCCTAAAGCTATCATTCCGTGGTTTTGCATCAAAATCAGGCGTGGTTGCCGCTGATATTTCCGAATGAATTCTTCGGTGTGAGCACGAATGGCCTTTGCTAAATACAAACCCGGATCCGTATACGGCACGTACACCGACGCAACTCCGCAACATACAATTTCGTCTGGGGCAAGTCTATTTTCCGCAAACTCGCGTGCGCGGGGTGAAGAGACTATTTGGCAGACTGTAATGCTATGGGTGTGACCAACAAAATTTATCCCTGGCAACGTTAACAGATACGCATGAAATATTGTTTCTACAGAAGGTTTGCGTGCGTTTTTGTCCACTCGCGCATCCAGTAACACCCGATCAACGTCCACATCTGTCAATTCATCCTTGTCCAACAGAGGCAAAACTTTATCGAATCTGCATTCTACCACGTCGTTTTCTGTAAGGGTGCTGAGGCTGGTCCCACTGGCTTTGACAAGAAACGTCTGGTCATCGATTTTGGCGGAGGTGTTGCCTTCGCCTAAAATCGCCAAACCACGTTCTTCCACACCAAGTTCGTGTGAAAGTTTAATTAGGGACTGAATTCGTTCGTTTCGCATAAGGGTTCCAATTGTTGAACTAGTTCATTTCTTGGCCGCCTGTGACACTTATAGCGATTCCGGTTATATACGCAGACGCATCTGAAGCAAGAAACACCACTACATTACAGACATCATCGTACGTACAAGGCCGCTTCATTGGCACCTGGTTGAGATAAAATTGGCGGACGTCCTCGATCGTTTTTGCACCCGGGACTTTGCCCGCACGAAGGTACTGCACCAAGAGTCCTTTTTCGGAATCAGTCCAAAGTGGCGAATCTAACAAGTTACCAGGACAAACCGCATTGCATCGCACACCGTATGGTGCCATTTCTAAAGCTACACTTTGAACCAGGCCAATACCTCCAAACTTGCTCGCAGCATATGCACTATTGGCCGCACTGCCCCGTTTGCCACTTTTGGAATTTATCTGGATTATTGAACCACTCCGTTGTTGTTTCATTATTCGGCAGGCGTATTTCATAGTGAGAAAACTACCGATAAGATTCACTTCTATTACAGCACGCCAATTTTTAAGGTCAGCTTCCGTAATAGGTTCAGCAATTAAAATCCCCGCGTTCGCAACCACCACGTCCACCCGGCCAAACTCAGCTACTGCCCGGTCGAACAATGCCCTCACCTGATCTTCATTGGTAACGTCTGTGGGCACTGCGATGGCCCGGCAATCAGTTTCAGCCATTATTTGCCGAGCCGTGTCTTCGGCCTGGGCAAGCTTTAGATCAGCAACTACTACATGGCATCCTTCACGGGCCAAGCGCCGAGATATCTCGCGGCCTAAGCCCTGAGCACCGCCAGTCACAACAGCAATCTTGTTTTCGAGTGTACGGTTCATGGTTCGGCAAATATTCGTTTGAGTTCTCGCTCAGCCTCTGCATTCCAAAGCCCACCATTTAATTTGGAACCTACAGAGGCCAACTCGCCACTGAGCTGGAATAAGGGCGTCAATCCCAATCCTTTCGCAAATGGATACACAATAATCTTCCCGGGGATCAAATTTTTCTCCACAGCGCGGATGCCATCGATGGCACCATCGAGTCCGCTAATGGCGGCCACCGAAATATTGGTATCGAGCATGCCAAGCCGTAACTTATCCAACACAACTTTCATGTCTTGGAGGGTTGATCCGCTTGTGCCTACAAAGTAACACCGTTTCCGGATATAAGCGTCCAGGTCCACAGCTGCGGTCTTCTCCGCAGGTATTCCAGCAAACACATTTATGATTGCGCCTTCGGCCGCAAAATTGACCGCCTCTGCAGCCAAGGATGGGACAGGCACCATCAAAACAATGTAACTGAAGCTAGTATGAACTTGGGTGAGGCTGGGGTTATATGCTGTGAACCCAATCCCTTTTTCTGCTGCTAACCGTCCGGCGACCTGATTCAGCAATTGAAGTCGTTCCTCGCTCAAATCGCTTGCGTAAATATGTCGTACTACGCCTTGGGAAATTGCCCGAATTACATGCATGGTACCCATAGGCCCACCTGCCCCAATCACATGGACCACATCGCCTTGCCGCAGCTCAGGTGATCTGGGAATAACCCGCAACGCTTCTTCATAATCAGTCCCTGGGGTGCCTACGACCCTAAGCCCACCGTAGTGAATCCGACCAATGGGAACAGTTACGGGCCGTCCAAACTGCCTGTTCCCCTGGACAATCACAATCAACCCTCCAGCCGAGAGCAAACTGAATAACCGTTCCACCACATCCGGGTCACTCCCGTAATAAACAATGTCTGAAAATTGTCCCTCTGGAAGCTGGTCTGGCTTACACCGCATCGCTTTGTCTAATGGCAACGGTCCACCCCCTACCACCAACATCTTACCGTCCGACTTAAACCCAGTGCGTTGAGCTTCCGAATATGCATCTTCCACACATGCCCAAGGTTCGCATAGCGCAATAGCTGAAGCAGATAATTCCTCCGGAGCCGGTATAAGCATCGACTCACCATCCGGTGCAGTAATAACACGTTCATCCATTAGCACGTATTCCTGCAAACCGCCTTCAAAATTGTAACCAAACGCCGAATTACTCTGTGGTGTAGGTAACCACCGATAATCAGTTTGCACTAAGTATCTTTCACCTGGTTTATAACGGACCACGTGTTCCCCCACTGATACCACACGGACAACAGCTTCGTGGCCTGGCACCGTTGGTTTTTCCCCAGGCACATAATGAGGCATTTCTTCCAACGCCTTTGGATCAATGCCGGTTACAATAGAGGCCTTTCGTGGGTGCGCAGAAAACTGTTTCAACAGCTTCAGATCCGAAAAACATAAGCCACAAGCCTCAACCTTACAAAGTATCTGGAATCGTCCCGGCTTATGCACAGGTTTCCGTGTGTTTAGAATTAGTTGGTCAGGACCAACTAGTTGAATGGCATGTTGTGTTTCCGGAATCTTCATTTTTTGCGCGTAAAGTTAATTTCCAAACCACTCTGACAAATTTTGCAAGATAGTAGCCGGGGTAAAAGTTTGCGACAAGCCACGTAACAACGCCTGTTTTTCTGGCCGCGTCAATTTCCCTACCTGCTCGTAAAATTGGTTTTTTTCCGATTTCAAGGCAAAATGCCTTTTCGCCCAGTCACTTAAATATCCCATTCCACAATAACGTTGTAGTATCGTATGGGCATACGCAATGTACGCTCCCTTCAAAAAAATAGGCACCAGCGGTCGTAATTCATCCGTTTCAAACGCATCCACAAACTTGTTTCCGGGCGCATTCATCTCAGTACCCACAATCACTGGCAACTGATATTTCTCTGCCAAAGCCACAAAGTCGAATAGATTTTGTAATTTCTGATCTTTTACCCCGGGCGTGTAATTGCGGTCTGGGATGATGTTTACGGCAGCTACCCCGCTTTCCATTGCCACGGCCAACAGCTCCTCAATTGCTTGCTCACCCTCAGAGGTGCCGTCCAACCATGCAAGCGTCGGGATGGCTCCACATTCCAAAATGAACTTATTCATCTCACTCATAACCGGAAACGAGCGCGGTGTGGGTTGAACATACCCAACACCACCACGTTTCATCGTTTTGGCCCTAATCAAATTTTGCAATGTAACACTGTCGGGTGGGCACTGCCCAAGCTTACGACGCCAGAACTCACTCCGACTCGCTGGATCCGGGAAAATTTCCATTGCCTTCCTCTCATATGCTGCACATATGTGGCGTTCCGTAGCGTTGCCTCGCGGCGTCAAAGGCAAAACGTCCTTATCGTAGTCCAATACTACAGGATCTAGGTACGCGTTGACCCGCTCTAACAGCTCACGATTCCGCTGCTGAGCCGTGTACCGCATTAATTCTAAAAATCGAGTGCTAAATTCAGTTCTTGGCGGAGTGGTAAATCCTACGCCCATGTGATATGCAACGCCAGGCTCGCCAGGGGAGTTTATAACCCGCGTTTCAAATTCAGGCACAAACACACGAGACTCAAGACTGACAACGGTTCGCAACCCCAAAAGCTCACCCGCCCAAAGAAACTCTTCCATCCCATCTAACACGTCGAAATCAACAATCCCTGCCACCATCAACCCGCGCCGGCGCGCCAACCAGGCAAACTTCGATGGGGAATAGCCGTAAGCATTGTAAGAATAAAACGTGTGACAATGTAAGTTCACGTACGGGCGTGGCTCTGGATAAAGCCCGTGCTTTATAGCTAGCTCATGCAATCGCTGCAACGCGTCACGTCGCGTCGTCTCCTGAAAACTGTCTAACGCACTCTCGAGTTCGTTGATCTGCTCTTCCAAACGCATACAGAGTTGGGAAACCGGGTTCGGGCAAATCTTTACAATTAAACATCTAAAGATCAAGGAAACCAAACTGTCTTCGATATCCAGACTTGATTAAGCCCATCCCGAACCTTTCCCCAACGCTGTGGGGCAGGCCTACCCACCACCGAAAACGCCCTGCATGAAATGTTCACCGATGCCCACGCGTAAAAACTCTGCCATCTCTTAATCAGCCGATTCTCCATCTGGCTGTCCCGAAACAATGCCTCCAAAACCCAAAACTTCTATCGTGCGCTTCTACCGTGTCAGCCTATTGGTTCGCGCAGGCACACGCACATCATCTGAAAATCGACCCACCGTTTACTATCCAAACCGTCGAGTTGCCAACGCCATTTGTTAGATGTTCCCGCCGAACGACTAAAAGGACCAGCGCTGCCCTGGAGAACCAACGCACATCGCTGCGCGTAGCTATTATTAAACCACGCACAATCTTTTTTCCTTCCAATCCCCTTTACAAGCGCCTTGTTTTGCGTAATGCACCATAGCTACGTTTACTGTGAATCGTGAAGAGCTTCCCTTATAGGTCCCCTTCGAGAAAATCAAAAATTTTCTGCGCAAAACGCAAAAAATGTGTTGCATTAGTTGCAAATTTCTTATTTTAAATTAGCATACTAAAGGGTCGACGGCGCTCGGCTTGAGCGTCATCAGGCCGGCACGGGGCCGGCCAGGGTGTAGGTGAGGTCTAAAACCATCAACCATAAGGAGGTATATATGATCGGGACTCACTACATTCTGGAAATGTACAATTGTCCGGTTGACGTGTTGGACAATGAAGGCCTGATCGCTGACGCCATTAAAACGGCGGTCGAGCGAGGCGGACTCACTCTATTGAATCTGGCGACGCATAAGTTCTCGCCACAGGGGGTGACCGCAATCGGGCTAATATCTGAATCGCACATCTCAGTTCATACATGGCCCGAGTTCGGTTATTGCGCTGTGGACGTGTTCACATGCGGTTCGCCAGAAAGCGCTAAAATCGCCGTCGATCACTTACTTCAGGTGTTCAAACCTGAAGACTACACAATCAAAAAAGTTAAACGCGGTTCTAAAATCACACCTTTCCCAGAACCTGAGCAGAAAAAACCAAGTGTTTGCGCGACAACCCTAAATTAACTCACTGACCCCATGAGCCCGCATCCTACCACTTGCCTGTGGGAATTCCCCACACCATACGAAGCTATCGGGCGCGTTTTTGACCGCCTGGTTGTTAAAAAACAAACTCAATACCAAGAACTCATTATTGTGGATACGCCGCAATACGGGCGGATGCTTGTGTTAGACGGCGTATGCCAATCTTCCACCTCCGACGAATTCCTATATCACGAACCGTTGGTGCAAATTCCGATGATCTTGCATGGTAAACCACAGACAGTGCTAATCCTTGGCGGCGGTGAAGGAGCAACCATGCGTGAAGCACTACGATGGAAAACCGTGCAGAAAGTAGTCATGGTGGACATCGATGCAGAGGTTGTAAAAGCATGCAAAGAACATATGCCACAACTGCACCAGGGTTCTTTCGATGACCCACGAAGCGAGGTAATTATCGACGACGCACTAAAATACGTTCGAAAAGCGCGGGCGTGTTTCGACGTAATCATTTCCGATCTTACTGATCCAACCGATGGTGGCCTTGCAGAAAAGCTTTACTCACCTGAGTTCTACCGAATGGTCAAACGGATACTCAACCGCGGCGGCGTATTTGTTACACACACCGGTTTAGTAGCTCCATCCGTAACAACAGGTTTCGGAAAGGTATGGAACGGTTTAGGCCGAGCATTCAAATACCGAATCCCTTACCTCAGCTATGTGCCTAGTTTCCTATGCGCGATGGGCTTCATAGTGGCTTCAGACCGCAATCTACAGCCTCCCCCAGCCGCAGAAATCGATAATTTGCTTAAAGAAAACGTCAGCGGTGAATTACGAATGCTCGACGGTGCCGTGGTATCGGGCCTCCTTGCAACCCCAAAATGGCTAAAGGCTGTCACAGAGCCTTCAAGAAAAAGTAAAAAATTAACTGCAAATTAACCCTTCCCTTCCCTCATCTCCTAAGCCCTTGCCTCCAACCGGGGGAAATGCCACAGTCTTTATTGTCATATGAGAAAGCTCGGTACCATCGAATGTGAAATAACCAGCCGGTGTAACCTCCGGTGCATCCACTGCTATGCTTCAGCTGGGGAATACCAACCAATAGACATCCCACCAAACCTGGTAAAATCATGGATGGATCAACTATTGGAATTTCAACCATACGCATTTGACATTGTGGGTGGGGAACCTTTTCTTTACCCCTATCTGTGGGAAGTCCTTGAACACGCCAAGTCCATAGGTCTCCCAGTAATCCTCAACACAAACGCTACTACCATAAACCACGAAACTGTGACAACGCTTAAAAGCTGCAATCCAGACGTCTCTATTGCAGTGTCGCTAGACGGCCCCAATGACACCATTAACGACACAATCCGCGGTAAAGGATCGTTTAACAAGGCAATGAAAGGTGTGGAACTATTCCTGACAAAAGACTTTCCCGTGCTTTTCATGTTCATTGTCAACCGCCTTAACTGGCGTGTCTTTGACAAATATGTGGAACTGGCCATTCGGGAAGGCGTACAGGAGATCTACGTGGACAGGTTTATAGGAGTAGGCCGCGGCCACAAACACCTCCACTTCCTGGACATGGAATTGAAGCAATGGTGCGAAGCACTAAAAATCATCAACGAGGTGGTACAAGCATACAAACCAAAAATCGAATTCTATGTAGAAGAATCAATCACAGGTGGCGAATGCACAGCCGGTCGTTCCCATTTCTCAATTGGCTGGGATTGTATTGTGGTGCCATGCGGACACTTCAAATACTACAAACCGTTCCACCTTGGGAACGCTGCTACCGAACCGCTTAAAACAATCTTCGATCGTGGTAATAAGCTAATGCAGACCAACCCAACCAAATGCCAGCAATGCATTAAGTTTGGCAAACAATGTGGTGCGGGTTGCAAAGGCGCTGCGCTAGCCATGACGGGATCACCAAATAACCCAGACCCCATCATTTGCGCTTATTTTTTGGGACCGGGCAAACAAACTGATGCATTTTTACCCAACCAACATCTACTTAAAAAAACAAACTAAATTAAATGGAATCCAGGGTTTGCAAATACACTGTAGCAGTCCTGCTTGTATTCGCCCTCCTGAGCCTATTTGCCATTTCTGGCCGGCCCTCTCCGCTAAATGACCCTGAGACCCAACCTATCTCTTCTATCCATCTTGACCCGATATTTGAGGCTCGCCACGTTGGTGAACGCCACCTTTTAGCCTTGCGCCCATTTTTTTCGATAGAAACAGACTGCTCCCTAACTCGAAAAGAAATTGACGTCCTTTATCCCCTATTCACATATGATCAAGCGGGACCCCACTCAAAATGGCAGTTTTTGCAAATCCTCCGCGGTATCCGCGCCCCAGCTGACGAGACCGACACTACAAAAAAATTTACCCTGTTTCCTTTCATATTCTTCCAAAAAAGCCCTCGTCCAAATGAGGATTACCTAGCTTTTTGGCCCATTGGAGGTAGAATCAAAAACCGTTTCCTAAGAGCCGAAATCGAGTTTTTCGCTTGGCCATTCTACGTCCGCACAATCAAGCGAATGCATGACGAGTTACAATACAACCCAGCTGGCTCAAACACTGTCACCACTACCTACATGACAACTTGGAATGCTCTACCCCCTGTGTTTCACGTCCGCGACGGACGCGAGCTCCACGGTTGGCAATTCTGGCCAATAATCGGAGTCGAAACGAAACACGCTTATTCATACACAAACACGTACGGCGAACTTGCGAAGTCACCTGGGTACAGAACAGAATTCTTCCTATGGCCGATCTTTTGGCACTACCAAAGCGACCTTGGTCCGGGAAGTAATCTCCTATTTAATGCGATTCTCCCACTCTATGCGAATTGGCAAATTGGCCCCGAAACCCAACACACCTACCTTTGGCCCATAGGCCCAACACTAAGATACAACCAACAGGGCACCCTAAACAAATTCGAGATCCTTTGGCCATTAATCAAGTTTTCAACCGGTAACGGCACCCGCCAAACACGAATTTTGCCAATTTTCGCCGAAACGGTGCGGTCAAACTCGCATTACTCCTGGTTCATGTGGCCCCTACACAAGAAAGAAGTCACCGAAACCGACTCGACTATTCTCCAGAAGGACCAAGTCTTGTTTTTCCTATACAAGCAATCAATAAAATCGAATACGATCTCGCACACCACTTCAATAAGCCGCCATCTGTGGCCAGTGTTTTCTTGGAATCGATCCGAAACCAACACTTGGAGCTTAAGAATTATTTCTCCGTTGGAACCTATTCTTGGGTTCTCAAAAAGCATCGAAAGAAACTACGCACCGTTCTGGTCGATTTTTACCAGTTCTGTATCTGGTAGCGAATCGACCAGCCAAACCGTGGCATTGCTTGGTCTGTATCGGCACAATAAAGTTGGATCACAACAAAATTGGTCCTGGCTGTTCGGGCTGATCCAGTGGACTCGAAAAGAAAATGAACGTCAACTTAAACTCCTTCACTTACCTGTGTGGCGAATTAAAACTCCCCCTCATCCTATGCAGCATCACACCGATCTACCCGGTCGCAATAATTGTGGAAATTCAAGCGCCATAAGATACGATATCCTAAAGGATCCTTTTGCCAACAATGTTCCGTAACATTGGCGAATTAGTCATTTTACTCTTAAGGACGGTCCAGGCGCTACCCTTGGTATGGCGCCAACGACTGAAAGTGATAGACCAGCTTTATGAGATCGGTCATACCAGCCTCCTGATGGTATGCATCCTTTCATTTTTTATCGGAGGCGTACTAACCCTCCAAACCGGTCCATTGCTTGCTGAACGCGGCCTGGAAGGAGTACTAGGATCAATCGTGGGCGTATCCATGTGCCGGGAATTCGCCCCTGTAATGATGGCTATCTTAATCGCTGGCCGCAACGGTTCGGCAATTGCCGCGGAACTGGGTTCCATGAAGGTCTACCAGGAAATCGATGCCCTCCGAACAATGTACATCGACCCTGTTCACTTCCTTGTGTTACCACGGGTCGTAGCAGTAGCCATTGCTTTGCCCATTCTCTCATTGTTCTCCATTCTTGTCGGATGGCTGGGAGGCGCTTTAGTAGCTTCTATTAATGAACAAATCCGAGTCCCCACGCAATTGTACTATGAATCGCTCAGACAAGCTGTGGATTTCTCTGACTTAGCAAACGGGCTTTTCAAAAGCTTCTGCTTCGCTATTATGATAGGCATAGTTTGCTGTCATCAAGGACTGACCACTATAGGCGGACCTCGGGGTATCGGCCGCTCAGTCACAAAAGCAGTAGTAAATTCAATCGTGCTGATTCTGATATGCGATTACGTTCTGAGCCGATTTCTTCAATATCTCGAATGAACCAAGATCAAACAATGCATGGTATCAGCGTCCGAGTAAAAGACCTCTGGAAACGGTTTAAAAACAACCCGGAACCCGTCTTAAAAGGCGTATCATTCGAGGTTTACCCCGAGGAAATCTTCGTAATCATGGGTCCAAGCGGCAGTGGAAAAAGCGTGCTCCTAAAACATATCGTAGGACTGGAACCAATCGAACAAGGAACCATAACTTTAAACGGCGAAGCGCTGGATTCATGCCTCGAATCAAGAAAATATCGGATTGCAATGGTCTTCCAGACCGCAGCCTTACTTGAGTCACTTACTGTGGCTGAAAATGTAGGTTTGTATCTGAGCGAACACCGACTAAAACCCCCCCAGGAAATCCGCCGTATCGTCACGGAAAAACTCAGGTTGGTTGGGTTAACAGGCGTGGAAGAGAAATTCCCATCCGAACTCTCGGGGGGAATGCGCAAGCGCGTCGCAATCGCACGAGCACTTGTCATGGAACCCCAGCTAATCCTATATGACGAACCTACCAGCGAGCTGGATCCCATTTCCGCAGCTATCATCGCAGGCGAAATCGTCAAACTACGAAAACAGCTGGGCGCTACTTCCATTGTTGTGACCCACGACCGCGACCTAGCTTTTGCAATTGCCGACCGAATTGCTCTTTTATACCAAGGGCGTATCCTAGCTATGGGTACACCCGTCGAAGTAAAAATGTCACCTAACCCGGAGGTCCAACGATTCCTTAACATCGAAATTAACCTTTCAGAAATCGTCGAAAGCCATGAAAAGCACCCTTGAAACAAAACTCGGTGTGTTCGTTGCGCTTAGCGCAAGCGTAGCGTTTATCATTTTAGAAACCATTGGGAGTTTCGAAATCCTACGACCAGGGTACTACCTCCACGCATACTTCGAGTCCGCCCGTGAACTTACTGAAGGTGCTCCAGTCAAAATGGGAGGCATCACAATCGGACGCGTGGAAAAAATCCAATTCGAAGGCAACAAAATTAAGGTCACAATGAAAATCAGTCCCGGGATAAACATAAAAACAGATAGCAAAGCGTCGATCAGATTTACCGGTTTGATGGGACAAAACTATGTGCACATCGATTTCGGTTCACCGGAGGCTCCTAACTTAGAGCCTAATGGAGTTATATCCACAATTGAACAACCAGATTTCAACACCATCATGTCCAAACTAGACAATGCGGTGTCTGGCATCGAAAATCTAACCAAAAGCTTCACCGGCGAAAAAATCGATAACTTGCTCGGCCCCTTAGTGGACTTCTTCAAACAAAACCAAGCTCCATTACACGCCTCTCTCGTAAACATTAGCAATATCACTAGACAAATTGCAGAAGGACAAGGCACCATCGGCCTCCTAGTGTCTGACCCCTCTCTTTACCACTCAACACTTAATATCGTATCTAACCTCGGTTCAATCGGAGAGGACATCAAACTAACCCTCACCGAGGTTCGACTCGCCATAACTAACGTCACCACAGGTCAAGGCACAATCGGGAAATTATTCAACGACGACACTCTTTACAAGGAAGCTACCGAATCCGCTACTACCCTTAAAGAAATCCTCCAAAAGATCAATCAAGGTGTAGGAACCGCTGGCCGACTCGTCAACGACCCATCCCTCTACAACAATGCAAAATTAACCCTCCAAAAACTCGACCAGGCTACTGAATCACTCGAAGACCAAGGCCCCCTTAGTGTAATTGGCATTGCCGTCGGACGAATCTTCTAACACTAGAACATAAAATCACCCACGCAACCAATCGGCTCACTGGGGAACAAACTTTTACCCTACACACATCTTAACTAATAAAACTCGCGCTAAATCTTCAAATAGGCCGTACCAGCCAAAAAAATTTTGCCAGAAAACCTGCAAATTAATCCGTGCGGGAAATTCTGCAAAACAAGCTCCCCACAAACCCACCTTTTTATCCCTCATAGTCGGATGAGTATTTTTATATATGGCACGTAGCTTAACCCACCGCACTGATCGGCGTATCTCAATTGCCAACCCAACTTATTAGGACTATGCAAAACAAACTCATATTCCTTCCCGTCTCATACAATCCTAAGGTACTCCGAAACGATCCAACAATGCTAGCACGTGCTCATCCTTACCCAACCAAAGTCCGCGACAAAGCCAGTTTCCGCGACAAAGCCAGTTTATTAGCTTTTACCACCCTTCCCCCGTGTAAGGACTTGCAATCCCACGAAAATACCCAAAATCCACATAACATTAACCCCTGGCTCAGGCACCCAGACCAAATTGTCCATCGCCCAACGATCAGCATGGATTTCCACCCACAACAAACCATCTCTGAATACCTCAGGAAAATCATACCTAATGAGCCTGTTAGCCCCTCCACCAGGCGTTATAAACGTGTTCGTCACTACCAGCCCACCCGCCTTAAAACCAACAAAACTTATCGGCAGGTTCGTATAAGACGGAGACATCGGATCCGCTAGCTGGACCGACACCAGCCCGAAACCCATGCCATTTATCAAGCTAAATGCTACATAATCGTCCGGACTGAACTATCGAAAGAACAGCATATAAGGCGTGTCGTTATATGGAATATTCGCTGGCGTGGTAATCGCAGGCACAATGACCATCCCGTCGTGCGAGGGCGAACCCGCTCCCGGCGTCGGAACCACAACCCTAAACCAAAAACCCTGCTCGTAGTAGTTGGTGCCATGCGTGCCATACGGATCTACCCAACCAGAAAACGTAAGCGCACCTTGACTGAAACCACAGCACTGAACCAAAACACCGACTGCTCCACCAATTAAAGCCACTTTCCATCTGTTCATAACTCGCTCCTTTCCTATTCCCATTGGAAACTTCATGCTTCTCAATCCACACCCTCTCACTGAAACGTAAATTCTAGCCACCATGAGCCTAACAATACTCCTGTATCTCCAGTGCTATCGTCATAAATGTACAACTCCCACACACCGTTAGGATCGTCACCCACAAGCTCAAAAAGGTCAGTCGAATACGGCCCCGGAGGCGCCCCAGGTAACTGCGTCTCCCCCGGCGTCCCATAGTTGGCGGGCCGAAAATAATGCGTCTGCCAGGACCATATCAGATCCTCATCTGGGGGTTGTTGGTAAAAACCTGATCAAACACAAGGGTCACGTTGGTGACCGCCGTATTCCCTCCCGCATCACTCATGAGCATAATCTTCTTGCCCGATGGACTTACTAACAATATGTCCAGGTCATCCGGACGCTTATGCGAAAGGTAATATAGTGTGACCTGCACACTGGCAAGATTCGTCGGCATCCCACGCACATGAATTGTGGCCGGATACCGACTCGCCACTCCCATCGTCCCTGAACCAGGAATTGCAATCTGCATTGGATACACCGATAGCGTTGCCGGACCTAACCACACCGTCTCCCCTGCCGCGTTGCTCACAAGCACACTAACCTCCGTCCAATCATCCCACAAATC
>CAZZJO010000025.1:0-8179 GCA_964654645.1 uncultured Verrucomicrobiota bacterium | reverse complement strand
GCTGAGTGGCCATTTGAACCGGCTGTACGGATTAGAGGAAGGACGCCGTATGGGGGGGTGGATTATTCTAGGCCGTGAATATTCTCCATTTCCTCAGATGAGTGAAACCTACTGGGTGATGAAGAATGTGAGACAAATGTGGAATTATGCAGCTAAGTAGAAAAACAAGGATTTTAATTTTTGTGGTAGCCAGTCTATTTGTGTTTTTTGTTGGCGGCAGGTATGGTTTGAAAGCATTCCGGTATTTTCAAAGCCGACATTTTTTGCGACTGGCAGAGGAAAGTTTCATTAAGGAGGATTATGAGAGGGCGGTACGGTTTGTGCGAAAGGTACTTGTTCGCAATCCCAAGCACACTAGAGGCTTGTGGCTAATGGCTGAATTAGCACGCATAGGGGGGTCTCCATTAGAATTGGATTTTAGGCAGCGGTTAGCGGAAGTTACACCTGCTTTAACAAACCAGTTGGCTCTTGTAGAGTGTGCGTTGCGGTTGGAAAAACCTCCATATCCTATTGCTACTACTACACTTGATCGTTTATCGGGAATAGCTACAAACGACATTGGTTACCATTTGCTCTCGGCTCAATTTGCTTTAAAAATGGGAGATCGAGAACGAGCCGAAAAGCATTTGGCTGAGGCTTTAACTTTGGAACCTACCAACAAACTCGTCTCACTTAACCTTTCTACCCTGCGCGCAACGCATTCTGATCCGCAAGTGGCTTCAACTGCGCGCACACACCTAATCACTTTTAGTTCAGATCCAGACCTTGGAATTTATGCTTTAAGGGCATTGATAACTGTGTATACAACGGAGGGGGACTACACAAAAGCGGCGCTCTACGCGAAAATGCTTGTTACCAACCCTGCGGCAGAATTTGCTGATCATCTGCTTTATTTATCTACATTATTGAAGGCTGATAGAGAAACCGGCGAAGCCTATTTGACTACTTTGAAGAAAGCAGCTCAAACTAATTTGCTTACGATCGTGCAGCTTTCGGGGTGGCTTAATTCCAATGAGCGGGCCCATGAAGCAATCGACTGGTTGGGTAGTTTGCCCTGGTACTTGAAAGAGACGATTCCAGTCCAGATGGCCTTTGCAAACGCGTGTATGCGCGCTGGTCAATGGGCATTACTTCAATCTAGGTTAGAATCCCAACAATGGGCCGAAAATGAATATTTGAGGTTAGCATTCTTAGCACGGGCATTGAGAGAGATGCGGAGGATGGAACTTAGTACCCCGGTCTGGCAGAGAGCAATTTCTGAAGCTGCAAGACAGCCTGAAAATCTTTTTGGATTAGCTCAACTTGCAGCTGGATGGGGCTGGAAATCTGAAAGCGAATCGCTGCTTTTGAGGATTGCGCGGAATTACGGTAATTACCGTTGGGTTTTTAACGTTTTGCAACAAATGTACATGGACCAGGGTGACACTGTTTCTTTGTTGAAACTGTTCCAAGTGTGGCTAGAAACTATGCCGGGTTCCCCGGTGGTTAAAAATAATTTGGCAGCTGTTTTGTTATTGTTGGGACGAGACGTAGGAAGAGCAGCCTCTTTAGCTGCTGAGGCGTATAGGGCGCAACCTACAAATGTAGTGTTTGCCTCGACATATGCGTTTGCGCTTTTTAAACGAGGCGATTTTCAGGCTGCCCTTCAAATAATGAATCGATTTAGCGAAGAGAGTCTGGAAAAGGATCCATCGGTTGCAGGATATTATGCATTGATTTTGTATGCTAATGGACTTGTGGAAAAGGCACGTCGCTTTGCAACACTCGCTTTGGATGGGAAAATTTTGCCAGAAGAACGGGCGTTGTTTGAGTCAGTCTTACATTCATCCGATTGAAGTAGTAACTTTTTCGATGGAAACTTTGGTTGGTGTTGCAGCTTTTACGCCTTTGCCTAAGCCACGGTAGACCAATACAAAGAAGATAAATGCTCCCGCCATGAAAGAAGCTATGCCGAGCCAAAACATATGCCATCCTAGCTCATAGTGGTATATGCAGAAGGAATACCACCAAGAAGAAGTGAGAAAATAGCCAGTTAAATTGCCAACGCCCGAGTTCATTACTGTAAGGAGAGATTGAGCTCTAGCTCGCCAGCCAGGGTTTACCCTTTGATCAACGTATATTTGTGCTGTGATAGTGACGTATGTAAGTGAGACACCGTGCATAAATATTCCTGCAAGCACGGTGGGGATGGTGTTTCCAGAACAAAGCAAAAACCGTAAAACCCCAAAGAATAGCCCTGCCGCAATTATCCATTTTATGCGAATTTGGCTTAGGATCCAACCCAATGTAAACATTGCGAATACCTCTGAGACTTGGCCAAGAGTCATCCACCCTGAGGCGTGTTCCAGGCCCAATGATTGTAAATGCACCGGGGTGAACGGATAAAAAGCCGCCACAGGTATACAGAAAAGCGTGCCTGCCAAATAAATCATTAGGTGGTCACGGTTTTTAATAGCTTGAGAGCATCAAGTCCAAGCTGCTCATGCCATTTTAGAGGGGCGAATGTTTTCGGTGGTTCAACTAAAGGCAATTCCTTTGTAAGTAACGCAACAAATAGCCATCCAATTGCGCTTGCAAAGGTTGCAGTGTGGGAACCATCTCCACATAAAAGGCTCGCTATCCAACACCCCGCCATCCACCCAATCGTGGCCATAGCACGGATGGATCCAAATTGCTTGGGCACGTCGGTTAGCTGGGTCAATACAATGGTGGAAGCAATTCCCCAAGCAGGGGCATAAAATAAAGCATGAATAAAAATTGTTGCCAGCACCAACAGGCGTGGCATCTGGGTTTTAATACATATGCCCACTAAAAATATTGATATTGCAGCTCCTATAGCATTCCATCTCATTGCTTTTACCGGGGAAATGTTTCGATCGGATAAGGCTCCTACGAAAAGAGGCGAAATAAATGTGGCAATCGCGAAAGAACTGAATGCGAATGTACGGATGGATTCCAGGCTGTGGGCTTGGAGTATAATGCTCATGGGCACCATCCACATTGCCATGGCACCAGCCACAGAAAAAATAGGGCCGCAAGCTCAAGCCTGTGTAATAAATCCTTTAGCATAAAAATAAAAACATTTTTAGGCGTGAAAGCCCAAAATCCGAAGACAGGAATTGTGCAAATCCCATCCAGCCAAGCAATAAATTTCTTTCACGTTCAACCTGCTGGGAAAACTTTGCCTTAGAGAAAATCCTAGAAATGGAGATGTAGGTGGGACGCAAGCATGCCCGGGAACTGTCGAATCGCACCATTAAATTGGTTTTAGCTTCATGGACAGAATCACTCTTATTATGGCCCATACCTGTGTGCAAGAGATGAATTATTGTTGTTGTGGAAATGATGAGAACATTTGGAACCTTTAAGGAGGATTGTATATGCTAGGCTTTGCTTTTTTGCCACGGGATAGTTAATGAATGATGCTAAGACAGTGATTTTTGGTAAAAAAATTATTTTAAAGCTCGTAGGTTGGGGCAATCAGTGAGAAGAAGTTTAAATCCAAATAATACGACTGGGGTTTTGACGATTTGGTTTCGTTCTCAAAGCTTGCAAAACCAACTTGCTCGAGTCAAAGTCTTACCCGTATGAATCAGTCCGTCATAAGAGGCAAGGCATATGTGGTCGGTGACAACATTGACACTGACCAGATTATACCTGCTCAGTATTTGACTTTAGTGCCCACTATACCTGCTGAATATGAAAAACTTGGGTCATACGCACTAAGTGGATTACCAGAGGATAAATACCCCGTCCGCTATGTAGAACCGGGCAAACTTGACTCAGAATATTCAATTATTGTAGCTGGACGGAATTTCGGGTGTGGTAGTTCTCGTGAGCATGCACCCATAGCCCTTGGGTCAGCAGGATGCCGAGTGGTTTTGGCAGAAAGTTTTGCCCGAATATTTTTTAGGAATTGCATTGCTACGGGAGAACTTTTCCCGTGTGAATTAATAGAACGGTTGTGTGACAAAATTGCCACCGGCGACGAACTGGAAGTCGATTTGGACAAGTGCACCGTTACTCATATTCGAACTGCTCAAATATTTAGGTTTAGACCTCTCGGGGATGCCCGCGAAGTTATCGAATGTGGAGGATTGTTTAATTACGCTCGAAAGAGGGGATTGATACGCAAAACTTAGAACCGCGTTCTTGAAGTGCCGAAGCCACATAATTTCTCTTCCTGTTAGTGCCAAATTAACCCAAAGGAGAAGTAGGAGTTTTGTTCCAAAAATGTCACTGAATTATTTATTAGGGGAAATTCACGGTTACAAATGAAACTGAATGTTGTTTAAAGGCCTGATTGGGCAGAGATGATCCAGCGCTTAAAGATGTCAGAAGGCTGTTTTACATACTATCTCGATTCACCACGGAAGGACTAGTTTTCCCCAAAATGCCTTTGCCAGGTCTCTTCCGTGAGCAAACAACCACACCAAATATGTCTATCAACGGAATCGGTAATGGTAAGATTGTAATTGCCGTTTCTGTCTTTATTGATGTTAAAGCTGTATCATTTCTTTCTACAGCAGCAAACTGGTGCTATTGTTATTTCTATAGACTCGGACAAATTACTATTGAGCGCCGTTATCAGGATGTGCATAGCCCTACACGGTAATCACATCATTAGTATCCCCCGTTATATGCTCGTGTTAGTCAGGAAACCCCACCAAAGCTCATTTCCGATTTAAATTTGGTTCACGGAAACTGTCGGCTTGATAAATAATTTTGCCAATAGCGTACTGCCTAATGGGGTACAACGCGTGCAAGAGATGGAATGAGATTTTTGATGCTCCCAACTTCCTTAAGCGATGCGTGCGTGTCTAGCCCGGGTAAGTAAGAGGGTGGAATTTCAATGTGTAATTTACCCATCCCAAATCGCAAGCTCATAACCCGTCACCTGGAGATAGAAATTCCACGTGTATTGGTCCATCCAGATGTAGTTAAATATCCCAAAGGTAACTTAGGAGGTGTGTACTCGAGTGATTGCTCCGAATAAAACTTCACACACAAGCATTCGCCCTTTTGGTGGCGCAACTGTACATACAATATTGTCGAGCGTAGTACCATCAGCAGAACTAGGGAACACACATACTACTGAATGTTTGAACAAGGGTATTTGGTCCGTGAATAAAAGCTGTGCATACCCAGCTACAAAGAAAACACAGTGTATGCCTGGTCCTTAATTCAAATCCGTGCCTCCAAATGCAAAACAAAACCCGAATAACACTGTCGTTCCTACCTTATGCGAGTTTTTAACTTAGGTAGCAAAATTAGCGCGTTTGTGATTGGAATGCATTAATCTACCGTTCTTCTGAGGACCGAGCGCGAATTTAAAATGGGAATCCTTTCACGGGCGGAGTCCTTGAGATTATATCGCGAGGAACCAACATCGGGCTGGAACCAGCTATTTTGTCTAGAACGTGGCGGCCGCCATAAGTAATTAGGTGTTAAGGGGTCTCACATCTCCTCATGCCGCGTTATGGTATAGAGGTTTATCGAAAGTTAACCACGCGTACCCCTATTTGCAGAGGCCTCTATGTGTTTTAGTGAAGGGTTTTGCCTGGGGTTTAATAGGCGCGGGTTCCGTGCTGATTTTCATAATTCGAAGCACAAATTCAAAAAGTTTGCTTTGAAATATGGAGGGGGCATTCGTGTTTTCGCAGCTTTTAGTGTAAAAATTTTAATGAAATTTGGTATGTTTGGGGATTCCCCTAGGCGGTTTCCCCTAGGTAATTTTTGTACTTTGCGTGTCTTTAACTGCGTGAATACAATGAATTTTGTTGATAGAAATTGGTAAAGAGAGGCCTACCATGAAACGTAACATGACGATCTACATAGCGAGTATCCTTCTTTGCGGAATTGTTTTGACGGCGCAAGCCCAGGAATATTATGGCCCAACTAACTTCATAGCCTGGAATTTTGACACGGTTGAACAAGTTTCGGGTTGGGGGAATTGGTTCGGTGGGGATTTCGTTTCTTGCGAATGGGATCCCAGCGATGCGAGCAATAACCCTAACTCGGGTTGTATTAAGTTAACTGTTAACTGTGGCACATCGTCCCCACAGTGGGTCCTATGGGATGGTGCCACGCCATATTACAGCCCGTTATCGCTAATTATCTTTACAAACTTGTCATTTGACATGCGGTATGACGCGAGCTCAGCTGTCCGCACTAATGCAGATGGTTCTTTAGATTTCGGTGTAATACGTGTTGGTTCGAGGAGTAGTGATTGGGGACAACGGTGGTATTATTATTGGACTATTCCCGCTACAAATGGTGCAGGTTTGCCAAACACGAATTGGATTCACATAAGCGTGGATTTGAGCCAAGTTCCTCGGCAGTTTCCCGATTTAGGTGGAAGTGGATTAATAAATACAATGTTCGCTGCAGATAACGGTAACTATAATCCAAATCTTCGGGGTACCCAGATTATCTACTTTGACAACATAAAATACAGTGGTTACATTGCGCCCGCGCCTCCTCCTACATTAACCATCACACAGGCAACCCCTTGTTTGGTGATGTTTGGTGGTAGCGGGATTTACGGACGATCTCAATTGGCACTTCAGGGTGATCAAGACTCATGGGTAGATGGCCCCTTCCCTGTGACATATTCGTTTACAATTCTTGATAACGCTACTGAGCCCGGTGGGCTCGATACACACATCCACTTCATTGGTGGTGGGGGGAATGCCTCCTATCTCGATTGGGGTGCGGATAACGTGCTCTGGCTCCAAATCATTAGTGGTACGGGGAATAATACGACTTGTATAGCAAATCTATCGTGGAAAACTAACTCGCCAAGTGTAAATCCTGTTAACCGCAATGTTGCACTAACATTAACTAATCCTGTTTTAGCGGGGACTTGGACCCTTACATTCTTGAGTAATACAAACGGGTTTGTACAGGCTCCTGGCGGGGCACCTATCCCATTTACTTTGCCTTTAACTGATGATGAAGTGCGGCTTTACTTTGGAAATCCGCTTCAAGTCCGGTTCGGACATCAAAATTGGGGTAATGCTGCCCAGGCTGGAATACCGAGGCGATGGGCAAAGATTTGCGTCACTAACTCCGTAAGGGCTATCGCAGAGGATTTCACTAAGCAAGGTGATTACAGGCTCAACACGGAAATATGGAATCTGAGCACGGGCGATGGACAAGGTTTGTATATTGTAGTTCCCACAAATGCACCATATTGGATTACATGGAATGTTCCAGACACTGGATTTTCACTTATCGCAGGTAGCTCATTGACCGACATACCCAGTTGGAGGACGATTGATGTCCCAATAACCCTACAAGCAGGGGTCAGGTGGGCATTGATTACCCAGTCAGCTTTGCCAGCGGGGCCGCAGGCATTCTTTGCGTTAGTAAAACGACCATTCACACAACTACAAGTATTGCTTCCCGGCGAAACAAACGCCCCTGGTACCCCAACTGGAAAAGTAGGGACCCCTATTCCTATAATGTTGGGTGATGTGTGCACTGTTACTGTTTATGCCGTTGATCCTAATTACAACATCCTTAATTACGTAACAGGGGATATGATTGCACTCGGATCCACCGACCCCAATGCATATTTACCCGAACCCGCTCGGTTGGTTGATGGCGCGGTCACAATGCAAGTATACTTTGGAAGCGTAGGTAGCTTCACGGTTACTGCAACTAATTTGACAAACCCGCGGATTCCACCTGCTACCAGTTCGCCCATAACTGTTGTAAGCCCATGAGGTGATAAAAATAAAGAAACCTTGTTAAGGGTTAAAAATGAGTTAAGTCTTCAAAAAGTTTTAAATCGCGTGGAAGAAACGCCAAGGCGCGGGGGTCCAAAAGGGCTGGAAGAGATTGGTCTGACTCCCAAGGCTGCAGTGTGGGAAAATAAATGGCCCCCGCGCATAATTTGTTGAAAACATGTAGAAAATGCAGCACTTGAAAAAATGCACCTGCTTCAGAAGACGTGTATCCCAACTACACTCACAAACGAAATCCCAGGAAATACACGGAATTCGTGTTATAAATAGGTAGGGGTGTTGTTTAGTTAGACACAAATGATGTAACGTTTGACACAAGTCAGGGCATTTTGGCAACGCGAATATTTACAGAGGAGATGCTTATATCGATGGCGCTCATTTGTATTTAGGTGATGGAAATATCCTGGGACTGGTCAACTGTTAAGGAG
>CAZZJO010000024.1:0-49788 GCA_964654645.1 uncultured Verrucomicrobiota bacterium | reverse complement strand
ATCAAAGAACTGGGGTTCAACGCTGTTCACTTGTATGCCGAGGTATTTGACCCCAATTACCCCAACCCTGGTAGTACCGCCCCAGGTTACAACATGGCCGAAGTAGATAAAATCGTCCAATACACCCGGGATCTCGGTTTGTACTTAATCATGACAATTGGAAACGGGGCAAACAACGGGAACCATAACCTAGCCTGGGCAACCAATTTCTGGAAAATCTACGCACCACGATATGCCAATGAAACACACGTCATCTACGAAATCCATAATGAGCCGGTTGCTTGGGGACCTCCCTACCTCACGGCTACCACCCCGTCCAATGGATTAACGCTCGAAATCGAATGTTACAAAATAATTCGCACCTATGCCCCCAACACCCCCGTACTCCTTTTCTCATACGCAGTTTTCGCAGGTACTGGAGGTGCAAACGCCGCCCTAACCGACATCCGCGCATTTAACAAAGCTGTATTCGGAACCGAAAACGTCGTGTGGACAAACGAGGCCGTGGCGTTCCATGGCTACGGCGGTTGGGAAGGCACAGCAACCGCAGTCCAAACACTCATCAATGCCGGTTACCCATGTTTCATGACCGAGTTCGGTTGGATGCGGTGGGGTACCAGCAGGGGAATTGCATTAGAAGCTGAACTTACAGCTGACTTAGAACGTATGGGTGTCTCGTGGCTCACCTTCCAATATATTCCCCCATCAGGCGTCTCAGACCCTGTAACAAGGGATGATTTGTTCAAAAATGTAGTTGAAAATACAGGTTTGTCATGGATCCCCGACTTCGGTACATGGCCACCACGCCGAGGCGTCTACGGCAATAACGGTCAGGCTCGCGCTACAGTAGCTAACTGGGTTAACGACTTCCTCACCGGAACCCTCCGAATCGAAGCCGAGGATTTCGACTGGGGCGGCGAAGGAATTTCATATCATGACAACGATCCTGCCAATACAGGCGGACAGTACCGTCCAGACGAAGCAGTGGATATCAAAACATGCACTGACACAGGCGGTGGATATGCTGTAACCGCTTCCGATGGCGAATGGCTTGAATATACCATCCTAGTGCGTGAACCAGGTTGGTACGACCTCCGCCTCCGATACGCTACACCAAACCCAGGATGCAACGTGGAAGTTATTAGTTACGCCACTTACTCGACCGGACCACGTAATCTGCCTCCCACCGGATCATACAACACGTGGAACACAGCTACCATCCCGGTCTTCCTGGGGTTTGGCCGACAAAAATTACGACTCACATTCCCAACAGGCGGGTTTGATCTGAACTGGTTGGAACTTTCACCGACAACCAACAACATCATTCCAAATGGCACTTATAAGATCGTAAACGCCGCCACCGGTCGATGCATTGCACCAATGACCGATACCAATTTGCTCCAAGTCACACCAGACTCCGACGCAACATCGTTATTGTGGCACTTACAGCACATGGGTGGAGGCCAGTACAAGATTTGTGCCGCACCAAATAACTATAGCTGGAATGGGTCCCAAGATATCTTGAACTTGGTTTCATCCTGGAGCACAAGCGACGATAGATGTTTTATCCCAGTACCAATGGCTGCCGGATTCTACCGGTTCCTCATCGTCAGCTCAGGTCTAACCCTGGATGTGGCCGCCACTAATCCATCCCCAGTCATAAGACAAGATTACTCCTCGCTCGCTTTGTCACAACAATGGCGGCCTATCCCACCTTACGCATTCGCGTTCCCAACAGGACTCCGTGCTACCGCCTCGTCCGAAACTCAAGTCTCATTGGCTTGGAACGGCGTCGCTGGAGCTACCTCCTACAACGTAAAACGTTCTACCACTAGCGGGGGACCATATTCATTCGTGGCTACAGGAATCACTACCACCAATTTCACCGATATCGTCGCCGCTGGCACAAAATACTATTACGTTGTGTCTGCAGTCTTCGACGGGATAGAAAGTGCTAACAGCCCAGAAGTTACTCCAAGCCCACCCGCGCCATGGCAGTCCCAAGATATCGGAACAGTCAACCTCACCGGCAGTGTCACTTTCACTAATGGACAGTTCACAGTCTCAGGCTCCGGTGCAGACATTTGGGGTACGGCTGACGGCTTCCGGTTCGTGTACGTCCCAGTAAGTGGAAACTTCACTATTACAGCGCGTGTGCTCTCAGTCCAAGATACACACGGCTGGGCTAAAGCAGGCGTAATGATCCGGGCTAGCCTGACCGCCAATTCCCAACATGCATTTGTTTGTGTCACCCCAGCAAATGGCGTCGCTTTTCAATACCGATCCTCAGCAGGTGGTAACAGCGTCAATATCAACACAACCGGTCTCAGTGCACCCTACTGGGTGCGACTCGTGCGCAGCGGCAACACTTTCACCGCATACCGTTCCCCGGACGGTGTCACCTGGACACAAATTGGTAGCACCACGATAACCATGGGAACTACAGTTTACGCAGGACTGGTCGTAACCAGCCACGACAACTCAAAGCTATGCACAGCAGTGTTCGATAACGTCTACGTACCTGGATGGCAAAACGTAACCGTACCAAGTGCTCCAACTGGACTCCTTGCAACGGAAAGTCCCGGGAAAGTAAACCTGAGTTGGCAACCCGTAGCCAATGCCACCAGCTACAATGTCAAACGTGCTCCCCTCCGCACCGGAATCGGGAACGCATACGTGCTAATTGCAAATGTTACTGGAACAACTTACTCCGATACAAACCTCGCCAACAATATTGCTTACTCATACGTGGTCTCAGCAGTGAACCTCGCTGGGGAAAGCAAAAACTCCGCACCCGTATCAGTGTCAAGCCAGGTAGTCGCCCCAGAAATCGTATCCGTTAAACCAACCTCACCAACTCAAGTCCAAATTGTCTGGAGTGCTTTTACAAATGCCACCAGTTATAACGTCAAACGCTCTCTCAATCCAGGTGGACCTTACGGAATTGTGGCTACCGGCGTCACAACCACAAATTACACCGATACAATTCCACTTGGGACCAAATATTACTACGTCGTTAGTGCTGTGGTAAACGGACAAGAAACCCCAAACAGCCAAGAAGCGACCTTCGACCTCCCGTACCCATGGTTAGCACAGGATATAGGTTCAGTTGGGTATGCTGGAAGCGCTACTTTCTGCAAAGGCGTGTTTGACGCACGAGGATCCGGCGCAGACATATGGGGCACAGCCGATGCATTCCGATTTATCTACATGCCCGTCACGGGTAATTGCGTAATCACCGCTCGTATACTCAGTGTACAAAATACTGATCCCTGGGCCAAAGCTGGGGTAATGATACGTGCCAGCCTTAACGCGAATTCCCAACATGCATTTGCTTGTGTCACACCTGGCAATGGCGTGGCATTCCAATATCGTTCCACTGCAGGAGGAAACAGCGTAAACCAAAATACAACTGGACTCATGGCACCGTACTGGGTCCGCCTCGTACGAAATGGCAATACATTTACAGCCTATCGATCGCCCGACGGCACAAATTGGACGCAACAGGGGAGCTCGGTCACAATCAGCATGCCAACAACGGTCTACGTAGGGCTCGCACTCACCGCACACAATAACAACACACTATGCGGAGCATTATTCGATTCAGTAACGGCACCGGGATGGCCACCCGTACTCTCGCCTCCGGACACACCCACCGGACTAACCGCAACCCCCGTATCTAGCATCCAAATCAATCTCAGCTGGAACGCTGTACCCAGTGCCGCAGGATACAACATCAAACGGTCGCTCACCGACGGCGGACCATATACAACCATCGCCTACAGCGTTACCGGCACAAACTACTGCGATTACGGGTTAACCCCCGATACCTCCTACTACTACGTGGTAAGCGCAGTAAACTCGGGAGGTGAAAGCGCAAACAGCGCCCAAGCAATTGCAACCACACTTCCTCTGAACCTAGGTTCGTTAATCCACCGATACAGTTTCAATGAAGTAGGCGGCTCGATTGTAAGAGATTCAATTGGTGGCCCAGCGTGGGATGGGACGTTGCCTAACGGTGGTACCTTGGCCAATGGACAACTAACACTCGCCGCCGCCTCATCCCAGTACGTCCAGTTGCCTGCTGGAATTGTCACACCCTTGTCAGACTTCACAATCGAAGCTTGGGTATGCGTAAATTCCTTGGACACTTGGGCTCGCATTTTTGATTTTGGCCATAACACCACCACAAACATGTTTCTTACAATTCGTACGGGTGACACAGGCACACCCAGATTCGCAATCACTACCAACGGTGCCGCAAATGAACAACGAATCACTGCACCAGTAGCGCTGACAACCGGTGCCTGGTACCACATAGCCGTGACAAGAAAAGGCAATACGGGTGTGCTCTACATAAACGGAACCCCCGTTGCCACCAACAACTCAATGACCCTTCGGCCCGCCGACCTAGGCTTAACAGCATTTAACTACCTGGGCAAATCACAATATCCTGACCCATACTTGAACGGTCAATTCGACGAATTCCGCATTTACAATGTCGCCTTAACACCCTCAGAAATTGCCGCATCCTACGCCCTCGGCACCCAACGGCTCCTAAGCGTCGAGCCCCCATCGATCGCATTAACAGTCACGGGTTCAGACTTAACCCTGTCATGGCCTCTTGAATGTGCCGGATATACCCTGCAATGGCGTACAAACTTGACCGAAGGCGCGTGGTCAAACGTTACCTCGCCCGTACCGCAAATCATGGGTGATAAATGGCAAATTACTTTGCCTGTATCAAATTGGCCAACTGTGTTCTACCGCTTGCTCAAGTAAAAAGCTTAACCGAGGAATAATTGACCTATGAACCGCCGCCCAATATTGCTATTCAGCGCCGCGGTAATGTCGGCACATGTGGTTGCACAACCACTGCCAACCATGCCACCACCAGGGTATGATCAACCAGGTCGATACCCAGCAGGAACTGTACAATGGAACGTCTCTTATTATTCGTCGGTTGCAGGCAGCAATCTGACTATGCATGTTTATCTGCCGCCAAATTACAACACGAACCAAAAATATGCAGTAATTTACTGTTACCAAGGCATTGGCGTGGGGGCAGATACAATCTTTGCTAGCTGGAATGTATACGCGAACGTCGTAGCTGATAACTTGATTGGCGAGGGAAAAATCAAACCCGTGATTATAGTTGCCCTGGATGATCAGTTCGCAGGCACTTGGAGTGATGTGGCAGGAATGACACTTAACGACGCTATCCCATTTGTTGAATCGCGGTATTCTACCTACGGGGATGCTGCACACCGTGGCATTTATGGATATTCATGGGGTGGCGGTTACGCTTTCAACGTGGGCTGCGCTAATCTGGATACTTTTCAGCACCTGGCACCTTCATCAGCCGCCCCTAACAAAGCTGCAGATAGTACGTTGTTCCCGAACGGTGGTGCTGAAGCAAAACAAAAACTGAAAACCTTGCTAATCGCATGCGGTACAGCCGACAGCCTATACAGCGCAAGCGAAGCCGCCCATAACTATTGTGTTTCAAACGGTATCCCCCATGCATGGTGGCCCATCAAAAATGCCGGCCACTGGGCTGGCGAGGTCTGGCGCCCACACTTCTGGAACTTTCTTCTAATGGCAGATGCCGCAGGTATAAGTGATCCCCCAATCCCACGCTCTGCGTACACACAAAACGAAGCAGAGGACTATGACCAACGACGAGGTGTAACTCCTGAAACCTGCAGCGAAGGCGGGAAAAACATTGGCTTCATTCAAAATGGATCATATGCAATCTACAACAATGTCGATTTCGGAACGGGAGCCACTAGCTTTATAGCCCGTGTAGCCTCAGCAACAAGTGGTGGTACCATAGAAATTCGACTCACTAGCACAAATGGAACTCTGCTGGGAACTTGCACTGTGCCCAATACAGGCGGTTGGCAAACTTGGACAACTGTTTCATGCCCAATAACCAGCGTCTCGGGCATTCATAATCTGTGTTTGAAATTTACTGGCCCTAGTGGCTACCTGTTCAATCTCAACTGGTGGAAGTTTGGTGGTCCGATTTCACCAGTGCTGCCTCCCGCAGCACCCACTAGTGTTACATCTACCTCCAGCATAGAACGTGTAACACTCCGATGGCCAGCGGTACCAAATGCCACTAGCTACAGGATAAAACGATCTACAACAAGTGGTGGACCTTATTCCACAATTGCCAATGTCGCAGGCACCAACTACAACGACACCAGTGTAGTCGGCGGAACGACCTACTATTACGTCGTCTCGGCACTAAACTTAGGCGGTGAAAGTTCGCCCTCAGCTGAAGTAAGTGCCACTCCTAAAGTCAATCTACCATCACCATGGCTCACCCAAGACATTGGCCCAGTGGGTTTATCCGGTGGGACAATGTTCTCAAATGGTGTGTTTACTGTAATAGCGTCAGGATCCGACATCGCCCAGACCGCTGACGCCTTTAGATTCGTCCATCTACCAGCTACTGGCGACTGCACAATAATTGCTCGAGTCGCCTCCCTTGAAAATCACATAAGCCCTTGGTCTAAAGCCGGACTCATGATCCGCCAAAGCTTAACCTCAAACGCACCGAATGTATTCATTGGTGTAACCCCTCGCAATGGCGTCGTGTGGCAATATCGTTTAACCACAGGTGGCAACACCGTCACCGCAAATGCAGCTGGGCCAACCACACCATGTTGGCTTAAACTATCACGAAACGGCAATACCTATGCAGGATATTACTCGACCGATGGGACAAATTGGACACAACTCGGAAGTGTAACCTTCGCAATGCCCACTCCAACCTATGTTGGCTTAGCACTCAGCAGCCACAACTTGTACACACTTTGTAGCGCAACATTCGACCATGTATCAGGACCAAATTGGACGCCGGTTTACCCCACAACTCCTGCATTTGTCCAAGCCACAGCGGACATAGAGCAAGTGCGTTTAACATGGACTAGCTCAAGCAATTCGACCTGCTATTATGTGAAGCGTGCTACAACGAGCGGGGGCCCGTACACCACCATTGCAGTTGTTACTACCACCAATTACACAGATAGAGCAGTAATCGCTATGACTACATACTACTATGTTGTGTCGGCAGTGAACGAACTAGCTGGTGAAAGCCCAGACTCCTTAGAGGTTAGCGCAACTCCTCTATCGGGCGTACCGTTACCGTGGACTAGCCGAGACATCGGGACAGTTGGGTTACCAGGCAGCGCCATTTACACAAACAGTGTCTTCACAGTGATTGGCTCGGGCGATGATATATGGAACACCGCGGATGCATTCCGATTCGTCTACATAGTGACCAACAGCACCAACT
Source organism: uncultured Verrucomicrobiota bacterium (assembly GCA_964654645.1). Classification (GTDB taxonomy): domain Bacteria; phylum Verrucomicrobiota; class Verrucomicrobiia; order Limisphaerales; family CAZZJO01; genus CAZZJO01. The sequence continues at coordinate 42,482 of CAZZJO010000024.1, read as the reverse complement.
TTAGCATCACCGCAAGGGTCGTTTCTATTCAAAACGTGAATCCGTGGTCAAAAGCTGGTGTCATGATCCGCCAAAGCTTGGATCCTGGAGCAGTAAATGCACTAGTAGCGGTCACACCCGGAAATGGAGTCACATTCCAATACCGGTCAAGCCCAGGAGGCGGATGTAACTTCGCTAACGTCACAGGCATCAGTGCGCCTTACTGGGTTAGGTTGGTGCGCAACGGCGATACTTTCACAGCATATCGTTCACCTAATGGGATCAGCTGGAGTACATTGGGAAGCGTGGTTTTGACTAACATTTCAACAGCCTATGTGGGCCTGGCAGTCACCGCACACAACAACTCCGCACTGTGTACGGCCAAATTCGACAATGTCAGCCTGCCGGGCTGGCCTCCGCCGTTGATCCAAGTAACCCCAATCGCAGTTTCCTCCGTCCAAATAAATCTTACCTGGAATACAGTGCCTGGCGCTGCAAGTTACACCATTAAACGAGCAACAAATCGGGCTGGGCCATATGTACCCCTCGCAAGCGGCCTTACAACCACAAATTGGACAGATTACGTAACTTCTGTCACACAAGGCTATTACTACGTCGTAAGTGCCCTGGTAGGAGGAATTGAAACTAATAGCCCAGAAGCCGCGGTCCAGTTCCCAAAACTTACAGGTAGGATTATCGGTACCCCCGGTTCATGGAACAATTCAGGTAATACAATCGAAAAGGTATTTGACAATGATCTAACTACGTTCTTCGACGCCCCAGATCCTGGTAACGGTGACTGGGTTGGACTCGATTTCGGGCCAGGTGTAAGCAACGTAATCACCAAGATCAATTATTGCCCTCGGGCAGGTTTCGAGGCACGAATGGTAGGTGGCATATTCCAAGGCGCGAATCGACCAGACTTTAGTGATGCAGTTACATTGGGCACTGTAACCATGGCCCCACCCGCAGGTACCTTTACTGAGTTGATTGTTACTAACTCCTCCGCTTTCCGGTATGTGCGCTATCTCGCACCAGACGCAAGTTGGGGCAACGTAGCTGAATTAGAGTTCTACGGCTATCTTTCCTATTCCCCACCAGCTCCCATTGTGCAGATCGAAGTAGACAAAACCAACCTCATCTTCTCATGGCCAGGCGTAAACGTGGACTTTAGATTACAATACCGCACCAACCTCACCCAGGGCCAATGGGAAGACGTCGCTGGAGGCGAGCTCAGACTATACCGCGACAAATGGCAACTCACATTGCCATTCACAAACTATCCATCCATATTCTACCGCCTGGCAAAATGACACGACCAATCAGTTGCTTTAATACGCATAGGCTTTAGCTATTGCGGTTTATGAACCCCTAATTGTTCACTCAAAAATTATACCGTGCCGGGTACCAAAACTTACGGGACATCAAATATCTAGCGCACCTGGGAACCGAACTGTGTACCTTGCTTGCCCAGAAATCGGCTCCCAAACAGCAAAAACAATTGTTTGAAACTCACATCGGCCACTTAGGGCTTAATGAACTTTCTCCCCTTACGGATAACCCATCCCCAATCTACCTATGGTATCGAGTCAAGCCTGTAAAACACCGGGGGCATAGAAGGTTCAATAACTAACCGGCACTCCCCCCCAACCATTGTTACTGGTACCAGACAAGCTTGCCATACTTCACTCAAAAGGTTTGTGCTGTGTTTCAATTGCCAAAACCTCGCGTGCTCCGGCCAACTCAAGATATATCCACTCCGGTCCAAAGCTGCCGTTATTTTTGGACGGCGAACCACGGGATGGAGTCTTACATAGTCCAACTCTAAATCATAGTTAGTCGAACCTGTTAAACCTTCCGGCCAGAACTTCAGATATAACACAGCGTTGGAGGGAATCCGGATAGGAACGAGTTCAACCTCTTCCAACATGTTAGTCCAGAAATCAAACCTGTTAGTCTCGGTGAATAATATGGTGGGTAAAACATACACAAACCCAGTGGCACAATGAGCATTTAAAACCCCCGGCAAACGGTTAGTAACACCAGGATCCAAACCAATCCCAACTTGAAACCGACCACCCTGCCTTGTTCGATTTATCCCAAGCACTACCGTGTAGTCCCCTGGAGGTAGGTTCGTGAACCCCAGTGTAAAACTCGCAGCCAAGTCAGATGCCGACAGTCGGAGACCACGTTGATTACTGAACGCTGCATTGGTTATCACCAACGTCGAGCCTCCCTCCACCTTTACAATTGCACTATGCTCAACCTCATAAACCACAGCTGGTTCTACCACGTACACCTTGCCTGGAGTGGTAGGGAACTTCCAAACGCCAGGCTTCACCATCTCAACATACAAATACTCATTACCGTGTCGGACCTCGATCGGCCATTTAGAGCGGACACAGCAGGTTGTTCCCCATAACGAGGTAATCCGCGCCTCCGATAACTTATGGTTAGTCCAAACTATGTCTACTTCAAAACCTCCCCGGGCCCGCAATCCCCTTACAATCCCATTCGTCCAAGCACGAGGCAGCGCAGGCAATAAATGGATTTCGCCTCGATGACTCTGCAGGATCATCTCGATCATAGCTGCGGCGGCACCAAAGGTACCATCAACTTGCCTGTTTGGTATGTCGGTAAACATCATGTTCGAGGAAAGGTTTTGAGCTATCAAGTTCGTCAAATGCAAATATGCAGTTTCACCATCGCCAAGCCGTGCCCGAAGACACGCACGCCATGACTTGGCCCACCCCTTATCGCCAAAAATGTACCCACGCCAATCAACCGATACTTTAGCAGCCATCGCCAATTCAGGAGTGTCAAAAAGACTGATTGAATCCCCCGGATATAACCCAACTAAATGCGAACAGTGCCGATGCGTATCGTTGGGCCTATCCACGTCTTCCAACCATTCCTGCAATTGCCCATAACGCCCAATTTGAAGGGGTGGTAATTTCAACAACATGTTTGATACAGCTCTTAAGAATGACTCATCCTCACCAACAATGCGACCCGCTTCTAATATACTCTTGAAAAGGGCACGAATTAATTCGTTATCCATCGTAGGCCCTGCCACATTCGGACCAAATACTGGATGATCGTGCTCGGGCGAATACGATGGGCACGTTACAAACCATCCCGGATAACCCGGATGCTCAACCAAAAAATCTAAGTAAAATTCGGCGGCAGATTTCATCGCTGGGTATGCCGTCTTGATCAAAAAATTTGTGTCTCCGGTGTACAAAAAGTGCTCCCATAAATGCTGGCACAACCACGCACTCCCAGTGGGCCACAACCCGTCCCTTCCATTAATAGGCGCTGCTCCACGCCATAAATCCGTATTATGGTGAACTACCCAACCACGCGCATTATAGTGATTCCGCGCTATACGTGCCCCGCTAATCATCAAATCCTTCACTAAGTCAAACATCGGCGCATGACATTCGCTCAAGTTAGCCGGTTCCACTATCCAGTAGTTCATTTGTTGGTTAATGTTGAGTGTCATTTTGCCTTCCCAGGAAGGATTAGTCACATTGTTCCATTTGCCTTGCAACGTTAGCGGATGACATCCTGGTCGAGATCCAGAAATCATCAGATACCGCGCAAATTGCAAATACAACGCAAACAAGCCTGGATCGTCCCCCTCAATAACACGCTTTATCCTGGCGCCCGTGGGTAAATTAGTTTTCCAAGTAAAACCAAAATCCACCGTAACCCTTCTAAACAACGGTTGATAATCCGCCAAATGCCTTTCCAAAAGTCGTGCATAACTAACTCCCTCGACAGCCCTCAGAAACTCGGTCGTGCGGCCAACTGGATCACCACTTACATCCTCAAAAGAAACAAAATTCGACCCCACCACTAGCAATATCGTCACCGCATTAGCGTTGGTAACTGTTACCGTTTTATCACCCTTAATAAGTGAGCCACCCTCCAAAATAAACCTGACCCGAGTACGAAACCAAACCTTACTATTTAACCCATTGGCTGCTTTCGAAATCCCCGCGTCTAAAACTAAATCATTCCCCTCAAACGAATTCGTACACATTGCATGGGGTGTCGTCAGCTTAGCTGTGAAGCTCACCTTCCCAGGAGAATTAGCTTCGCAACGCACCACCAATATATTGTCTGGGTAACTTGCGAAAACCCGGCGCACATACCTGACCCCTGCATAAGTGTATTCCACTGTAACAATGGCCGTTTCTAGGTCCAACCCCCTTACGTAATTGCTGGGGTCCTTATGCGGAAACGCCAATTCAAGTGTACCACCTGGTTGGAATGCACACTGCCTAAGAGGCACACTCATGAACTTTTGAGAAGCAAGAGACCAAAAATCCGTCTGATTAGTAGCGAATATATAAGCCTGCAACTGGCGAAGATAATTGGAAGCTCCGAGATTGGAATAGTCATGTGGCTGTCCAGTCCAGAGAGTTTCCTCAGTAAACTGGATTTGCTCAGCAGTGGTGGATCCAAAAACCATCGCGCCAATTCGCCCATTACCTACTGGCAAAGCGTCCTGGTTCCACGAGGTAGCCGGCGAATCAAACCACACGCGATAATCTCCTGCAGCAAACACGCAATTGGATAGGATAACAACACTGACTAATCCTAAATACTTGGATATACGCAACAATAACATAGCAAAATTTTAAGTTTCCCCATCGCCCTTTGGCAAGCTGTTTTACACTACTTTAAATTGCCGTAGCTAAAAACTTTGTCGACTACCCCAAGACCTGGACATATAAATTAATACGGCCCGCTAAACCTAAATCATTCCGCAATTGCTTACGCGTTTTTACCACACAGCCTTGCAAAACTGCCCTCCGCAGTTTTCCCATTCGGCATGTGCCCACCAATGGTCGTTCTCAAAAAACACCCTACGACGGTTTTCAATTCTTGCGTGCAAATCTAAACTTCGCCACTGTTGACGGTGCCTCTACTACCCGTCTGCACAACCAACCTCTTAAGGATTCTCAATCCGGTTTAACCTTTCGACCAAATGGCAGCAGCCCTTATAACCTAACTTACCCGCGGTTTAAAGAGACTAAGACACGACGTAATACTCTTGAATAGGCCTAGTTGTAAAAGGACGTTTCCTTAACGATTCAATTGCACGCACTGTGGCATATGCCCCCGCAATAGTGGTGGTGTATGGAATCCCGTACTGCAAAGCGTTGCGACGAATGTACATAGAATCCCGCTTGGCTCGTGCGGAACCTACCGTGTTAACTATGAAATCAATCTGCCGGTTCTTTATATAATCAAGTACGTTTGGCCGGCCCTCTTGCAACTTGTCAACTGACTTAACATCCACCCCATTTGCCCGTAAGAATGATGCTGTGCCGCGAGTTGCAACAATTTCAAATCCCAGCTCCTTCAACTTCCGGGCGAGTGTGACAATCTTCGGCTTGTCCTCATCGCGAACACTAATGAAAAACGTGCCCTTGGTGGGGATCGGGTTATTTGCAGCTATCTCAGCCTTAGCATATGCCAACCCGAAGTCAGCATCAATGCCCATTACCTCGCCTGTGGACTTCATCTCCGGGCCCAGTACTGTATCCACTCCAGGAAAACGATCGAAGGGAAACACCGCCTCCTTTACGGCAACGTGTTGGATTTGTGGATCTGAAACCACTCCTAGTTCACGGAGTGTGTGCCCTACCATTAGCTTTGCAGCTATCTTCGCCATGGGCAATCCAGTGGCTTTGCTAACAAATGGCACGGTCCGAGAAGCCCGGGGGTTCACCTCAAGCACATACACCTTTTTATCTTTTACAGCGAATTGAATATTGATAAGGCCGACGACTTTTAGCGCAAGTGCAAGCAACCTGGTCTGCCGTTTGATCTCCGAAACGACTTCCGTGGGTAACGAATAAGGCGGCAATGAGCATGCAGAATCGCCTGAATGGATCCCGGCCTCTTCAATATGTTCCATCACACCACCTATAACAACATCCGTGCCATCACAAAGCGCATCTACATCTACCTCGATCGCATCTTGAAGGTATTTGTCGATAAGAATTGGGTATTCAGGGGCGACCTTAATGGCTTGTTCAGCAAATTCTACAAGAGCATCTCGATCATACACGATTTGCATAGCCCTGCCACCCAATACATACGAAGGTCTAACCAAAACGGGATATCCAAGTTGCTCAGCTACTACCAAAGCGTCATCAATGGAGGTCGCCGTCCCACTTTCTGGTTGAGAAAGTCCGAGCCTATCCAAAAGTTCTTTAAACTTTTTTCTATCTTCAGCAATATCAATCGATTCCGGGGACGTACCCAAGATTTTTACCCCACATTGTTGCAATGGAACTGCTAACTTCAAAGGCGTTTGCCCCCCAAATTGTACCATCACCCCTAAAGGATTTTCTCGCTCCACCACATGCAACACGTCCTCCAAGGTAAGCGGTTCAAAATATAGTTTGTCAGCAGTGTCGTAGTCAGTACTGACCGTTTCAGGATTACAATTAATCATGACCGTTTCGATTCCAAGTTCGCGCAGAGCAAATACCGCATGTACACAACAATAGTCAAACTCAATACCTTGACCAATTCTGTTAGGACCGGCACCAAGTATGATAACCTTTTGCTTATCGGTGGGTGGTACTTCAGAATCTCTGCAAGCCTGGATCTTTCCACTGGACGTTACCCTGAAAAACGGTCGTTCGTAAGAAGAGTACAAATAAGGTGTGTAAGCCTCGAATTCCGCGGCACAAGTATCCACAAGCTTGTATTGCGGCTTTATTCCATACTTGTACCGGAGAGCGCGTACTTCATGTTCCTGCCACCCCGTCAACGTCGCGATCTGCTTATCCGAAAAGCCCAACTCCTTTGCAAGAGTTAATACATTTTCTGTAAGGTCTCCCGCCACTAGCCTTTTTTCAAATTCCACCAGCTCATAAATTTGTTGGATAAACCAGGGATCTATTTTCGAAAGAGAATAAATTTTCTCGACCGAATACCCATTCCTTAATGCCTGGGCTATATAGTAAAGGCGGTCAGGGTTGGGGACCATGAGCCTGCGTTCTATCTCCTCATTGGAAGCCCTTATAACAGGGAATCCATACATGCCGGTTTCTAAACTCCGAATTGCTTTGTGCAGCGATTCTTTGAACGTTCGGCCGATCGCCATTACCTCGCCTACCGACTTCATTTGTGTTGTTAAAACAGGCTCAGCCTCAGGGAATTTTTCAAAGGTGAAACGGGGAATCTTGGTAACCACATAGTCAATGGTAGGCTCAAACGATGCCGGCGTTGTTCTAGTAATATCGTTACTCAGCTCATCGAGCGTGTATCCTACTGCGAGTTTCGCAGCCACCTTAGCAATTGGAAACCCCGTAGCTTTACTTGCAAGGGCAGAGCTCCGCGATACCCGCGGGTTCATTTCGATCACAACCATTTCCCCATTCTCAGGATTAATGGCGAACTGGATGTTAGATCCCCCTGTATCTACACCAATTGCTCGGATTATCGCAATCGCCGCGTCACGCATCCGCTGATACTCATGGTCTGTCAGCGTCTGAGCAGGAGCCACTGTTATGGAATCACCCGTATGTACACCCATCGGATCAAAGTTCTCTATCGAACACACAATGATAACGTTGTCAGCTCGATCCCGAACAACTTCCAATTCATATTCCTTCCAGCCCAGTACCGATTGTTCTATTAGGACCTGACTCACAGGGCTGAGTTTCAACCCGCGATCTAGAAGAACTGCAAACTCCTCGACATTATAAGCCACCCCGCCACCTGTGCCACCAAGCGTAAATGCAGGTCTCAAAATGACTGGGAAACCTATCTCTTTGACCGCAGCTAAACCCTCCGCTACTGAAGTAACCGCCTTACTCTTGGGGACCTGCAGCCCCACTGAAAGCATAGTTTGCTTGAACAATTCCCGGTCCTCTGCCTTCTTAATCGCTTCAGGACTAGCCCCGATCAACTCTACCCCGTACATCTTAAGGATCCCTTCCCGATCCAAGGCCACCGCCAAATTCAAAGCCGTCTGACCACCCATCGTAGGTAACAATGCGTCCGGACGTTCCCGAGATATTATTGCCGCCACAGATTCAATTGTAAGAGGTTCTATGTATGTAGCGTCAGCCATCCCTGGATCCGTCATAATGGTGGCTGGATTCGAATTCACCAAAACCACCTTGTACCCTTCTGCCTTAAGGGCTTTACAAGCCTGCGTACCTGAATAGTCGAATTCACATGCCTGGCCTATAACAATTGGGCCAGACCCAATTATCATGATCTTCTTTATGTCTGTACGCTTTGGCATCGTTTTCCCCTTTACTGGTATAAAAATCTGGCGGCCAAGGGATTAATCCCTTCCTCATGGCCGCCAGTTTGAACCATACGCCATCAACCTTTAAACGTTACCAATTTCTTTCCGCCTAGGTGCAACACCGGGCTGCGAGATTCTACCCAAAGCTTGTTTTGCCAAGCCTCGTTATCTGCATACGCAGTCTCAACAACCCCTAGAAAACCATAGCATTCACCTGCATCAACCACCTTCGCCAAAGTGCACTCCAGGTACCCAATACACCCTGCAACCATAGGAACCTTGATCTTTTTGGCCTGCAGCTGCTGTAATCCAGCCTTCGCAAACTTGTCCACATCCTTACCCGACACAGACCCAGTAACCCAAATCGCTCTCTCCATTGAAGCATCGGGAATCGATAACCCAAATTGCTTTGTCATCTTAATCAACCTCGCTGTGTAGTGCGTCTTAGCGACAAAGGCAATAACCATTGGGGGTTCTTCACTTGCAGGACTGACCCACGCGCAAGGCATAATGTTGGCCTTGCCGCTTTTATCAACACTTGTCAGAAAACAAACCACTTTCGGGTGCAACAACCTATAGCTTTCGCTCGTCACCGACCGCAACATAGCCGACCTCCTCTGTTACTGTGTGGTCTGCTTTAATGTGATTTCATACATACGAGTGAAAAAGTCCCGAGCATCATTCGGCCCGGGTCCTGCCTCAGGGTGATGTTGAACCGAGAAAACCGGGTACTCAACATGCTCCATGCCCTCTTCCGAACCGTCAAACAAACTTTGATGAGTAAGCCTTACCTGATCCTTCAAACTCTTTACATCGACACAGTAGTTGTGGTTTTGCGCAGTAATCTGAACCCTCCCCGTTTTAAGATCCTTTACCGGATGATTACCCCCATGATGGCCAAACTTCAATTTATAGGTCCGCCCTCCCAAAGCCAAACCCAGAATCTGATGCCCCAAACAAATCCCAAACACAGGCTTTTTGCCAATTAACTTACGTGCTGCTTCGATCCCTTGTCGAACCATTTGAGGATCACCCGGGCCATTACTCAGCAAAATTGCATCTGGGTTCATTTCTAAAACCGCCTCAGGTGGGGTATCGGCTGGCACCACCACAACCTTAAACCCAACCTGATACGCATTCCGGAGAATGCTCAGTTTAACACCAAAATTGTATACCACAAGCGTGAGACACCGCCCGTGTACACCATCGTTCGGCCGAGTTAGGAAACCATCGGGCCAAGTCCAAACCCCCTGCTCCCACGTGAACCTGGAACGACACGTTACCCGGCTTACAAGATCTAACTCCGAAATATCAGGGTGAGCTCTAACCTTACTTAAGAGACTGTGCGGATCAGTATCCACACTAGAAATAATTCCCATCTGCGCACCATATGTTCTTAGATGCCTAGTTAGCGCGCGGGTATCTACGCCATACAGGCCTGGGATACCATACGCTTTCAAGTATTCATCCAGCGACCTTCTTGCCCTCCAATTACTGTAGATCCGAGAACGCTCCTTTACCACGAAACCTTCCACTTGAGGCCCAGATTCACACTCAGTATCCACGTCGTTTACGCCATAATTGCCAATCTCAGTGTAGGTCATCACTACTATCTGCCCCTTGTATGAAGGATCAGTAAGTATCTCCTGGTACCCAGTCAACGATGTATTAAAGACCACTTCACCCACCCGCTCCGTCCGAGCCCCAAAAGCTTCGCCTACGAAGAACGTGCCGTCTTTTAGCATCAAAATTGCTTTGCCCATTTAAAGAATTGACTATAGACAGAACCTCGTGAATTTCAAGCCATTTAAATTCCGCATCTACCGAGGAAAAGCAAGTACAACACACCCAACCCAAAAAATTCCTGTTCAACTATAACCCATGCCCCCCTACTCATGCTCAAAAATGTACACTCACCTTGTTAGCAATTGCTACCCTCCGCAATCTAGTATACTTTGGTTTTGCTACGATGCTTTCGGAACGGGACTATATGCATTGGCCTGTTTCAAAAAGGCACCGGGTGTTTAGAGCACCCTGGTTTGCCGTTATTATTGCCGCCAACATAATCACCTTCCTTGTCCAAGTCGCAGTAAGCGGTACCCAGTACCGATTCGTTATCGACGACTACCTTTCACTCATGCCTGCCGCGTTGCTTTGTGGCCGAGTTTGGCAACTCTTAACCTATCAATTTTTACATGGGGGTTTGGTTCACCTAACCCTCAACATGATAGGCTTATACTTCTTTGGCCGCGCTATCGAAGAACAATGCGGGTCCAAACGTTTCCTCACCATTTATTTAGGAAGTGGATTTGCAGGTGGTCTGCTTCAGACACTTTGGGCCTACATACCATTTATAGGTATCCAAAACACACATGTAGTGGGCGCTTCTGCTGGAGTGTTTGGGCTTGTTGCTGCCTACGCAATACTGAATTCAACCGCATCCATCACAGTCTTAGTATTTTTCGTCATACCCGTGACCATTCGCGCATGGTATCTTCTTTGGATTGAAATCGTTTTGGCGTTGTGGGGAATGCTTGATACGTCAAGCTCAATCGCACACGCCGCACACCTTGGAGGGATGCTCTTCGGCATAGCCTATGCAAAAGCGATTCTAAATGGGCTAACTGCAACCACTATCATTGCTTTTTTGCGTCGTTGGATATATCCCAGGAACTTTTTACCTCGGCGGGAAAAAAACAAATCAACTATATCAATCCACGACATCGACAATATTCCACCAGAAGAGCTACTAGAAAAAAGTGTCGATCCGATTTTGGACAAAATTGCAACCCATGGCATCCAAAGCCTTACGGAACAAGAGCGGCGTATACTGGAACTGGCGCGGGAGCGTATAACGAAGAAACGGTAACATGCATGCCAGATCTAAGACAAATGGCCCCTTGAACTAAACAAGTTTGGGTGTATGTTGAACCTTGTTAGCGCGGTAAACTAAATATGGAACAGCCCATTTTCAAAATGCTCTTCACAAAATGCACATACGCTGGGAAAACCCATCGAGCCGAGAACACAAAGTGCAATCAAAAAAATTGGTGTCCGCCTAGACCAACCCTAAATCATTTCTAATTCTCTAAACGCATGTCGCAGCGATCAGCGTCATCACCACAATCCAACAACCACCTCACAAAGAAGGTGGAACCAGCTCAACCCGTCTGGGAACCAAATGTGGATGTTTACGTGGCCGACCAATGCCTTGTAATCAAAGCCGAGATTGCAGGACTCCAGCGCGACCAACTTGAAGTACTCATTGAAGGGGAACGCATCATACGGATACGCGGATATCGCACCGACATATGCCGACCCCCAGGTTGCCGGTTTCTTATGATGAACATCAGCTATGGACCGTTCGAACGCGTGGTTGAATTACCCCCGGGGTACGACCTAACTATGGCAAAAGCAGTCTACGTAAACGGTTTTCTGCAAATCAGCGTACCACCACTTCCCAGCACTACACCAAAAAACCGGAAAACCAAAAAATCACCAACTAAAAAATAGGTTCCTTTGGTAATCCGATACTTTCGCCGTGGCGCCGCTCGAACAAATTAATCCATTACAAATCGAACTAGACCCACCAGCAGATGAGGTCAGCGTATCAATTTCAACTAAATCTGGTAAGGTTCCAGGGCGTCCCACACTACCAATACCCGACAAACTACCAGTATTAGGCCTAGCTGACTATGTAATCTTCCCAGGCCAGATTGTTAGACTACTTATTGACACACCCGCTGGTATACGTTTGGTAGACGACGTCGCTTCCACCAACCAAATCCTTGCTACTGTCCTGCAAAAAAACCAAAACGTCGAAACACCCGGCCCATCGGATTTATACCAAGTCGGATGTGCTGTGCGGTTGCTCAAATTACTCAAAACCCCCGATAACACCGCACAAATCTTAGTACAGGGCCTCATAAGAGTCAAAATTGTTGAGTATGTGTCGGAATCACCTTACCTAGTAGCTCGCATCGCTATCTTAGAAGACCTTGAAGAGGACAGCGTTGAATTGGAAGCACTAGTCAGGAACGCAGAAACCTTATTCCAGGAAATAATCCAACTGTCACCCACTCTAAGCGAACATGAGAAAACTGCAAACCTTGAACAATTGCGGCCGGGACAATTAGCAGACTTGATTGCTTGGACACTTAAACTGGATTTGCCACAGAGGCAAAAGCTCCTAGAAACGCCTTCTGTCAAAGCCAGGCTCTCATACCTGCTGCCGTTGCTCCATCGAGAACAGCAAATATTAAAGCTAACAATCAAAATTCAAAGCGAAGTCGCAAGTACGTTCTCAAAAACCCAACGCGATTATTTCCTTCGAGAACAACTCCGCGTTATACAACGTGAACTCGGCGAAGGTGAGATTTCCCCAGAAATCCGCCAACTGACAGAAAAAATCAACACAACCCCCATGCCACCAGAAGCAAAAGAGGTGGCTAAACAAGAGTTAGAACGCCTGAAACAAATCCCTCCCACCACACCGGAATTCGTTGTGATTCGCGGATACTTAGACTGGATACTAAACCTCCCATGGGAAAAAGAGACCCCAGACAGGCTCGATCTTAAAGAAGCCCAAAAAATACTCGACCGCGATCACTACGGACTAGAAAAAGTAAAAGAACGCTTACTTGATTTTTTGGCCGTACTCCAACTACGCAAGGAAATCAAAGGCCCTATCCTGTGCTTTGTAGGACCACCTGGTGTGGGTAAAACATCCCTTGGTAAAAGTATAGCCGAGGCGATGGGCCGTAAATTTGCTAGGTTTTCTCTTGGAGGCGTGCGTGATGAAGCCGAAATTCGGGGGCATCGACGCACTTACGTAGGAGCCCTGCCAGGGCGCATTATACAAATCCTTCGTCGGTTACAAACCCGCAACCCAGTCATCATGCTCGATGAGATCGATAAAATCGGCACCGATTTCAGAGGCGATCCAGCCGCCGCTCTCCTTGAGGTCCTCGACCCAGAACAAAACCACGCATTCGTGGATCACTACCTAGATATTCCATTTGATCTCTCACGCGTGTTGTTCATCACTACAGCTAATTGGCTCGAACCAGTCCACCCAGCTTTACGTGATCGGTTAGAAGTGATCCAGATCCCCAGCTACTCAGAATATGAAAAGCTCCAAATCGCCCGAAAATACTTGATACCACGCCAAATACATGAGCACGGCCTACAACGCAACAGCGTTAAAATTCACCAGTCTGCTCTCCGACGCCTAATCCGGGAGTACACTAAAGAAGCTGGTGTCCGCCAATTAGAACGCGGAATCGCCACTCTGTTGCGAAAGGCAACCCGTAAGATTGTCTCCGGTGAGGCAAATAAAAAACCAATAGTCTTTAAAGCCGAAGACCTAACACAGCTGATCGGTTTACCTCCGTACTCAGATTCTGATTTCCTCGCTGTCAAAGATTATGGATTGGCCTTTGGATTAGCTTGGACACCCTACGGAGGGGAAGTCTTGCAAATTGAGGCTACTCACATGCCAGGCACAGGCAAGCTTATCCTCACTGGCTCACTAGGCGACATCTTAAAAGAAAGCGCTCAAATAGCAGTAAGCTATCTGCGAAGCCGAGGCACAGAAACTGGAACTGAACTAGCAAATTTCGAACAGAAAGATCTGCACATCCATATCCCCGCTGGGGCTATCCCAAAAGATGGCCCAAGTGCAGGCCTCGCTATTCTAGTGGCATTAGCTTCCCTTATCAAAAAACGACCCATTAAACCATCCGTTGCTTTCACTGGCGAAATCACGCTACGCGGTAGAATACTTAAAGTCGGTGGCATTAAAGAAAAAGTCCTAGCTGCACTAGCAGCCGGTATTACCACCGTTGTACTCCCCGACCAAAACAAACCCGAATGGTCAGAGCTACCCTCTGACGTCAAACGCAAAGTAAAACCCCACTTCATCTCCACTATCAACGAGGCTCTGAGATTCGCCCTTCCATAACATGACTCGAATCCTTACTGCGCGGACAATAATATTTACCCTGGCCTTAATGGCCTTTACTTGCCTAGCACCACATACAGGGCATTTACAGAATCGAATCCTCTTCAATTCTGGCCCAGAACTAGTAGCTTTTATCCATTCCTTACAGCCCGAACAGGAAATGGACCAACTAGGTTCGCTTAATATCTTTTCTTCCTCCAAAAAGCCCCAAACCGTGCCACTCCGTTATAAGATTGTCCTTACCCCCACAAACTGGATTAGCACCTACATCGCATGGCCAGAGTGCACCACCAATTTTACGTTAAAAGTCATATTTAGCCGCGAGGAACCACCTCTATACATCATTGAGTATTCCACTAACGATCTGAAAATCGCTACGCCCATAACAAATAAAGCAGAACTTTGGACCAGATTCTGCAACTCGGATTTTTACATCGGTGACCTCGGCCTGGAGTTTCTTTACTGGGCTAATCAACGCTTAATAAAACGCGAAATGAGACGCAGCAGATACTGTTATGTCTTGGAAAGCACTCCGCCCCCATCTGCTTTCTCCCCTTACGCCCGAGTCATCTCCTGGATCGACACAGAAACGTTCGGCATCGTGAGAGCCGAAGCGCGCGACACAAACAACAAATTAATCAAGGAATTCGAACCCAAAGAATTCAAAAAAATCCAAGGCGTTTGGTACGTTACAGAATTGCAAATCCGCGACTTTCTCAGAAACTCACGAACTCGAATACAATTCACACCTCAAAATACTCACTAGCCAACCTACACCAGTTACTCCGGGGGCTGTAACCTTATGCCTGTGGGTTTGTTTCGATCACAATCCAGCCAACCGTCTTTGTATTCTAACTCAGCCACTTGTATCGAGCTCCGCTGCTTTGAATAAGCATCAGTACCCTGTTTACCTGCGTCGGGATGTGTAAAATAAAATATGAACGCCTGGTTACCACTCACTACCACATCAGCATGTTGTCCCTTTGCTCCATCATCAGGACCCTCCCCTGGCGTGTCCAACAAATTATACGGCTGTCGGACCCAATCCATCGCATTAGTCGATCTGTACACAGCTAAACCACGCCACACATCTGTGATCATCCAATAGTAACCCCTCCAGTAAAACACCTTAGGGCCTTCTCCCGGTTGATCACCCACCGCCCGTCCTTGGTCAACCCAGTTCACAAGATCAGTACTATCCGCATACCAAATTGACTTCCTATCCCGCTCATTATTGTACCAAAGCCGCCAAGTCCCATCCGGAAGGCGCAACACGCATGGGTCAATCACCCGATCAGATGCTAACTCCAAAACCTCGCCATCAGACCAGTCAATCAGGTTCGTAGACGTTAGCTGTACTATCGACCTTGGATGATTCCAATCCGCAAAAATCCCCGGCACTACCGTTATAAACATGTGGAATACACCATTCGGCGCTTTAATAATCTCAGGAGCCCAAAGGGTAACTGAGTCAGACTTAAACCGCGAAGGTAACTGTACCCGTGCATTACCAACATATCTCCATGTTGCGCCAAAATCCTCTGACTCCGCAATCCCAATTTGGCTGCCATGAACCCAGCTTACACCTGGTTCGTTCGTTACAGTAGCACGCCGACTCGTATAAAACATCCACCACTTCTTTACTAAAGGGTTCCACACCACCACAGGGTCAGCCGCTCCATCATAAACAGGATCCCGATAAAGGGGCTTCGACGCCAGCTTGTAACCCTTGACCTCCTTGGGAAGGCCACTCAAAACCAACCCCGTCAAAATCCCCACTAACAACCCCCCAAATATCAAGATCGATCCGCGCATCGGAAAATACTTTGTTCAGTGCGACAAATCCCAGCAAGCTCAAAAAACGAGCCCATATCATGCTCGCGGACGACTAAAATTAACAAACAGTTTGACATAAAAAACCATGCTGGTTAGTTTGCACACGATAATTTGTACTGTTAACCGAAAGAAAACATATGCAATTCCGGGTACCATTAATCATCGCTATCGTACTAGGACTCGCAGCGGCCATACTAAACTTCGTCGTCATAGGCGGCAAAATTAAAACAATCAAAGCCGAACGAGATGACTGGCATACTAAATACCAGACCACGGATGCAGAACTGACCCAAACAAAATTTGAACTAGAAACAACCAAGGAAAAACTCAAAACCGTCGAGTCCGAAGTTGCCTCACTTAAGACCGAGCGCGATAATGCGGTTGCTGAAGCACAAGCCCAACGTGAACAGGCCGCAAACATAAGTAAACAATTGCAAACCGCCCGCCAAGAAATAAACGACCTCCAAACTCGACTAGCCCAGTGGGATGCTTTAGGAATTTCACCCGATGCTATACGTTCATTGCAGAACTACGCCAAAAAGCTCGAAGAAACCAACACTAATCTCCTTAAACAAATCGACCACCTCAAGTACCAATATTACCGGGCCACTAATGAATTGGCCATGTACAAACTCGCTGACTACACACCTCCTGTTCCACCCGACGTCGTAGGACGAGTCCTCGCAGTAGATCCAAAATGGGATTTTGTGGTATTAAGCGTCGGTCTAGACGATGGTGTGGTTGAACAAAGCCAACTCCTAATTAGTCGCCAAGGGAAACTAGTCGCTAAAGTACGCGTAAAAAGTGTAGATAAAAACAGTTGCATCGCTAATGTGATCCCAGAATGGAAATTCGGCGAAATATTCGAAGGCGATTTAGTCACACCTTAAATACTCTTGTACGGTCCAGAGTTCAGTTACTACAAATCCTACTCTGGATCACAATAAGTACACTGGCTGTTCTTGGATCAGGATGTGCTACAACAGAGGACGATTTGTCCGAAAGACCTTGGACCCAACCTAGAAGTTGGGAGGGTGGTATACCATCTAGCATCATCGACCGGCAACGCTAAACTCTTCAACCCACCTATTTGGAGAACTTTATCACCCCCGCCGGTGTCACTAATAAATCCATCTTAACATCGTGCGGATCCGCAGGGAGAGTGTCTATTACTTGCTCATTAAATGCCACCCCGCATTTTGTCGCACGTAACCCAACAAGAAATTTATCGAAATAACCTTTTCCTCGGCCTAGTCTCACCCCACGCCTGTCAAAAGCTAACCCAGGTACCAACACCAAATCAATCTCACGAGGATCAACAATTGGGCAACTAGCAATGGGCTCGAGAATCCCGAGATGTCCCCTGCGAAGCTGGGTCTTTAAATCAGTAACCACACGTGCGCAATACGTATCACTCGTAGCAATGTAAGCCGGAAGAACACATACCTTCCCCATCTTAACCCCCAACAAAAATAGCGGTGTCAAATCGGGTTCATCGCTCATTGCCACGTATAACATTACGACACAAGCGCGACGCCAATCGTCGAGCATAGAAATAATTTCGCAAAGGGTAACTGAATCACGCTCCCTCTTTTTGGCCGGCAAAGCGCGTAATATCCTCCTGTAAAAATTCCTTAGGTTGACCTTGCTTAGAGGCTGTGCATCTGGTTTCACGATTGCTCCCTGGAACGTCGTTTTGCTTCGTCTAAATTCTGCCTGAGTTTTTGCACCCGCTCTTTGATCTTCTTCTCAAAACCCTCCTCTGTGGGTTCATAAAAATGCTTCACTTCGCCTAAATAATCCTGCACGACAAAATGACCCGGATAATCATGGGCATATTTGTATCCTTTCCCGTGCCCTAAAACCTCCGCCCCAGGATAACTTGCATCCTTGAGATGGTCAGGCACAGGTAATACCTGCTCTTTTTGAATGCACTGCAGAGCCGCTTCAATGCCCAAGTATGCACTATTGCTTTTTGGGGCGGTAGCCACATACACCGCAGCTAACGCTAACGGTATTCTTGCTTCAGGCCATCCTACAAACTCCGCCACCTCAAGCGCAGCAGTAGAAACCAAAAGTGCAAAAGGATCTGCTAATCCCACATCCTCAGCTGCACAAATCATAATTCGTCTTGCTATAAACCGCGGATCCTCCCCAGCGTAAATCATCTTAGCTAACCAATACAAAGTGGCATCGGGATCACTCCCACGCATCGATTTGATAAACGCCGAAATTGTATCGTAGTGTGCATCTTCCTCTCCATCATAGACCACCACCTTTTTTTGTATACTTTCCTCTGCCACGCTTAAGTCCACTACAATCACACCATCAGGCCTGGGCGGTGTAGTCACCACTGCTAGTTCCAAGGCATTAAGAGCCCTTCTTGCATCACCTTCACAAACTCGCGCAATATGTCGCAACGCATCGTCCGTAACTGTGAGCTTAAACCGACCCAAGCCACGTTCTGGATCCTGTAACGCACGCTTTAGTATCTCCAAAATCTCTTCTTCGCATAAGGGTTTGAACTCGAAGATCTGCGACCGTGAAACTAAAGGCGCGTTTACAAAAAACATCGGATTGTGAGTGGTCACGCCTATTAACCTTACCACCCCGTTTTCTACGTCAGGTAACAACACGTCTTGCTGTGCTTTATTAAATCGGTGGATCTCATCTATGAATAGGATAGTTGCCTGGCCGATGTTACGCAAGCGGTTCGCTGCTGAAGAAAGCACTTGACGGAGTTCTGCCACGTTGGACTCCACTGCACTAATTCGTACAAACTTTGCCTTTGAAATCTTAGCAATTATCTCAGCCAACGTAGTCTTGCCAGTTCCTGGAGGGCCAAAAAATATCAACGATTGAAACCTGTCAGCTTCAATAGCACGCCTTAGTAGCTTCCCAGGCCCCAAAATATGTCCCTGACCAACAAACTCCTCCAGACTGCGAGGCCGCATTCTGGCCGCTAAAGGTAGCTGTTGCAGTGAATTCACCTTCGCTGCAGCCGCAGCCTCCTGAGATTCATTCCCTGGCAATTTGAAAAGGTCGCTCTCGCCCATCGTAAATCAACAATAACCCTCATCCTTACCACCCAAAAGCCTAAATTTCCTGCCAATATAAATAAAAAGCCCCGCCAATGCCGTGTGCAACTGTTCCTACGAACACCAACAACAAGTATAGGCTGGCTCCGAGGCTTTCGGCTTCCTCCTACGATGGGAGGCCTGCCGGCCACCCCGCGAGCTTTAAGCCCTCCTCATACGAAGTACGGTTCTAGGACTTAGTTGCTTAATCACGCGCATGGCAGGGCAAAATCTTTTAACCCTCGCCACACTAAAATCAAAGATCGCTCTCTTTATCCATTTGTAATTTTGGCACCGATCTCCCAAGACGACAAGGTCTTTTGTAAAAAAATCACTTGCACTCACTCCCAAAGCACATTAAAAGCTCACGATCTAAGTTAGCACATTGGCCGGGCAAAAGGAAAAGCCCATCACCGCTATAAAATCATATGGAGTATTCGATGTAAAATAATAGCCCTAATGAAAACATACTTGGACTGCATCCCGTGTTTCTTAAGGCAGGCACTGGAAATGGCGCGAATGAGCTCGTCTGATCCTGCTATCCATGAACACGTCCTGCGTGAGGTACTCTCATGGGTTAGCCACATGGATATGAACGTCCCGCCCCCCGTCATGGCCCGCCGTATCCATCGCTATCTCAAAAAACTTACCAATAACCCAGACCCTTACCAAGAGGTCAAACTTCAGCAAATGACCCTCGCCCTCAAACTCGCAGAAGAATTTAGAGCCAAAATTAAACATTCCCCATGGCCATTTGGTTGGGCTGCCCGACTTGCTATTGGCGCCAATGTGATTGATTCAGGCATTAACGTCGATATTTCAGAAACTGCTGTCCGCCACACCCTGCAACTAGCGCTCGAAGAAGACTTAATAGGGGATCTGGTTGAGCTCGAACGTGAGGTCCAATCTGCAAACGAAGTTCTCTACTTGGCAGACAACGCAGGCGAGATTGTGTTTGACCGCTTGCTCATTGAAAGAATAAAACCCGCCAAAGTCACTGTAGTAGTCCGAGGAGCTCCTATCTTAAATGATGCTACCATCAAAGAAGCACAAATGGCCGGACTCCACGAAATCGCCACCATCATTTCCAGCGGCGTCGACGCACCAGGCATATTGTTAGACGAAGCTTCCCCAGAACTTAAAACAGCATGGGAGAGAGCGAACATTATTATCGCCAAAGGCCAGGGCAATTTTGAAACCCTTTGGGGGATTAACCGGCCTATTTATTTCCTATTCAAAGTAAAATGCGCTGTCGTAGCGAAACATGTGGGTTGGCCTGTCGGCACATTTATGGCCATTAAAAACCAACCTAAGGAATGTTTCCAAAGTGCTCCAGAACCGGCCTCGTGGTAAATTAAGCTTAACTATGACCAAGCAAAAACAGGAATACAACTTATCGCCAGATCTCCGTGCGTTAATCCTCAAGTACCAAACAATCGAGCTCACCGAATACCACCTGTACAAACGCCTAGCCAACTATGCTAAGAATACCACAAACCAGCAAGTCCTGCTTTCCATTGCTGAGGAGGAATTAAAACACTATAACCAATTGCGTGAAGTCACCGGCCAGGATGTCAAACCACTGTTTTTACGGCTAATGGTTTTCTATTGGATTGCCCGTCTTCTGAGCCTTACCTTCGCTCTCAAGTTAATGGAAAAAGGCGAAGACCAAGCCCAAAAGAACTACAAACAGTTGCTCAACGCCTTGCCATTCATGCAAGAAATCATGCAGGATGAAGCCAATCACGAAGATAAACTCCTTGGAATGATCGAGGAGGAACACCTAGAATATGTGGGATCAGTAGTACTTGGACTAAACGACGCACTGGTAGAACTTACAGGGGCTCTCGCGGGATTAACCCTTGCCCTTCAAAACGGTCGGTTGATAGCTGCAAGTGGAATTATTGTAGGCGTAGCGGCAGCACTTTCAATGGCTGCCTCCGAATATCTCTCCACAAAAGCCGAATCCTTAGGGAAAAACCCACTTAAATCTGCAATTTATACCGGCCTCACATATATACTTACCGTTACCATCCTTGTGCTGCCATACCTCCTGATTGAACCACCGTTGGCTGCACTAGGATTGATGCTGCTTCTCTCTCTTCTGATAATCGCCGGATTCAACTTTTACGTCTCAATCTCATTGGACCGCCCATTTTTACGCCAATTTCTAGAAATGATGGTCATTAGCTTCGGTGTGGCAGCGTTCAGCTTCGCACTGGGCTACGTTGTCCAAACTGTTTTCGGAGTGGAGGTGAAGTAGGGTATTCCTATCCCAAAACAATCTTCTATAATGACACTGGCCAAGCCCCATTCAATTCCGAAAGCCGATCTTACTTCATTAAACCATTAGGGTCCTCTATCACTTGGCCTAGGAAAACCTACAAATTGTAAAGACCGAAACCCCAAAACACCCCTTGGAAAGCGAAACCCGCATGACCAATCACCGTTACCTATTCCCAAGCTTTTCTCTGCCAATCCTCATTTAGCCTCCCGCCAAATAAATCAGATTAAAACATTGAGCCACGCCCCTGTTTCGCCACTCTTTTTTCTCTGGAATGTCCCACTTCTGGTATTAAATTGTCACCTCTTCCCAAACCCCTTCGGTTCACCAACACTCAATAACCCTATCAATGTGGCACGCCACAACAAACTTACATCCATGGGGTCGCATGAAGGCAAATAACACACATGCATGGACATTACCGCCTTACAGTGAGTGAAGAAGGTCCTCCCTCTGCCCTTGCTGCACGTATCACATCGTATGGAATTGAAACCCGGTACCTGTCCTGATACAAACCAATCTCGTCAAAGGGAATTGGATGAAAACCTATCTTAGTAAGCTCGGCGTTTCCGGGTCGAATCCTAAAGGTGCCAGGAGCTATTTCGTCTATCCCAGGATTGTTGTCACTAACTAAGTTATGACAGCATATTTGTCTGGAGTCGTCACGTAAAATGAAAACACCGCAGTTAATGACCACGTTTCGGCTGAAGAAATTTATATTCGGTCCTTCTTCTAATCGAGCAAGGTCAGGGTAACGCTTTAAATATAGCCGGGCATCAATGTCCCCTTTGCTCAACCTACCACGCACAAAATCTAACCAAAAATTCGTGGTCCACGGTGAAAGACTTACAGCTGCCCTACAATCTATGAAAAGGTTATTGTCCAAAATGTTTTCCTTGCCGCCATGAATTTGAACTGCTCCAAACCCACGCTTCCCTGCCGAAGCCCGGAAGAAAACATTCCCGTATACAACCACTCCAGAGATCGCATCATCCAACCTGATACCCGCACGACCTAACTCTGGTTCCCGCATCGGATTAGCCCAACCTCCAATGTGGTGGAAGTAATTGTACCTGAAAGTCACACCGCGATAAGTAGGGTCGCCCCACATATCCACTCCCCCCTGATCATCCGACTCCAAAACAACACGAAACACCTCGTTAAACTCTATCAAATGGTCATTCCCATCTACACGTAACGCACTTGAGTTAACGTCGTGGAATACGTTGTGATCAATTACATGGCCAACACCCTTAACCAACACCGCCGGCGTATAAGTCCGATCTATCCGAGAAATGTGGTGAATGTAACAATTGTTCACTCTATGAGATGCAGGCACTAGTCTCCTCCGATCACCACCCTCTAAAATCACTCCCCCACGACCTAAATTGTAAATATCGCAACTACGAATAACATGATTTGTTCCACCACGTACGGTTATTCCATCACCACCACAGTTCCGCACAATACACCCTGCCACCTCACAACCCTTGCCCCCTACAATATGAATCCCATCCCCAGCTCCATATTCAAAAGTAATTGTCTCAATTCGCACATAACTAGCATTGCTCAACACAATAAACGGATCCCGAAAAACCGAAAGCCACACCTCTGCTCTCGCAGGCGATGATGGCGGCCACACATATAACCGACGATTACGACGATCGATGTACCACTCACCAGGTTCATCCAATTCGCATAACATATTCACTGCGCGAAAAGGTTGTCCCGTCCGAAAACCGTAAGTATGAACAGGTGGTTCAAAGCGAATCAGATAGTTTGTAACATCTACCGACTGAATTTTTTCATACGAATCTGCCCAATCCCAAAACCAATACCCGTGTAACCAACCTTCCGACTCTGACGCCCAATCTACTACCCGCTGACTTTTAAAATGTATTACACCTTCTTGACTCCCCACACGGCCATGCGAATAAACCGGCTTTAGCAAATTGACCCCTGTAATTCGAGCAAACCCCGAATTAGGCCACCTTGCGATAGGCAATGGCATACCATCCCAAAACACTTCCCATACAGGATGTGTCTTAAACCCACGTCCGCTTGCACACCCACCCAACACTAACCCAGGCACGTTAGAAATACCCAGCCCACTCAAGTCCGAAACCCAAATTCGGTGCCGCACATCCGGCCGAACGCGAGCATCTTCTACTCCAGTGCTGATTAACGGGACCAAGTTGGTTACTCGGATACCGCCGCAGACTATAACATCCCTCACACTGGTACCTCTAATTACTAACGGCCCTAATTCACTTCCCGATTCAGAAGACCCAACAACTAAAGAGTTCGTCACATAATAACGCCCAGGCTTTAGCACAATAGCCACACCACCTATCGGCCAACGTCCTTGCCGCTTAAACATCCGCACCACCGAAAGCGCCTCCTCAATACTCCCAAAAGGATTTTCAAATGTCCCATTCCCACCTGCCCCGCCTAAAGAAGAAACATACAGCACTACCTCATTAACTGCACTCAATAAAACCTGGTGGGCCTGCGACTTCTTATATTTCCCCTCCGGATTGTAACGGCCAGACTTGCCTAACCAATCCGCTGCTTCAGCCCACAAATAAGGGAGCGTCTGACCACGCATAAGTTGTTCAAAAATTGTCTCTGCCTCTAAATATCGCCCCAAATATACGTTTCGGCGTGCTTCCACTATCATCCCAACCCCATTTTCCCAAAGTTCTCGGGAAAATTTTTGCCCTGCTCCAAGTTCTTGTGCAAATAGATTACTCAAGCCCATGTGCGCCATTGTCCACACCATCCCTCCCCACACAAAAAGTTGCAAAAATACCACGCCATGCCTATTGGATGAATGCGTTTTCCGACACGCCTCCCGCCAAAACAATGCAGGCAGGGATTCGAAGGCAATGGTAAACCATACAAACCAATCCTTGAGATTCGTTAACAACACACACCAAGCACTGTTAGATCCATTCATAGCCTTTCCTTAAACCTGTCCGCACAGCTAGTGTAAATTCATTCATACAGATCTCTCTCGTCTCTTATATGCGATTGAATAAATCGCACAACGGGCATCGCACGAGATAGCGCATTTTGTACCGTTTGTATTGGTGCGTTTTTTAATTCGATTTCCGCAACCGCTATTGGATCCCCATTCCGATCCCGCACGGGCAAAAGCACAATCGTGGTCTTTTTCCCAATAGAAATGAAAGCCTGCCCAGTTTTAATTGTCTCCGCACATTCTTTCAACACTGAGCTCAGATCTCGGCTAAAATCAGTTGTGGCAATCACCTGGAGATTTGTACTTCCGGGAGGCCTGCCGATTAAGTGGATTCCTACCGCCCGCGCAAACTTTTCCGAGGCATTCCTGAGGATCTTTTTCACCGGCCATTCAATAGGAACGTAACTCACCTCCAAATCGGCAAACTCAGCAATCGAATCACTCTTTGTCCACAACGCAACTTTGCCACGTGCAAATGTATTATCAAACAAATCAGGCAACACCTCACGATTATCTAGCCAAGCCTTTATTCGGTTCCCTTTGCACTCGATTTTCAACTGATACCAGCGGCCTGTGGTTAATGGCAAAGTTGGTCCAATCTGTTCACCACGCAATCCATTCACAACTTTGTAAAACTTGAGATTTTGGCCTGAAACGCTAAGCCGAATTACATAAAAGTTACTGGGATTCTGAAGCCGGAATGCAATCCCAGCCATTTGCGCAATTTTACCCCCGATAACCCTCAAACGTACCGCAAGCTCTAAGTCCGACATAACCTGGGGTTCATAAATTAACAACGGGAACCGCTCATCCGTGGGATCATCCGAAACCTGGGCCAAAACATACCGGTGACGAGTCATTTGATTTATGGGTGTATCCTGCTCCGTACCTACTCCAACATCATCTGCCATTTTAACCACCCAGTGGGGGTCTTGCCCCTCCCCGCACAACGCCGGGGTAAAACCTGGTGGTAACCCGCCAGAAGGTACCGAACTCAAATCAACTCGGAGCTCCGCTGCCGATAAAACCCGAGCCACAAAAAGACACCAAACTACCATCCGCTTGATATACATACCCATAAACTACTACATCAAATCCCTCGTGGGCAATTTCCACTCCCTGTTTCTATCTTAGTACGGGTTTCGGCGACAATCATCATTATAAACTGCATTTCTAAATAACCAGACGCTAGGCACTGCCGAGCAATTCAGCAAAAGACATCCTCTTCTCTCAACATATCAGTTGACACACCACAGTACGAAGACCCATTTATTACGACGGCCCACGCAAAAATCAGCAAGTGACAGGAAGCAAGCATACAGTTATTTTCAAGCTTATGGCGAGCAAAACTGGTGTTACCAAACAAAAAGCCCAAAAAACCCGGACTTCACAAAGTCCCGGGGGCCAGTTTGTAATGCCCGCCGAATGGGAGCCGCATAGGGCAACATGGTTATGCTGGCCCCATAACCCCAACGACTGGCCCGGTAAAATAGAACCTGTCAAATGGACATTTTGCGAAATCGTGCGCAAAATAACTCCCAGTGAAACAGTCCGTTTACTGGTGGATTCGCCGTCACGCGAAAAAGAAGCTAGGCTATACCTTTCTCGCGCCGGGGTAGACCTCCGCAAAGTGCAGTTCATTGTTAAAGCTACGGATCGTTCCTGGCTGCGCGACTGTGGACCAATATTTGCAAGGGAAACCCAGAGTAATCGCACCGCCATACTTGATTTTCATTTCAACGGCTGGGCCAAGTATCCAAATTGGAAAAAAGACGCTACTGTGCCAGCCTTCGCAGCCGAGTTTCTAAAAAAGCCACTAATAGATGTACGAATCGGTAAAAAACCTTTCGTTTTAGAAGGCGGTGGCATCGAAGTAAATGGTAAAGGCACCCTTATCACCACCGAAGAATGTTACCTTGACCAGAAAATTCAACCGCGTAATCCAGGAATCACGCGAGCCGAATTCGAATCCACGGTTCGTAACTACCTCGGCGCAACGAACGTCTTCTGGCTCGGCCGTGGAATCGTAGGCGATGATACACACGGCCATGTTGATGACCTATGCCGGTTCGTAGGCCCAAAAACAATTGTGCTC
Organism: uncultured Verrucomicrobiota bacterium; assembly: GCA_964654645.1. Taxonomy (GTDB): domain Bacteria; phylum Verrucomicrobiota; class Verrucomicrobiia; order Limisphaerales; family CAZZJO01; genus CAZZJO01. Next base: position 15,976 of record CAZZJO010000024.1, on the reverse strand, counting down.
GTAAAGGAAGACAACCCAAAAGATGCAAATTTCCGTAACTTGGCAGAAAACTGGGAGAGAATCCAAGATTTGCGCCTCGAAGACGGTTCAAAACCAGAAATAGTGGCCTTGCCCATGCCCAGCCCAATCTATTACGACGGATACAGACTCCCCGCTAGTTACGCCAACTTCTACTTCACAAATACCGCACTCTTGGTACCCACCTTTAATGACCCAAAAGACATAACAGCCCTCGGAATCCTCTCTGAATTGGTGAAAGATCGACAGATCATCGGTATTTATGCCGGAGACCTCATCTTAGGGTTGGGTGCAATCCACTGCCTCACCCAACAAGAACCACTTTAATAGCCCTCCCCATCACCACTGCTTACCCCCTAATTAGACCGCGATCCATAATATTCGTCGATCTTGGAAGCCACATCCTTAAACCCGATATCCTGTTCATAAATCAACTTAAACTGTTCGATCGCCTCCTCCTTTCTGCCCATCTTTTCCAACGCACACCCCAACGCGTAAATAATTTCCTTCTTCTCATCGTCGAACACCTGCTTCTCCTTTATCGCATTTTGGAACGCCCGAATAGCCAAGTCATATATCCCCTTCGCTGCAAAACAACACCCTAAGTAGTAAAGCGCTTGCACTCGCCGATGCGGATGCGCCTGCGCCTTCTGAAACTCTTGTATGGCCTCATTTAGCTTACCTGCTTGATAATACAACGTCCCTAACTCAAACCGTATCTGCAAATCAGTAGGATACCGCTCCGCCCGCCGCTTACACTCTTCCAACAAATAATTTTGCTTCTCCTGAATCAACTGCGCACGCTGCACCTCGTAATCCGGAGACCCTTGATCAAGTGCTGCTATCATCTGATCATATTTCCTCGCAGTAATATCAGCTATCAGTTTGTCAAGCGCAGGGTCTACCCCAGCCTCAAGTGCTCGCAGCCGCTGGTAATACTGTAATGCCCGATCAAAATCTTTTTTCTCCGCGTACAAATCCCCTAAAGTCCGTATTAACCTTAGGTTGTCTGGCTCAGCTTGCAACCGTTTCTCATACTCTTGAATTAATTTTTCCGCAGCATCAGGCGCCTTGGAAATCTGCTGTTCCTTCTCAAGAACAATAGCCTCATGTTGATCTTTCAGAGCCGCACGGAAAGAGGAACCTTCCTTGCCAAATGTACCATACCCTTTTTCTTCCATTGCTACCCTGGCAGAAAAATCCCGCAACTTCTGGGCAATCTCCAAATCATCAGAATAAACCCTTTGAAGTCCATTTAATATCGACTCTGCCTCCTGCCACCTCCCCACCTTTGCCAATGCATCGGCTAGCTTGAGTCCCACATCACGATCCGTAGGATTCAGCTTCCACACATATTCAAGAGATAAAATCGCCGTTTGTGGCATGTCCGCTTCTAAAGCAGCTTCAGCTATAATCTTATGAGCTTGGAGGTTCTGCGGATCTTCGGTTAAAACCTTTTCAGCAAGCAATATTGCTTCAAGAGGATTTTTCTTAATGGATATTTGTGCCTTCCCTAGTACTGTTGCACCCCTAAAAAGCTTTTTCAAAAAACCAGGTCGTGATTTAGCCCGAGCCAATTGAGCTGCTCTCAACGCCTTGTGTGCATCAAAAAAAGTAGGTTCCCGTTCCAAAACCTTCTCCAAAAGGGTAATAGCATAATCGTAATTTCCCCGCTCAATTGCATCTACTGCCCGATGAAACAACGACCGCACTTCTAGCGAAACATTGTTTACAGATTTTTCAGCCATGCTAAGTTCTTTTTTACCACCACACAAAATTAACTCAAGCCTCTGATTAAAAGCCTCCACATCCGCAAAACGAGAGCCTTGTCCATAGTGACTGTGTGCCACCCTGAGGGCTTTAACCTCCTGGCAAATAAATCACTCTACTTTTAGTGCACGAACAACAAAACTAAATGGGAGGCTTGAAAAAAATCCCCAGCCACGGTAGTTATTGCAAACAAGGGCGGTTAGCGCAGCGGTAGCGCATCTCCCTTACACGGAGGTGGTCGCAGGTTCGAATCCTGCACCGCCCACCAAAATCAAAAGGCCCTCAATCACTCTCTCCAGAAAAAATTACAAACATACTCCATTTGGATCTGGCAAATTTTAAGTTCACAGGTATTTTATACTAAGACGGCGATGGGGAAAAACATACGCATATGGAAATCATTCGAAGAACTCCGAAAGGCGGCTGAAGCAGGTGACCCCATAGCCCAAAGAGATCTGGCTATATGCTACCAAACAGGACATTGTGTTACTCTTAACTACGAGGAAGCTTTCAAATGGTTCCGCAAAGCGGCCGAGCACGGTGACCCCACCGCCCAATGCTATCTGGGTGTATGCTATCAACTGGGACAAGGCGTAGAACAAGACCTCCAACAGGCTGCATACTGGTTCCAACGCGCCGCCGAAGCAGGTGATCCTGCCGCACAGTTTAACCTCGGCCTCCTCTACGAAACCGGCCAGGGCGTGCCGCAAAGCTATGAATTGGCATTCAAATGGTTCTTAGCAGCAGCTCAACAAGGCGAACCACAAGCCCAATTTAACGTTGGCGTATACTACCAAGAAGGACTCGGCGTACCTAAAAACTACGCTGAAGCAGTCAAATGGTATTACCGCGCCGCTGAACAAGATTGTGCACCAGCCCAATGCAACCTTGGCTATTGCTACGAACATGGCCTAGGCGTGCCACAGGACATGGAAGAGGCTGTCAAATGGTATCTCCGAGCCGCTAGACAAGGCGATAAATACGCGCAACATAATTTAGGGTTATATTATTCAAAGCTGAACCAACAAACTCTAGACCAAGAAAGCCGTGCCATTGAATAGAAATTTATGGACATAAGCAAGTTCACCGAAAAATCGCAGGCTGCCCTGGCTCAAGCCCAGGCTATTACTGCAAAATGGCAACACCAGGCAGTTGATGTGGAACACCTCGCACTAGCCTTGGTAAACCAAGAAGGCGGTTTAATCCCGCGACTTCTGGAACGCATGAATATTTCACCTGCATTGGTTAAAGCTAGGTTGGAGGATGAATTGTCTAAATTGCCCAAATTGGCTTCCACCAGCACTACGTCAACCGAAGGCATATACATCACACAGCGACTTAACCGCTTGCTCGTCACCGCTCAAGAGGAAGCCAAGAAAATGCGCGACGAGTACGTCAGCGTAGAACACTTGTTTTTGGCCATACTAAATGAACCCCCAAATACGGGGGTCGGCCGCGTGTTTAGGTCCCTCGGAATAACACGAGATTCATTCACAAAGGTCCTAATGCAAGTCCGCGGAAATCAACGCGTCACTTCCCCAAATCCAGAAGATACCTACGAAGCTCTGGAAAAATATGGACGGGACCTCACAAGACTAGCCCAACAAGGCAAATTAGACCCGGTAATCGGTCGTGACGCCGAAATCCGTCGTTGTATCCAAGTCCTCTCACGCAGGACAAAAAATAACCCTGTGCTCATAGGGGAACCCGGCGTCGGAAAAACCGCCATTGTGGAAGGCCTAGCCCAACGTATCGTAGCCGGCGACGTCCCCGAAAGTTTAAGAGATAAACGTATCATTGCCCTTGACATGGGTGCCCTAATCGCAGGCGCTAAATACAGAGGCGAATTCGAAGAGCGCCTCAAAGCCGTACTCCAGGAAGTCTTAGACTCACAAGGCCGAATTATCCTTTTCATCGACGAAATACACACCGTCGTAGGAGCAGGTAAAGCCGAAGGCGCCATCGACGCAGGTAATATGTTAAAACCTATGCTTGCCCGAGGAGAACTCCACTGCATCGGCGCTACCACCCTAGACGAATACCGCAAATACATAGAAAAAGACCCCGCTTTGGAACGCCGCTTCCAACCTATCTTGGTCGACGAACCATCCGTTGAAGATACCATAAGCATCCTCCGGGGATTAAAAGAACGGTATGAATTACACCACGGAGTACGAATTCAAGACAGCGCGTTAGTAGCTGCAGCTCAACTCGCCCACCGATACATAACAGATAGGTACCTCCCAGATAAAGCCATCGACTTGGTCGACGAAGCTGCCGCTAAATTGCGCACTGAATTAGAATCAATGCCCGATGAGCTAGAACAGCTAGAACGCAAACTCATGCAGCTCGAAATAGAACGCGAAGCCCTAAAAAAAGAAAAAGACGAAGCTTCAAAACAAAGACTTGAAGAACTTGAAAAGCTTATAGCAGACCTACGAGCCGAGCGAGATGAACTACGAGCCCAGTGGGATCAAGAAAAAAAACTTATCCTCGACATCCAAAAAGTCCGTGAAGCACTCGAACTAGCTAGAATCGAAATGGAACAGGCCCAACGACGATTCGACTTAGCAAAAGTAGCAGAAATTAAATATGGCAGAATTCCCGCCCTAGAAAAACAACTGCGCGAACTGGAAGAAAAAGCACGACAAACCAATAGACCCCGCCTCCTCCGTGAAGAGGTCACACCCGATGAAATCGCAGAAGTGGTTTCGCGATGGACCGGTATTCCCGTCTCTCGCCTACTGGAAAGCGAAAAAGAAAAATTGCTTCGCCTTGGAGAAATCCTCCATAAACGCGTGGTTGGCCAAGACGATGCCGTAAACGCCGTGGCCGATGCCGTACTTCGTGCCCGCTCCGGTCTAAAAGATCCCAAACGCCCTATCGGATCATTCATTTTCCTTGGACCGACTGGAGTCGGTAAAACTGAACTAGCACGGGCTCTCGCTGAAGCACTATTCGACACCGAAGAAAACATGATTCGCCTCGACATGAGCGAATACATGGAAAAACACGCTGTGGCTCGAATGATCGGAGCACCACCAGGTTACGTAGGATTCGAAGAAGGCGGCCAATTAACTGAAGCCGTCCGCCGTAAACCTTATAGCGTGGTCCTCTTCGATGAAATCGAAAAAGCACATCCAGATGTCTATAACCTCCTCTTACAAATCCTGGACGACGGCCGCCTCACCGATAGCCATGGGAGAACCGTTAACTTCCGAAACACTATCATTATCATGACCTCCAATATCGGAAGCACCTACCTAATCGATCACATGGGCGAAAACGGGGTTATCCCTGACCACATCAGGGAACATGTCATGAATGACTTGCGAAAACACTTTAAACCAGAATTCCTGAACCGCGTAGATGAAATCGTCTTGTTCCGCCCACTTACTCTGGCAGACATAAAGAAAATCGTGGAATTACAACTGGACCAACTCCGCAAACGATTATCAGAAAGAATGATAACCCTAAATTTGACAGATGCCGCCCGCGAATATATCGCCCTCGAAGGCTACGACCCAGTCTACGGCGCCAGACCCCTGCGCAGATATATCCAACGCGCAATCGAAACCCCAATCGCTAAAAAAATAATCGCAGGCGAAATTCAGGACGGTTCTCACGTAAACATCGACCTCAAAGATGGCGAATTGGTCTTTAACGTAACTAATTCACCAAAAACGGAAGCCAATTAATGGCTAAAAAAGCCGCAAGTGGAGCACTCGCCACCCACTTGCGGCTTAAACCTTTCCACGGAACTCCCCACCCCTTCTTGAAACCCTGCTCCGTTTGCCATGCCACGGCCTTGCACTTCCCTCCTCCTACCCTAAGAGGCAGCAAATTTTGCCTCAGAATTTCGTATAATCTCTATCACCTCCTGAGGCGTATTTGCCTTCAATAGTGCCCGCCGAAAATCCGGATCGCGCACTAACCGACTTATCCGCGCTAACAGGTTCAAATGCTCTCTCACCGAAGGCGCCACTATAAGAAAAAACAACCGCGCAGGTTGCCCATCTATCGAATCAAACGGAACACCGCACGCATGACGACCAAACACTAATACAGGCTTCCCCACCAAACCCACTAACGCATTTCGCGCATGAGGCAATGCCACACCATCCCCAATCCCGGTAGAATGAAGATTCTCACGCTCAATTAGCGCCTGCAAAAGCCGCCGCTTCGCTACAGCATCATCTCCAATTTCCGGAATATGGTCAACTAGCTCAGCCAATACTTCATCCCGAGTACTACCCTTAAGGTCAAGCACCACTGTTTCCGGCGTCAAAATATCCGCTAAAGAAACCATACGAATATCCAATTTCTTCATTTTCCCTTTATCATGCCAGAGTCATGTTTTTGCGCAACACCGCCCATGCACTTAATCACAACTGTTAAACCTTAACACATCCAAGGGAACCTGTCACCACCATTGCCCCGGCATCGCTAATCCAGGCGGTCCTTAAGTCTCCCTGCCTATAAACCTCACTCAACACAAAAACAAGGCATCAATATTGAGAACCCACACGGTAACTAAGACACCCATTAGACCTTCCAGACCCGATTTGCCTAAACCCCTTAACTATTGTATGGAATTAAATCCCCTCAAAAGATATGATTCCTAATCAGGATGAATTGGAAATGGCTTAAATTCATCCCATGGGTCGACCCAAGAGCCAAATTCATCATGACAATCCCCCACAAAGGGCATTTGTTGGACTTGGGGTGTTGGGACGGATCAACATTGAAACATTTCCTTGAATTGCGACCAGACCTCAAAATCTATGCAGTCGACATCCAAAAACACCCTAACTTAACCCAATTCCAATATACATTCCATCAAGCCGACTTGGAAACCGACATTTTACCTTGGCCAGACAATTCCATGGACGCAATCACGTGTATGCACTTAATCGAACATCTCAAAAATCCTAGCAATCTCTTAGCCGAGGTAGCACGCCTCCTCAAACCTGGGGCTTGTGCCTATTTTGAAATGCCACGACCAAAAACCCTCACCCTTGATAGCATTCCCGGAGACAACGTTGGCACCTTCACCATGAACTTCTTTGACGACCCAACCCATGTAAATTTCGTCAGCACGGGCAGACTCGCAGCTTGGCTCACACAACGCGGACTAAAAATTATCGATTCAGGAATCTCACGGAACATCCTAATAGCACTAGCATATCCAATTACAATCTTCCTGGGTAAAAACCGACATAGGTTTACAGCAAAAGCTCATTGGCACGGATGGTCAGCTTACCTAATTGCCAAAAAAGCAACATGAAACCAACCCTGCTGGTTATAGAGCTTTGGGGATTAGGAGATCTGGCTCTTGCAATCCCCTTCATCCAAGCAACCAGTACCCAATACCATGTTACCCTCCTTGCCAAACCTTTCGCCGCTGAACTACAAGCTCTTTTCTTTCCCAACACCAAGCTCGTCACCTTCAACGCCCCCTGGACAGCTTTCCGCAACAAATACAATGTTTGGAATTGGCCTATCAAAACAATTCTAGAATTAATTCAACAGCTGCGCAAAAAAAACGATTTTGCAGTCTCCGCACGACGGGACCCCCGGGAGCACTTCCTCATGTGGTTAACCGGCGCCAAGTGTCGCCTTGGTTTCCCTCGAATAGGGAGTAACTTATTCCTTACTAAACCGATAAAAGATCTGCCAAAAACCGCCCATAGATACGAACATTGGCGACGCCTCGCCCAAGAACTCAAAATCACCCTCCCAAAAATCCACGAACGACTGGTTCCAAATCGTCCTTCAGGAGAATACGTCCTTATTCACACCGGAGCAGGTCAACCTACCCGGATATGGCCATTAGAAAATTACCGCACCCTCGCACTCCACCTCCGTAACCAAGGCTACCAAGTCGTAATCAACTGCGACCAAAACCAAATAAATTGGTGGCAAAAATACGCCGACCTAAAAGTAATACCCACCCAAACCCTCTCCCAACTAATATCAAATTTGAAAAACGCTTTTGCCTTCATCGGCAACGATTCCGGCCCAGGACACTTAGCCGCCTTGATGGGAATCCCAACCTTTACAATCTTCGGCCCGCAGCTACCACAATTGTTCCTACCTATCCATCCCAACGCCCAATACATAGAAGGTAAACCATGCCCGTATAAGCCATGCTTTGACTACTGCAAATTCAACACCCCTAAGTGCATTACCAACATCACAATAGACGAAGCCCTGCCCAAAATTCAAAATTTCCTTCAGGTCGTAACCACTTCACAACAACAAGCCCCAGGTACCAACCTGTAAAATAACACTTCTCCAAAACACAACACCCCACTCCCTACCCGTATTACCTCCGGATTGCCCAAATCCCTACAACAATGTAAAACTGTCATTCGGAGAATCCATGAAGCTAATAGCCAAAAACAAGGTAATCACCTTCCCACGCCCTACACTAATTATGGGCATTATTAACATAACCCCAGACTCCTTTTACGCCGAAAGTAGATGCGAAAATACCAAGACTGCTATAGAACGGGCTGCCCAAATGATAGCCGCAGGTGCAGAAATTCTCGACGTGGGCGGGGAATCCACCCGCCCAGGCGCTGACCCTGTCCCCGAAGAAGAAGAAATGGCCAGAGTGTTACCCGCAATCAAAGAAATTGCCGTACGCTGGCCCGAAGTCTTGATATCGATCGACACTATGAAACCCCAAGTAGCAGAAGCCGCCCTCAAAGCAGGAGCACATATCGTAAATGATGTCGCCGCTAACCGATCAGATCCAACAATGTGGGAAATCGTAGCTCGATATAAAGCCGGATACATCTGCATGCATATGCTCGGCTGCCCTCAAACTATGCAACTAAATCCCCAATATGATGACGTCGTAAACACCATAGCCGAATTTTTCGCAGAGCGCCTCCATAGACTTGGGCAAGCTGGAGTAGACTCTGAACAAGTTGTCCTCGACCCAGGAATTGGATTTGGCAAAACAGTCGACCATAATCTAGAATTACTCCGCCGTCTGAACAGGTTTGCACAATTTGGCAGACCGATTTTGGTAGGCGTTTCAAGAAAATCATTTATAGGTAAACTTTTCAATCTGGAGGTAAAAGATCGCCTACCAGGATCACTAGCATGTGCATGTTGGTGCGTTTTACAAGGTGCAGCTATACTCCGTGTGCACGACGTGCACGAAACCGTTCAGACTGTTAGAATGTTCGAGCTACTTCTAAAAACGCAGTGACTTTAGATAAAATCATCAGCGAAATTTGGCGACCAACGCTAGAAACAATTATCCTAGCGATTGGGGTCTACTATGCCTTTAAAGTCGTCCGGGGTACCCGAGGCTGGCCGATCTTCATAGGGTTCGTAGGGCTAATGCTATCTCTAGCCCTCATCACAATCGCCCTAAACCTCACTGTGCTCCTGTGGATCCTCAAAAACTTTTGGAGCGTACTTATCTTGGCTGTCATGATCATCTTCCAACCCGAACTCCGAAGAATGCTCGCCCAGCTCGGTAATATCCCACTGCTGTCCACCGTGGACCAACAACGCGAAAATATCGAGGTCATCGTCACCGCCGCCGAAAACCTTTCAAATGCGCGTATTGGTGCCTTAATAGCGATCGAACAAAATGTCCAACTCGCTGACGTCGTCGAATCAGGAATTGTAGTTGACTGTATCGCCACACCAGAAATGCTCGAAACGATCTTCTTCCCAAACAACGCAATACACGACGGCGGAGTAATTATTAAAGGTAACCGCATTACCCACGCTGCATGCATTTTCCCCCTAACCGACCGTGCTGACTTGGCAAAAACCCTCGGCACAAGACACAGAGCAGCCATCGGATTAACCGAAGAAACAGACGCCGTCGTAATAGTCGTCTCCGAAGAAACAGGATTAATTTCATATGCCTATAAAGGTGAACTCGTCAGAGGCGTTACTGTCCAAGAATTACGCGCCTTCCTAACTTCTGTGCTCGTGCCTCAAGCCCGACGCAAAAGTATCCTTGAATGGATCCGCTCTTGGACAATAGAGCGACCCGTACCTGCAGTCCGTTCAGGCAGCCAAAAACCAGAACAACCAAACCATAAACCCGAGCAAAATAATCATGTGGAACAAAATTAAACAATTCGTCTTAAAAGACCTCTGGCTTAAACTCCTCGCCCTTTTTGTAGCCCTAATCATCCGCCTCACTGTATCCACCGCCATCCACCAAGAAGCCGTACTGTCCTCCACCACACTAAACATTGGAAACGCACGAATTTTCTCTAGGATCCCAATTCTAATCGTTTCACCTGCAACCGATCCAAAAAGATACACCATCCGACCCGAAACCGTTGAAGTTGAAATTAGAGGCTCTCCTAGTATGCTAGCGAGAATCGCTGAACGCGATATACGAGTAACTGTAGACCTGACTGACAAAACAGCCTTGCAAAGACGCATGCAGCGGGTAGACGTCGCACTACCACCCGGTATAATGTTAGTGCGTGTCTCCCCAACATTCGTAGAAGTCGCAGAAGTAACCCAATAAAGTTCCACCATGAACGCAAACTCAAATAAACGAATATTCGGCACCGACGGAGTCCGAGGCATCGCCAATATCGAACCCGTTACCGCTGAAACAGCACTCAAACTCGGCCGTGCTGCAGCATACGTGTTCAAAAAACGTGAACCCCGAACCAGGGGTACCAGTAGACATAAAATCGTTATCGGCAAAGATACCCGCCTTTCAGGCTACATGCTTGAAAGCGCTCTTGCCTCTGGCATCCTCTCAATGGGCGTTGACGTCCTTCTCATCGGCCCGTTGCCCACTCCAGGAGTCGCTTATGTCACACGCAGCCTACGCGCCGACGCTGGTATCGTCATCACAGCATCCCATAACCCCTACGCCGATAACGGCCTCAAATTCTTCAGGGCCGATGGATATAAGCTGGATGACAACATCGAAGCCGAAATCGAACACCTCGTATTCAGCGGCGCAATCGAGCATATTCGACCCACCGCCGAAGAAATCGGTAAAGCTTACCGAATAGATGATGCACTCGGACGTTACATCGAGTACGCTAAATCATCCTTCCCCAGAAATATGACCCTCGACGGGTTACGCATCGTCGTAGACTGCGCTAATGGCGCTGCCTATAAATCCACCCCCTGCGTCCTGCGTGAACTAGGAGCCGAAGTCATCGCCTACGGAAACCAGCCAGACGGCACCAACATAAACCTAGATTGCGGATCAATGTACCCCGAAAAAATCTGCGACCTGGTCCGCAAATACAACGCTCACATCGGGATCGCCCACGACGGTGACGCCGACCGCGTGTTACTCGTAGATGAACACGGAAACCTAGTCGACGGCGATGACATCATGGCTATCGCCGCACTCGAAATGTTAAGGGCTGGCACCTTAAACCATCGCACACTGGTCGCCACTGTTATGAGTAATAGCGGCCTTGACGCAGCTATCCAAGCCGCAGGCGGTAAAATAATCCGAACCCCAGTAGGCGATAAGTACGTAATCGACGAAATGCTCCGCGGTGGTTTTAACCTAGGTGGTGAGCAAAGCGGACATATAATTTTCGGCGATTATTGTACCACCGGCGATGGCCTCATCACCGCCTTACAAATCCTAGCCATAATGAAAAAGTCACAAAAATCGTTGTCCGAACTCCGCCAATGCTGGACAAGATTCCCTCAACTCACAATCAACATCAAAGTCCGCCAAAAAATCCCATTCGAACAACTCGACGGCGTCATCGATCTAGTACATAAGGCCGAAGAAGAACTCAAAACCATTGGGGGCCGGTTGCTGCTTAGATATTCCGGAACCGAACCTAAAGCACGCCTGTTACTTGAAGGCCCCACAAAAACTATCCTCGAAAAATGGGCAACCCTCATCGCAGAAAGAATTAAACAGCAAATCGGCGCCTAATCACCTAACCTTCAAGGCACCAATAATGCAGGATTTAGTCTGCCCACCACCTGGCCAGGCAACCGACTATCAACCGAACCCGGCTGCGGAAGCTGTCGCTCCGCGTGCCCATCGGAAAACACCACACCGGCCCTGCCATTATGACGGAAATGTACAGTGGCTTCACTAGTGTTTGTGCTTATATAATAAAATTCTTCTAACATTGGGTTCTCAATCGAAGCCGGCCATTGAAATGTGTTTACCTGAGCCGCATCCGCAAATAAAGCCGTTTGGCTAGGCCTACGAATATTGCTGGCTAAAAAGGGCGGCGCTTTTGGCGCCCTAGAGAGACATAAATTGTAACCATACCCATATGCTGCCCCACGTGCCTTCAATTTAAATTGCGCCATCGCATAATTGAGCCCTGGGCAAATTTCAACCCCAGTCCCCAATAAATACGGATACAAAGCACCTTTTGTCCGATCAAAATCGCGTTCTCCCTCCACCCCAGGTGCAATCCACCCAAACCAATATATCACCCCATAGTTTGTCTGCCCATGAATGTACTTAAAACATTCACCCCGGTTGTCTTCCCAATATAAATGCGTAGCTATCCCAAACTGACGTAAATTAGCTGTACACTTAACCAAATGCGCATAATGCCGAGCCTTAACTAACACCGGCAAAACCAACCCCGCCAAAATCCCCAGAACACCACACACCACTAACATCTCCACCAAAGTAAAACCCAGCCGTTGTTTGCAAGCCCCCACTTGCATGTGGCATGACGGCCAGTCCTTGAACCAGCCGCCATGCCATGCCTTTATCCAGCACCCCCCACCTGAAAATAAGTTGCCCCTCAGCTTCTTCATAGCCCCTAACATCAGGGTTTATGCGCTACAACACGGTAAAACGCTCGGTCTATAGGCGGATTCGTATCGACAAGCGTCAGACGCCCACCATTACCCCAGACCATTTCACCCACGACCTCCCAATTCGTAAAATCACCCGTCCGCTCCAACGCATAAACCCAATTCGTGCCGCTTAGGAATGACACTTCCCAAATTCGATTTCCATCCACTTTCCGTACCTGACCAGCAAGTTCTTGTACCGGCGGCGGTGGCACACTCAATACTACATTATCCACCCACCCTCTCGCATAAATCGAACCTTCGTACCCAGGCCACTGGCCTTCGTCGCTGTAACTGCAAATCGCAAACGCATCTACTCGAAAATCAGTAAATGTGGGCGGCAAATACGCCACCGGAATCTCCACCCACAATTGACCATTAGTGTAAAGCGTTCCCAACAATGTCCCAGAACTCCCATCATACACCATTTCAAGCCGATATCTCACCCCCGGCACTAGTTCCCCCGGGTAAAAACCGCCGTGAGAATAATGGCTCGAGTTCGTACTAAAAATTATTAGCGTGAGCGATGGTCCCCAAATCCACTCACCACCCGGGTCAGGAAAAAAATCAAACTCTACGAGATTGGGTGAATTAACACCTGTGCCACGAAGAAATCCCGGCCCCGTTGCATCTGCCACCCGAATAAATCCCATAGCTATCTCAAAGGGCGCCGCCGTTTTCGTAGGATTGATCCCAGGGACAATCTCATCTAAATAAAAATCTATCCCCACCCCAAAAGAGTCATGCCGGTTCAGTTCGTACCCAATCGGATAAAAGAAATAACTATTCGGCAAACGTGAGTCCCACGTTACATTCACCCTACCATTCACTGAATCCCAATTAAACAACTCGCTTTGACCGTAGATCCTCCACCCGTCCAAAAGAGGATCCTGGTTAAAATCAAAGCTCGTCATCCTAACCGCTTGGCCTACGGCCACGTTGGCAATCAATGCCATATAAAAAACATAATTTACTAACCTTCTATTCATTTGCATACCTTACAGCTTGCGTCCCATGCCCTTGGGACAGTTACACGGTGCCGAGACCAGCGCCGGAGGGGATTCGAGCCAGATGTTTTGCTACACCCCAATTAGAAGTGTAGAAACAAAAAACCTTCACCCCTCCGCCAAACAGGAAAGGTGAAGGTTAAAGCCGCATGACAATCCCATAAAAATTCACCGTCACTGGCCTCATCCTTCTCTTTGGCGGAGAAGTTGCCCTCAACCACAACGCACCCATACCCGCGTTGTAGCCAAGAGCCGATGAGCACGGTCAGACCGGTATCCTGACTTCGGGCTGCTAGCCTCACCTCCCGCCTTCCCATCCATGCCCCACTGATCCACACCAGCCAGACATGGACAGTGGCATTATGGGAGGATCGTCACCCGTCACAGTGGCGCAACCGTCCCCGATTTCCACGGGGTTCCCTGACATCTGACCGCGGTGACATCAACGCTCGGCAAGGTAAACCCTTGCCAATGCGTTTCAAAGAACCGCCTACATCTTGCCCACTGTCAAAACCCTTTGCCAAGTAAATTTTTAAGCTCGCAAACCAACATTAGTAAACACAAGCTTACATTTAGAAACCAAATCACCACATATCCCAAAAACCCAAACTACAAAAATCCCACTTTCGCCAATCACAAATAACTGAAACCCTATCAAACCAAAATCCTAGCCACCCTTCTCACCTGTCCATCTTTAAATTCATAACAACAAAACCCACACAGCTGGCTCTACCCCATCAATTTCCCCTCATCCCTTCTCCAGGGCACTGTATAGTTATGAGAACCTTCCTGTATCTCCACTGACCATCACTGCCGATGTTGCCGTCCAACTCTTACACGAAGGTTTCCGGTCTCCAAGGGACGAAGACGCCGACCGTGATGCCGGTCTAGCCCGGCGCGGACACGCTTATCGGTGGCCAGACCAGAGCAGAACCCTTGTCCCCATTAAGCCACTTGCGAAAATACTTCATTTTGCAATGGGACTACACTCGTACGACCAAAGAACGCGTCCACTCTGATCACGATACTCCGCGCGTAAAAGTTTACCACCTTCATCCCACATCAAAGATGGCCCATACGGACGCCCCGAAAGATACCCCGTCAGCTCCATCGGAACACCATTATCGTAGAAAAGGAAAAGAAAACCGTTCCCACCATCAACCCGTGACCTGAGATTGCCCTCTAGATCGTAAAATCTGCCCCAACGAAGCAAACGCCCGGAATCTGACTCCCAAAACAACACGCACGCCTTGATCTGACCGCTCGGGTACCGCAGTGTCAGCCGCCATCCAAACGTTCGACCGGCAAGCTCCAAAACTCGCCCCTGAAGGTTGGTCATGTCAACCACACCAGGCAACGGAATACCCACATGCCATAATACAACGAACCCACCTACAACGACAAGCATGCCAATCAATAACATCCTCGTGTGTAGTTTACTCAACCGCATATCCCAAACATCTACTTTTTATCTTCCCGGCAGCACCCACATGCCAATTTCATAGAACCACCAAACTTTCTAGCCTGCTGTTCAGCCATCTCTATAAGCGCCCGCAAACATTTAATCGACCTCTCATATGCAGGAATCTCTATTTCAGCTGTCACCTCAGGGTCTTTCCCATAGTCTTTCCAGCGATAGTCTGCATAATGTTTCTCACACTGGTCGCGATGCACTTGCTCGTGAAGAACCGTACACCAGCCTACGCACGTCGTAGTATCCTCGTAAAAACGAGTATCTGGGTATCCCAAATAGCACCTTGTCTCCGCCACAACCCTGAGTCCGGAAACTGAACTCCCAGGATCCCTACCCGACTTATACGCATCAAGGATTTTCTCCTGCTCAGCTAGCCTACGCCTAAGCCTTTCTATTTCACACGCAGGGCAACACTGACTGCCGGCATCACGGCGTATCTCAAACCATCCCATACCCAAGTAGTCTGCCCTCTCAGTAGGAGCGTTTCCGACGAAACAATAGAGGTTTTCACCCCCTATCTCCCCGATCGGATCCCGGCTCAGCCAGCGGCCAGTGCTCGGATTGTAGGCGCGGTATTCATACAGCACCAGGTCGGTGGTGTTGCACGTGCGCTTGGTCGAGAACCGGAAGGGGTTTTGGTATGCAGCAGGGCCGGTTACACGGAGCGGCTCACCCAATGGACCATACTCATACCCCGCCGTTTCAGTTCCCGTGGCGGCGCTGACCAGAGCGACTACGTTCCCGGTGTCCTTCTTCCCACCAAGCGCGCCCGCAACGCCCCCGACCTGGTGCGGTATGAATCCCGCGCCTACAATCCGAGCGCTGGCCGCTGGCTGAGCCGGGATCCGATCGGGGAGATAGGGGGTGAAAACCTCTATTGTTTCGTCGGAAACGCTCCTAC
>CAZZJO010000023.1:0-49399 GCA_964654645.1 uncultured Verrucomicrobiota bacterium | reverse complement strand
CAGGTTAAATCTGGTTTTTGCGCTCTCACGAGCGCGGCTACGAAAGAGTTTGGTAAGGGGCGTATGACGTATGGGAGCGCACCCCCGGACGGCGTGGGGTGGGGGGGTAGCACGGGGTATAGTTTGGGGTTGGGTGTTGGTCTTGTGGGGGGGGTGTGGGAAGTAACCGGTCGTCCCTTTTAATCCCCCGCCTTGCGGCGGTGGCTACCATAACGCATACGCACCTTACCAAACTCTTTCGTAGCCGCGCTCGTGAGAGCGCAAAAACCAGATTTAACCTGAAAAGAGCAGGTCCGTGCAACCAACGCCGTCGTAACGCAGGCTGCGTGACATACCTTGCTCTGCCTCTGTGCGGTAAACGAGAAGTAATTGAAGGGCCGACTTCCACGTCGGCCGGGCTTCTTTGCGGAATTGTGGAAAAGTGATAATTGAATGCAGAGGTAGGGTTTGGGTTTGTATTATTAATTTATGGCGGGAGTGTGATGTTGGTTGTGTGGTGGGGGCCTTGGGGTGGTGGTAAGTAGAGGACGGATCTCACGGCAGGGCTTAAGCTGGTGATCTGGGTTATTTCAGGTTGATCCGCCGTCTTACGACGGCGGCTACGTGGGGGGAAACTGGATTAATCCACCGCCTTACGACGGTGGCTACAAGAGGAAAGCTAGTAGCCGCCGACGTAAGTCGGCGGATAAATCCACCACGCTACCACAGTTGCTACGATTTTTGAAGGATTGATCCACTGTTTTACAACACTTGGTTCAAGTGAGTTTAGCTGGTGGGTCTTTAGCGACGATTTGGCTAGTAACGGAAAACAAAATCTGAGCTTGGGCGCCTTTTCTGACTCCAAAAGGAAGAAAACCGAAACCTCTAAGTGTAGTTTACATTGAGTAGAACCGCAAAATTATTGGGTTGATAAACGACGGGCTCTGCGAAAAGCTAAGAACCATGCGCGTGGTAAAATCAGTGAGAACGATGCAGCGGCTTGCCCTGCAATTACGCAGCGAAAATAAAAAAATTGCCTTTGTACCAACCATGGGGTACCTGCACGAAGGACACCTAAGCTTGGTGCGGCGTGCAAGGCGGCTAACAGGGCCTCGGGGCGTGGTCATAGTAAGCATTTACGTTAATCCAACCCAGTTTGGTCCTAACGAAGATTTTGAACGTTACCCACGCGATCTCCATCGGGACCTACAGCTATGTAAGCAAGAAAATGTAGATATTGTATTCGCTCCTACCGACAAAGAGATGTATCCGGACCGCCAGGAAGGGAAATTCACTACTTACGTAGTCGAAGAATTTCTATCAAAAACCATGGAAGGCGCGTGTCGACCTGGGCATTTCAAGGGCGTTACAACAGTGGTGGCAAAACTTTTTAATATCGTTCAACCTCATATTGCGGTCTTTGGAGCAAAAGATTGGCAACAAGCAGTCATAATCAAAAGAATGGTTGATAACCTGAATTTTCCTGTAAAAATCGTGATTGCACCTACCGTCAGAGAAAAAGATGGTCTTGCACTGAGCTCACGCAACACTTACCTCTCCCCAGAAGAACGCAAGCAAGCCACTATACTGTACAGGTCCCTGGTTTTAGCCCGTGAGCTAGTCAAAGCACAGTCATGGAACGCAATCGAACTCAAAACAAAGATTAAAGAATTTATCACGAAGGAAGTGCCAACCGCACAGATCGACTACGTGGAATTTTTTCAGTCCCACACCCTTCTGCCGTTAGAAACGGTCAGCGTAGGAGCGCACATGGCGCTTGCAGTGCGAATTGGCAATACTCGGCTTATCGATAACGCACGACTCTAACGCAACAAAGTCTTGCGCCCATGTCCTCAAACAACCACCAGTATCAATTCGACTTCCTGGTAATTGGTAGTGGTATTGCTGGCTTATGTTTCGCAATCAAAGCAGGGCGCTTTGGATCAGTTGCCGTCTTATCTAAACGGGATCGTACCGAGAGCAATACCTTTTACGCGCAAGGCGGAATTGCGGCCGTCACCAGCAAAGACGATTCCATCGAGAACCATGTGCGGGACACCCTAGAAGCAGGTGCAGGACTTTGTAAAGAAGCCGTAGTCAAAACCATCGTATCAGAAGGCCCCGTACGAATTCGAGAACTGATTGAATGGGGCGTACATTTCACCGAAAGGGAAGGTATGGACACAAACAACGGGCCTGAATACGACCTTGGACAAGAAGGGGGACATTCGAAACGTAGGATTCTCCACATAGACGATGCCACGGGTCGAGAGCTTGTTAGGGTGTTGACCTCTGTAGCAGACCAAAACCCGAACATAAAATTTTTCGAGCATCATTTCGCAATCGATCTAATCACAACGATAAAACTAGGATGGGACAAACCTAATCGGTGCATCGGGGCCTACGTTCTTGATTGCAAAGCCAATACAATAAAAACATTTTTGGCCCCCATCGTTGTACTAGCCACTGGCGGAAGTGGCAAGGTCTACCTATACACAAGTAATCCGGACGTAGCTACTGGCGACGGCGTAGCAATGGCCTACCGCGCCGGCGCCCGTATTGCAAACATGGAATTCGTTCAGTTCCATCCAACCTGCCTCTACCATCCCAAAGCTAAATCGTTCTTGATCTCAGAAGCACTGCGCGGGGAGGGCGCAGTCTTGAAAACCATCGACGGCCAACAGTTTATGCACAGATATCATCCGCGCGCAGAACTTGCTCCGCGGGATGTAGTAGCCAGAGCTATCGACTTTGAAATGAAACGCACGGGCGCTGATTATGTCCTGCTAGATATTACGCATAAGCCTGCCCCGTACATTATAAAACGCTTTCCTACCATCTATAAGACCTGTCTGGGATACGGAATCGATATTACAAAAGAGCCAATCCCTGTGGTGCCTGCGGCTCATTACCAGTGCGGAGGTGTATTGGCCGATGTAAACGGTGTGACGGACATCCCTGGCCTATATGCCATCGGGGAAGTAGCTTGTACAGGTTTACACGGCGCAAATAGACTTGCTAGCAACTCGTTACTGGAAGGGATAGTGTGTGGACATCGAGCCGCCATGCACGCAGCTAAATCCGACCGCGAACCAATCACGAAGCCCGTCCCACCATGGGAGTATGGAAAAGCCCAATACCCCGAGGAAACCGTAGTCGTATCCCATAACTGGGAAGAGCTCCGAAGATGCATGTGGGACTACGTGGGGATCGTGCGCACCAACCGGCGACTCGATCGAGCAAAAAAGCGCATAGTGATGATTCTTGAGGAAATCCACGAATATTATTGGGACTTTTTTGTGACACCCGACTTGCTGGAGCTACGTAACATTGCCACGTTGGCGGCAATAATTGTCGAAAGCGCAATGTCACGAAAAGAAAGTCGTGGTTTGCATTACAACGTTGACTACCCCAAACCCGACCCCAACCTTGCAAATAAAGACACTTGCATCCGTAGACCCGACACAAATGACCCAATTCTCTGGCCTCAACCTGTCCCCTAAACTCTGATACCCGTTGGCCCGGGAACCACACACATTTGGTGCAGGTTAGCATTGAAAAGATTCCCGTTTCCTCTTATTCTAATGTCTGTAAGTTATCGCGCCGGTGTGGTGGAAAGGCAGACACAAGGGACTTAAAATCCCTTGGCCAGCAATGGCCGTGTGGGTTCAAATCCCACCACCGGCACCAAAGGTGGACGCAACTTTCGTTCCCCCACTTTGCTAATCCAACATTCCGTGCTAAATTTCTAAGCGCCAAACGGCATTGCCTATGGCCACGTTCTGGTACCAATATTCAACCCCAAAGCCCGTGCCAGCTCCACTGGCGCGTCTCAGCTCTCCACCCCAGGACGAGACTTGGCTTTGTAGCTGGTGCCTCAATCACGTGGCAGATGAAATGGACAGATTCACAATTAGTGGAGCCGACGAGTTGACTTTCGTAAACCCGGCAGGCAAACGATTTAAAATCATTACCTTTAAACGCGCTCCAGGGTGTGCCCAACGGGGTGCCCCCACTTTCAAACAAACATGGTTCCCAGGGTTTGCATGGACTTATAGCGTTTGTCGCCGTTGCGGCACCCAATTGGGCTGGAAGTACCTCGGCCACGGCGAATTCTACGGCCTCATCAAAGATAGACTCGTTCGGGGATCCCTCGTTTGGAATTAAAAGCAACTCCTAATTCGTCCGAACAACCAAACTACTTCCTATCTCTATCACTAAGGCCGGTAACAAAAGCTATGATTTATGCCCGCAAACCCACTTGCCGGGACGAGGGTGACATATAAATAGCTTACTCATCCCTTGTCCGGCTTGTTCCAACCGAATCGTGCTAATCACTCAGGTGGGAAATCCATCCTTAACTTGGCAGGCACTACATCAGTCAACATCCCACCATGACCTCGAACTACCCTTTCCACGTCATTGGACGATGCAAAATGGGCTGCAAAACATCCCTGGTAACGTTAACGGTATCGTTATATCTCGTATTTCCCCGTTTCAAATGTGCACCCCCAGGAGGATGATTATTACGTCCAATACAAATAACACCACTATCGCCGTCTCTAACCATACCATAGTCCGCGTGTCCTGCTCCTGGGCAGCTAAATGATACAGACTGTCTAAGGTCCTAAGCTTGTCATCGATTGCCGCATGCCACTCATTGAGGTGAAATCTGCGGGCAATTCGTTCATAAATTCTGGCCAAGTGCCAATCACCAAAGAACTTAGTGATATTCTGCAGCTCATCACTAAAACGGGTAAGATCAATCCGTAGCTCCTTTAAATCCCGCAGAATGGCACGCCGCGATCGTAGTGACTTGCCACTTAAATCATCGTACGCCTGCTCCAAAGCTTCGTCTAAAATTCGATCGTAAGCCTCTAACTCCGATAATTGTAAATTTGCAAGTTCAAAAATATAAATCGACTCATCAAACTCCGCAGGATCATCAACAATTAGCGCCGCATCCCAATCAACCACTACCAAGTCGTCGTTATAGTAGCTTAAATACATGCTCGTGGACTCTTCAGCCTCTTGATCGGAGAGGACAAAAGGATCCTTTTCCTGGGTAAGCACTGCGGCAATTTCACGTCTATGTAGCTTGAACCACGATTCGGCTGATATTATTTTTCCTTCCTCATCAACAAGCGGGGATTCTAAACAGAAGATTGTGTACGCTTCTTCTTCTACCAATGGTAAGCGAGGCTTAATGTAAAAAGACTTTAGCTCATCAACAACCTGCTCGGCCAGATGACGAACCTCTCGGTGTAAACTCCCATCTTCAAATTCCAAATCATGGAACTGCACAAGCTGTAACAAATCGTCAACCTCAAAAGGTAGCCGTACCGTAATACTAACTGCCCCCAGCGGCAGAAGTTTTATCGTGCGGTACACCTTCACCAGACCGGTAGGGCCAACACGCTCCTGCACAGGTAACTTCACCATCTGAGGTTTAAAAAAGGAAAACTCCCGTGGACTCCGTTTATCTTGGCCAATTCCAAATTCGGTCACCGTTTGTCCCAATAGTTGGCAGATAGGAAGGTCTTGCATTCCTAAAGCAACGTCGAACGCGTAAATGTAGACAACTTCACCCCGGTACCCACGACTCCGATTGATTCCCTTCTGGAGCGCAGGTTCCATTCGGGGGATTGCATGTGCATTTGTCACCTCACTCATAAGCCTATACAATATGCTCCGAACCAGGAGAAAAGCCAACCTCTTATGTCTGATACTAAGCAGCTGTGTTATTCTTCGTTTTCCTGGTCTGGGGGAGGAACAGGTAAATTATTTCCTCCGTAAGTTCTTGCAAGCCAAACACTTAGCACACTTATGTCCGCGGGTGAAACTCCAGGAATTCGTGCAGCCTGTCCAATTGTCCGGGGTCGGATTTGTGACAATTTGATACGGGCCTCAGTTCGTAATCCAGGCACTGCGTTAAAATCAAAGTTCTCTGGGATTGCTTTAGATTCAAGCGATTTAAGCTTCTGCACTTCAACCAACTGCCGTTCTATGAACCCGACGTATTTCACCATGACCTGCACTTCGTAAATAACCTCATCTGGAAGGTCGTCTCTCCGATTCGGCAAGTCTTTGTATGTAATTCCAGGACGCATTAATAACTTTTCAAGTGTTTCATTGCCAACCCGTGTTTTTTTTAGCCGCTGAAGCTCTTCCTCAATCAATCGTTTCTTTTCAACGACCCTGGCATATCGGTGTTTAGGCAGTAAACCTATCCGGTAACCGATTTCACTTAACCGAAGATCAGCATTATCCTGGCGCAAAAGTAGTCTAAACTCTGCCCGTGAGGTAAAAATCCGATAGGGCTCAGTAACACCTTTTGTCACTAAATCATCAATTAGGACCCCTATATATGCCTGGTCGCGGCCTAGTACCAATGGAGGGAGTCCCTTAACTCGCAGCGCAGCGTTAATGCCAGCCATTATGCCTTGCGCAGCTGCCTCTTCATACCCTGATGTTCCGTTAATCTGCCCTGCCAAAAAGAGATTTTTACAAACCTTTGTTTCAAGCCAGTGGGTTATTTGGATCGGATTACAGAAGTCATATTCCACTGCATAAGCAGGTCTAATTATCTCCGCGTTTTCACATCCAACGACGGTGCGGATCATTTGAAGCTGGACTGGGAAGGGCAGCGAGGTTGAAAATCCGTTTAAATAAAACTCCTCGGTGTTAATCCCTTCGGGTTCTAAAAACAATTGGTGCGTAGGCTTATCAGGGAATCTCACGATTTTATCTTCGATTGAGGGACAATACCGGGGCCCGATCCCTTTGATTTCACCGGCGAAAAGTGGCGACTCATGTAAGTGTTCGCGTATAATTTTTGCGGTAGCCTCGGTTGTACGAGTAATGTAACAAGGGATCTGTCCTCCCGCTCTTTCTAATGTTGATCCTGGGGGATAAGGAGACGCAGGTTTGCACCAAAATTGTTTCACGTGAAACAATTCTTCCTTCCAATGGGTGAAAAAGGGCGGGGGATCATCCCCTGGCTGCATTTGGACTTTTGAAAAATCGATAGATCGTCGGTTTAACCTCGGGGGAGTACCAGTTTTAAGCCTACCTATCTCCAATCCAATTGAGCGTAGAGACTCCGAAAGTTTATATGCCGCTTGGTCGCCAAGCCGTCCGCCCTGGATTTTCACCCTTCCAATATGCATTAACCCGCACAAGAACGTGCCCGTCGTAAGGATTACCGTTTTCCCATAAAACCGTACCCCCAAATCAGTATCCACACCTCGAACCACTCCATCCCTAACAACAAGTGCTTCTACACGAGCCTGCTTACAATCTAAGTTTTCTTGTCTCTCACATACCCATTTCATCCTGAATTGGTAAGCCTTTTTGTCGCATTGGGCACGTGGCGACCAAACGGCCGGACCCTTTTTCGTGTTTAGCATTCTAAACTGAAAACCTGTCATGTCTGTGTTAATGCCCATTTCACCGCCTAACGCATCTATCTCCCTAACTAACTGCCCTTTTGCTGTACCCCCAATAGCAGGATTACAAGACATTTGACCAATGGTATCCAAATTGATCGTAAGTAGCAGCGTAGTGCATCCCATCCGGGCAGCCGCCAACGCAGCTTCAATTCCTGCGTGCCCACCACCTACCACTATGACATCATAATGTTTCGGAAACTCAAACACTGGCTATTTTATTCAAACACTGGGATGGTCGAAAAGTCAACTCACCCAACATTTATCCAATTCGACCAAGTACGTTGGTGTAAAAGAAACCTCATATTGATTGCTGCCCCACCACTAACATGCCAGTGGTTTCCACAAATGTTACATCATAAGGCTCAAGGGTTTTGAAAGCGCAAAATTTATTCGTTTCTCATGGTACTTATCCTCATATGAAATTCATCTGGCTCTGTGTTTAATACCACTGGTGTCTAGTTTGCGGGTCTTCTGGGTCATTCTCTGCCGGACATTTTCCTCGGGCAAACTATGTTTCCTATCGGGTATGCCTATGGCAGTTGCCACAGGGAAAATTTTCTGGTAGCCCTCCACGTAAGTCGACGGATGAATCCGCCGCGTTACCGCGGCGGCTACGCACAAGTTTGATTTTGTATCTCCCGGGCCGGACCCTTAACAGGTGCGAATAAATTCCTTTTGGTGCCATGATCCACCTTATGACCGCGATAGCAAAAATCCTAATTTAGGTCTACCACCTTACGGCGGCTATGGGAATTATGGATAACTTTTTAATCCACCCTGGGTTTAAATGAGTTTAGCTGCTGCCCTTTCGGTGGTGATGTGACAAGTAACCGACCGCCCTTTTAATCCACCGTCTTACGATAGTGGCTGCGGGAAAAACTTGATTAATCATTTTGGTTGCCCCCGACGTAAGTCGGCAAATAAATCCGTCGCATTACCGCGGCGGCTACGTTAAAGTATGATTTGCAATCTAACGGTCCGCATTCTTACGGGTGTAGTTACGTGGGAAAGGTTGGATTGGAACTTAAGGTTCCGCTACGGGATTGTGGCCTGCCACTACCTTTACCTCTACGCACTCAAGGCGGAACGGTGTGGCCGGCGGCGTGACGAGATACGACGGCAACCTCGAGGCCTATAGGCATTCTCGGCGGCCCCCGAAGTAGCTAGTTGCCTGGCAACGTGTCGGTTTAGGTTTTGATTTGAAAGTTAATCTACTTACCTACGGGGTGTGGCAACATAGGCAATTTAAAACTGGGCCCTTGCCAAACACGCTTGCTATGGTCATACTCGAAACAACCTCGGGCAGAGTTCCTGGTTGGAAATTTATCAACAGCTTAAAATTATGTATTATCGTTACCGACAACGGTTACGGTATCGATACCTCTACTATGATTTAAACCTTTTTCCCTCTTTGAAACGCGTTTGAAGATTATTTTACGGCATAACATTGCCATCTTCGATCCTGTGTTTACTCCCAATTTCCCGAAACATTTGATGCGTCCTTTCCAACGCTTTTTCCCCGCATTGCTTTGCATTTTAATTTTTAAGGCTAGCCCATTTTGGTAGGTTTTGTTATTAGGTGACTCGCATCAATCCCTAATATGAAACACGTGGTTCAATTAAGCCGCGTAAAAAAAATCCTTTACCAGGCAAAGAATTGTCGGGTTTTGGTGGTGGGAGATGTAATGCTAGACCATTACATTTGGGGGGATGTGACCCGCATCTCGCCTGAGGCCCCAGTACCTGTAGTAAGGTTTGAGCGGGAAACCTACATGCCTGGTGGGGCTGCAAATGTAGCACGCAATCTAGCAGCCTTGGGGGTAAATACTGTACTCGCGGGAATAATTGGCAGGGATGCCTCTGGATCAAGGCTTCGGTCCTTACTGGAGGAAGAAGGCATCTCTTGTGAAGGGCTAATTGCCAGTAGATCACGGCCCACGAGCATTAAAACCCGTATTATTGCCCGTCAACAACAGGTGGTTAGACTGGATAGGGAAGTGGATGATGACTTAGATTTAACACTGGGCAGCAAGCTATGGGCCAAAATCCGGCCGTTAATTGATAGTGTCAACGCTATAATTATATGCGATTACGCCAAAGGAGTGGTAACTAACGATTTGCTTAGCTCAATTAAGTCTATTGCTCGCGAAAAGAAAATTTGGCTAAGCCTTGATCCTAAACCGGTCCACCAAGTGGATTACACAGGTTTTTCCCTTATAACTCCTAATCGCAAGGAGGCGCTTGAACTTGCTGGCATTTTTGATATTGGTCCTCGGACCCCCCCTGAGAAGGACCAAAAACTTCGTAAAGTAGCAGAAACCATCCTAGATCGGTATGCGCCTGATATTCTTTTGATCACACTAGGTGAATATGGGATGATGCTATGTAGACGCGGAGAAAACCCCGTGCACATTCCCGCTGTGGCCAGAGAGGTATACGACGTATCTGGGGCAGGGGACACTGTTATTGCCACGTTTACGGCAGCAATAATTGGGGGTGCTTCTCCACTGGAAGCAGCAATTATTTCAAATCAGGCTGCAGGAATAGTGGTTGGAAAAATAGGCACCGCAACCGCTTCTGCAAAAGAGATCATTCAGGGTTTCCAATCGCTTTAATTGAACATGGCGGTCCCCGATCAACCAACCCAGAAGATCATACCCTCACACTTAATCGCGAAAAAACGGTCGGGCCTGAAAATTTTTGCGTTGACCGCGTACGACTATCCGTTGGCCCGACTAGTGGATGAAGCGGGGGTGGACATTATACTGGTAGGGGACTCAGTTGGAAATGTAGTGCTTGGGTACCCTGACACTACTCACGTAACAATTAGCGACATGCTACATCACTTGCGGGCGGTGGTTCGGGCAAAACCTAGAGCAATAGTGGCTGTGGACATGCCCATTGGTTCGTTTTCAACTGCTGAAACTGCCGTCCGGAATGCTCTCATGTTTGTCCAAGCTGGGGCGGAGGCCGTAAAGATGGAGGGCGGCAAGGAAATTAAGGAAATTATAAAAGCGGTGGTGGAAGCGGGGGTACAGGTAATTGGCCATATTGGGTTCCTTCCACAACGAGTTCAAGAAGAAGGGGGGTACAGGATGAAAGGCAAAACCCCTGAAGAACAACAATGGTTAATGGAAAGTGCCAAAGCTTTAGTAGAAGCTGGGGTGTTTGCCATCGTGCTTGAGCTGGTACCCGCACACATTGCTGAGGCTATTACCCATTCCGTCCCCATTCCTACCATAGGCATAGGTGCTGGGCCTCATTGCGATGGGCAAATATTAGTTACCCACGATTTAGTTGGGTTTACACCATGGGTGAAGTTGCGACATGTAACGCCGCTCGCACAGGTCGGGCAAACAATCATTGACGCTATTAGGGAATGGAAACGTAGATTTGAAGGAACCAGCCATACCTAGTGGCAAAGTCTATTCTTTTTCAACTATTCCCAGTGACGGATTACCCTCCGAATAAGCTTTTACCGAATGGTTCAGCCGCGATTTGGGGGATGTTCTTACTCCTTCGTGCCATAGCGTTTGAAATAATTCCGCTGCTTATCCGTGATTGGCAGGCCAAGCATTTCCATTACTTTCAACATATCTTCCCACACCTCACGTTTCACTGCAACTGATGGGTTCCGCAACAGGTAAGAAGGATGGTAGGTCGGCATTACTGGGATTCGATTCCATTCAAGCCAGTGGCCTCGAATTTTGGTAATTTGTACGTTCCGCTTTTCAAACAGTCCCTCAACGGCTGTTGCGCCCAAGGCTACAATTACCTTAGGTCGAATTATCAAAATCTGACGTTCCAAGTAAGGTACACACGTTCGCATCTCTTCGAAAGTGGGTTTTCTATTACCAGGAGCACCTGGTTGGGTATCGGGTCTGCATTTAAGCACATTCCCAATATATACAATTTCACGGGACAAACCCATTGCTTGGATGATCTTGGTGAGGAGTTGACCCGCCTTACCTACAAAAGGTTCGCCTTGTTCGTCTTCTTCCACGCCAGGGGCTTCCCCAACGAACATCAGCGAAGCGTTTACGTTTCCAACCCCGAACACCACATTCTTACGAGTCTTTGCAAGATGCGGACATTTTGCACACTTAAGCACCTCCCGTCTGAGTTCCTCTAAAGCACGCGCCTTTTCGCCCTCGCTCAACTCTATCTGTTCTGGTTTGCCTAGTTGATCCAATCCAAGCAAAGGGACGCTCTGATACCGAAAGAGCGGTATGAAATCCGTTTCCCGCAATTGGATTCTTTTTCTCGACTGGGTTTGAGCGCTGCTTTTCTGGGATGCCTCATTTCCAGTCCTCATCTGGTTTGCGGAGGGGTTGGCGTTGGGTCCTTTTTCGCACGCTACCTTTGAAACCCGTGGGGGACTATATACACTCAGATCCGCCAAAAGCGCCTGAGTCACAATTACTTGGGTAACCCCGGAGTCTTTCAATGTCTCAAGGTACTTAATGGCGAGGTTAAACGCTTGAATGGCTGGCTCTAACGCACGCATGGGAAATTATGGTGGTTTTATGTTGGTCCAATGCAAAAATCCTGCCCTACAATGCCTCTAAAACGGTTCAATTTTTGTTTTTGGCACGAATGACTCGGATTTCAACGACGCGCCCGGTCGTATTTTCAGGCCGCGCTTGAAGACGGACAGTGATTGTTTCTTTACCACGTGTTAAATCAGAAGGTACTTGGAACGTAAATGTTGCTAACCCGCCTGGAGCAGGAGCGTCAAGTTGGTGTGTGGCAATTTTCTGTCCTTCGACAATGATGTCATGTTGTCGGGCACCCCGCTCCCTCCCTATGTATGTAACGGCTATTTCAACTGGTTGATTGGGATCGGATTTTAGTTTGTACTGGAACCAACCTCCGCGGACTGCTTGGCGCCAAGTGCGCCACCCATACTCACCGGTGCCCGATTCCGAAGATTGCAAGTCGTGCATTGCTTCTGAGGCATCGTCGCCTGCCACTACGATGTCAATTGTACGTTTTTCAATCTCACTTAGCTTCGTTTGCTGAGATTCCCACTCTTGCGCAAGAGAATCCCAATCCTTCTCAGTGAGTACGTCGAAGTACACAGAGTAACGTCGATCGTGAAGTAACCACAGGGGTTTCAATGTCCAGTCTGTGGGCCTGCCAACCCCAATTGTACGGAACTCTAGGGGACGACCAGCAATAGGCTGAATCCATTGATTCACAGGCCTTCCGTTGTGTACCAAAACGGGAAACCGACCGAGCATAACATTTGTAACCGGTCGGTTGTCTGAACCTAGATCCGCTGTTAACACTACTGGCCCATACATCAACGCAACTCGATTTGTGTTGTCACGCATAGGCTCGACCCACAATCCCATAGGGAAGCGCACTGTCAAAACATCACCGTTTTGCCAGCGGCGTTTCACGCTGAGGTAACCCCGCGCCAAGCAACTGACCTCACTTACTTTGCCATTTACACGGATCTCTGGTGATGCCATGACCCAATGAGGAACCCTGATGGCAAGCGCGAATTCTTGTGGCTTCTCAGTATCGATTTTGAACGCGCTTTTATCCTCAGCAGGGAATAAGGTGTTTTGGGTGATTTTTATTCCCCGCTCCCCCCACTTCAGTTGACTGGGGATAAAAAGATTAACCAGCACACCGTCGTCTATACGCCAATAAATAAATTCACCGTATCGGGCATGATTTTCCATGCCTGTTCCCACACAACACCAGAAAGAATCATCACGGGTGCTATACACCCGCTTCGCACCCGCTGCTAAGGGCAGGTAATAAATCATCATTCCCGTATCAGGGTGCTGGGAGCTCAAAATATGGTTGTATAGTGCGCGCTCGTAGTAATCGGCTTTTCGAGCGTCTACGTTCCAACCGAATAATTTGTGGGTTAGCTTTAATAGGTTGTACGTCTTGCAAGTCTCGCATGTGTGTTGACCCAGACGATTACTCAGACGGTCAGGGTCACCAAAATACTCGCCCTCCGTTATACCACCGATTGCATAACTATGATGTCCCACTGCTCGATCCCAGAAAAACTCTGCAATTATTCTGTAGCGCCAATCACCGGTAAGCTCATACAAGCGGCCAATCCCAATGACTTTGGGAATTTGCGTATTTCCATGCAATCCAGGCAAAATGTCCCGACCCCCTAACAAGGGATCCATAACCGCTCGATGATAAAACCTTTCTGCTGCTCTGAGGTAGTGCGCCTTACCAGTTCGAGCGTACAATTCAGCCATTACTTCCACCATACCTCCGTGCTCACAACTTAAGACTTTCTGCATCTGCTCATCAGTTAAACCAGCTGTTTTTTCGTCAATCCAGTCTGCCAGCGCGCATGCCACTTCGAGGGCGGTTTGGTTTGTGCAATATCGATGCGCATCTAGGAGTCCGGCTAACACTTTGTGCAACGTGTAAAAAGGCACCCAAATCCCGTTCAAATCAAATGGCTTCGCTTCTATTTCCCCAGCAGCCATGCGCTCAAGCGCTGCTTTGCCACCGGGCATTGCTCCCACGTAGCCATCACCATGGGCACGTTGACATTCTCTCAACTCTTCCACAATATACCGCACCCGCTCACTAAACCGTTCGTCTCCTGTGCTAGCGTACATCAAAGAACATGCACTCAAATAATGACCTAATGAGTGTCCTGCGATCGTCTGCTTTTCCCATCCACCGTATGCAGGGGCTTTTGGTTCTAACCCGGCTTCTTTCCGGTACCAACTTAAAAGTCGATCAGGCTTAAGTTCTAGCAAATACTCCGCGTCTCGCTCCATTGCTCTTTTGAAAGCCCCATCTAACAAACGTACATTCTGGAGTGGGAACGGTTCAGCCCGATTTAGCACATCGTATGCATCAACAGTGAGCCATAGGCTAAGGTAAAGTACCGTCTGTATACGAAGCCAGGAACCGCGCGAGTTGGATCTCATACCAGTTACGTTAAAGAAGCTCATGCCCGCGGAAAAGTATTTTTTCCGGTTGGATATTCTGGGCGTACACCGGTTTACCTTTGCCACATTCTTAGAAACTTACTCAAAGGAGTCCTGCCCGTCCCAGCCAGGACTGGCTGAGTTCGGATATTCGGAATGAGTAAATTACACACTTAAGCCGTGGTGGGACACAAAGTTTGATTCTAATAAAAACCCAATCCGTCGTGGAAGTTGTAATCCACCTTACCCTTTCAAAAGAAGGTACTGCTTTGCAGCTTGTTGTGTTGCCATGTCAATTTCGGAAAAGCGCAGGCAGCGATTTTTGAATGGCTTATGGACACTTCTGTGTTTATCCAGACGAGTTAAAGGAACTGGAACCTGCGGTGTTACAGGTCCGCTTACATACTTTTTGGTCCCACCTTTTACAATTGGTCTCTACAACTAGCAAACGGAAACTAATAACTTTACCCGTCATTTACACGAATTCAACCAATTGGACTTGTCCGGGCATGGTTAGTTGCATTCTAAAAATAAGCCGATCCTTGCAAGTTGCAAAAATAGAAACGGGCTGCTGCTCCCTTTGCGGCAGCCCGTTTCCAGCCCTATTTTCTTACTCTCCCGGAGCCTCGCTGTTCAGGTTATGGAATTGGGAAAAGCAACCAACACATTGAGGTGGTTGGGTTGTTGGTATAACCTCCTTGTTTGAGTGCATCAAACAAACCTGCCTCAGAAAGTTGCCGCGCACTGCCATCACCAAACAACACGTTACCAGCACGAGTGTGCATTTTATCCGTCCAACCAGGGCCGTTAGCTGGTTGGCGAGTCGCGGTCGGCGGAACGTACAAACTGCAATACCCGGGCGCACCTTGACTACTGTATCCGAACCCATCGTAAGCTCCTATATCAACAGTTGGCTGAGCGGTATAAGTACCGCCCTTTGCCCAAAGGTTCCTGTCACCCGCCAGTAGAAATGAAGGTTGGGTATCATCCGCATCTCGACCCAGGAAGAAAGACACGTTGATATTTCCGTAAGAATATCCCCCCAAAGTGTACTGCTTAGGTGGTACTGCTTGGCCTGGAGGCGGCAATACGAACGCAGTATTTGCACCCACAGATCGATCATCACTCGGGCATATTGTAAGCTTAGGCGTGGATAACTCGTTCGACATCAAAGCGAATATCGCATAAACATATTGGCCACCAGCAGCCGGTGGTGTATTGTTAATTGCATTGTATACAGCATCTGGAAGACCTCCTTGGGCGGCACGCAACTTTTGGGGGAACCTATCGTTGTTATCATTCGCAAACATCTTAAACCCGATACCCAACTGTTTCAGGTTATTCACGCACGCAATTCGTTGGGCTTTCTTCTTTGCCATCGCCAACGCTGGCAATAGCAACCCTGCCAAGATCGCAATAATCGCGATCACGACTAACAGCTCAATCAACGTAAACGCTGACTTTCTTAGTTTCATTCTCTTCATGTTCTAAACCTCCTTTGCTTTATTTACATCTTAGCCCACCATGGACCTCCCTGTGCCCACCCCCTGGCCAGAAGATCCACAGTCAAGCTTAAAACAAATTTAACAAAAGCCGTGCCAAGTACACATCCCTCGATATATCAACAGGTTACGGATATGCCGATTTCGTATCCACGCGCCTTTATGAGTGAATTTCGCGCGACGCTGTGTGGTTTTCACGCACTACTATATGGGGATCTTCCATAAGTAATATGGGCGCTACTACTAAGCACAAGCACCCGCCATTGGCGTATCTCACGGTTCCCATAGTCATTCTCTCGCCTTTCAAACCCGCTTGAAATCCACTACTGCAGTTTTTTATGAAATCACCGTTAAAAAAGATTTTCTAAGCGGAAACCGTGGGGAACTGCGGAATGCGTAATAAAAGTTTTCCTTGTGCTAACAAACGGAAACAGTGAAGAAAGGTGTGGATGAAACCAAGTTTCTGTTATGCATAGTTCGTAACCACGGGAATCAGCAAAAATCTACCGAATTAAACGCGGATTTTTGGAAGCCGTTCACCCTTATGATTGGACGAGCAAGCTTGATTGTGAAATCTGGTTAAGCGGTTCTTAGGCCGGACACGGATTACGCAGGTATGAATTTGTTTAGATGAGTCCTACTCTCGCCCAATAACCATCTGACTCCCCGTTCACGAACAAACAGGCGGATCCGGCTCCTAACAGAGTCCAGTTAATGCGGGGACTGATTTCCAAAAGCAACCTGGCTCGGAAAAGTTGCAGACAAAACTCTCGCCCTCTGCATTTCTGAGTCCCAAGGAGCAAAGCTCACTCTTTTTGGGCATTAGGTTTATGTGTAACGAACAAGGCCCTTCAATTTAAGACCGCCCGGAAAAATTAGCCTTCGCTTATATCAAGGACAGAGCAATCACTACTTTCTGCACCAGTTCGTGGGTAACCTGATGCACTTAACCATTAAGTCGCGCACTTCACGCATCTGGGTCTAACCGTCCTTATACTGCATGTAATAACTCTCATGCTTGGTTCCATCCAGCCCAGATGAGGAAGCGTTGGATTTCACACGAAAACTACTTTTGGGCACCCATTAGGAAAAGTCACACGGACTTATTCTGTTTTTATGCCTATTTTTTGGAGAAGAAATCACGACCAGCTAAAAATGCCTTCGCAATAAATCTCCCAATTGTGTAATACTCGCGCGTATCGTGGGCGTAGATAAGGGGGGCCACTTTTTGAATACTTACCGCGTCGTCAGGCGAAGTCAGTACAGCCTCGTCTGCTTTCACATCTAGAATCTCACCTACAAACATTGTATGTAAACCGAGTTCGACTGTCTGGAGCAGTTTACACTCCAAAACCAAAGGGAACTCTTCAACGTATGGGGCATCGACAAACTGACTCTGCGCAGGCGTTAATCCTGTAAGGGCAAACTTATCATATTCATCTCCAGAGGCTATACCAAAAAAATCGGCCTCTTTAACGCGCGAAATGGAAGGGATTGATACAGTAAATGCCTTTCTGTGGAGGATATTTTTGTAAGTTTGTGTCTGCTTTCTGAAGGAGACACTTATGCAGGGTGGGCTAGAACAGGCTATCCCGGCCCAGGCTGCCACCGCAGCGTTTGGTTTGCCTACTGCATCGTAGGTCCCAACCACGCATACTGGTGAGGGATATAAAAGAGGCCTTGCGCCTAAAGACTTTTTCATACACGCTTTTCTCTTTCTTTGGGGAGTCATTTGAATCTTATACCCTGATCTCATCTTTGCAACAGTAAATTGTGACATTCCTCGAGGCTTTCGAACACTTATCCACGCGGGGTCGGCCCCTAACACGATTGAGGATGCTACCAAAAAACCTCCTAAAAAATGGGTGCATAACCCATTTTTCCAGGCACAAGTTTTCCCGTCTTAAACAATTTCGATAGGGCATTGGGGAATCGCCTCAAGGAAGATCCGTCCGTAGGACCTTGTTAGGATTCGACCGTCTAAGACAACTACGATTCCCCTGTCGTTTTTCGTCCGAATTAATCTGCCGACGCCCTGCTTAAATTTCAGCACAGCTTCGGGGAGAGTAAACTCAATAAATGCATCACCTCCACGGGCCTCTATTGCTTCGATCTTAGCCTGAATCAATGGATGATCGGGTACAGCAAACGGCAATTTGGTAATTATCACATTACTTAGGGCTTCACCTGGCACGTCGACCCCTTGCCAAAAACTGTCAGCCCCGAATAGCACTGAATTACCGTCCTGTTTGAACCTTTCCAACATAGTTGAACGTGGCAGGCCGGTACCTTGAACATAACACTCGATACCTCGTTCCCTGAAATATGGGGCAAGCCGCTGTGCGACTTCGTGCATAAGCGAGACGTTGGTAAATAGCACGAATGCCTTTCCCCCAGTTAATTCTACAAAATGTCGGACCCAGTATTCGAGCTCATCTACGAAGGGAGAAGAGCGCGGATCAGATTTGCCCACGACGTAAACTTTCATTTGTTTTTGATAGTCGAATGGAGAATCGAGCCTGACCAATCTAGCTGACTTGCCCCCGACTCTGGAGGCAAAATATGACAATTGGCAAGGACCCTCAAAACTCGGGGAGTCCTGTTTATTCCCATCTCGGCTGGTAATGTACCGTTTTTTTATCTCACGGGCCAGAGATTCCGGAATACTCAGCGTACCACTTGTCATTATCACGCTGGAGCCGGACTCGAATAGCGCTGTGCGTAAGAATTCCGCTATATCTATAGGCGCGAAGTTTAAAGCTATGGTTCGTTGTAGTTTGCCGCTCCTTTCCACCCAGTACACATAATCTGGCAACGACTGCTTTAGGAAGGTCACGATTTGTTCACGGAATTCTCCCAAACGACGGTTTATTTCAGCAAGTTCGCCTCCTAAATCTTGATCCTCACAACTTTTAATCAACCCGCCTATCTCTTCCCTTAACCGCTGAATCGGAAGCGAAATATTATCAGGAACAAAGTCGGGCCTTCTGATCCTTATTTCGGTCCAGGCTCCTTTCTTTCCACTGTGGTCCCCAGCTGTCTCACCAAGTAATCTTGATTCAAGACGTGTGTGCATCTCATCGCAGGCTTCCTCTACTACCTTGAAAAATTCGCCAACACTTTCCAATAATTCTGTCACCAATTTAATCGCACGGCTCCCCCGCAAGAGAGAAAGCAATCCTTTTTCAGTTTTTGGGTTCCAAAGCCTGTGCAAAGTGTACATAATTTGACCGTTTGAAACACTGGCTCCAACCATCTCCGATGCTACACTGGGCACTTGATGCGCCTCATCGAAAATCACGAAATCGTTGCTAAAAATAAAGCCGCCTGTCGAGGGAGTGTCTTCATCCAATCCACCAAAAAGTGAGAAGAACAGCATATGGTTAAGCACAAGAATATCAGCTAAGAGAAATTTCTCACGCGCTTTTTGGTAGAAACAGAGAGGATTATGTTTTGCAAACTCAGATCCACGGCCACATAGCCTAGGGGAACACAGTCCACGTTCGGACCGGACCATTTCCCAAACTGCTGGATCAGGTTCCGGGCTTAGGTCCGAGAGTGAACCGTCTTCTGTGACTTTCGACCACTCATGGATTCTCATCAATTCCGCCTCTTCAGGACCAGTAAATAGCCCCCTTGCATTCAGCAGGGCGTGATGGAGCCGGCGCGTGCATAGATAGTTATTGCGCCCTTTCAAAATCGCCACCGTAAAACCCTCGGGAATGAGCTTTTTTAGCACTGGCAAATCCTTGCAGACAAGTTGCTCCTGGAGATTAATAGTGAAAGTTGACACTATTGCTTTTTTCCTAAATTTGACTGCAAAAAGAATAGCAGGATAAAGGTACGCGAAGCTTTTTCCAATGCCTGTCGGTGCTTCAATTATGAGGTTTGCCCCATCTAGAAGAGCGCGCGCCACCTCCTCAGCCATTTGAGCTTGTTGAGGTCTGTACTCAAAGTTTTTGGCTTTAGAGAGTGGGCCTTCGTTAGAGAAGAAGTAGCGTACCTTTTCCAGAAACTGCTCTTCGAAGGTTAAACTGTCACTCTTTGCAATCATTCTTCCTATCAATGTCGACAATCTCAACTGAAGCCCTATTTTTTGCGATTTTATAAGGGGGCAGATACCCTCGCCAACTCACGCACGGATACACCACTGAACCCCTACCAATTATGCTACCAGGGTTTAAAACTGCGTTGCATCCAATTTCTGCCTTATCCCCAACTACGGCCCCAAACTTCCTTAGTCCTGTGTCGATCTCAATCGCCCCAAACTTTACTTTCACATTTCCTTGAATTGAACGGAGGTTTGAAATTATAACTCCCGCTCCGAGGTGAACCCTATATCCCAAGATTGAATCCCCCACATAATTAAAATGTGGAACTTGGACCCCGTTAAACAATATGCAGTTCTTAAGTTCTGTGCTATTCCCAACAACGCATTCATCCCCAACAATCACGTTTTCCCTTATATACGCACCATGCCTAATCACTACATTCCTCCCTATGTAAGCAGGGCCAAGGATCATCGCTCCATCCTCCACCACTGACCCCTCACCAATGTAAACATCCTTTCCAATGTACGCCTCTCCAACAAAAACATTTTTCATTTCCCGCATTACGGTTTCTCTTAAATAAGGGCCGATTTTGCTCAGTACCTCCCAAGGATACTTACACTGCTCAAACAACCCCCTGTGCTCAGTTTGCTCTAAGTCCAAAAG
The DNA here is from genome assembly GCA_964654645.1 of uncultured Verrucomicrobiota bacterium. Taxonomy (GTDB): domain Bacteria; phylum Verrucomicrobiota; class Verrucomicrobiia; order Limisphaerales; family CAZZJO01; genus CAZZJO01. Next base: position 28,826 of record CAZZJO010000023.1, on the reverse strand, counting down.
CCGGCTAACAAAGAACACCTCTTCGGGACTTTCGTTTCCGACTCCATTTGCGAAAAAGCTGTTCATAACTATGAAAAAGTTTGTCAACTTCTCTTCAAAAACCTTTGAAAAGCATTTACCAACAGGTTATTTACAAGAAATGCCCAATTGCCACCCTACAGAAAACTCTTTTCTTTTCGGAGTGCAAACCTCGACACTTCCCAGTTGTCAAAACTTTGCACAATAGATAATACTTCTGCTAAGCTTGACTGACCAACCAGAAAAAAATGAAGGTAACAATCAAAAAGGAGAACCTCCTCGAAGGTCTGCAAACGGTCCAAAGCGTAGTAGGGTCCAGGACGACCTTGCCTATACTCTCAAATGCGCTTTTGAAAGCAGAAGGCGACAATTTGGAATTAGTTGCCACGGACCTCGATCTTTGCGTGTCTTGCAAGGTTGAGGCAAAAGTAGAAGTAAAAGGCGCCACCACAGTGCCAGTTAAAAAACTTTTCGCACTCGCGAGAGAAATTGATGCCTTCGAAATCGAGCTTTCAAGTGACGAACGCTTCGTTACAACGATAAAAGCCGATCCGTCCATCTTTAAACTAAAAGGGCTGCCGCCAGAAGAATTTCCACCTTTGCAAAGCTTTAAGGAAGAGATTGGCTTCTCTTTACCACAAAGTACTATGAGGAGGATGCTGAGATGGACGTCGTATGCAGTTTCCACGGATGAGACGAGGTATGTTCTGAACGGGGTCTGCTTGTCGATAAAAACTGGCTTGCTCTCTATTGTTGCTACTGATGGCCGGAGGCTTGCACTTGTTGAAGAGCAGTTAAAAGAAAAGGTGCCTTCGGACTTTTCTGGAAATTACATCTTGCCAACTAAAGCTGTAAATGAGCTTATGCGTGCCCTGTCTGAGAAAGGGGAAGTAATAATTACCCTTTCTCAGAATTACGCTGGGTTCAATTTGGCTGAGGATTCCAAAAAATCGATTAAGATCGTCACAAAGTTAATTGACGGTGTTTATCCAAACTTCCGCCAAGTAATTCCTCAGGATGTTAAAGAAAAAGCAAAAATTGACAGGGAGGAGTTCCTTGCTGCCCTTAAAAGACTCGAGATTCTAACAAGCGAGTCTTCGAACTCCGTTAAGCTTACCTTTTCTAAAAATACGCTCTCTTTGTCTGTTAACTCGCCTGAAATTGGGGAAGGAGCAGAACGCCTAGCTGTAGTATATAATGGCCAGGAGTTCTCAATTGCCTTTAACCCAAGATTTCTAATTGAACCTCTTTCAGTGCTTGGCGCAGATGAGATCGAGTTCGCTTTTATTGATGAGCTCAGTCCCGGGGTGATCAGAATCCAAGATCCTTTCATTTATGTTGTTATGCCTATGCGCCTAAGCTAAATTAGAAAAGTTTAGCCTCATTACAAAGAGTGTTTTTTACACTGAGGGAATCTTTCGTGCAAACGTGGTCCCGAAAATTGAATTCGAGTTGCTTCTTAGATTGCTGTCGGAAGATTTGATTCTGTCTATCTACGCTGTTTCTTTGCTAGAGTTTGCCAGCGGGGTCGATTTGAACATTCTAAATTGGGGATTCACATGCTATAGCTAGCTGTAGTATGCCCACCTAGTTTCATAGCCCGAAGGTCATGTTATGAACCAAAGTTTTATTGGCAACTTCAGCAATTATTAAAAAACTTGAATCTTAACTAGCTGTAGGGAGCAGGTGTGACACCAAAGAATAGCTGTTTCGTCTCTCTAGAGTGCAACCGCCAAGAACAAGGAGCCCAGAATATTACTCTCGTCCGCAAATAGGGTTCGAGGGAGGCGAGGATCAGGCAAAAATGATTTATGGTTTCCTAATTTTACATGTCCGCGGGGTTGGATTTTATCTAGGTTTCACTAGGATTCGTCTGTCGGACTGTAGTTTTTTCCAGGCGATTTTATAAGCCTAGCCATTTGGTGAAGCGAGGCCAGTCTCCAGCTTGGATTTCTTCGGACCCGCCACACAGCAACCATGTTTGCCACCCCACATCTCGAGCAGGGAGTATGTCTTTTTCAATTTGATCCCCGACCATGACTGTTTCGTATGGGTTAATCCCCCTTGCTTCGAGCCGTACTGAAATGATCCTGAACACGTAGGGATCCGGTTTTTTGAAACCGTATTCATAGGAAAAAAAGCATAAAGTAGGCTCAAAGATTTCGAGGGAAAGCCCGTATGGAGCTAGCCCTGTACGAAGTTCGTGCAACGTGTAGGCTTGGGAGTTAGAGGCAATCCCAAGCACGTATCCCTTTTGATGCAAATTGCCCAGTACATACGCAGTTTCAGGCCGGACCCAGGAAGTATGCTGTAACCTAATTAGTTCAGTTGCGAAGTGTTTTAACACATCCGGCTGAAACATAGCTAGTCTGGGAATGGCCTTTTGCACGACTACAGGCCAATTCACTTCTGGGTGTAAAATTCCCTTTCGGCGCACGGCCTGTTCCATCTCTTCAGTGATCCTTTTACAAGCTGCAAAGAATTCATGCCTATCTATTGGCGGTTCAATACCCAATATCTCCCGGAATATTCTACTCCACCATGCGTCTGCGTCGGGGACGGGCGGACCAACCTCTAACAGCGTCCCATACACGTCAAAAATTACTGCTTTTATTGGCGTTAAGAGCTGTTTCATCTGATTCTAGGTTACCTAGCAAAAATCCGCATCTTATCCAAGTTAAAGATTTATAGTAAGGTGGTTGGCGATGGCCTTTAGATGACATGCCTAATGGAATAGGGAATTGTGTCGCCGGTAGCTTTTTTAAAAGCGAAGCTTGGGGTAAAATGCTAGGCAGGCAAATTCTTGATGAAAAAAACTAGGTCATAGCGTACACCGTCTTTATTTACGATGTTTAACGCTATAGATTTTCCAGCATTGAAAGAAAATAGGGTGCGCTGTGCCAGACGCTAATGGTGTGAGTTTGCAGAAACGTTTCCTTGAGTTGGGGGTGGAAGGAAGAGATTTTAGGGATTTTTAAGGAGTGAGGCATGCATGGGATTAGTCGGAAAATTAAAACGTGTAGCATCGCGAACAAGGAATTTGACGCTAATCCCAGCATCGGATACGATTATGCATATGTCAAAGTGAACCAAAGGCACGCTCGCAGAACCAACAGGACCAGGCAACAATTGAACTGGGTATAGTCCAAAAGCTAACATTGAAACTGCAAAGTTGACATAACTACAAAGTAAGGTGCCAAGAATGGCAGACTTTTTTCAAAGTGGAGCAGTAGCAACCCTCCATCGGCTGGGAAAACCCGATGTGGGTAGATTGGAAAAAGAACTCGAGCAGTTCTCAGAGGAAACGCCGATAGGGCTCGTATTGCCTTGTCACTACCGCGAGTTAGGAACACTGGCTTTAAAGCGGATAGTCCGCGAATTAAGAGAAGTTACCTACATTAGACAGATTGTGGTAGGGTTAGACGGTGCCACGAGTGTGAGGCAATGGCGTAAAGCCTGTAGCTTCTTTAGGCGGTTACCTCAACGGCCGGTGTTGGTGTGGAACGACGGTCCTAGGCTGCAGCGGTTGTTCGCAAAACTTGAGGAAGCCGAGCTAAACATAGGAGAGCCAGGAAAAGGCAGGAATGTATGGATATGTCTCGGGTATGTTTTGGCGAGTGAAAAAGCGCGCGTGGTTGCTTTGCATGATTGTGACATAATCACATACAATCGAGAGCTATTAGCTCGCCTTATTTACCCAATAGCCCATCCAACGTTGGGATTCGATTTTTGCAAAGGTTATTACGCGCGAGTATCCGATAAGCTCAACGGACGCGTCATGCGACTATTGGTAACGCCTCTAATTCGGGCGCTGAAAAGCATCTTGGGTCAACACCCTTACCTAGTTTACATGGACACCTTCCGATATCCGTTGGCAGGGGAAATGTGTTTGGATTTGGACCTAGTCCGGCGGGTCCGGATCCCGAGCGATTGGGCGCTGGAAATCGGCATATTAACAGAGGTATTCCGCAACTGCGCCCTACGAGCAATTTGCCAAGCCGAGTTGTGTGATAATTACGATCATAAGCATCAGGAATTATCACCTCGGGATCCGGAGAAAGGACTCAACAAAATGGCAATCGATATCGTTAAGTCCTTCCTCAGGTATATGGCGGCAGAGGGAATAAAAATCGATGAAGGGCTGTTAAATACATTGCTTAGCGCCTACATGCGTCATGCAGAGGATGCTGTACGTTTCTATGCGGCAGATGCGATCTTCAACGGTTTGCGATACCCCCGGCACGATGAAGAGACTGCAGTTGCCACTTTTGCGCGAAGTATTCGGGCTGCTGCAAAGGACTTCTTAGAAGACCCACTTTGCTCGACGCTTTTATCAAACTGGAACCGTGTTCAATCTGCCCTGCCATCTTTTTTAGAGGAACTACGTGAAGCCGTGGAATTGGATAACGCAGAAAAGTAAACTGAAAGCACCCCAAAAGAATTTTACCATGGGCAAGCCACCTAAAACCTTCATCAACAGCCAGCACTGACAGTGCTAACTAAACAGGAGGAATCCAGTCACAAGCATTAGGGAATCATTATCTAGGCTACTAGATGCAAAGGGCGATTTAGCTGCAAAGAAAGGTATCGGCTAGTAAAATTTTGGCATTTAGCTTTACAAGGCTTATATACAGGCAGCAATGGTCACGATCCTGATTCAAAGCTCAATAACTCAGTTTGTGTTCTTTCGCGGGAAAGGCTCAAGGTGAAGGGGAAGCCCTGGCTAAAGATTCATTCAACGATTGACTATTTTGGGCAGGGTGGTAGGTTTTAAGATCCAAATTATTTTGAAAAAAAAGGAACACATATGCCAGCGAAAAAGAAATCGCCAAAATACGTTTACGTTTTTGGAGACGGATTTGCTGAAGGTGACGGGTCTATGAAAGACCTGCTCGGCGGCAAGGGAGCTAACCTTGCCGAAATGGCGGGGCATCCAAATCTGAGGTTGCCAGTGCCGCCAGGCTTCACAATCACTACGGAGGTCTGCACTTATTACTACAAGCATAACAAGAAGTATCCCGCCGAGCTAAAGCCGCAGGTTGAAAAAGCGTTGAGATGGGTGGAAAAGAAGGTGGGGCGAGTATTTGGCGATCCTGAGAACCCGCTTTTGGTATCTGTCCGGTCCGGGGCACGTCGGTCAATGCCCGGCATGATGGAGACTGTATTAAATGTGGGCCTAACTGATAAGACAATTAATGGCCTTATTAAGCAGACTAGTAACGAGCGGTTTGCTTACGACGCGTATCGGCGGCTGATTATGATGTACGCAGATGTGGTAATGGAAAAGGCTGCGGGTATCGAACCCAAGGATGGCAAGGGGATTAGGAAACGAATGGATGAACGCCTCGACGAACTCAAGAAAGAGCGCGGATATAAGTCGGATGTAGACCTAACAGTAGATGACCTTAAACAGCTTGTGGCCGAATTCAAACAAATGGTTTTGGATTACTTTGGGAAGCCATTCCCGGATGACCCACAGGTTCAACTCTGGGAAGCGATTGGTGCCGTGTTTGCAAGTTGGATGGGTAAACGCGCGGTAGAGTATCGAAGGATCGAAAAGATTCCGGATGATTGGGGTACCGCTGTAAACGTACAAACCATGGTCTTCGGGAACATGGGCAATGATAGTGCCACAGGTGTGGCATTCACCCGAAACCCGGCTACTGGTGAAAATGTCTTCTACGGTGAGTATCTCGTTAACGCGCAAGGCGAAGACGTAGTGGCTGGCATCCGTACCCCTGCTCCGCTCAACAAGGCTTCTGCAAATGAGCAGAGCAAACACCTGCCAACCTTAGAAGAGCTCATGCCCAAAGCTTACGAAGAGCTGGAGCGGATTCGGAAGAAACTTGAGCGGCATTACAGGGACATGCTTGACATCGAGTTTACTATTGAGAAGGGCAAAGTATGGATGCTGCAATGCAGGGTTGGTAAACGTAACGGTGTCGCCGCAGTCAGAATGGCGGTTGACATGTACAACGAAGGATTGATTGATCTAGAGACCGCGGTCACCCGCGTAGCTCCTAGTCAATTGGTAGAATTGCTCCTGCCAATGTTGGATCCAAAAGCAGAACAGGCAACCACTCCAATTGCTAAGGGGTTGCCTGCGGGACCTGGTGGGGCAGTTGGACGCGTAGTGTTCACTGCAAAGGACGCCGTAGAATGGGCTAACCGAGGTGAAAAAGTAGTGCTTGTAAGAGAAGAAACCTCACCGGAAGACGTCGATGGTATGTTTAGAGCGCAGGCAATCCTTACTAGCAAGGGTGGTATGACCTCGCACGCAGCCTTAGTGGCGCGCGGTTGGGGTAAATGCTGTATAGTGGGTTGCGGTGAGATCGAGATCGATGAAGAAGCAAAGTGCTTCCGAACTAAGAGTGGGGTGGTAATAAAGGAAGGCGACTGGATCAGTTTAAACGGTACCAAGGGTTTTGTTTATCAGGGACGCTTGGCCTTGGTAGACGTGGACGTCGACCATAACCTCTATTACAAACGGTTCATGGAAATGGTGGACAAGGTCCGAACAATGGGTGTCCGCGCAAATGCAGACACACCGAAAGATGCACAGATCGCCCTCAAGTTTGGAGCAGAAGGAATTGGCTTGTTCCGGACCGAACACATGTTTTACGGAGAAGGAAGTGAAAAGCCGCTCTTCATTCTCCGTAAAATGATAATGGCCCGTAATGCCGATGAACGGCGGCATGCCCTCGACGAACTCTTCCCCTACGTCAAGAATGACGTTAAGGCCACCTTGGAAGTCATGGAAGGTCGGCCAGTCACCATCCGGCTTTTGGATCCCCCATTACACGAGTTCGTACCTAAAACCGAAGATAAGATCAAGGAACTCGCTGATGCCTTAGGTGTTAACCCGGAAGAAGTCAAACGACGTGGTGAAGCATTACACGAGGTGAACCCGATGCTCGGGCACAGAGGTGTCCGGCTGGGCATAACTTACCCTGAAATCTCGGAAATGCAGATCAGAGCGATCCTGGAAGCCACTGCCGAACTGATTAAAGAAGGCAAGAAGGCAATGCCGGAAATCATGATTCCCGTCACATGTACGCCAGGCGAACTTAGCCACCAAAAGGCCATTTTCGATAAAGTGCTCGAGGAAGTTAAAGCCAAGTTCGCATTAAAAGAGTTACCGGTGTTATTCGGCACCATGATTGAAATACCTAGGGCCGCGATCCTGGCTCATAAGATGGCCGAAGTGGCTGAGTTCTTCAGCTTCGGTACCAATGACCTCACCCAAATGGGAATGGGTCTCAGCCGAGACGACATTGGCAGCTTCCTGCCAGCGTACCTACAGGCCAAGATATTCCCTGACGATCCGTTCCAAACCTTAGACCAGGAAGGAGTTGGAGAACTCATCCGCATGGGCATCGAACGCGGCCGCACCACTAGGAAGAACCTCAAAGTTGGTATCTGCGGTGAGCACGGTGGTGACCCCGAGAGCGTCAAGTTCTGCTATCGCGTAGGCATGAACTACGTCAGTTGCTCACCGTACCGGGTCCCAATCGCACGGTTGGCCGCTGCTCAGGCAGTAATTGAGACAAAACAGATGCGGAAACCCAGTAGGGCTAAGAAGACAAAGAAGAAGGCAAAAAAGTAACCATTAAATAACGTGAGTTGCCGGCGAGTACCCCCTGTGTTCTATTAAAAAGAGCACAGGGGGTCACTCGTTTGACTTATATAAGTGGCCGCGTCAATTGTGGGGGATTTCCCGGGAATGGTGCACACTGGGGTACGCGGCGTGAAAAACGGCAGACACGGAGCAAAGCACCAGCAAGAGCTTAGGGAAGTTCTTATGGACAGATGAAGAAATAGGCGTGGTCAAGTGTAAGCCATGTTAGCTTACTTACGGAATAATCTTAGGAAGAGTGTACCAATGATCACATCCCCCGAGCTCCGGTCCCACTTGTAGATGGTCGCCAAAAAAGGGTGCAATACCTTGATTCCATTTTATGCCAAAATTTTGCAAGACGACTGGGAATTGACGGGGGATTCATTTTTGAGATAAATAACTTGATGGAATTTACCAAATCGGTGCTTGAGCAGTCCCAATCGAATTCCCGCTCTCCGCTAATGCCGATGTGGCCTCTGGCAGTAGGCATGCTTTTATGCTCACTGGTGTTTGGGTATTTCACATTCGGTATCGCGTACCGGGAATTTAATTTTGCTTGGTGGACTCGGAACGAACATCTCTCGAATTGGCTCCCCAGAATTACCGCGTGTCTCAAGGTATTATATCCAGCAGTTTGGCTGTTACCAGTGTTAACCGGGATTTTCCTAATTCTAGTCATTGCTCGAAAAATTACGCGGGAGGTATGGTTTTGGGTGTGGGTGACATTTATTGCTACGTTGCATTTTATTTGGTTCTTTTTTTGGCTCTTGGGACTCTATGTTGTGAATCAGACGTTCGTGTGCCTCTAAACTGCTTTGCGGGAGGTGAACCGCCTTTCTAAGGAAAGCCGCTTTAGATATCTTCGCCAGAGGACGCACTAATAACCGGCTTACCGTCCAGCCCGCCGGACACCCATAATGAATGATTTTTGATGATCCGTATCCAGGCCCGGCTAGTTAGTGAAGGTAGTTGGATTATCCAGCCTACAGGAGCCGGTGTCTTTGGTATTTTGCATGCGAAGAGATTGAGCAGGGCTTAACCCTCTGTCCATTGCTAGTGTGGCGGAAACAACTTAACGAAGGTCCATAAGCATCTCTCTGCAACGTGAATTTGTTATTGAAAGGCAACGTGTTTCCTTTTATAGTGTGCGCAGTATTGCGGACATGAGAGCTGCAAAATACGCAATCGGGCTCGATTACGGCACTAACTCAGTACGTGCTCTTGTTGTTGATATTTATACGGGTCGTGAGGTAGGCACGGCAGTTTGGGAATACGAACATGGGGAACACGGGGTCATACTAAGTCGCGATCCAAACTTAGCCCGTCAGCACCCAGCTGATTATGTCAAAGGCGCTGAGATCACCATCAAGAAAGCGCTTGCTCAAGCGGCACGGACTGTCCGTGGGTTCAAACCAGACCAGGTAGTTGGCATTGGAGTTGACACCACAGGCAGTACACCTATCCCGGTAGATGACCAAGGACGTCCACTAGCATTCCGCAAGGAGTTTGCCAAAAACCTGGCAGCGATGGCTTGGTTGTGGAAAGACCATACCTCCGTGGCAGAGGCCGAAGAAATTACAGAACTCGCCAGAAAACTCCGACCGCATTATTTAGCCAAGTGTGGAGGGACGTATTCCAGTGAGTGGTTTTTCAGCAAGATTCTGCACTGTTTGCGGACGGCTCCAGCGGTTTTTGATGCTGCATATCTTTGGGTGGAGGCCGCCGACTGGATTCCTGCAATGCTGACAGGCACCGAGCACCCAGAAAAACTAAAGGTGGGGGTGTGTGCGGCAGGTCATAAGGCAATGTACAATGACGAATGGGGTGGGTATCCCGATGAGGAATTTCTAGGTAAGCTTCACCCTAAACTTGCTGAGCTGAGAAAACGGTTACGCCCGAAGGCTTACACAGTCGACCACAAGGTAGGAGGGCTTACCCGCGCATGGGCTAAGAAGACGGGGCTCAAAGAAGGCACTCCCGTTGCAGTAGGTGCTTTCGACGCGCATTTGGGCGCGGTTGGAGCAGGTATCAAGCCTGGCACCCTTGTAAAAATAATTGGTACTAGCACTTGCGACATGATGGTCGTGCCTGTAACGGAAAAGTTGCCGGATATTCCAGGCCTTTGTGGAATTGTAAATGGAAGTATTTTGCCGGGTTATTATGGGTTAGAGGCGGGCCAGTCCGCTGTGGGTGATATATTCAATTGGTTTGTCAATTACATTCAGCCAGGAGGCAAAAAGCTTGGCTCCCATGAGGCACTTACTAAGCTGGCGGCTAAGTTGAAACCGGGTGAATCCGGCTTGCTGGCATTGGATTGGAACAACGGGAACCGAACAATCCTTGTAGATCAGCGGTTAACGGGGTTACTTATAGGACAGACGCTGTATACCAGGCCCGAAGAAATCTATCGGGCCTTGATCGAAGCCACGGCCTTTGGAGCTCTAACCATTATAAATCGGTTCGAAGAGTACGGGGTGAAAGTCCAAGAAGTGATCAACTGTGGCGGAATTGCAGAAAAGAATCCATTGGTGATGCAGATCTACGCAGACGTAATCGGGCGTCCAATGAAAATTTCACGCTCGTCCCAGACATGCGCTTTAGGTGCAGCGATCGCAGGTGCTGTGGCTGCAGGGGCCCATAACACCTTCGAAGAAGCCCAAAAAGCTATGACCGGCCTCAAACCTAAGGTGTACACCCCTAACGCTGAACATCATAAGGTCTACCATGAACTGTACCAACTATACAAACAGCTTCATGATGCATTTGGGACCCAAACTTGGACGGGTAACCTTTACAATGTGATGAAGAAACTTATCGCCATACGCCAGCAACAACGATCAGGAGAGCTATGAACACTACTACCCAACAACAAAATAAATTCTTAGGAGTCGCATTCCTAGCTGTGGCGACCCTCGCCTGCACAACTGCATGGGCCGAAACCAACTTGCTTGTGGTGGACGTAACCAAACAGTTAGGGACCATCTCTCGACACATTTATGGACATTTTGCTGAGCATCTCGGCCGCTGTATTTATGAGGGAGTTTGGGTTGGGCCTGATAGCCCGATTCCCAATACGCGTGGTATTAGAAATGATGTGGTGGAAGCCTTACGGAAAATAAAAGTGCCCGTCATCAGGTGGCCGGGTGGTTGCTTTGCCGATGAATACCACTGGAAAGACGGAATTGGCCCTCGGGAATTGCGCCCGGCCCGTATTAACACGCATTGGGGTGGCGTAATTGAAAACAACCACTTTGGTACCCACGAGTTCTTAGACCTCTGTGAGCAGGTTGGGGCAGATCCATACATCTGTGGCAATGTGGGGAGCGGAACCCCGCAAGAAATGATGGAGTGGGTTGAATATATCACCTCTGACTCAAATTCCACGCTGGCTAATCTTAGGCGTCAAAACGGCCGCGAAAAACCATGGCGGCTTCCATTCTTCGGAATCGGGAACGAAAGCTGGGGTTGCGGTGGGCACATGCGGCCTGAATATTATGCCGATCTTTGTAGAAGGTACGCCACATTCGTGAAAAATTACAGTGGCAACCGCGTATATAAGATCGCATGCGGGGCAACCGATTGGGACACCAACTGGACTGCGGTTGTTGTTAGAAGCGCCAGAGATCAAATACACGGAATTTCACTACATTACTACACCTTACCGACGGGGAACTGGAGCCGGAAAGGTTCAGCTACCAGGTTCAACGAAGATCAGTGGTTCTCCACTCTTAAAAGGGCTTTGGATATGGACACAATCATTGCACGCCATAAAGCAATATTGAATGAACTGGATCCCAGAAACAGGATTGGGCTTATCGTCGATGAGTGGGGAACTTGGTATGATGTAGAACCTGGGACCAACCCAGGCTTCCTTTACCAACAAAATACGTTGAGAGACGCCCTAGTGGCAGGGCTCACCTTAAATATCTTCAACAAACACTGTGACCGTGTGAAAATGGCCAACATTGCACAAATGGTGAACGTCCTCCAGGCCATAATCCTTACCGACAAGGAAAAGATGATTCTCACCCCGACGTACCATGTATTTGAGATGTATACCGTGCATCACGACTCTACGTTACTTGACACAAAATTGGAGTGTGAAACTTATGGGTACGGTGGGCAGAGTATTCCGGCCTTGAACGTCTCCGCGTCTAAGAGCAAGGACGGGGCGGTCAACATCACCATTTGTAACTTTAATCCGGGTAAGGCAATACCCCTGACTTGTGAACTCAAAGGGTTTAAACCTGCCAAGGTCAATGCTCGAGTTTTGACTGCACCCGCCATGCAAGCACATAACACATTTGCCGACCCAGAAGTGGTCAAACCCGCGCCATTTAACGATGTGAAACTCACCGATTCTGGGTTCACAGCCGAACTCCCCTCGAAGTCCGTGGTCGTGATCACACTGCAAGAATAAAGTAGGAAGCGAGTCCGGGATATTGACCCAATGTTGGAGGAACTAAAGGAACGCGTCTGGCGTGCTAACTTGGACTTGGTTAAGCACGGCTTGGTCATCCTAACTTGGGGAAATGTGAGTGGGATCGACCGGAGTTCGGGCCTTATGGTTATTAAACCTTCCGGCGTATCTTATGAGCAGATGCAACCCGGGGACATGGTCGTGGTCTCTCTCAAAGATGGAAAAGTAGTGGAAGGACGCTATAAACCTAGCTCTGACACACCAACGCACCTTGAATTATACCGCGCGTTTCCCCAAATAGGAGGGGTGGTCCATACGCATAGTATGTATGCCACGATCTGGGCGCAGGCGCGCCTACCTATCCCAGTTCTGGGTACAACCCACGCCGACAATTTCAATGGACCAATCCCCTGCACTAGGATGCTAAAACCTTCAGAGATAAAATCAGACTACGAGTTGAATACTGGTCGGGTTATTGTGGAATCGTTCAAAAAGCTTGATCCAATGGAGATGCCGGCTATTCTAGTGGCCGGTCATGGTCCTTTTGCCTGGGGTATCTCCCCAGAAAAGGCGGTTGAAAATGCAGTGGTGTTGGAATACGTCGCGCGGATGGCATTGGAGACAAAAATTGTCAACTCTAAAGCAAAACCAATCCCAGAAGTGCTTTTGCACAAGCATTTTTACCGAAAGCACGGGCCAGGTGCATACTACGGTCAAGGGTTAAATGGACAACTGTGAGAAATTTTGGGTTAGGTGTTGCTTTCAAATGGGGCCGATCAGGAAAAGTGACCCGATCGGTAGCTGAGTACGACAAACAACGAACAGTTTTAAGGCTCGAGAAATTATGAGAGCGATAAAAAATTGGGAACTAGCTATGACAATGATTGCATGTATCGGCTTGGCAAGCGGGTGCGCGGGTTCCGGTCCCCGCTCAGAACGAAAAATTACAAGGGAACTTTTTGGCAAAACTCCAGATGGCAAGGAGGTATATCTGTACGTCCTCCAAAATTCTAAGGGGATGCAGGCCGCCATCTGCAACTACGGCGGCACCGTCGTCTCACTCATGGTGCCCGATCGAAACGGTAATCTAGGTGACGTGGTATGGGGGTACGATCACTTAGATGGGTATCTCACCAATAGCCCATACTTCGGGTGTATTATTGGCAGATATGGAAACAGAATTGCAAAGGGCAGGTTTACTTTGGACGGTGTCACTTATCAGCTGGCCACTAACGACGGGCCTAATCATCTTCATGGTGGAATCAAAGGTTTTGACAAGGTGGTTTGGGATGCCGAACCGATGATGACCGAAAACGGGCCGGCATTGAAGCTAACTTACGTTAGCAAGGATGGCGAGGAAGGCTACCCAGGCACTTTAAAAGTGACTGCCATTTATACAGTTACTGAAGACAATGCCTTGCGCCTGGATTTCACTGCAACAACAGACAAGCCAACCATTTGTAATTTAACTCATCACTCCTATTTCAATTTAGCGGGCAAGGGCGACATTTTGGACCACATTGTAATGATTCCCGCCGACTATTACACGCCAGTGGATGAAACTTTGATTCCGACTGGAGAAATAGCACCGGTTGAGGGTACGCCTTTTGACTTCCGGAAACCCACCACCATCGGGGCCCGTATCAATCAGGATCACATCCAGCTCAAATACGGTCGAGGCTACGACCATAATTGGGTGTACAATAAAAAAGTAGGTGAGCTTACGTTAATGGCTCGGGTTACTGAGCCTACAACTGGTCGTGTGATGGAGGTATGGTCAACTGAACCAGGCATGCAGTTCTACAGCGGAAACTTCTTAGACGGTACAATAGTTGGGAAAGGTGGCCAGGTTTATAAGTTCCGCAGTGCGTTCTGCATGGAACCGCAACATTACCCAGATTCACCTAACAAACCCCATTTCCCATCGGTCGTTTTGCGCCCCGGTGAAACCTACAAAAACACCATCATTTATAAGTTTAGTGTGCAGTAAAACGTAAAACTCAGAACCCTCAACCCAAGTATTGCCTATGACAACACTCGACTGGATCGTAGTAGCGTTTTACTTTGGGCTGATCGCATGGCTAGCTTGGTGGTATGGTCGCCACCAAAGGGACGACGTGGATTACTTCCTAGCGGGCCGGAACGCCGGGTGGATAGTAATTGGGGCGTCAATATTTACGTCAAACATCGGTTCCGAACATATAGTGGGACTTGCAGGCCAGGCAGCCGAAAGCGGACTCGCCATGGCTCATTGGGAATTACACGCGTGGTGTTTAATCGTTCTGGCAGGTTTATTTGTGCCCTTCTATTACAAATCACTGGTTAAAACGATCCCTGAGTTCCTAGAAAGGCGATTCAGCCCCAAAGCGCGAACCATCCTATCCCTTGTATCGCTGGTAGCGTATGTGCTCACCAAAGTGAGTGTGACAGTATATGCGGGGGCTGTGGTATTTAAGGCGCTGTTACCTGACACGTTTGGCTCACCCGAAAAAGCGTTTTGGGTAGGGGCATTTTCCACAGTTATAGTGACAGGAATTTATACAGTGTTTGGGGGTATGCGCGCTATACTACACACCTCCGCGCCCCAAGCCGTGGTAATAATTCTGGGCTCGTTAATTCTCACTGTAATTGGGCTATCTAAGCTGGGTGGCTGGGATGAATTGGTGAAAACATGTAAAACCAACGCAGAAAATTTTACAATGTGGCGCCCCCTTACCCCAAAAGATGTATTTACACCTGATGCACTGCCGTGGTTAGGGGTACTCATCGCATCGCCAATTATAGGATTGTGGTATTGGTGTACCGACCAGTACATCGTGCAGCGGGCATTATCGGCAAAGAATTTGGCTACAGCTCGCCGGGGTGCCTTGTTCGGTGGATTGCTGAAGCTTTCTCCTGTCCCCTTGTTTATGATACCTGGGTTAATTGGGTGGGCGTTGTATCAGAAGGGAATGCTGGACTTACCTTTAAGGCCGAATGGCACGGTCGATAGTGACACCGTCTTTGCCACGATGGTGCGGGAATTGTTACCAAGTGGTGTCCGAGGGTTAATTGTATCATGCCTCTTGGCGGCTTTGATGAGTTCTTTGGCCTCACTATTTAATTCAACGGCATCACTCTTTACGATCGATTTCTATGAGAAATTACGGCCGAATGCATCGGGCAAACACCTTGTAACTGTGGGGAGGATTGCAACTGCAGCAGTAGTCATACTGGGGATCGTTTGGATCCCTCTAATGGCAAAGGTCTCCGGAAGTGGCCTATACCGTTATCTGCAAAGCGCACAGGGGTACCTAGCACCTCCCATTTTTGCAGTATTCTTTTTGGGCGTTTTTTGGCCACGGCTGAACGCCACGGGTGCGGTGTGGGGGTTAGGTGTGGGTTTTGCATGCGGTCTGCTCAAGCTTTTCCTGCAAATGAACTTCGGGAAAGGTAAGTGCGAACATCCCGCGATCCTGGCCGCTATTGGAGATTTCAACTTCTTGTTTGCCACGGGTGTATTGTTTTTGATCAGCGCGATTGTAATGGTGGTCGCTTCCTATCTTACGCCCCCTCCACCACCTGAAAAAATTAAGGGTCTCACATATCAGTCCATACACGAGGAAGCACGCGAAGAAATTAAAAAGAGTTGGGATTTTGGCAACAAGCTGCTCACGGTAATAATACTATTGGGCGTGCTTGGAATGTACTTGTACTTCAGTTTCTGGCTTAAGTAGCAAGTTGCCAAAATGATGTTAGGAAAGATGCGCCTCTGCCCGGCCTATCAGCTAAATGGGTGATTGATGCAAGGCAGAGGCGTGTGTATAAGAATGCTTATTCATACAGCTGGCCTATGGAAGTCATAAAACTTGCTTGGGTAGATTATCTAATCATTCTCGCGTACACCATTTTTGTGGTAGGGATCGGGTTTGCCCTCCGCAAATACATGAAGAGTTCAGCCGCTTTCCTCTTGGCGGGGCGGTCAATTCCCGCCTGGGTAACAGGTCTCGCCTTTATGGCAGCTAATCTTGGAGCATTGGAGGTTATCGGAATGGCTGCCAACGGGGCAAAGTACGGGATGTTGGCATGCCACTTCTACTGGGTCGGTGCAATACCAGCCATGGTATTCCTGGCCGTTTTCATGATGCCTTTTTATTACGGTTCGAAAGCACGTTCTGTACCCGAATATCTTAAAATGCGATTCGACGAGCGGGTACGCTGCCTGAACTCAATCACTTTCGGAGTAATGACAATGCTTACTTCGGGTATATCCATGCACGTTTTGGCTGACCTGCTGCGCCAACTGCTGGGTTGGAATTATAACGCGTGTCTTTGGCTGACATCCGCTATCGTACTATTATACGTTTTCAAAGGCGGACTTACTTCTGCCATCTACACCGAGGTTTTACAGTTCTTCATGATTGTGCTTGGCTTTGCGCCTATTGTTTTCCTCTGCTTGAAAGATATAAATGGTTGGGCAGCTCTCAAAGAAACCCTAGCGCAAGTGGCACAGAACCCCCAAGTAGTTAATGTTGGTAGTCAGCCTTTCCCCACAAACGCGTGGACAAGTTGTTGGGCAACCACTGGGAACCCAGCCAATAACCCAATGGGAATCGATTGGTTTGGTGTCTTGTTCGGCCTCGGCTTTGTGTTGGCTTTTGGATATTGGTGCACGAATTTCTTGGTCGTCCAACGTGCCCTCGCAGCAAAAGATATGTACGCAGCACGTATGACACCGATAATTGCGGCCGTTCCAAAGATGATTTTCCCCCTGTTGGTTATTTTGCCGGGCATGGTAGCGGTGGCCCTCGCATTTAAATGTGCTGATTATGATATTCCGAAAAAGCCGCTAGAGGGTAGGGCGATGCAAAAAGTATTAGCCGCACTGAATGAAATGGTGGAGAAACAGGTTCCACCCACCGAGGCATTCGAATACATCTCAAAGGAGGCAGGCATGGCAATGTCCCAAGAAAAAGTCACGGCCTTGATCCGAGAACATGCGGCGCATCCGCTTCCTGAAAATGAATTACGGGCTAAGCTGCAAGATGCTATTACTGAAAACGATTACAATAATGTAATGCTCTCGATGCTGAAGCGTTACTTACCCAACGGGCTGCTTGGGCTTGGTTTAACTGCTTTACTAGCTTCGTTTATGTCTGGAATGGCTGGTAACGTAACAGCGTTCAACACTATTTGGACATACGATATTTACCAAGCGTATATCGCCAAAAATAAGAGCGACGAACATTATCTTTGGATGGGCAGGATGATCACGGTCATCGGCGTACTCATAAGTATAGCCTGCGCATATATTGCAAAACAGTACGGTAATATAATGGACCTGGTCCAACTTGTGTTCGGCTTCGTTAACGCACCACTGTTTGCAACATTCTTGCTTGGAATGTTCTGGGCCAGAGCCACTGCTGATGGCGCATTTTACGGATTGTTAGGAGGCACGCTTACCTCCGCATTGTTCCATGGCTTAACACTGTCTCAGAACAACGCGCCGGGCATTAAAGGCGCTTGGTTGACTAAGCTATTTGGCAGCACACCGGTCCACGTTTTTCAAAGCGAAATGGCTCAGAACTTTTGGCTCGCCTGTTTTGCCTTCACGGTATGTTTCCTATTAACGGTGGTTATCTCTCTCTTTACCAAGCGTACCAAGACGGACGAAGAATTGCGTGGCTTGGTGTATTCTCTAACGCCTCGAATCACGGACCATGGTAGGCCTTGGTACGCCAGGCCTGCCACGGCCGGCGTGGTTTTACTGATCATTTGCTTGATCTTAAACATAATCTTTTGGTAAGGAGCGCGTTTTATGGGTTTAGACATTCGAATTCCAATCGGTTGGATGTTTACGGCGGTGGGCGGATTGCTAGTCCTATATGGCATCCTCACAAATGGTAATGCGGAACTTTACCAGCGGTCTCTTAACATCAATTTTAATTTTTGGTGGGGATTAGTGTTATTGGCATTTGGATTGTTAATGTTGATACCAGCCTTGCTAAAAAAAGCGGAGCCACAATCGTCACAACAGCCACCTGGTCAGTGACTAGTGTGGTGAAAGCCCGTGGATACGCAAAGATTCTCAACACAACATTTTAAGCAATTCATCGCAAAATGCGCCCAGTAGAACTATTACCGTTTGTAATTGAGAGGTATACTAAAGTATACGGTCGACCTCCACGTTGGGTAGCAGCAGCTCCAGGTAGAGTAAACCTCATTGGGGAACACACCGATTATAACGACGGGTTTGTGTTTCCGATGGCAATTGAACGTTACACGTATGTGGCTGCTGATTATGCTGAGCACGACCGCCCGTGGGTATGCTTCCGTTCCACAGCTACGGAGGCGACTTATAAAATTGAGCTTGATCCGCTGCCTGCACCTTTGCCGAAAGGAACGTGGGCTAACTATCCGCTCGGAGTAATGGTTGGGTTTAAGCGCATGGGGTTAAATATACCGGGATTAGATTTGCTCGTTCATTCCACTGTGCCGCTTGGTGGTGGTGTCTCTAGCAGTGCTGCATTAGAAGTTTCCACTGCCACACTCCTAGAGGCAATCACTAATAAAACCCTTGACCCGGTGGAAAAAGCCTTGCTTTGCCAAAAAGCAGAACACGAGTATGCGGGAATGCCATGCGGCATTATGGACCAATTCATTTCTACAATGGCCCGGGAAGGATATGCAATGTTGTTAGATTGTCGAACGCGGAAACCAGAACTTATTCCTATGGATGACCCTGAGGTCACCGTGTTAGTCATCAACACAAACGTTAAACATGAGCTCACCGGAAGTGAGTATCCTACCCGCCGTAAACAGTGTGAGACAGCGGCTTATATCCTTGGCGTGAAAGCGCTCCGCGATGCCACTCTGGATGAACTCGAACGCGCTAAACCTTATATGGATCACGTGGTTTATAAGCGGGCCCATCACGTCATAACCGAAAACGAGCGTACACTTAAGGCCGCCGAAGCAATGAGACAGCGAGATTGGATCTCCTTTGGCCGCTTAATGTACGAGAGCCACCAGTCACTAAGGAACGATTACGAGGTTAGTTGTGCAGAACTGGATGTTGTTGTTGAGATTGCCTCCGGGCTCGGACTCGAAAAAGGAGTATATGGTTGTAGAATGACAGGAGGTGGATTTGGCGGATGTTGTGTTGCTTTGGTGAAAGCCCACACCGTCTCTGAGGTGGAAAAGATAATCAAGGCCGAATACAAAAAACGTACAGCGATCGAAGCGACCGTTTTCGCCACTAAACCAGCCCAAGGCGCTACAATCCTAAAGCAATAGCCAGTTGTAGCTCAGGACAACGCTAGACGATTTCATTCAAAGGGGATAGTGGAGCCCCGTCCGGCGTTGACACGTTTTAACGCAATTACCCAAAGGCCTGAATTTTTCTTCCAGCAAGCCTAGAGGAAGGAATCGCATCTTACTACAGGCCGAGAATATGTGTTATTTTGGTGACAATTTAATAAGGTCTCAATAGGCGTTTTCATTTACGTAGGACCAATAGCCCATTCCAGCTCTTGTGCATCCTCCAGCGTAGAATTTAGGCTAGGGTTTCTGCTCGCGTTGCCCTGCAGTGAGTTTGGTGAAGTGGGTGAGACCCAAGCTTATGATGAGATGTTCTGGCGCTACCGGAAATGGGAAGACCAAATATGTGTTTGGTAGTTCGTTTTTAAACCAATCAAAGGCCAATCCAATCAGCCTTTCCATCAAAAGTTCCTGTCGGAGATTGTTTGGAGGGTGGAACCCGCAAAAATAGGATCGGCACCGAAAACAGGCTACACCTTGTGCCTGTTAGAGTGTACAAACGAAATGTCCGTGTCTGTAGTATGGCATAAATTATTCGAAAATGGGGGAAGTGAAATATCAGTAGAGGCGAAGATTTACCAGATTAAAGAAAGGTGGATATTACCGGGATGTGCAAAGCGCTTAAACTGGCATGAGTGTTTGCAACCATTATGCTCGTTTGGGCACGGATTTTATAATGGCTGCGAAATGACAGATTTGTGGGAGTGAATGTTGGGAGGGCAATTATCGTGGGGGAGTGGTTAATTACGTGGTTTCCTATGGAATAAATATGGTGGGTTGAGACTGGAAATACTGCAGATACACAGAGATGGGATTTTGAGGTGTAGGCTAGTTTTCGGGAACCAGTTAAATTGTATGCCAATCTCTGGAGGAAAAATGCAGTGGCAAAGGCGAGGTTTAAGCCGTCATCAGTCCCCCAATCATCTTGGTGTTGGGGTGTGGAACTTTCCCCCTTGACATTTTTAATCCGGGACACGATTAAAACGATAGGACATTTTTACGGCCCGGAAGAAGGCCCCTGGGATCTTATGGGAAAGGGAGAACTTGGTGACTAGATTCCGGGGCAGGTTGTGTGAGTCATGCAAGCGTTTCCCTTCCTGTACTCGCCCCGACGCAGGGGGAGATCCCGCGGTATAAAGTTCGTCTTTTGGGGGCAAATTTCGGGAAAACGTTAAAACACATTGGACCAAATGTGAGTTATGAAACCTGAGAATGCGAGTAAACCGGTGAGGCAGGTTGTGGTAATGCTGTTTTTGTTTTTTGGAGGGGCTATGCATGGTGAATCCTTGATTAAGTTTACTGCCAAGGATCGGTTGCATGCCCAGTGGGATTTGTATAATTCGAACGGCTTGTCACTTTACTGGGTTGAGGGGGGAACTAAAACGTTGATTGCGTCTGGCCCACATGTTGCAGGTCAAGAACGGCGAATCGGGCTTAATCCTGGTACAGAGTATGGGTACCTAATTGATTATGTGAATCCCGACTTGAAAGACGTTTTTTATGGAGTCACTCCGCCATTAGATCTGAGTGGTACGATGTTATACGACGAGATGTTTACCGGACTAGAAAACCTTTCAGGAAGTGTAGTTATTCCGGCGGGTTGCACCCTTCAAATTGAAAATAGCCTGAATCTATCCTTCGGGGCGATCGTGTATGGCACCTTGCGCATTGCCAATTGTACCAACGTTAATCTCTTGGTTAACATAAGTGGTGGCACATTGGAAATTAACAATTCATATGGGGTCACAATCACAAATAGTGGTTCTGGTGGAAATGGTACCTTTACCTACAACCGATTCAATGGACCAGTTGAGTTGGGCTGGACTGGGGGAACCGCCGTATTTTTAGGTAACATTTTTGATGCGAATGTCGAAATACTAGGGACTGGATACCGATTCGTCCAAAATACCTTTTATGGTGAGGTGGGAGTAGGAAGTGGGTGGGTGGGATCGGTGGACCCAGAATTCGAGGAAAACGTGTTTTTGGGATGTCTGGTATTAAAAAATCCCGATGTAAATCCGAGTGTAGAACACAACAGCTTCCTTGGGCGATGGGGTATAACATATGACGAGTGGCGGGTTCCAGCGCCCCAAAAACCAATTCGGATCGGAGCTAATTATTACGGCGATCCCAACGGGCCTATTGTACCAGGACAACAAGA
The DNA here is from genome assembly GCA_964654645.1 of uncultured Verrucomicrobiota bacterium. Classification (GTDB taxonomy): domain Bacteria; phylum Verrucomicrobiota; class Verrucomicrobiia; order Limisphaerales; family CAZZJO01; genus CAZZJO01. Next base: position 7,310 of record CAZZJO010000023.1, on the reverse strand, counting down.
GTGGATAGACCGCACCTCCTATAATGGGCCTGGTGGACGATTCCTAAGCCGCGATGGTGCGCTTGTGTTGACAGTAGGTCGCAATGGGACTTATTTGGTTTTAGATCCGCCTCTAAGCGAAGGGCAGTTTCGCAAAGACAAACGCCGGTTCCCAGATATCTGGTGCAACGGGGTTGCGTGCGGCCATAATTCGGCTCCCCATAAGCGACTTGGGGACCTGGTAGAGGAAGTTGCGCGGACAGGACTGCCATATCTCATTTCCGTGGACATTCGCGGTTGGGATCAACACATCCGCGGTGTGCGCGTATATGCCGAGATTGACGGGGATATATACGAAGCTGACAATCCCCCAGAGGTTGCGCGTGATTTATATAATCTGCCCGCCGGCAAGGCGCGGATCAAACATGGCGGTACCACATTCAACATAATTATTCCATCTTTGGAACCTGGGAGTCGCAGAGTTTCGCTTTATCTCGACACTCGTGGAGTTACGGACTATGAGGAACCCCTAGGCACAAACAAATTACTAGCGAGCTGGTACATGAAAATCCAGCCCGCGTTTGCCAGGCCGCTCCACATAATGGTTGTTCCGTGGGCAGTCTTCTCTCCGGGGTATCCTACGTATACGCCTACTTCCCATCAGTTGGTGTCATTCTTACACCAGAAACTCCCAGCCATGCTCCCATTGAGAAGGGACGAGTATAAAATAACTGTTCATCCAGCCTGTAAATACGAATCCAGCCGGATAGCGGGAATATTGGAGCGAGTAAGTAGCATGGTACTGTTTCATCGTCTGAGGTACGAGTTCACACAATTCTTGGATACCTACAACGCGTCGACGCGGGATCCAGTGGATCGCCTTTTTGTGGTAGTGCCGCACGGAGTTTTAGGATCAGCTAATGGGATGGCTGGCTCAGGGGTAAATCACATGTTCGACCGCCGTATTTGTGTATTGGAAGACAGTGGTATAGATGCGGCAATACATGAGTTGGGTCATTCATTTGGCTTGTGGACTGGGGTCATTGGAGAACAGTACAGCTTTTGGAATTATCCGCCAGATGGAATTGTGGTATCCGACATAACGGGGTTTAGTCCTGATCCAGCATTAAAGGTGGACGCTGCTAGGATTCGACATTTTCCTGCTTTACTTGGAGGTACGCAGTGGTACGACGTGATGGGGCGTGCGGAACCCTCATGGCCCGTCTACGATACATGGTTGAGAATGTACTTGGGGTTAAGTAGCTTGCTCGGAACAAAAGGGGTGCGTTCCATCCAATCAACCGAATCTAAGCAAATTGTTGAGGGACCACTCACTGGATATCGCCGAATTTTAATTCGGGCTCTGGTTGACCATCGGTATAGAATCATACCCGGGACAGTGCGCGCAGCTGATGTTACCGGAGCAAATTTTGCTTCTATTCGACCACCAAGTTACCAGGCTGGGGATCGTTGGTATGAATTCGCCGCTTTTGATAGCTCAGGAAATGTTTTAACTAACTATCAAATCGTGTTGGAAGGGCTCGACGTCATTTCCACAAACGCCGAGTTGGGGGGTACACCCTGGCAGGCCACGTTCGATTACCCGGCATCAGCGGTGCGATGTGAACTGCGCGGTGGTCAATATGACTGGAGTTTGTACTGGGAAGCACACATGACCAACCCGATTACTTGTACTTTTATTAGCCCATCTACGGGAGCGATTCTCTCCAACATGTTTCAGGTGGCATGGCATGGGGCCGCTCCCACGCCCTTACTTTACCGGTTTATGTGGAGTGTGGATGGAGGGACTACATGGTTAGGTGCCGGGGATTTTACTGAGTCGACAAATATCAATATGCATGCAGAGTTTCTTCCTCATAGCACCAATATATGTTTCAAGGTCGTTGCCACTGACGGTATAAAATCGGTGGAAGCGCGTGTAGATAACTTGCACCGTGTGGCTTCGCCTCCCAGACTAACGATTCTTTCACCACGCGATGGCGATCGAAATGATCTGAGCAACCGCTGGACGTTTAAGGCCGAGGCAAGCGATCCGTTCGCTGGGATTCTTACTAATGTAGTTTGGTATTCGAGCCGGGACGGCTTGCTTGGTGCGGGGCTTGTCTTGGAGGATCTTGCTTTGAGCCCCGGCAATCACCAAATAACAGCAATAGTTTCCGGCATTGGCGGGACCGTCACGCAATGTATTCAGGTGGCAGCAGTCACTTTAACAAATGTGGATCTGAAGGTGGAAACCGATGCCTTGCGCGTACAGCCGTTGATGCTTGATCCAGCGGCACCAATGCCTAATTTCATGGCACCTAACGAAACCAATCATGTAGTGGTCCGTGTGCGGAACGAGGGGGTTACTAATGTTACAACCCTGTCATTGGCGTTATTCATGCGTCCGAGCGACGGTGGCGAAACCTTAATTGCAACCAATACATTCTTTTTGGCCGCATTTGAGCAAGGTGAGTTGCATGCCGATGTGATCCCTACAGCCAATGGTTTTTATGAATTTCGCGCGGTTGTTTCAGTTGTTGATCCACCGGATTCCAATTTAGCAAATAATCAATGTACATGGATTGTACCGTGTGGAAGCGGAAGCCTTTTTGTAGCGATCCACCCCCCGGAAGTTGCTGCCTCCGCTTTTTGGTCGGTGGACGGTGGTCCATGGCTCCCCTCAGGCACAACTGTTACAAACCTTGTGGCTGGTGTACACACGATCTCTTTCCAAGTACCACCGGGGTACATAACGCCATCAAATAGGCAAGTGGAAATCCTGCCCGGACGTTTGACTGTCTACGAGCGTCTTATTGAGAAAGACCAGGGTTATTTAAAAGTTACGATTACACCTGAGGAGGCGATTGCAGAGGGGGCACTATGGCGATTAGATGATACGCCGGAGTGGTACGCCAGTGGCACAACTCTCAGTAACGTTCCTATTGGTACACATGTGGTGTGGTTTCGCGAGATACCATGGTGGAGCTCGCCGCCATCCCAAACGGTTACTGTGGCTAAAGCAAGCTTAACGGTAGCAACAGGTTCTTACGCACCATTGCCACGCCCACCGCGTCAAGCTATTCTCGGTGGACCACCTGATGGAGCGACAAACCAGCCATTGAATACAGCCGTTTATTGGTTTTGGGGTGATAGCAGTGTAACTGGAGCGCGTGTGTACTTTGGCACTAATCCGGTCTTACAAACATCTGATTTACGAGCGTGTGTGCCGTACTACGTTTACTCATATGATCCAGGACCGCTAGAATATAACACAACGTATTATTGGCGCGTTGATCCTACAAATGACATAGGCGTAACTACAGGTCAGGTCTGGTGTTTCACCACGAAACCACCAGGCCCCGAGTTCACTAGCCCGCTCGTTGTCTCCACGGAGGATGGAGTGTTGTTTAATTATCGCCTGACCGCAATTCGAGCGACTCAGGTGGGTGTAGGGGAACTACCCTCTTGGCTCACGTGGGTTCCGCCTGATACACTCCGAGGTATCCCCTCAGGCCCAGGAATGTTTGTGATCCCTGTTTGGGCTACCAATGAATCGCAACGTGAGGAAGCTGACCTAGTTATCCTGGTAGAGGGCGGAACAAGAACACTGCAATGGCAGAGGGTAGCATCAAACACCTCAGTTGATTTGCTCGACGTAGCCTATGGAGGTGGAATGTTTGTGGCCGTTGGCGCAGCGGGCACCTTGCTTTTATCAACTAACGGCATTACCTGGCAAAGTCAGCCAATCGAGCGTGTGGAGACGCTTCACTCGGTGGCTTGGGGTAACGGCCGATTTGTGGCTGTGGGTGGAAGCGGACTAATTATAACCTCGACCAACGGAGTTCACTGGACAACAGTTGCAACCGGCACAACCGAGTTTACCGGTGTTTGTTGGGGCTCAAATCAATTTGTTGCAGTAGGCTATTACCGCAACATTCGTACTTCAAGCGACGGAATTAATTGGGTTTACCGCGGTCCAGGTGGATCGGAGAGTTTAAGTGATGTGGTCTGGGGCACAAATGGGTTCATCGCAGTAGGAGGCATGTTTTCGGATCCACCTTCCATTTTGCACTCGCTAGATGGCGTTACTTGGAACTCAAGAGATACAGGCACTTACTCCGATGGCTTTTATGGCGTGAGTTGGGGCAACGGCGTTTACGTGGCAGTAGGCTACAACGGAAAAATTATGATTTCTACCAATGGCATCACGTGGACACAGTGCTATGCGCCAAGTGGTACCATTTTACGTGGGGTTTCGTTTTATGATAATCAGTTTATCATCGTTGGACATTCGGGCCTCATAATGACCTCACACCGGGGTGGGGAGTGGACGCTAATTGATTCTGGTACTAGTAATAATTTGCATGCGGTTGCCGGTGGAGCCCGAAAAATCGTAGTTGTCGGCCAGCAAGGGACAATCCTTGTCGCAGATTATGAACCAGATCGCGATTTGGATGGAATGCCTGATTGGCAAGAGCAAGTAGCAGGTACCAATCCACTCGATCCGGAATCTATCCTAAAGTTTACTGCATTGAGAAGCGTGACTAAAGGAATAGCTTTGACATGGAATAGCGTCACGGGCCGCACCTACATGATTTACAGGGCGACGAATCTGACCCCGCCTGCTGTGTTCGTGCCTATCATCACCAACATAATGGGACAATCTGGTGTAACCACTGTAAACGACACCAATATAATTCCAGGGCGCAATTACTTTTATCGCTTGGGCGTGCGAGAATAATCACGGTGTGCAACCCAAGGGTGTCACTATCCGGAACGAAGCGCGCAAAATCTATATGCTGACAAATTTTCCATCAGTTGATAGGAGGGCGGTGACTCCCACGCCTAAAGTTGTGGCGCAAGTTGGGAGATTAGGGAAAGGTTTACCTAGCAGAACTTGATTGCTGGATGTTCCCGTACCCAATCCTCTATTTCTCTTTTCGCCGTCGTCAGTTTCTTCCCGGCACACCGAATAGATAGCTAACCCTCCATCGGATGTACGACGGAGATTGAGTGGCCAGCCACTGATGACGTCATGAAATAGGGTATGAGGGCTCCCAACGTTTCCGGATAATAGACCCACTGCCACACGATAGCGTTCGAGCGCAATGCTGCCAGTGCAATGTTTACAGTACCCTGTGCGCCACTTCCACGCTTACTCGCAGCAACTCCTGGGTTAAATTTTCAGCAAGTAGCTTGTTGCGAATGTGGGGATGTAGGGTAAAGCTGCCGGACGCACACCTCCCCAACCTGTGGCGGGAAGGTAAGCAGAGTGGCGCGCGAAATCAGATCCAGGACTACGTTAGGTGTAACCTTAGGGGGATTGAGGCGATTTAGTGGTCAAATCCGTGCAAATTTTAAGTAGTCATTATCGGTTCCCAGTGTAATCAAACAACTTGCGTCTTTACGGTGGACGATTTTGCCATAAGTTCGGGGCGGCTAGCTGTGGGTGTCGAGCTTGGCTATCAAAAAAGCAGTAGAACACTGGCAATGGACATAATTGCGTCGTGCATTCAGAGGTGGTTGACAAACATTTACGAGCCAGTTTAAAGCAATGATTAGATGAGCATAAAAGAGCCCAAAAGCTTACATACGCGGCGTGATTTTATCAGGAAGTGTTTTGCGTTTGCGGGCGGTGTCTTTTTGAGCGGGCTGGGTTGCGATCCACGATCGAAGGCTCCCGAAGTGGCAACCGAGCGGAAGGAGGTTCAGAACGGCGCAGAAGTTGTATGGGAGCCGGCGTACATAGTTTTGCATAGAAGCGGAGAATTAAAAAAGCGGGCTGAGAAATTATGGGCAAAGTTAGAAGTATGCGATTTATGTCCGCGTCGTTGCGGTGCAAATCGGTTGCGGGGTGAGCGTGGTCTCTGCCGCGCCACCGCCGATTTGATTGTCAGTTCGCATCACCCGCATTTTGGTGAAGAACCAGAGTTGGTTGGTCGAGGGGGATCAGGCACAATCTTTTTTTGCGGATGTTCATCCCGGTGTGTGTTCTGCATTAATTGGGAAATTAGTCAAACTTCGGACTGTCCAATTGTGACTGTGAATAGACTGGCTGACATGATGTTGGAACTGCAGCGGTTGGGATGTGTAAACATAAATGTGGTTACTCCGACCCATTTTTCCCCGCACATATTATTTGCATTGGACAATGCAGCAGCACGGGGTCTCCGATTGCCACTTGTTTATAATACATGCGGGTGGGAGAACTTGGATGTGCTAGAATTGCTTGACGGTGTTGTTGACATTTATCTACCAGATTTCAAGTGGGGGGATGCGGCCGCAGGGCTGAAATATTCAGGATTACGTGATTATCCAAGTATTACGCAGCAGGCCCTCCTTGAGATGCAAAGACAAGTGGGAACCGCAAAGCCAAGCCCAAATGGTCTGATAAGGCGTGGGTTAATGATTCGGCATCTTGTGATGCCAAACCGAGTAGCTGGAACCCGGGAAGTGTTAAAATGGATCGCAGAGAATTTGCCGCCAGATACATACGTAAATCTTATGGCCCAGTACACACCCGTTTATAGGGCGCGTGAATTCCCAGAAATAAACCGCCGAATTACGCGTTCGGAATACGAAGAAGCCATAAACTGGGCACAAATGTTTGGCCTTACTAATGTTAAATTGCAACGCATACCTTGGAGTTAAATTTAGCTTGGAGGTTTGCGTAGTATTGGTGATACCACCATGGCAACGGGTTCAGCTTATTAAGTCCCGGATGTACAAGATTAAGTACCACTTTGGGGCATTGCGTTTAAGAGGTGGATAGCCTTTTGGCTTTCTTTGTAAGCCGCTTCTGGAATTGCATAGCGTTGCCCTGTAGAAGACGCTAAAGCCAGCATTGCAGGCTCCGTTGTATTGAATGTTAGCGAACCAGGATACTTTTTGTGCACGAAATAGTGAGAAAGCTTCACCTAGAGACAGTTTTTTCTTTTGGTTGTGTGAAGGGGAACCGACTTTTGTATTCTGATTTTTGGATCCATGGAAGTATGGCCGTTCTCTACATTCTTGTTGGCGGACCGGCTAGGTGAGGGTGCTTACAAGCATTCAAACTGCTGGAAACGGCTGGCCTGCTAAATGCAGGATGCCACTTCGCCCAATCCGTGCTTCCGGACCGTTGTAAACAGCGACTTGGTGCAGATAAACCGTCAGGGCATGGCCGATGAACAAACGGATCGTTTTGAGTGCTTTCATGGGTTCTCTGGTTACGAGGTAACGTAGCCGCGCTCGTGAGAGCGCGGATACCACAGATAGCTCATACTAAGAACGGAACATTGGGTTTAAGTTTGGTTAGCTGTTGGCTTTTGGCAGTGTTGTGGCAAGTA
>CAZZJO010000022.1:0-121617 GCA_964654645.1 uncultured Verrucomicrobiota bacterium | reverse complement strand
GCACGGGCCAGTGCGCGCCGTGGTTCGGTCATGCAGACCCAGCTTCTTGTGTTTGAATTTTGTTTTCGGCGCTCTTACGGACGCAGCTACAAACCAAAATCCAATCAATCCAACCAAACCAACCCCGTAGCCGCCTTCGTAGCCACCGTCGTAAGCCGGCGGATTGAAAAGCCAAAAACCCATCGGCGGATCTAAGAACCAGAAAAAATCCACTTTGGCCGACGTGGAATTCGTCCTTCCAACTGAATTGAAAGCGGCGTCGGCGCAACCGCACCCCAAAGTGCCCTGTCGTGCACAGGACACAAAATGCCTGAGCCATACCGGCGCGTGCTTCTCTGGGGCGCAGTTCCACATGCGCCAAAGGCCGAATGACGTTGGAGCCGTTCGGCTATGTCTGGGCTGAACCGAAGGCTGTTCTCGATCATCGCACTCCAAAATGGACTCCATTCTGTAGCGCCAGTCTATGACCGGAGATTGTGTCGGTGGCACAGTTGGGGGAACCGTGCTGCACAATGCGAAGGGAAAGGGACGGCGTTCGCAGAACGCCGCTTCCAAACGCTGTTGATATTATCTCGGCAGCCTATTAACGCCGATAGCAGCTTGCGCTTTTGCTGGCCCGCCGAATGCCTCTGACTACAGATATCTCCCACGTTTTAGTTGCGCAGACTTTCTAGTCTGTCGCCTGCCTACCTACCGTCTGCGTCCGACGCACAGGCTGACGCCCCGGCTTCCTGCAGGCGGGTTTCGCGTCTTGCTCCGCGGGATGCACTGGAATGGCTTGGTCGTCCCAGGACAATGAATCCGTCAAACATACAGATAAGCTGGCATTTCTGTGAACTGAAACCACTCCAGCACAAACTGCAACACTGCGACATATTGTGATGTGAGAGATCCAACGCCCGGAAAAAATAATGATAAACAAAATGGGCATGTGAGCGACCCCACATGCCCATCCATTTCAGTTCTTTTGGTAAAACCTTATTCGGGTCTCAACGTACGGCGCAACCACAACACTGCTGCAATTAAAGCAAGACCGGTCAACGCAATGCTGCTTGGTTCGGGTACGAACGTCAACGAAAGGGTCGGCGAGTCTCTCATCACCTCGCCAGTGTTAGGGTCGGGCACCCGGTACGGATATCCTGTGTCGTAACTGCCTGCTGGGCCGATCCACCAATACTGGTTATTGTTAATCGGCGAGCCGGTAAGGATAAAGGTGACCCTACCATCCGTATCTGTCTTGAGAAAAGCGCTGATGTCCGGGCTGGTGTAACGCGCGCACTGGTCATAGGTTGAGTTTCCGTACAGCGGATGACCAGATGGCGGAGCAAGATCAACCCCTGTGTTCGGAGAACGCATTTGCCATAGCGGCGCGCCACTGTAAATCTTGCTCCAGTCAAGGTGGTAACCGCCCAAAGGATCGTTAGCAGGCGCATTAAACCAGCTCAGCGTCGCCGCATCCCAATTCTCAAGTCCCGCATCATCGCGTAAACCAGAGACATCAAACTGCCGGCCAGGCCCGTTTTCGCCCCACAACACGAGATATGCAGAAACAAGGTTGTCTTTACCATAAGTCTGCCACACGTCGCTTAGATCAAACTGCAACCAAATCTTACCCACGGATCCATTGGTGGCAGGGTAAGTGGTACCGGCCGCATTACGCGCGTATGCCTTCCAAGGCTCCGTATTGCCACTTTGGGAGGCTGTCCCGGTCCCAAAATCATATCTCACCCCCATTCCTTGGCTGTACTGTTACGGTAACTTGGGCACACAGATTTTGGCACCCGAATCCAAGGGCCACCAGTGCAGATATCAAGTATGTAGTCTTCATGGTATTTAGTTGTCTGATTTGCTACAGGAAACGTTTTCTACATAAACCGGCCTCATTTTAGTGCCCTAATGCCGATTTTTCCTCCTCTTTTTGCAAACTAAATGTCCTGAATTCAAAGGTTCGGTTTTGAACACCTTTCTGGATTCACAATTCCAATTACTGCTTCACCGTTGACCGTGACATCAGCCACGCCATGTCCTCGTTATAAGGGTCAGGCACACCGTATTTCCTGCCACTGGGAAGGATTGGCGGTGTTGTGTCCGGGTCCCGCCACCTCTTGATTTCCGAATGACCATCCGCGAAAGACAGCCCGCCACCACCAGCGTGGTAACTGGCCGGGTAGTCACCAATGATGGTTGCCGCCGGGTTGTTCAAACCGTTCATGTCCACATAAAAGAAGCCGTCGTTGATGGTATCTTCGCGTTCGTCTATAAACACCCAGGTGTTGGCTGGGAACCGAATGGCCGCCATTTTTTTGAACACGGCGTATCCGGGGGTTTGGATGCCGACTGCTGGGTCACCTAAGTATCCGTTCATGGATACGCTTCGCACCCTTGGTCCGCTTAAAGCGCCGCCGCGGTCGCGCCAGATGGATTTGTCACCTGGACATTTATATACTTCAGGTTTTCTGGTATATGGCCCAAGCTGAGCTTCCATCAAGTAATCCACTCTGTCGTTGTCGGCCTTCTCGGTCAGGGACAACCAACCTAAGGCCCAAGTCTTCTTTAAGTTGGCTGGATCGCGTGCACCGTTTCCGCCGATGTTACCTGCTAATCTACCCTCGTTATCGTCCGCGTACATGATCCACGCCAGTGCCAGTTGCTTGGTGTTGTTCATGCAGTACATTTGCTGTGCTTTTGCTTTGGCCTTGTTTAGCGCCGGCAAAAGCAGACCGGCCAGAATTGCAATGATTGCAATTACCACCAGCAATTCAATCAGCGTGAATGCTGTATGAGTTTGTTGTCTGGTCGTTTTCATAAGCTCTTTGAATTTGAGTTACACGACTCTGTTTTGGCTCGGTGTCGAGACATGCTAAAACGCACCCAGTTCATTTAGGTAATTTTCCAGCCAGGTGTAACCATTTGGCGCAATACTGTTCCGATCCGCAGCATTATTGGGATTCAATCCATGAGCAGTTTCCCAATCGTCCGGCATACCATCGTGGTCGGAATCTGTGGGCGGCGTGCCATCCGCATAGGTAGGCCAACCGCCAACGTCGTTCACCGTAAATAATGGCCTTGGGCGATTCATTCTATAATCATTTTAGCATGGTTGACAGCCTGCTTCGTCCGGTTTCCTAAAGGATTTTGACCTAAATTCTAACGTCCCGATTTTCACTGTACTCCGACGGTTCCTTCAAAGCTCGTTCCCATGACCCCGGCGATTGAAACGGCTGTTGTGAGCAAGCACTATTACCACGGCGCCAACACCGACCAGCCAGTGTTCGTGTCGCAGTAGCCAAGTGTTGTGAGCGCAACCTGTTTAGTGAACGGGCGAAGGCACCCATACCGGACGCCTTCGCCCGCAGCGCACAACCCCCTGAGTATGCTCGTCTTACAACCCGGCTACGGAAGCTGGTAGATCAACCGGAAGAACACCGTGCCGTTTGTTGGATTAATTGGGAATACAACCTGGTTTGTACTTTCTGAGCCAGGTACATCAACCCAGTTTGTGCTGATGCCCACATTAAGCGCATTGGTCTGTACCTGCAATCTCCAGCCGGTGTGGCTCGCCGGCCAAGACAGATACAGCGTGCCTGCGCTAACACTGACACTGATGTTGGTCGGGTTCCGATTCACGGGCGGTGGCGCAACACCCAAAACTTCGATAGAACCATCCAGCTCGAGTTTGTTTGTCCAGAGCATGCCCGCACCCGTGACTGTCAATGCACTGCCGCCTATGACGGTCTTGCCGGGGAATAACACAAACTTGTCTCCTGGTTGGAGATCGGGGCCGAGATTGGTCACTGTAATCGTGCCCGGTGCAGTGGCGCTCAACGTGCCAGTGACAGATACCTTGTCGCATTGCAAACCTAAACGGTTGACACGGATGAACGCCCCGCCGCCACTGAACGTGACATTTCCGCCGACCGACAACGTGCCAATGGCCGATGGCGAACCGCCGCCCAGGCCGCCACCTGTAACCACAACCGAACCGGCAATGCTGCCCGTGCCAGCGAGCACACCGGCGTTAATTATTGTTTCACCGGTGTAGGTATTGGCTCCGTCAAGATACAGCGTGCCTGCGCCGGACTTGGTAAGGCCGCAGCCAAGACCGCTACTGTCGGAAATGACACCCGATATGATAGCCTGGGCGTCAGTGGCGACTGAAATAGTGCGGTTTGTTGCAGTGACGATACCGCCGCTTCCCAAATCAAACGTACCGGCCATGGTCAACACATTCGTGCCAGTGAAGGTCAGCGTGCCGCCAATTGCTGTATAGACAACCGGATTGCCAACCGTGCGCGGCCCACCACTGGCGAACAGACCAACGTTACCCTCGACAGTGATTTGGCCAATACCGAACGGTCCGGATGTAACACCATAATCCACACCTACGGAATCAATACCGACTCCAATGGTTCCGGAGCTTAACCGAGTTCCACCGTAATAGGTGTTTGCGCCGTTTAGTATGATAGTGCCCGAACCATGGCGGGTGAGCAACACACCCGAACCTGAAATTACACCATTGTAGATCTGGATACCTCCCCGGTCGTGGTACGGCGCGAAATTGGCACTACCAATATTTAGCTCGATGTCGACGTCACAAATAAAGTTGCTATGATACACACGGAAGTTGTCAGAGGCAGTGCCTGTTGGTTTGTAAATGGTCAGCTTTTTACCTGGAATGCCTGTGATTGGGCCGACAATCACGCACGCGTATGCACCGCTGCCGTTAAACTGAAGCATGCTGTCAGCAGCTACATGTATTCCCGGAATTCCGACATACGTTCCACCAGTCCGTTGCACCTCAAGTATAGAGGCGCCACTACCAGCAAGCGTAATTGTGCCCAATCCGACAGAACCATTTTGCAAGATAGTCAGCCATCCATCGTTGATAACCGTCCCACCACCAAAACTGTTATCATTCGAGACGACAAGCCTGCGCTTGGTGTTACCCCATTAACAATCAAACGCGTATTGGGACCGTAGATATTGCCAGCCGGGGAGATACCAGGAACTGATCCGATGCCCATTGTGCCACTTGCATTGAACGTAATTGTGCTTGGACTGATATATGGGCTCGCCAGCAACACACTCGTACTTTGCGCCCTGTCATCTAGTACGACATCGTCACCTTGATTGAAAGCGGTCATTGTACCAGCAGCCGTGTTAGACCAGTTGACCGTGTTTGCAATATCCCAAATATTTGTCGGGCTTCCAATCCATACGAGCGGGCGTGGCGGCTGAATTGTCAGTGCATTCGTCACTGAATAAACGAACTGCCCACACGCATCCACGATCATACAATAGTACCCATCGCTGGTGGTCGCAGCATCACTTGGTAGCACCGGGTTAATCATAAGTTGTGTGGTCGTAGTACCCCAGAAATGCCCGTCGTCGGTCAAAGCCATACCATTGCGATACCATTGATATGTCAATCCTACTCCTTGTGCCGATAGAGAAAATACGGCAACGCTGTTGGTACCCGCAGTTACTGATTGAGGTTGAACGGTAACTGTTGGTGTCGTCGCGTAACTTATAACCGCAGTTCCAGGCACGGTCCGCGTAACACCCGTAGTCACGTTTGACTCGACACACGTGTAAACACCAGGGACATTGTATGTTCCAAAGCTAACTGCAGAGCCAGTTCCGGATACTGTTTGACCAGTGTATTCGCCATCCCGGTAAAGCAGGTAGTCACAACCTACGTCTGTTCCTGCCATATATCTGTTCCTGCCATATAAATTTCAACTCCTTGACCGCCCGGGCAAATTACTCCGCCGCCTGCCAAGGCGACTCGAACATCAAATACAAGCACTAACCGTGGCGAAGCGCGTACTGGAAGGCCGGTCCCCGCGTGAATCGGCTCATTCGTCCATGTGCCGGCAATGCCTACCCACCAGTTCTGGTTGTTGTTGACTGGTGATCCTGAAATCATGAACGTCACTTTACCGTCTGTGTCTGCTGCAAGCACATTTCTGATATCTGGACTGATATAAATGGCTGATTGATTGTAATCGGGGTGACCCGGGATACTCACATCAATACCCGGAGGGTTAGTTGACTACCTCTCCCAAATATTCGTACCTGCATAACACTTGGTATAGTCGAACTTAAATCCAGAATTTACATCGTTACCTGGCGCATTGGTCCACCAAAGGCCCCACATGTCCCAATCTTCAAGGCCAGCCTCGTCCGCTAGACTCGCAACCCAAAACTGACGGGTGTACCCGTTATAGCACCACAACCATAGGTTCGCAGCCACCAGATTGCTTTGCCCATAAAAGTTCCAAATATCACTCAGATTAAACTGTATCCACGCTTTACCCACATCACCGTTGGCATTGTTCCTCGTATAAGCTCTGGGGTACTCTTGTTTGTATGTTGGGCTTGCCCCACCAAGAGGGTTTACCCTCACACCCATGCCTTGTATGTTTTCTACGATGTTGGTGAACAGAACTCCCGCCGAGGCAACCTGAGCCACCGAGACAGCGGCTACCGCTGCACACGTTAATAAACGAGTTAATGTTTTCATGGCGCTAATGTGTTTTGGTTTTGTCTCTAAGCTCGCAAAATACCAAAATCATATTACGCGGGTGATCTTTTGGGTTCATCCTGTTTTGAGGCTGAATTTTACTTAGATTCTCTTAGATTCTAAGGTCGTGGGGCAAGCCAAACAAAGGACCGCATCGCTCGTTTCTGCAGGGTACAAAGTCTCGGCCCTATACTCCTTTGGTTCAGATCTTCCAAGGGTTTCTGGGTCATGTAATTTCTTGTAACGCAGGATACTGCGCCGCAAGCAACAGCCCGGCCTTGAGCAAAGCTGCGTTCGTAGTGAAAGCCAAGGAATCTAGGATGGCACAAATTCCCAACTCGTATGTGCTTGGGGACTTACCACCAGTGCACAATGGAAAAAATCTTACACGATTTGTTACCTCCTCAACAAATAATTAATCCCGGGGGTTAAACCGCTATTGGCGCTGACGATAAAATAACAGCTACTCAGACCTCCTGCGAACGCACTAGAATAAGGCATGGTTCTTGCGGTATTCTGTCGGTGAAGAGCCACATACTTTTTTGAACGCCTCATAAAATCGGCTAAGTGATGTAAATCCCGACTCAAGTGCAACATCCAGAATCTTCATGTCGGTGGTTACCAACAACCGCTGGGCATGGGCCACTCGCAATTAAGTGAGGCACTCATTCAACGTGATACCAAATGTTTTCTTAAACACGAACATCGCATAATTCGGGTGTAAACCAACTTCCCTGCTTATTTGTTCTGAAGTTAAGCGTTCCGTATAATGTTGCGCCATATAAGACAACATTTTTTCGGCGTTAGTCACGCATCCAAGTTGTACAGGTAAGTGTTTACCAGACCGGACACCGCCATTTTGCATTTCATTACGTACGTCAAGCGCCAGTCGTAACAACCGCGCCTCCATCTCCAAAAACACCAGTTTTTTGCGGTAAGGGTGCTGTTGGTCAATGTCACGAACCCATCGTCTGAATGCTTGGATTTCTACTTCCGGAAGCGTACCACTGGGGTCAAGCAACATTTGGCCATGGATAAGCGCGTCCACAAACTCTCTTGGAAACCCAGCCTGTAAGAACCACGCTAATGGAATTGTGGCCACAAAGTATTCACGCTCCATCGTGTAATCAATTATTTGATGGGGATAGGCAGCCCAAAAAATTGTTAACTTACCAGCGGGAACAATAACTTTGCAACCCCCCAACAAATAAATGAGTGAACCCGCCTGAATAAAATTGAGCTCTATTTCGTTATGCCTATCCGCGCGTTGCATCCGTGCAGGTCTCCAAATTTCACAAGTAAAACCATAAGGGGCGAAGTCAGGCCTCCGAGGGTCAAAACTCTTTGGCTCTATCCTTGGAGCGGTCACCAACTGCTTTGTCTCACGGTCACCTACCACCATATTCCTCCCCAAACTCCTTTACGGAACTTAACATAATACGAAACAGCCATGCTTCCAACTGCCTTTTGAGAAAAACTTCAGTAAACCTAGCTTTCAACTTGCCTTAAGCAGTAACCCGATTAGTTCGATATACAAAAGCCACATTTTCCAATAACAGCAACTTCTCAAACCAATGGGTTTCTCTTTCTCCGGAACCGTTTACCAGGCTACGCATCAACAATCTTTCAAATAGTGGATAGTACCTCCGTGTAACACCTCTTAAAATACCCTTGCACATCAGTGATAGTCTTTCCTCAGCTCATAAACAGGCTCTAAGGTAGTAGACATCTCAACCGATGTAACTACCAACAGCCTTATCGCGAATATCCGCCGCGGGAGCCAAGCTCACCGCCACAGGATGCTAAAATCCACGCCGACATACATACCGCATCAACACATGCAAACGCGGCACCCACACAACAGCTCACCACCCAAATGTATCTAAATCCTTACCCGTTATCTCCTCATCTTCTACATATGCTAGTATCTCCCCCCTCGTTGTCCACCGTGGTCACACGACAAAACGTCATCGCTCTACTCCTCAGCCCCCACTCATGCACCACCCTACCCTACCCAATACACTCCCCACTATCGGTGCGGTCCCCATCTGCACCCCACTCATCATGCTCCTTGCCCAATTACCACAATGAAATATCGCACACTCGTCCTCCTCTTGCTCATAATTGTTGTTCCAACCTGCCAACGCAGCCGCCTTACCCCCAGCAAACTGCAACGGATACATGCTCACCGCCCCAGTTGCATCCACCTCAAACGCACTCGGCATACAACGATAACTCATCCCCCTAATAAATTGCTCCCCGGTTTCATTGAACCGAACTCAAACATTGCACCACAGTCACATACTCCTGCACTTTCATTCTAGCCCATCGCATAAAAATAACGCTCACGAGTATGCATATACCCTTGGCCCACACCTCCCTATTTAGGGTTTAAGACAACAGGACCTAACATGGGGAATTCATTAACGGCGTGGCTTACCAAACGTGAAAATGCAAATAGGGCTTTCATGCCGGCCCAAAGAAAGTATTTTGCTTACCGCTTCGTCTTGGAAAGCACCAATTACAACCCCCCCGAGACCAAGCCCCACTGCTTGTAAATGTGCATTTTCAATTGCATGGCCAGCCTCCAAATGCACATATCGCACAGCACGCTCTCCATACCGTCTCGTGGTGCGTTCGTAAACCGCTGTTATCACCAAACTCGCCGGGGCATTTTCAACCCACGGCTGGTTAAAACATGCCAATGCAAGTTCCTTTCTTTTATCCCCCTCTACAATCCGTACTAGTTGGTGAGACTCGGGTTGATACCGATACACACCTGGAGGCAGATTGGATACAGCCCCACAAATTAAATAAACTTCTAAAGGGTAAGTTGCACCTGCCGATGGTGCCGTTCTGCGGCCATCTGGTGAACTTACTCCCTGGGCTGCCCATAACAATTGCCCCACTTCAGCCAAAGTGAGCCGATCTGCTGAGAAATTACGAACTGATCGGCGTTTTGCTAGGGCTGCTTCGACTGAGATTTGCCCCTCTTTTTTTGCTGGGGGCAGCTTCACTGTAACAACGTTTGTGTTAGTGTTGGTTGCTTCACACCTAATAACCATCCACGTCGCCACTACACTAACACAGAGAGATATTCGTAAAAACTGGCAAGTAACCCAAGTTTTCACAGTTTTCACGGCTAGGTGAGTCAAGTCTAAACTTAGCTCCTGTAGAATTGTCAAGAACTACCGCACTGAACATGAAAAACTAACAGTTGGTTGGGTTACTGGCAATTTTCCGTGCCGAAATGGGCGACCTTAAGGGCACACCTAAGGCTAATCAACCAATCAGAAAAAGGTTGGTAAAAGGCCGCATCGCACAACGCTCTCAATAAAATACCCATGGCACACAAACTTATCATGTTGAGATGCAGGTTGCGTGCTTATATGGCCGGCGACCTAAATTGTCATGCTCAGGATTAAGGACCTTGCCTTGCCAAATATACCTATGAAAAAGGAAAATTTGGGCACAATTCTGCCGGGTTAGTCACTACATATTCCATCCCTATGTTCGATTGAATTTCTTTATTGGCCTCTCAAGGGAGCTTGCAACTTTCGGTGCCACGCTTGACAATGCCTGTCTGAATCGCCCTTAATTATGGGAAAGTGCAGGCAGCCGTAAAAAAGATTGCATTCGCGATTTTTAGCTTAGGTTTTTTAACCCTTTTAATTGGGGGGGTTAGCCCGGCGATTCATTCTCATTCACACGACTGTGATCATGAGGCTGCACAGACATGTCTAATTTGCACTTTGTTACAAAACCTAGCTGATAACGCGATCACACCAGCAATCCTGGGAACTTTCGCCCCTATACCCGCAGAAGTCATCTTGCCATTAATTCCAGTAATCACTCCTGCAAAAGCAAGTTTACATTCCCCGCGGGGGCCTCCGTTCTTGGAGTAAATGCGTTAACGACATCTGCAGATAGCACTATCGCTCAGATCCAAAAGACCGCTTCTACCGCGAATAATATAATCAGTTGAGGGTCGACCAACATCTTGTAGAGACAAGTCCTTATTTGACTCAGAGAGCCTTACTTGTCCAGAGCCTCGGCTGTCAGGGAAATCGAAAACTCAAAAACCTAAAAGTACACCATGAAAATCGCAAATTTACCTAAACCACGTAAAACCATCGGATTGATAACAGTTATTTTCACCGTTGGCCGCGTATTCGTAACAGCTCAAACAAATGCCGTTACCAAGGAAGAAATAGAACGGCTCAGGGGCGAGTTAAACAGACTCACACAGGAAATGCAATTAACTCTTCGGACGTATCAAGAGCGGATTAATCAATTAGAATCGGCGATCCGGACTCTTGAGGGTGGTGCGATGAGTTCTAACCAACCTACTGCCCAGTTGGCAGAAATCCAATCCACAGGGTCTAAAACGAACTTAGCTGTAAGCCCAACTGGGGATACCACCCGAGTCCAATACAGTTGGGGGAGGGGTTACATCGGTCTCTCGCTGGAAGTGGCCTCTGTGTTCGGGTGGAGCACCACATCAGAAGTAGCAGAACTTAATCCAGGTGCGCATAACCCAAAACGAAGAGGCTTCACTTTACAAAATGTAGAAGTGGCTTTAGAGGGTGCGGTGGACCCGTACTTTCAAGGTACTGGGATCTTTAGCACCCATACCGATCCCCATGGTGAATTTCACTTTGAATGGGAGGAGGCGTACGCAGAAACATTCTCAATCCCAGGAGGGTTCCAATTGAAAGCAGGGAAGTTTCTAACAGAGTTTGGACGACAAAATAGTACACATTCTCATCAGTGGGACTTTGTGGATGTACCGCTTGTGTTATCACGGCTGCTTGGTCCCCATGGCTTAAACGCCGTAGGAATGCGCGTATCGTGGTTGGCACCTACTCCATTCTACTCTGAACTTTTCTTCACAGTGCAAGACAGTCGCGGTGACGGCGCATATAGTTTCTTGGGAGAATCTGAATCACCCTTATTCTTAGGAAGACCGAGGACCCATCGGGACCTTCGTGGCTTCGGAGATCTACTTTTTGTGCCGAGGTATGCTGTATCGTTCGACCTCACTGACTCGCATACAGTTCTGTTAGGTGCATCTGCTGCTTTTGGTCCTAACAACGCCGGTTATGGTACCCGAACCGAAATTTACGGGGTTGATCTAACTTGGAAATGGAAACCGAGGACTCATCATGGCGGGTATCCGTTTGTGAGATTTACTACGGAGGCACTGTTTCGCCGAGCTAAGGTGGATGAATTCTCAAATGATCTTAACGGCAATGGTACACTAGACCCAACCGAGGATGATGTATTTGGAACCGGCCATGTTTACAACATACCATCGGAAACTGTAAAAGATTGGGGGCTGTATACCCAAGTTTCCTGGGGGTTCAAAAAAGGTTGGGTTGCATCTCTAAGGGGTGAATATGTAGGACCTGTTGAAACCGCACGGTACGAAAGCATACTCGGGCCTGACCCTGAACGTGTGAAACGATGGCGGATTTCACCTTCACTGACCCATTATTTGAGTGAATTTTCTCTACTGCGCCTACAGTATAACTATGACGATCGCAAACATCTTGGCGAAGACCATTCAGTGTGGTTCCAATTGGAATTCTCGCTTGGGGAACATGGTGCTCACAAATTTTAACTAGCGACAACTTGCCTGGGGAAACTTATGAAATCTGTTTCTTACACATCATCGATCTTACTAAGTGTAATTTGCACGCAATTACTTGCGCAGACGCTAACAATCGTCAGCACCATCCCGGACTTTGGATCAATCGCGTCCGAGATTGGTGGTGACTTCGTAAAAATAAAAAACCTATGTCGTGGCACCGAAGACCCACACTTTGTTGATCCTCGTCCGAGTTACGTGCGCTTGCTGCGGGAGGCAGATCTTTTATTAGAGGGAGGGCTAGGACTGGAAGAAGGATGGTTACCCCCGCTCGTGCAAAACTCAAGAAACAATGCTATAAGGCCTGGGGGCCGAGGATATTTAAACATGTCAACTGGAATAACAGTCTTGGAGGTTCCGGGGCCAAACATTTCCAGAGCTGAGGGCGACGTCCATCCTTACGGCAATCCGCACTATTGGTTAGATCCAACTAATGGTCGCATCATGGCGGAGGAAATCTGCAAGAAATTGTGTGAGCTAGACCCGCCCCATTCTGCAATCTACAAATCGAATCTGGCAGTGTTTAATGAGGCGCTGGATCGAAAACTACAGCACTGGACACAACGCCTAAGCAAATTAAAAGGCACTCGCATAGTCACTTACCACAAGAGTTTCGAATATTTCGCAATCTGGTCTGGGTTAGATATAGTGGGCACACTCGAACCAAAACCAGGTATTGAACCCACCCCAGGTCACATCCGGTCGCTCATAAAAACCATGCAAGAAACCGGCACAAAGCTCATCCTAATTGAAAACTTCCGCCCACGTAAAATTGCGGAGAATATTGCATCTCGAGTCGGGGGAAAGGTTGTCTCTGTGCCTGTAATGGTAGGGGGCGAGCCCAATATTCATCGATACTTCGACTTATTCGATGTGATTATCGATCGACTTGTTACTGCACATGGCGAACTTACTAAATCAGCAAATTGAGCTTCAACAGTACCTAAGACTTGCAAATCTTGCGGTGGGGTACCATGGGAGAGCCTTAATCTCTGGGCTTAACGAGTCAGTGTGTAAAGGCGAATTAATAGTATTAGTTGGGCCCAATGGCGCAGGTAAAACCACCCTATTAAAAACTCTTGCTGGCATACTCACCCCTGTCTCCGGAGAAGTAGTCCTGGGAGAAGGCCTCACATTATCGGAAATCAGTTATATGCCACAATCACCAGAAATCGAGACACTCGTACCAGCAAACGTCAGTGAAATTGTAAGCATGGGGATCGTTCATGGTCGAAGCTTTCCAGGTATTATCCCTGCTGGGGGACATCAAAAAACTCGAGCCGTATTGGAAAGGCTTAGCTTGGAAGCACTCAGCAAAAAACCATTCTATACCCTTTCAGGCGGCCAAAAACGCCGGGTGCTGTTGGCGCGGGCATTAGTTAGCAATCCCCGCATTTTAATCTGCGACGAAATAACGACGGGTCTGGACCCCGAAGCTACCGCAGAGGTCGTAGCCTCATTAAAAAAACTAATTAACTCTAACGAGGTTGCCATCATTTGTTCAACTCACAATCCAGAACATTTGATAAGCGTCGCTTCAAAAGTATGGGAGATTTCAAACGGAACGCTCAACACAATTGCGCTTAAAGGATCATTCCCGAGAGACGTCAAAACCCAAAACACTACTTAACATGAACCCCACTGACGAGTACTTCCTCAGAACGCTGCTGGTGTCGTTATTTGTAGGAGTTGGAACCGCTCTGATTGGGGTGCATTTATTCCTGCGAAGGCTACCGATTTTGGGCCTTGTTATGCCCCAAGTTTCACTCTTAGGTGGACTGCTTATCTTATGGATAACCCCACTACTGAGGTTTACTGAAAAGGAAACCCAAGGGGGGCAGACCGACAGCATCTGGGCTTTAACCTTTGTGGGCGCCTTAATTGCAAGCATACCACTAGCCTTTTGGATTGGAATAAAACGACACCTCCGAGGACTTCCAATCGAGGTAATTCTTGGAACCGTCTATGTTTTGGGTGTGGGAGGCTCTCTGATTCTGATTGCCCTTGGGCCACATGCACTACATCACGTGCCTAAACTTTTCCAGGGCCAAATCCTAGCTGTAACTGGGCGGGACTTGATTATTTTAATGGCCACATTGGGCGTCGCATTAGCCTTCCTAATTGCCAACCACAGAACCCTCTTTGCAGTGGGTATCGACTCTGAATTTGCTTTAGCTATTGGACATCATGTTGCCGTTTACGAAACTTTGTTCCTCACTACTGCCAGTGTGGTAATCAGCGTGGCTTCCGTGACTGTGGGCCCAGCCCTTGTTTTCGCCTACTCCGTCTGCCCAGTACTAGCAGCATGGTTTTTAAGCCGTAGCGTGAAAACGTTTGTTACCCTGGCTTTACTTTTCGCCGCTGTTTGTGGAACCGGTGGTACTGTAATTGCGTTTGAGCTGGATCTTCCAGTCGGATCAACACAGCTCGTAGTCTTAGCCCTGGGTACAATCACTACCGGTTTATTGAGCCGCTGGTTATTTCATGTGTCGTGGCTCCGCTAAGGGAAAAACGCAGAATTAAATTTAAAACCCGATAGCGGGCTTGGTCCCTTGCTTGACTATGGTAGTTTCTTCCTCCCAAACCGCTACGCCATTGGCGTCACTGAGTGTCAGTTGGAACACGTACGCGGCCTGACGGACCCGGCCGGCTCGGGCGGTAGACTCTATGATCTTGCCAGACAAAGTGTAGTCCGGCCGCGGGCGCCGTGTCGGACTTATATAAGCCTGCTCAGCCGCCAATGGATCCTCTGGCCCACCATATGCGTATGTGGTCATTGTTAACACCTTGCCCGTACGATTCAGTGCTATGCGGATCTTCTTCACCAGAAGATCTGTGTCGATCTGCTGGCCGGTGTTATTCTGAATCCTACTGATTGCTAACAAGGCGGGTTCACCCTCCACACTACTCCGCAATCGACCAGCATCGATAAAATTCTTTATGAGGGAGGCGATCATTGCATCAGCCGCCTGTTGGAAATCTTGGATGTTAACGTCCTCCACGGTCACGATCAACCGCCCACTATCTGGCGAAACGTATTTTGCGCGCGTGGCGCAACCAGAGATGAAGGCACCACTTATAATCAGACTAATCACAACCAATACTATTTCCGATTTACGCATAGTACGTTCAGGTTAGTTTGTTGGCTCTTGAAACTTGATCCGGAAATCCTTTGCTAGAGGTGTTGGAGCGGTCAGAACAATGGATTGGATCTCGCCCCCCTCAATTTGCCTAGGGATAGCTCCCGCAGCAGGGGTTTGAATTAGAAAGCCTTTCTCGTCAAACCATTCTACTTTATAGGTGTATCGCACCAATGACCGCGAGGCGTTTCGCAAGTCGACTTGGACATTCAGGTACCCGCCCGGGCTTGTACTAGTAATCACCCGCAATACTTTAATTCGTTGGTTTAAAGAAGGGTCGGTCTGGGTCTTTTTAATAGCCAACTCTTGAGCCTGAGCCGATGGCTGAGCAAGCTCCACCGTGTTAACCGTGGTCTGGCAACCAACAGCGGCTACCCAAATCCATACAACCAATAATAAAGGTATGTTCTTCATCGCAAAACAAACTGATGTATCCGGAGCGGCAGATCCTGCGCTACGGATTTTACATACACCACGTTGATTGTCCCGTCCAGCAGATTGATTGTGATGGGTGGATGTCCTGGTGCCTGGATTTTTATTTGACGGTTTGGGGGTGTGGGCACCCGCGCTACTTGAAATTCTTTGGGTAGAGTAGTCCAACACCGTGTGTCCGCTATGTTTACCGCCATTTGGGCTAGGGCTGTCACCAGACGCATTAACATACCAAGATCCTCCGAATGCTCCCGGGCTCTGCGATTCACAAAATAGGCTGCTGTAGCCTTGGCTGCTACCGATATAAGTGTCTTTGCCACTATCACATCTAATTCGTCCCGAAACTCACGTCCAAATATACTGTCCATGCTGGCTACCCGTACAGTGGTTGTTTTAAGCTCGCCCGACTGTATGCTGAGATGCGCCAGATGCTTTTCTCGGGTTTGTAATTTAGGAAACGCAACGCCTACATAGGAGACATCCAAAAAGATAATAGGGATATCAATGCGTTCCTGGACTAAAATTGGGCCTTGGCCAGTTTCAAAAATCACATATGTAACCGGCTGAGGCGGTTCACCTCGAACAATCCGTTCCAGCTGGTCCAAGTCACCTCTCACCAGCGCCGTACATGTAGGAAGTGCTGCCACGCGTCTTAAAGATTTAGTCGCCCGCTCCAAATCAGATCCACCACTTCCCACATACATGAAATATAGGCCATCCAAATACACAGTGAATGGGTTCACATAGTCTGCATACACTTCAAACTCGGTTTCTATTGGACACAATGATTGGAGTTTACGCTGAAACTCAGGATCCTCCTTGGTACGTTCGATTATTGAGCGGTTCGGATCCGACCTCAATGCTTCGCGTGCCTTTTCAATTCGCTTCGCGTTTTCATGAACAGCCTCCTGCTGGTATTGATATGCCTTTATCAATTCAGGACGAGCCCGTTCTAATTCACCCAATGCAAGCCAATTTAAAGCGCGATACGTATGAAGCATGATTCTCTCACACCAACGCCCACGGTATGGTAATGTCTCTGGGTTAGAAAATATCCCGAACGTTTCACGGGCTAGCATTATATCCGGACCTTCGTCGAACTTCCGGACCACTGCAACTGCACGATCAAAATACCGTTGGCTGTTGGTAAAATCGCCTTGAGCTCTGAGCACCGCCCCTGCTTCTAAAAGCCATACTAGCTCATCCTTCGAACCCACACCCTTGTCTGTTTGCTTGAGCACCTCTTGCGTGGCCTTATTGAGATCCCCGCTAGACCACGCCGCAATAATAGGCCGCGCACGCTCAGTGTAGGTTGCACAACCTACCAACAACGCGGCCAAACATAATATTATGAATAGCAAAAAGTGCCTCTTCACCATGCCACTAAAATTAACTACCCACCCAATTCTGTCCCTTTCAAAGGCCAGGAACAAGAATCTTTCCCCATTTCATGCCACGCTTCCTCCAATAAAGGCTTATGTATTTGCCGCCAACGGAACAGGCCAAATTTAGAGCTGGCTCTTATCTCCCGGAAGACACAATTATCGGGCGGTTGCACTGCTGATTATCTAGATTTTCCGGGACCGGTACAAAACGCCCGCCAGCGAGTGCTTTCCACTCAATACGCCTGTGCAGTCACTGGTTTATTGCGTCTGCTATTGCCGCTGCTAACCGCTGGCGGTAAGCTGGATTTGAAATCTTCCGAGCTTCCGTCGGATTGGAAAGATAACCACCTTCGATTAATACAGCGGGACATCGTTGTCCACGCAATACTGCCATGAACCGAGTATAACGCACTCCACGGTCTGGTGCACCAGTAGCTGTCACCAAAGACCGGTGAATCCGAAATGCCCAGAAAAGATTCCATTCATCAAAGGCATTGTTAGGGTATGCAGAATCCATCGGATCCTCAAAGCCACGATTTAACGTGGAGGGTAACCCTTGTGGCGTTAGACAATATGTTTCAATGCCCGCCTGTCCCTGGTCAGGGATCACCGAGTTAAAGTGTAGACTAATAAATAGATCCGCAGCGATAGAATTTGCGTACCCCACCCTAGCTGCGATAGAGACGTCCTGATCATTGGTACGCGTCAAAAAAACCCGGTATCCCCGCATTACAAAGAGCTCAGCCAATCGGTACGCCCAATCCAGAGTCAAATCTTTCTCTAAGGAGCCGTCCCAAACGTTGGTGGCTCCGTGGTTTCGACCGCCGTGCCCAGGATCAATTACCACAGTACGGATAGGTTGTGGATTTAGACGGCTACATGCCAATGGGCGGAGCTTCTTTTCCAAATCCAATCCGTTCAATATCAACTCCCCATTCACAACCCGAGGTGGATACGCAAGAAACACCGCCGTCCCCCCTAACAACATATACGGCTTGCCCCCTTCCACGACGACTTCACCAAGTCCAGTAAGGGTTGCGAGCCTTAATGGGCGCGAGGACAAAATTGCAGGCGTTCCTAGTCCATTCTCCACACACCATCTTGAGAATGCTAGCCATGTTGATACCGAATTAGTCAGCGGCCCGGGCAAGGCCTCCGGGCCCTTCAATTGGTGTTGTTGCAGAGAAGGCTCTGCTAGCCTCGAAGATGGAATAGTTGTGGTAGTTAATCGGGTCCGCGTACTACCTGGAGTGCATCCAGACAAAACCACCACGAACAACAGTCCGAGTAAGAAATTCTTTAGTCTGGAGTGCCAACCAGAAACCAAAAACGCTTTCCAGGGGTGTCTCTGGACCCTGAAAAGGCGCTGTTCTGTGCTAACCTTAACAAATTCCACTGATTTTCACGCCTACCAACTCCGCAGCATAAGTCAAGCAACTACTACACTGTACACAACGAGAACGAGCACCTCTAAATACCCCCATGTAACTTGCCTGATAACCAGATTGCCAATCGATGTGGCATTTCTCGCAGTAAAGTCATATTTCTCATGGTGTACCAAACCTACTACATTTCCAATTCCCAGTTAAAAAATGGGTTTGTGCACAAACACTCGCGACGATAAGTCCCCAAAAGCTATTTGTTGCTTCCGATTTCTGGAAAGCCAATCACTCTAGTCCTAATAACTTGCACCTGGCTTACTGCTGAGCTAGTTCTAAGACTCAAAGGTGTAAGGCCTCAGCGTCCCCATTTTGGAGTCCATGCCGACACTAAAATCCTCCGTGGTGATTCTCTTATACAACACCGGGTGGTACATTGCGGTAAAGTTAATAGACTGCAGGCCATCAACAAATTACTCCCAAAAACATCCTAAAAAATTTGTGCTTTAGGCTGCCACAACACAGGACGTTTAACACAATACTCTTGGAATAGCCATTTCAACTCAGTTGTCGGTATACAACCCCCGAATAGATGCTGCGCGTTTTAAGAAGGACCTTGGTATCATGATCGCACTTGACTTAAGTTAATAGCACCGTCTTTGTTCACTTGCGGGAAGGGCGTGATCACAACATATTCTTAGGCATGAGCACATTGCAGATTAGGTCAGCTGATAGTTGCAAATACGATTTGATAGCACTTGGCGAAGTCATGTTAAGACTGGATCCCGGTGACGTGCGGATCAGGTGTGCCCGGTGGTTCCGCGCGTGGGAGGGTGGGGGCGAATATAACGTGGCACGCGGGTTACGAAAATGTTTCGGCATGCGCACAGCAGTCTGTACAGCATTTGCTGATAACGACGTGGGCAGACTAATAGAGGACTTTATTTTGCAAGGGGGGGTCAGCACTGAATTCATTAAATGGGTACCCTACGACGGTGTGGGCCGTACGGTAAGGAATGGGCTGAACTTTACTGAGCGAGGGTTTGGTGTTAGAGCACCGTTGGGTGTTTCCGACAGGGGGCATACTGCAGCAAGCCAGCTTAAACCGGGTGACTTCGATTGGGATTATATCTTCGGAAAAGTTGGGGTTCGATGGTTTCACACTGGCGGGATTTTTGCAGCGTTAAGTGACACGACTCATCAATTAGTCCTCGAAGCGGTTCAAAAGGCTAGGCAATATGGTGTAGTAGTGTCTTACGACCTCAATTACCGTCCTTCCTTGTGGAAAGCCATAGGCGGTCCAGCTCGAGCCCAACAAGTAAACAAAGAAATTGCAAAGTTTGTGGATGTCATGATTGGCAACGAGGAGGATTTCACTGCGTGCTTAGGACTAAAGGTTGAGGGAGTTGACGAGCACTTACTCAACATCGAAGTGGAATCATACAAACGCATGATAGAGACTGCCGTTAAGTTGTACCCGAATTTCAAGGTCGTAGCCACAACCCTACGTGTTGCGAAATCAGCTACACGAAATGATTGGAGCGCTATTTGCTGGATGGACGGCCACTTCTATGAGAGCAGAAAGTATGTCGATCTAGAAATTTACGATCGTGTGGGGGGTGGGGACAGCTTTGCTAGTGGGTTGATCTATGGACTAATGACCACAGGAGATCCGCAGAAAGCTGTCGAATATGGCGCAGCTCACGGTGCGCTGGCCATGACTACACCTGGGGATACTTCGATGGCCACAAAAGAAGAAGTGGAAAGGTTAATGAAAGGAGCTAGCGCGCGCGTTCAAAGATAAGAGTATCACATTTTCCAAGTTCAAATTTTCAAATTCCGCAGAGGCCTAATAACCTCTGTTTTGGCTGCCTCAGCGCAATACGAAGGTGCGCTAAAAGGTTCTTTGTGGGTGTCCACTCCAAAAAAATGCCGTCAACCCACACCCCTCTCTTCCTCGCGCAAAAAGAGAAACATTCGCGTCTTAAAAATCTGCGCTATGAGCTTATACTTAAGCTATGAGCGTGGCGGCTTCCTGAACAAGACTCGCAATGGGCAATCTATTTGGGCAGGCCTGCTCGGCTACCTTTAGAATCGCAGGGTTAATTTTCCACCAAGCCAAGCTGACAGAGCTAGATAATGTCTCTCGAGCCAAAGACTCGTCACCATAACTGTTTCTATACATTAAGGCACGCATTATATCGCCAATGGGTACTGCGTGGTGCACTGCTGCTTCACAGAATCGGGTGCATCCCGCGCAGTATTCACACTTGCTCTGCTCAGCTTCCGCAAAAAGCACTGCTTTATCCACCCAGCTAAGTTGGGTCTTATCCAATGCAGCTGCCACATTAGCCTGCAATACGGAGATTGTATACATGGCAGAACAGATGCTCGCTATGTGTTCGTCCTCCCACACGATTTTTAGTCTTGCCTGTTCGGGGGTGAAACCGCGTTCTGTGAAATGCTTAACCATGGCCTCTTGGGGATCCTGGCCTTGCTCTTGAGATTGTTGCCCCCTACGTCGCGGCGGTTGAGCCTGAGTTTTCATTGCAGTTAAGCCGATGCCGGCTTTTGCAGCAGCCTCAATTGCTGCTTTCATACGATCGGTATTCATCACGCGATAATTGTAAGTAAGCATTATGCCATCGATCCATCCCAACTTAGCTGCTGCTTCAAGGCAAACTTCCATGTTGGCGTGGGTGCTGAAGCCGAAAAACCTGATCTTTTTCTCAGCCTTAGCCTTCTCTGCCCATTCTTTTATCTCGTTGGACAGTACGTTAGGATCCGAAATACCATGCAGGAAATAAAGGTCGACGTAATCAGTTTTTAGCCGTTCCAAGGATTCGTTTAACTGGGCTGTCATGTCATGTGGATTTCGTGCCCCCGTCTTCGTAACCAGAAATATCTCTTTCCTTCGCTCCGGATGGCGTTCAAAAAACATTCCCATTCCCTGTTCACTTCTACCACCCTGGTACGAATAAGCTGTATCCCAATACGTGACGCCGTACTCATACGCGCGTTCAAGAACGATTTGATTGGTAGGTATATCGAAGATACCGCCCAAGGCCAGGATCGGTACCTCTATCCCTGTTTTGCCAAACTTCCGCTTAGGGACTTTCCGGGACGGTTGAATTGAGGGTTGATTTGTGGGAGCGTTAGTGGAGTCTTGCTGTGTGGCTTCTGTCTGGGCAAAACCGGCTTTGCTTCCTACAACTAAAGCCGCGCCCGATAAACCGAGGAGCCGTACAAACTCACGCCGGTCGATTAATCGTCGCATCATAGCTTCCTCCTTATTGCACAGGGTCGTTTTCAAAAGGTTAATGCATGTCGCTTCTCACGCGATTCGTTTTCTGCAGTAACGCGGATGGCGCGGAGTCCGCTTACCGGGCATTCATGTTCACACATCCCGCATCCGATGCACAGGTTAGGATCAACATACGGCAATTGTAGTCTAAGTTCAATAGCAACACGCGTGTTTTTTCTCGGTGGGACATCCCATCCATCCAAAGGCGAAATCATAATGACATTTGCTGTGTTATTAATAATCATCCTATGCCGCTGATCCGGCCCATCCAAAAGGCGCACTGCATAATCACCCGAGCCTAGTTTACCCGGGGTAAGCTGTGGACCATCAACTACGATTTCGGTATTTGTAGCTTGGACGACATGGCACACCCCATCCCTAAGCTCTCGGTACACTTCCCGGACGTAAATAGCTTTGGGTGTAACCGGACACACCTCCTGACACACGATACATGGGGTATCCTTTGCCCAGGGCAAACACCGGCCGTGATCAACTGAAGCCGTTCCTAATTTGACAGGACCCCGGGATGCAAACTTGCCCCGCCCAAGTTTCTCTTCGACTGTTAGTGGGCGCAAAGCACCAGTTGGACATACATTGCTGCATGCTACGCAATTCAACTGACACCCGCTAGTACCTATCCGAAAATTCAAAATTGGAGTCCATATTCCCTCTACCCCAGCTTCAAGCAAGGCAGGCTGTATAATGTTTGACGGGCAAATTTTCATGCACTGACCACATTTAATGCACCGCTTCAGAAACTCAGCCTCAGCTAATGCGCCCGGCGGTCTGATGACCCTTGGGGACCAATTGGGACCCGTCAATCCCGTTAATCGTAAAGCAGGGACCGATAACACACCGGCACCCAAGGTTATGATGAATCCACGTCGATCTATCTTAGGAGTATTAAACTCGCCACTGGCCGATCGATCTGGTCCATACTTAATTAAGTCTCGCGGACATACATGCAAACAGTTCATGCACATCACGCATTCGCTGACTCTGAACCGGCCATGGGGGTCACTTGCTCCCTCGCAATCTTTTTGGCATAACCCACATTGTGAACATCTAGCCTGAGTTTTACCAATGCGCCAAGGAGTCCACCTAACAAGCAGCCCAAACAATGCCCCGAGGGGGCAAATAAACCGGCAGTAAAACCTAGGTGCTATGGCATTC
The DNA here is from genome assembly GCA_964654645.1 of uncultured Verrucomicrobiota bacterium. GTDB lineage: Bacteria > Verrucomicrobiota > Verrucomicrobiia > Limisphaerales > CAZZJO01 > CAZZJO01. The sequence continues at coordinate 98,628 of CAZZJO010000022.1, read as the reverse complement.
AACAACAGCGCTGCGATAAAGAAAGTCCCTATTAACCAAGCACCCACATAATAACGCTCCATTTGAGTCAAACCCTCCCCTATCCCGAGCACAAACAACGTTACGGACCTATATACTAGCGGGATAGGGTCCAAAATGCCCGTGAGCAATAATCCGTCACCCCATAATCGACGGCCCACTATTGCTGAGAGTACGCCGACTGCAACTGCAAAACCAAGCCCCCACATGATGTATCGTCGTTTTAAAAACGACGGTAACACTCGAAATCTGTAAGCCACAAGTAATCCGACACAAATAACAATCACTGTGGCTATAGTAATCCAACCCCATTTCCGTGAGCCCAGATAGGAAGTGATTTGGTAGACTAGGCCAGTACCAGCAGCCCCAATCATAGCAGCCAAGATATAGTATTTAATCGCCTGGGCAGGCCTGTACTTGTTCAACTCTGCTTTTTCAGGGGCACGCTTGTTGCGGTGGAATACCCAACCGAGGAATTGGTGCATAGTACCAAATGGGCATACCCACCCACAAAAAACGCGTCCGAGAAAGACAGTTAACACCAGGGTAACAACCGCCCAAAGTAGTCCCCCGTAAAGCTGACCGCTGGTGAGCACAGTACCAATCGCGACCAATGGATCGAGTTCAAGGAACCAGTTAACGGGCCATCCTCGCAACTGATACCATCGATCGCCTAAAACCAACACGAAACAAAACCAGATGAATAACAGGAAGAAAAACACCTGCGAGATGCGCCTAACAATTACGATTTTCATATCCACTCAATCAAAGGTTATGAGACCGAATCCCTTATAGGGTTAAGTGATTCGTAGTCGGCCGTACCTACCCCTGCCGCTGCGGCCCTAGTGATAAACGGTAAAGCCGACAGCGGCCGCCCCAACAGTGTAGCCCCAACCGCATCAGCAGCAACTTGATCAGTGCTTACAATCATTGTGTTTGTTTGTTTTAGATCGTCCAGTGACCCACCCGTAGGCCCGTTAGTGATCATGCTAAACGTGCCGTCCAAAATCACCAAAGTCGGCTTAACCATCATTGCAAGCTCGGTAATGATGGTATGGATATCCTGGTGGAACATGTTACGCCGTCCCCCAAGCAAACCGTACCAATTCTTCATTATCATAGACGCACCGCTACGATGATGGTCTTTAACGGGGGCGATCCCGATAAGTTTAGTTGCGTTCTTCAGAGGACCAACCAAAACAGGCCAATTCCGAATAAGTTTTGCTCCGGGCAATGTCACCAGTTCAAAGTATTCCGGTCGAGGTAACACAACCCGGGCGCCCGTTTCTTCAGCCGCCTGGGCGATGCCTGTGAATTGGAAACAGGTAGGAGGATCATTGATAGGATTATCAGTTACGACCACGGATTCAGCTCCAGCCTGATAACAAAGCTTAATTACAGCTTTTAGGAGGTCGGGATGCGTAGTGGCACCTATGCTAGGCGGGGTAGCAAATGCGGCGTTTACCTTAATTACCACACGGTCTCCTTTTTTGATGAACTTATCGATCCCGCCCAAAGCCTCTATAGCACGAGTAACAGTTTTCGCCCTGTCACCTCCCGTTACAATCGCAATACGCCGACCAACCTCAGAGACAGAAAAATCCGGCAAACCAGCTTCAACCCGCTTTGGTTCTTGATTTGAAAGCGCTGAGCCTCGATACAACCACTTTGCTCCACCTGCAATAACTCCCGACACAAGAACCGCCTTTATAAGTCTCTTCAAGAAATCGCGCCGTTTCAGTACTTCCAAATCTACTTGATAAGAATGGTCGTTCGAAGATCGCCTGTGTTGATTATGCTGGTTCATGGCCACTTGGTCAGATGACTTTTTAGTTGGGTTGCTAACCGCACCGCGATTTCAGGACTCTCGGCACCCTGTACACCAGCTAAAAACCTGCCCTGCACAAAAACTGCCGTCACCCCATCATAAGATTGAATTATCTTAAGCTCCGGCATCGGGCTGGGATAAGAAATTGGCTGACCGCCGTTGTCCAATAAAAACTTGCAATACTCAGCTGCAAGGTTACTTGCGCTGGATGCATTATCGCATTGTGTGATAAATGCTCTGGCTTCTCTCCCCTCTATGTTGTACCGGGCAGAAAAAACACGCCCAAATTTTTCAAATCCAAACGCTCCAGTAACTTGCAAAGTATGGCTGTGGGGGATAAGTCCATCGGAGGGAAACCACTTCAACTCCGGTAGCTCTTCGGGCGTCTCCGGGAAAGTTGCTACATGAGTTTTTGCCATTTCAATCATTGCTTCAATCAAAGTTGGGTCCGGTTCCGCCGCCACAGCCTCTATGTAATATTTACCTGCAACGTAAAAGATCGCGTTCTTAGTGCGATAGGCATATGGTACAACATCAAGGGGCACAGCACTCTCTCGCCGTTGCAGACTGTACACTGCAAAAGCGTTGTACTGATCACCCATGTCATACTCGAACCATTCCATCCACTTGTTCGGGTCGGTTCGCAAAGCGAACCGTTGGCATCGCAAGTTTTCAAATCCACAGGCAAGGTACAACTCAGCCTTCCCATCGATTTTATCAGAAAGGGTGTCCGGGCCAAACTGTTCTACCACCCCAATCGGTTTAAGGTTATCGGGCGCGATTTGTTCAAACCCCTTAGCATCTGCCGCCCCTCCGTCGCTAGGGGGTGTTTCACTATCAGCCCATGATTGACCATAAAATTCCCCTTGTGAAAGAGCTTTAACAGCAGGGTTAAACTTGTTTTGCACAGTTAACACCCATACCGCTACTGTTACCAAAAGGACTAAAATAATTAGCCCAATGGCTGTTTCCACCGTCCCCGCTCGATTCCGCTGTGATTTTGGAACGCCACCCATAACTCTGATTGTAGCCAGCGTACAGAGTGCGGTTTTCTAAACACTTTTTCAAGTCAAAGCACCAATTAACCCCAAAATTCGGGGCACACCGGCTTTGCCCTACCGCTTTGCAACAAGCATAGTTTAAAGATGTTTTCGCGTTCTTTTACCAGGCACCACAGCCCAATGGTCCCTTGGAACCCGAAGCAATGCAGTGGTTCATTGCTGACAACTAGCAAATTTTCTGATAACAGCATTCCCAAACTGTATGCTGGATTCGTTATTCATCCCAGCTGAAGACAGGCAATCGAAACGCCTAATGATAATGTTACATGGACTGGGGGATAGCTACGAGGGCTACCTCTGGTGGCCAGGTGCAATGCATCTGCCATGGCTAAATTATTTGTTAGTGAACGCGCCAGACGAATACTTCGGGGGTTATTCCTGGTTTGATTTTCCGGATAACCCTGAACCAGGTGTCAGGCGAAGTTATCGGCTACTTGCAGAACTGCTTGACCACCAACGAGAAAAGGGATTCTCCCCCGAGCAAACAATAATTGGTGGGTTCTCCCAAGGTGGGTTAATGAGTATTGAGGTTGCCGCTCGGTATCCACACAAGCTAGCCGGTGCAATCTCCGTAAGCGGCGCTGTTTGCACGCCCGAGAAACTGGTCAAAGAACTTTCTCCAGTCGCACGCCAACAAAAGATCCTCGCAATCCATGGTACTTACGATTCGTTGATTCCGTGCGATTACGTTCGCAAACAGATTAACCTTCTCAAACAAGCCGGCTTAAACATCAAATGGGTTGAGTTACCAAAAGACCACACAATCGCAGGTGAGGCAGAACTCTCGATAATCCGAGAATTTATACGGGAGTGCTTCGGTGACAACAAATAAGGGTGGGGCGTCAAACCATACACCCCAATCATTGGAATCAAAACCACATATTAATCTAGGGGACATTGTCATTTTCTCGACATTTTCCCACCGACCTTTTTATCATGTTGCCCATGATTTCCCGCTACAGTAGACCAGAAATGCGTGAAATTTGGTCGGAGGAAAACAAACTCCGCCTATGGTTAAAAGTTGAGCTATTGACGGCAGAAGCCCTGGCAAAGGAAAAAGTTATCCCAGCCCAAGAGTTCAAAACCCTCAAAGCTGGCATTGAGGAATGCATGAAAGATGTGCCTAAGTTATTGGAGCGCGCGCGTGAACTTGAAAAAACGCTTAACCACGATGTTGTTGCTTTCACCACTGCTGTAGCGGAAAAAATCAACAATCGGGCTAGCCGGTGGTTACACTATGGGTTGACCAGCAGCGACGTAATAGATACTGCATTTGCGGTACAGACGGCCCAAAGCGCAGACCTACTAATAAAAGATGTCAAACAGCTACTCCCAGTAATCGCTAGGCGGGCTAAACAATATAAGAATACACCGTGCATCGGTCGTACACATGGCATCCACGCAGAACCAATAACCTTTGGATTTAAACTGGCTGTGATGTACGATGAGTTCGGCCGTGCGCTTGCACGCCTGCAACGGGCCCGAGAAATTGCTGCTGTAGGCAAAATCTCTGGTGCAGTCGGCACCAACGCACACCTGTCACCAAAAATCGAAACTTATGTTTGTAAGAAACTCGGACTGCGCCCTGCTTCGATTTCCACCCAAATTGTGCCACGTGACATTCACGCTGAATTCCAAACCACCCTAGCTCTTATTGGGACAAGTATCGAAAGGTGGGCTATAGAATTTAGACATCTGCAACGCACTGAGGTGCTTGAAACTGAAGAACCTTTTACCAAAGGCCAAAAGGGCAGCAGCGCTATGCCACATAAACGGAATCCGATTACTTGGGAAAGATTATCTGGACTTGCCCGTGTACTGCGAGGAAATGCCTGGGCTGCACTGGAAAACGTTGCTCTTTGGCATGAACGCGATATCAGCCATAGCTCGGTGGAACGTATCATTTTCCCAGATTCGTGCGTGCTCTTAGATTACATGCTCCACCTGTTAATCCGATTAATGGACGGGTTAAATGTCTATCCAGATAATATGGCCAAAAATTTGAAAGAGTCCTTAGGCCTTTGGCATAGCCAAACCATCATGCTGGCTCTCATAAGAAAAGGTCTCACCCGAGAACAAGCCTATGAAATTGTACAGCGGAATGCCATGAAAACATGGGCTGCGAAACATGCCGGCCGAGACGATGCGCACTTCCTGCAAACAATCAAGGCCGATCCAGATATCTCTGCATTTTTCGCACCGTCAGAACTAGAAACCCTTTGTTCACTTGAGTCACACTTCAAGTATATCAACTATAGATTCAAAACCGTCGGCATAATTAAGGATGGCAAATAAAAACGCACCCAAGCTTACCGAAATCTTCGTATTCTAGAAATAATTCGAGGGCTACGATAACCAGTTTAAGCGGCATCCCTAAGACTGGGTTTACTCATGTAAAAATGCTAGAGTTACGGCTTGGCACGTTTGAAGCCTTCTGTTTACCTGTTGACCTGTGAGTCGTAAGCGTCCGGCAAGTAAATTATCAAGACACGCAGCCCAAGGGATTTCGCTTGTTGGGATTTACGTGTGGTTCCTGAGCATAATGCCATGCAAGGCCACGGAAATTCCCCCGACATGGGAAGTCCATACCCCCCATGGCATCCTGGGTTACGACCTACAACGCCATGTGCTTGTGGCAACTAACGGGGTCGTGGTCAGATACGGTGATTCCACACTGGTTGCCGATCAAGCGGTCCTGGATCAATCCACAGGAGAAGCACAAGCGGAAGGAAACGTACGAATCTATCACGGCCAACAGGTTTGGGTTGCTGAATCCGTTCGATACAACTTCAAAACCCGCCAAATGGAAACGCGCCAGTTTCGTACCGGGAAATTTCCTGTGTTTGTTGCCGCAGCAAATCTCACAGGAGACATCACCAACCGAATCTACATAGCCACCAACGCTATTGTGACGACCGACGATGTGGATTCCCCTTACACTTACCTCACCGCACGGTACATCAAAATCATTTCCGGTGAAAAAATTGTTGCTTACGACGCAGTGCTATATCTCGGTGGGGTACCAATCCTGTACACACCTTACTACAGCCGTCAGTTGGCGCCACGTTCTTCACACTTCAGTGTTACACCGGGATATAGAAGCGCGTTCGGCCCGTTTTTGCTCGGTTCCTACAACTGGGCAATAAACACTAACATGGATGCAACCATAAAGTTGGATTACCGTCTCAAACGTGGGGTCGGCACTGGATTTGACTTTGATTGGGATCGTTTGCCCTGGCTCATTCTATCAGGAGGATACTATTACCTTTCGGATGAAGAACCCGAACTTGACTTGACTGGTCGCCAGTATGACCGTGACCGGCATTACGCTTACGGAAATTTCCTTTATACGCCCGCATCAAATAGCGAAATGCGTGCTAGCTTCTCTTACCAAAGCGATTCAGGCCTGTTGCGGGAATTTTTCGAAAGCAAATACAGGGATAACCCTAAACCGCCTACGTACGTCGAAGCCGTCCAATCATGGGATAATTTCAGCTTGGCAGCAGGTGCAAGCTTGCGCTTAAACGAATTTCAGGAAACTGTCGAGCGTTTGCCTGAAATACGGTTCTCGGCATACCCGCAGCGAATTTTTAATACCCCAATCTACTACGAAAGCTACAGTAGCGTTGCATATCTCCACCGAAGGTTTGCCGAAACAAACGGTCCACTTTTACCCCGATACGAAGGTAATCGCGCCGACACTTTCCATCAAATCTCTGCGCCTTTCACGCTGTTCCAGTGGCTTAACGTGACACCCAAAATGGGTGATCGCGTCACCTGGTACAGTAAAACAAAAGGGCCGGGGGCTGTTACTACCGAAGAGTGGCGCAACGTGTTTAATACCGGCGTGGAACTAAACTGTAAGTTATGGCGTTCCTGGCCAACCCTTACAAATCGACTTCTTCAACTCGACGGGTTGCGACACATAATTGAGCCCTCCGTCACCTATGTGTTTGTTCCAGAACCCAATCGCACACCGGATAGGCTCCCACAATTTGATTATGCTATTGCCTCAGGAATGCCGACCCCTATCGAATTTCCCGATTACTCTGCAATTGACTCTATTGATTCGCAAAACGTTATCCGACTAGGCCTCGCTAACACCCTCCAAACAAAGCGGAACGGCGTTGCAGAAGATTTTTTCTCATGGAAACTGCTCACTGACTGGCGACTGGATCCGAATCCGGGCCAAAACACATTTTCAGATCTGTACTCTTCTTTAGTGATTGTGCCAAGGCCATGGCTCAAACTGTACAACGACCTGCGATATGACACTGAACAATTCAGATTTAACCTAGTGAGAAATACAGTTTTGATGTTGCCTGGACCACGCTGGGCATGGGCAATTACTTACTATTACCTCCGTGACGACCTAAACCCTTGGCCTACCGGACTTGGACCTGGTACGCATACCCTAAACAACATAGTAGAATATCGGTTTGACGAAAATTGGTCGTTCAGAACTTCACACTACTTCGACCTAAACAGCGGGGAACTAAAAGAACACGTTTATACTGTCCAACGCGACCTCCGCAGCTGGACAGCCGCTCTTGCATTCCGAGTACGGGACACTCACGAAGGCAAGCAAGACTATGGCGTTTCATTGATGCTCTCTTTAAAAGCCTGGCCCCGTACTCGCTCAGAAGCATCATTCGGAACCTATTCCACACTTAGCGGTAGCTAAATCGACCAACATGAATCAGGACAGATCCGGTTCGGCGAGCTCGAAACTACCCTTCTAAACACACACTCCCAGTAGCCAGAACTGGTTATTTATTCCCAGGTCAAAGTTGCGATAATCTCCCATCAATTAAATTATGAGGCGTTTTCGGAAAGGCTTTGCGTGGTTTAGGAGGGTGTGTTTTACCCTGGCTCTTTTACTTATGGCGAAGCCGTGCCTTGAGAGTGCCCAAACCAACCAGGTCAACATCAAGGACTTCGGAGCGATAAACGATGGCAAAACGGTTAATACTTTGGCCATCCAACGCGCAATTGACCACTGTGCGAAATTAGGTGGCGGAACCATAATAATACCCGAGGGTGTGTTTGTGACAGGCTCAATATTTCTGAGACAAGGTGTGGTATTAAAAATTAGCCAGGGTGCCATTCTGAAGGGTTCCACTGACACAAACGATTACCCGTGGATCAAAAGCCGGATAGCTGGATTTGAAATGGTTTGGCCTGCCGGGTTAGTCAACGCCATAGGCCTTAGCAATGTTACAATTACGGGGCCTGGAACAATTGACGGTTCTGGCGAACGGTGGTGGAAGGAATACTGGACTGCTCGCGAAAGTGACCCCGACCGCATGGACCCCCACTTTAGAGTAGCCAGACCACGGCTGGTCCATATTCTTAATTGCACCAATCTCACCGTTCAACGCCTCCAATTAATCAACTCCCCGTTTTGGCACTTGCAAGTCACTTACTGCGACAAAGTCTACATCGCCGACATAACAGTGCGCGCACCCCAATCCCCAATCAGAGCAGCTAGTTCCGATGGTATCGACATCGATTCAAGTTGCAACGTAATAATAGAAAGGTGCGATATTGAATGCGCTGATGATGCCATCTGTATGAAAAGTGGGCGCGACGCCGATGGATTACGCGTAAGCAGACCGACTGAAAACGTCATAGTTCGCGACTGTAGGGTCGGCCCAGCTGCAGGACTGGTGGTGTTTGGAAGTGAAACCGCTGGAGGTATAAAAAACGTACACATTTACAACTGTCGAGCTGACCCTGGATGCGAAGAAATCGTGCGATTCAAAACTCGGATGGGCCGCGGAGGCGTCGTGGAAAACATCGTCTACGAAAATATCATCGGGGAAGGCATCGACCGTGTGTTCAATTTTAACATGGACGCGCTCAGCTCAATGTGGGTACCTGAAGAATTTAGGCAGCCTGTCCCACCTGAATTAGGCACACCAAAAATCCGCAATGTGACTGTCCGCAACCTAAAAGTAAAAAAATCCTCGTCCGCAGGCCGAATTGTAGGTCTCACTAATAGCCCAATAGTGAACTTAACATTGGAAAACGTGGACCTTGAAGTGACTTCCGGTGGGCCCATTATCAAGCACGTGCACAATTTGCAGTCAGTGAACGTAGTTATTAATGGGAAGGAGTTTACATGGGAGGAACAAAATTCTACTATGAACACACGCTGATCCCTTCCTCAAACAAGGAACATAACCACTCAAAATTTCCTCAGATTTAACAAGTAGCAGGAGCCGAAAACAGTTCGGCTACGCTATTCCAAATATCACTGTGCACAGGCCCCTTTTGTAAGTTTTTCCCGTAACGTAAAACCCTTTGGACGGCTGTCCCGGGAAAAAATCACTACTTACCGTATAAAACACCGAAATAAAACCCCTATAAGGACGGACCCGCCCTCTTCCAACTTTTTGTTTTAGAAGAGGGCGGGAAGCCCTAGACGGGCAACTTGCGTGAGCGCTCGGTTATGGCCTCCACAAGCTCATTAAATACCGGAAATTCAGTGGGTTACTACCTACATTCTCCCACAGCTTGGCATCGAAAGCCTCCGGCATGCCCCTAGCGGTCTGCCATACTACGTGCCCGTCAGGAAACAGTGTGTTTAACCCGGCTATTCTACCGTCTTTATGCGGTGCGGCATTTAAACTATGGACAAGATCCGTCGAGACAGACTTCTGATAATTAATCACTGAAGCTTTCATCGGTGCTACATTTTGCAATTCGCCTACAGCATATTTGACCCGCGTGTACACAAGTTTTGGAAGTTCGTAACTACCCACCCGCTCCGTCTCCCTACGCTGTGGATAATAGTTGTATGAAGTGCGAACGTTATCATCGCCAGCCGGTGCACTAGGCCAAACCCCCGCAGCTGCATAGTAATCGTACCGCCATGAATCACTTATCCTTCCCGCGCTGGGACAATAAAAAACCCGAGGATCTTTTATGAAACCCGCATAATGCAACAACCCGAGATTGTACGGCCCTCGGGTGATAGTTGACCCCTGGACGCGACACGCCTCGTAAGTTTGCCACGGATTTTGACCCTCTGGCCAACTACAAAGCGGAAAGTAATCCTCGTAATCATTCTGGTACATAACAATTGCCGTACCGATTTGTTTGAAATTGTTCATGCATGAAACTCGGAATGCTCGTTCCTTTGCGCGTGCGAGTGCAGGCATTAATAACGCCGCTAAAATGGCAATAATGGAAATCACCACCAACAGCTCAATAAGCGTAAACCCCTTCTCATCCCGTTTCGTGTTTATCGCTCGCTGCATACTCAGTCCTAATATACACCGGCTTTATGCGAGTGTGATTCCGATTTTCTGCATTTTTATTTCAAAAAATTGCACCTCAAGTCCATGAGCTGAGCGATGGGTCATCCACCACTGAGCCGTGAACATTCAACTAATCAAGGAGTTGTGATTATGTAAAACCGTCGGGGCAACGTAGAAGCTGCCGGGTCGATAACCTCCACCGAATCTGAGGTAAACACTCCATTCTGAATCAAAGTCCATTTCTCGGTAATAGGTTGCAATGCGAGGTTAGTTGAAGCCCACACACGGTACGGAATTCCGGGTGTGCCATTGACAGTGAACCTCAACGTCTTGTCCGAAAGGAGCGTAATGGCTCCGATTACGGGTGGACTAGGTGGCAAAACCGTAATTGTCGCGCCTTGGCTGGTCTCATTCCCATAAGGATTACTTACGGCTATTGAATAGACACCTGCGTCACTGAGCCGGGTGCTCGGTATGATCAGGGTCTCGTTTGTAGCGCCCACAATTGGCATGCCGTCCTTGTACCACTGGCATGCTGGCGTGGGTACTCCACCTACAGCTGCCTTGAGCACCAATGTCTGTCCTGCATAAACAGTCTGTTCGACCGGACGAGTTGCTATGTAGGCTGGAAGCGCAGGCGTCCAATTTACCGGGGCAAATACGTTCACTGGATCACGCAAAAACTCCGCTTCTGCGTCAGTGAGTTGTCTAGACCACCAAACGCGTTGGTCGGTAGGGATGAGGATTGTACCTGTCAGATCAGTGCTTTTGTACTCCCAAAATCTAAGCGTCGTTTTATCTGTTAATCCCCCATCCGTCCAGCCAGCGGCGCTTATGTGGGAATCCATGCGACAATTTATCCAAGCAACGTTTCCGTATGGGTACGAATTTCCTGCATCTCGTCCGAGGCTCCAGTTTGTCATACCCGGAGCCGAAGCAGTCACCCAACAATCCACAAATATAAACCCGTAAGTAGAAGAATCAGTTCTTGCCTGCGTGTAAACACCTGAGGCATTGTTTGGACGCCGCATCGCCCGGACTTCACAATCTTTGAAATATCCAATACCCGAACCCCAAATGAAATCGACGTCGCCTTGTATTAGGCATTTATTGAAATATCCAGCACTTGCCGCTGCCGTGTTAATAAGAATCGTGTCCTGATAGCTGCAAAGATTGCAATTATCGAACAGGATTCTTGATCCTTGGACTCTGACTGCCTCTGCCTGAGACCCACCTTGGGGTGTACTATTGGTGAAGGTAATGTTCTTAAAAACTATGTCATTGCCACCGATGTAGAACATAACCCGGGTAGAGGTGCTGGCATTCTGTAGTTGGAATGAGTTATTGTTGGCGTAAGTGATAACCGTTTCACGCCACCCTTCACCGATAAAGGTGATATTATTCTTACCTGAAGGTATACGGTTGATTTCCTCGTAAACGCCCCGCTTGATCAAGACGGTGTAGGGCAAACCAGCACCAACGGGTATCCAATCAATGGCGCCCTGAATGGTAGCAAAATCACCTGAGCCGTCTGCCGCCACCGTAATATTTGTGGTAGTAAATGGATCTGGGAGAGCCACCTTAGTTGTAAACCTCCAAGTGTTTGGATCCGTTACCCCGACAATACTTGCACCTTGCATGTCCTTAAAGAACCCCGTATCCATCAGCACATAGTAGGTGGAATTGGAGGTAAGTACCCCTGAACGCGGATAAATGATTGCAATGTTACTTCGGATAATTACTGGGTAAGCGTAGTACGTACCACCGCCAATAGTCCGCAGCTGAGCATTATTAGGCGCGTTTTGCGAAAGATCGATCGTTTCAACAAGCGTTCCCGTGCTATCATAAATTCGTAGCGTTCCCGCACCAAGCGTTACTTGGTCGGAGTTAAATTTCACGCGTAAAAGAGTGTCCAGGCACACATTTCCAGTCCCACTGGGCGCAAGGTTTGTCCAGGACACTGAGACAGAAGTGACAACCACCGCCGCGTCATCACTCCAGACTGTGCCTCCGCCATTCCATATCTTGACTTTGTAAACTCCCGCGTGGCCGGGCTGAACGTTTGCAATAACCAAAGAAGAATTTGTAGCGTTAGGGATTGGGTCGGCCCCTTTGTACCATTGATAGGCTGGAGCCGGATGCGCATTCACACCTACTGCGAGCACAAGAGTACTGCCAACTGGTAACGTAACGCTAGAGGGCTGTGAAATGATTGTAGGCGGCACAATAACTGTCAAGGTTGCGTAATTACTTATTACACCAGCCAGGTTTGTTGCTACCACTGAATACACAGCTTCATCATCAGGGTATTGGCAGTTATAAATTACCAAGGTTGTTGAATTAGCCCCGGCTATTGGCAGACCATTCTTATACCACTGGATCCAGGGCGTGGGAACCCCAGCAACTGAGACCGTAAATGTAGCCGTTTGCCCTTGCAAAACCACTTGGTCACTCAAACCAGTAATAGTCGGCGGTACATAACCAGTACTAATCGTCACCGATACCGGGACACTTACCGCCGTTCCGTAAGAGTTGCTGATCACCACTTTGTAAATTCCGCTATCTTCAAATCCCGCATTGACAATAGTAAGCGTAGCCGAAGTAGCACCTGAAATATTTCCTCCGTCCAACAACGGTATATCATCCTTATACCATTGATATGAAAGCTGTCCTACCCCCACAGCCGTAACTGAGAGCTGTACTGTTGACCCGACCGGGCCTGCAAAACTACTTGGCTGGGTTGTTATAACTGGCCTTGGATCCGTGGGAATAATAAGGTCTATTGATGAGGTATCAAGATTGTTGGTTAAATATGCATCCGGCAAATTGGGCGGTGTTGATCCAAGTACGAAATTATTTCCACTCCCTTGTATCGATACATATTTGATAAGCGGGATTACAACCGGATAAACATCGAATGTAGCCGCCGTGGTGATTTCGATTGTATTCACAGACCCGCCAGTTACGAGGTTGGTTACCCAAATCTTTGGCTCGGTGTTCTTAATTTCAATCCCCAAGGTAGCATCTGCTAGTTCAAGTCTCCCAAGAGGCTTGCTTCTCGATGCTATCGTATTAGTCAAATACAGTTTACCGCCGTTTAAGACGCAAATCACGGCGTTCGATACAGAATACTGGCCGATGGTAGCCTGGTTAAGGCACAAAGTAGCTCCATCAACTATGATTTGGCCAAACGTGTTACGTGCGCTTGTGCTATCCACCTTAGTATAAGCCAACTGCAATTCTTCATTTACCCGCAAAACTGCAGATCCATTTGTCATGAAAACATAACCTGCATTAGGTGTGGCATTTGCACTGCCACCTAAAGATTGATTACCCAAAATCAACACATTTACGTCAATAATGCCTTTATCAAACTGAAGGATCCCGCGATTTATTCGACCACTACCCGTACCAGTTTGCGATGCTAAACAATCACGGCCCAAACTCATCACATCGACCAGCGCGTCTACGTACCCTCCAGTAAAATCGTTTGTCCCCACTGCAAACTGTGCAGAAGAACCAGCATCAGCCATGTCACCGATCGCCCACCATGTGATGCGTGATTGGTCCCCATCGGCGCCCCGGAAATACGCCACCGGAGACTGCCCAATAAACACAGGGTTAAACATCATTACGGCTGCTGAGTTGGCTGAAGCTTTTGATTTACCAAAGCCCATACTATCCACAAAGAAGGCATTGCTTAACCCTAAGTAAAGGAAGCTAAGAGTCCCGGCGTTGTTACCCGCTCCTACATATACCATTTCCAAGGAATTAGTGACTACGGGGTTAGTCATACAAACCGCGCGATCCAACCTACTCGAAAGGGCTATGAGATTGGTTTTTGCCAAGTACAACGTACCTGCATTACGTTGCGCAACCGGCACCTCATAATGTACGGAACCAATCCCCAGGCCACGGGCCTTTACTACAAAGAAATCGAGCCCAGATAAATCTAATATGGCTTTTGAGCCGTTTGCTGAAAATTGACCTTGAGCAATGGAAATAGAAGCGTCCGGATTGGTCACAACCAAAGCTCCCCCAGCGACGCTATGCGTGCGTTGAATTGCCAATCCAGGATCAGCCAGTGTCCCTACCCTTAACGGTCCCAAGACGGTCAATGTTACGTTTGGCCCAAGCACCACAACATAATCATTGTTAGTGGCACAGAAATAAAGCCCCCCAACACGTTGATCGTCCCCTAACGTCAAAAAGGTGTATAAACTTTCACCTAAATACGCCCAGTCGTTCTCACCAGGTGGACTGCCTATTAGCCCTTGGGTAGCGTTTGTCCAATTGTTTCCGTTCAACCAGTTTCCGTCACCAGTATTCCCCGTCCAGAACAGAGAATCGGCTAATGCGGTTGATGCGAAAAGGAAACCTGCTCCGAGAATCATTAGCTTTTTCATATGCATACGCGTGTTTGCCGGGTTAGTTTGCAAAGCGAATGCTTCTCAAACGCGCCCAAACACCAAACTGCAATGTGTCCACAACATCTCCTTCTACATTCTCGCTCACGAGGTAACCCGCAGGCAAATTTGAGGGGTTAAATGATTTTGCAATTAAGTTTGAAATTTATGCGTACGAGCTACGCAATCCCACTGCCACGCCAAATTTGGCGCGAAATCTACCCGGGGCCATTCCAATGGTGTTTTTGAAAGCGACAGCAAAACTGTTCAAACTTGAATAACCACTTTCTGAAGCTATTGCCTCGAGCTTCAGATTGGTCTCCAACAACAATTTTTTCGCATACTCAATTCGCACTCTTTGAACTTCTTCTCCTGGTGTTCGCCTTACATGTTTTACGAAGGCCTCGTGGTAACTTCGGCGTGACATCCCGGCAACTTTCGCAAGATCATCAACTGTGATAGGCTTATTAAAATTCTGCCAAAGATACCGCAGAGACCGAGCCACTCCTTGGTGTGGTACGGCTAAAATGTCTGAGCTTTTTCGAGTGATTAATCCGCGCGGGGGAACACGGATTGGTTCAGATGGAGGTTGTCCACCTTTCATCAGTTTATCCAGCAATGCAGCACCAATGTAACCCACTAACTCCAGGTTTGTATCTACCGAAGATATAGGGGTCTTCATTGCATCTACTGCAAGCAACGAGTTATCAACCCCAACAATTGCTACCTCCTCTGGCACCCTCAAGTGAGCTAACTCGCAAGCCTCAAGTACTTCGACTGCCCGGTCGTCGTTTGCGGCAAAAACTCCTACCGGTTTCGGAACCGCTCGTAGGCAAGTGATTAGCCAGCGGATTTTCTCACGCCATTGATATTTACCCGCAGTAAATTCAGGGGACTGGTGCCACTTTAGCCACTTGCAACTGTATCCGTAAGACCTTAAAAACTCATCAAACCAGTTGCCATTTTCATTGAACGCCCAATTATCAACGTCGCTGTAATAAACGAAATTCTGAAGACCACGGCTCACAAAATATTCAGCCACTATGCGAGCAACTTCCCGATGATCCACTAACACCCTTGGTAAAGGCAAGTGCTTCCGACGATAGCTAAAGTCAACTGTGGGTTTCCGCAACTGCATTACAAACTCTGCCAAATCATCCCCTGCACCAAGCCACGCAAGCACACCGTCGCCATCCCACCCCCATGGAATCACCTTTTCCTTTGTAACGTCGGGATAAAGGTGCCAGTCATGTTCGACGGCGTACCTCTCTATTCCCCGGTGCACCCGGTAGTCATACCATCCCATAGCCAACAACACACGCCGTCGCTTCACCCTCAATATATTGCTACCTCGAAAGTCTAGACGCAATCTTATCAAGCGAGCAATTATCGATTGAACCACACGCTTTTCAAAAAAGTTTGCAGAAAAATTAGATTAGGTTTGCCAGGGTGAAGGTATATTCTTGTCTGGATCGTGGTAAATTATATAACAATGCCCTGCATGCGTTGCACGGCATACATTTTGTGGCTAATGGTTCTAGTCCTTGGAGTAAAGTCTGCAGAGCTACACTATAATGCTATTGTGGCAGCCGATGGTTCAGGGCAGTTCAAATCCGTCCAAGAAGCTATCAACGCAGCCCCTCAAAATACAAACCAAACTAACAGGTGGGTAATCCTAATTAAACCCGGAACCTATCGAGAACTGGTTTATGTGCAGCGTGAAAAACGATTCGTAAAACTACTCGGCGAAAATTCCACAAATACAGTGATTACCTACGACTTGCACGCGATGCTTCCAGGCCCGGATGGGAAACCACTTGGCACATTTCGCACGCCTACCATGTTCATAGACGCCGACGATTTTGCAATGGAAAACATTACTGTAGAGAATTCGGCTGGCCCAGTAGGCCAAGCCCTGGCAATCCGGGTAGACGGCGACAGAGTAGCGTTTCGGAACTGCAGATTTTTAGGATGGCAAGACACCATCCTCTTAAACCGTGGTCGCCAATACTTTGAAAGCTGCTTTATTGCGGGACACGTAGACTTCATTTTTGGCGGAGCTACCGCCTGGTTCGAAAAATGCCACATTTACGCACGTGGAAATGGCTATATAACAGCCCCCTCCACTCCAAAGGAAACAACATTCGGGTTTGTTTTCCATAAATGCAAAATCACCGGAGCCCCAAACGCAATGGTATACTTGGGGCGGCCCTGGCGTGACTATGGAACAGCTACCTTTCTGGAATGCGAAATGAGTGAAGTGGTGAGGCCGGAGGGTTGGCATAACTGGGGTCGACCAGAACGCGAAACCTCCGCTCGGTTTGCTGAGTACCGATCTACAGGCCCCGGAGCTTCACCAAATGCAAGGGTTAAATGGGCCAAACAATTATCAGATTCCGAAGCAAGACAAATTACCATCACACGCGTTCTCGGTGGCCATGACGATTGGAATCCGATTAACTTATTGGATCCATGAAGACTGAAGATCTATTTACATCACAAAAGACGTTAACACTGCTTTTCTTGTGCACTAGCCTTGGAGGAGTCCTTGGCAAAACGTCCATTAAAACGAAAAACTAGGTGACCCGGCATTACTAAGCAAAACACTACGGAAAATTTACACCATTGTGAAAGGAAGCGTTATGAAACCTCGCGCTACACCCTCAAAAGTAAAAAGCTTAACACATCAAATAACATTCACTTGCGTGCTATGGATACTTTTTTGGAGTGCCACTACACACCACGGCCAACCGGCCTTCCCGCAAGCCGAAGGGGCTGGTGCGTTTGCAAAAGGTGGTCGCGGTGGCGACGTTTACTACGTAACCAACTTGTATGACTACACAAGCTCAAGTGATCCAAACCGATTTGGTACCCTGCGGTATGGAATTGCCTCTGCCACCGGACCGAGAACAATCTTGTTTGCCGTCTCGGGCTACATCGACCTCAAATCCCGGCTGACTATAAACAAGACAAATATCACGATTGCTGGTCAAACAGCGCCGGGTGACGGGATTTGCCTCCGCAACTATACCTTGGAAATCAGTGCCAATGACGTAGTCGTACGACATATCAGGGTGCGATTGGGAACAAATGCACTTCAGGAAGCCGACTCTGTATGGATCACCGGGGGACGACGCATAATCGTGGACCATTGCTCTACTTCTTGGTCGGTAGACGAAACATTCTCTGCCACTGGCAGCCCCCAAGATTTAACCGTTCAATGGTGCTTTATCACCGAATCACTCAACAACTCCATTCACAGTAAAGGGGCCCATGGTTATGGGTCTCTCCTGACGCCTAACTCACCAACCATCTGGTCATGGCACCACAATCTCTACGCACATCACAATAGCAGAAGCCCACGCGTAGGTTCCCAAGTCCCAAACCTACTTTGGACCTTAGATTTCCGGAACAACGTAATTTACAACTGGGGTAATCGTGCTGGTTACAGTGGTGACACCAACGAGTTCGCCAGAATCAATTACGTAGCTAATGCGTTGATAGCTGGCCCAAATAAAGCCTACAACTATGCGTTCCAAGGAGGCGGCACCACCACTTGGATCTTTCAAGAACATAACATCATTGATCTCACGCTCGATGGGCGATTTAACCCCACCAACAACGGCTGGGGCATGTTCTCTGGATCCTACACGCCCACTAATAAAGCCTTTGACACCCCTCCGATTACTACTGATACACCAAGCAATGCATTGTTGAAGGTACTGGTCTTCGGAGGTGCATTGCCATGGCGACGTGATAGTCTGGACACTCGCATAGCACACAATGTGTTTAGTAGCACTGGCTCGATAATCGACTTTCCAGACCAGGCCGGCGGGTGGCCAACTTTGGCCTCCGAACCCGCACCCACCGACACTGATAAAGATGGAATGCCAGATTACTGGGAACTAGCCATGGGCCTCAACCCATCAAACCCTAATGACCGCAATTTAACCAACGCGCTTGGATACACCATGCTGGAAGAATACCTAGATTGGAAAGCCGTGCATCACGCACTTTGCGATCGGAATGGCAAGACAACCCTAAACTTGAGAAAAATGTTTGGCGGGCTCACTAACTTGGATTATCTCATATCCCCCGGCTCAAACTGTACCGTATCACTTAAGTCCGACGGGTATACAGCCGAATTTATCGCTGCGCGTAAGTACTCCGGGTTAGCTAACTTCTCAGTAACCGTTACGAATCGAGCCTGGCAAATTGCTGCGGGTCCTTTCCCCGTAAGGGTGTTAATTACTACCACAAATGCACTTAACTCTAACCCTATTATCAACCCCATCCCAGACCTTCACGCCTTTGCAGGGCACACCGTTTCTAATGCGTGCGTGGCCTATGACTCAGACATCCCGGCTCAAAACCTTACCTTCTCGCTAATAGACCCTCCATCTGGTGCAACCATCGATCCTTGTACTGGAATGTTTACTTGGCAGATTCCAGTCTCGTGGCCTCCTTCTACGAACTTAATAACCGTCCAAGTCACTGACGATGGTGAACCCCCCGCAAGCGCAACCCAAACCTTTAAAGTAATCGTTCTTCCGATCCCTCAACCCATTCTTACATCTTACCGGATTTCAGGGGGAGAAATCGGAATATCCTTCACCGCCGTGGTTCCTGGGCTCGCGTATCATATCCAAACCTCCACAAACTTAACTCATTGGGAGACTATTCTAGTCACCAACCCGCCTAATACCGAAGGTACTTTTAGTATCCCTTTGGATCGGAACACTGCAGCAAGGTTCTACCGAATTGCAATCTTCTTATAACCAAGTCGACTAGCCACATCATGTGCTCCCCAATCGAGCATCGACCCTCCAAAAACATTCTTGGGCTCCGATGGATAATCTGTAGCCTACTATTTTTCTCTGTCGGGAT
Source organism: uncultured Verrucomicrobiota bacterium (assembly GCA_964654645.1). Lineage (GTDB taxonomy): Bacteria > Verrucomicrobiota > Verrucomicrobiia > Limisphaerales > CAZZJO01 > CAZZJO01. Next base: position 79,163 of record CAZZJO010000022.1, on the reverse strand, counting down.
AAACTATGTTGACCGAAATGCCATCTCAATTTTGAAGATTCCTCTCAGTCATGAATTAGGGTGGACCTTGAGCGATTATGGGCACGTGATAGCTTCATTCCAACTAGCATATGCCTTCGGTTATCTACTAGGTGGAAGATTCATGGACGTAATTGGCGTCTGGGTTGGATTCCCACTCATAGTTTTAGTATGGAGCTTGGCCTCAGCCGCCCATGGCTTGTGCGCTTTTATACCCGTAGACTCCAAAATAGGTATAAACCTAGGGGCATGGTCGTTTACAGTGCCAGGAACTGTGCTTGGATTTATAGCTGCCCGAGTAGGACTAGGCCTTGCCGAAGGCGGCAATTTTCCCGCCGCCATTAAAATTGTTGCAGAATGGTTCCCTATCAAGGAACGAGCGCTTGCCACTGGCCTGTTTAATGCCGGAACCAATATCGGAGCAATCTTTTGTCTAACTTCACTGCCGTACCTATATAAATGGCTTAGCTGGCCCACAATTTTTTACTTAACAGGGGTACTGGGAATTTTGTGGGTGGTAGCATGGGTCATCTTATACAAACCTCCTGAACACCATCCTTGGATCACACTTCAGGAACTGAATTATGTTCTCTCTGGACGATCCAGCCAGGATCCTAAACCGGCTCAAGTCTCGTGGTTATCCTTGCTAAAATACCGCCCAGTCTGGGCCGCCATTATCACAGGTTGCTTAGCAGGCCCGGTATGGAACATCTACCAATTCTTCCTACCTGACTTTCTAAAACGACAATTTGATGTCAGCCTTGAACAAAATGGATGGTTAAATGGACTGTTCTATCTCATTGCTTCGTTTGGTGGGGTTTGGGCTGGATGGTTAGCTGGACAATTGATGAAGCGCAACTATTCACTAAACGCTGCCCGCAAACTTACCCTTTTAACCTGTGCCCTCGCAGTAACACCACTTTTCTTAGCACCACTAGCCCCCAGCCCTCTGTTCGCCACTATAATCTGCGGTATCGCTGGTTCGGCGCACCAAGGGTGGTCCGCTAACACCTATACTTTCATCTCTGATACCATGCCACGCAGCGTGGTAGGAGCTATTGTGGGATTGAGCGGGTTCACAGCCTACTTCTCCGGAGCAATAATGAGCGAAGCCATCCCATTAGTAGTTGAACGCACCAGTAGCTATTTCCCAGTGTTCCTATGGGGTTCAATGATGTATCTGGTGTCACTCGGGATCTTACACATCCTTGTGCCCCACATCGAACTCCAAAAACTGAATGACCAATAAAAATGTGCATCTTTGCCCAACAACTACTCCAGCTGAATCAATACGGGAGATTCGCAGCGCTACCTTGTGTGTATCCATGGGTACCTGACCAGGCAGACGGTACTTACCAAACTCCGATTCTATGTGCGGATTATCCTGATCCAGACGTTGTTAGGGTCGGCACCGATTATTACCTGGTGTCCTCCAGTTCTAACTGCACCCCCCAGCCTGCCAATCCTGCATTCGAACGACCTGGTCAACTGGCACCTTATTGGCCATGCTATTTAAAACCTCCCACCATCCACGTTACAAAGTCGTGCAACCCAGTTGTGGCGTATAGGCTCCAAGCCTCCAATATCACCCAGGCAAGTTCTGGGTGTTTTTTGCTACACCGACCGAAGGCATCTACGTAACGACCGCCAACCAAATCAGGGGCCTTTGGAGCAAGCCGCACCTAGTCCAAGCAGGAAAAGGACTGATTGATCCATGCCCGCTTTTGGATGACGATGAACACGCATACCTTGTGCATAAGTTTGCCTGGTCGCGTCCGGGCATTTGACACAAACCCCGAGTCTGTCCAACGGCTGCCGACGCCTCTGAACTCCTAGGTTATGGAGAAATCGTTTTTGAAGCTCCTACCCACCACCCGATGATCAAAGACCCAAATTTCTAAAATAAGACAAGTGGTACTATATTTTGGCACCGGCTGGTGGGATGCCCACCAGCTGGCAAGTAGCCCTCAAATCCAAACACGTGTTTGGCCCCTATGAAGACAAAATCGTATTGGAACAAGGAATCACCCCAATCAACGGCCCACGTCAGGGACGCTGGTCGATACACCAAAAGGCTCATGGTGGTTTATTCATTTTCAAGAAGCGGGTGCCGGCGGTCGCATTCTCCACTTACAACCCGTTCAATAAAAAGATAATTAGCCTGAAATCGGCGTTGACTAGGGCAACAATGGGATCGGAGAGCCTGTCCTGCGTTGGAAAAAACCAATCAACATCACCGCACCTCCACAAACTCCTATAACAAGCGACGACTTTGACACGTCCACACTGGGATTGCAGTGGCATTGACAGGCAAACCATCAGGTTGGGTGGTACTCTTTGACTGCGCGGCCTGGTTGGCCCGACTCTACACACAAAACGCTCCCCACTGCAAATTAACCTAAGCTCCTGCACTATTACTTCAAAAATTCCCAGCCCACGCCTTCGTAGTGGAAACCTTGGTAGAATTTCACCCAAAACAAATCGGTGAAGAGACTGGCCTCGTGTCAGCAACTACACAACCCCACAGCCCTCGTACTAAGGTCCACCAATTCAGGTATATGCCTTGTACCCCGATCAGATGGACCAGAAGATATGATAGCAACTAATATTGGATTCCCTGGAAGACTTCGCTTGGAAGTAAACACCCGAGGCATATTGAAATTCTCATACACTATTAAGCCAAATCTCGACCAATTCAATCCCGTGACGCTTCCAATCTTGCCCGTTGCCGGGGCGTGGATAGGCATACGGGTAGGAATTTATGCTATGAAACGGCATTCTGGCCCAGGCGGATGGGCTGAGTTTGACTATTTCAAATTTGGGCCGCCGATCAGCTAGCTAATCCCTGCACACTTAATTTGTGTTTTCTAAGATGCGGAACTGGATCACTACCCTTGTACCAGATCCCGACGCCGATATAATTCGGCACGCGCCTCCAATAGCAGCCAACCTGCGGTTCATGTTTTTAAGCCCATCGTGGCCGATCAAAAGTTCCTTTTCGGGGTCGAACCCACGACCATTATCACGGATCTCTATCGTCACGGTCCCGCTTTGGACCACCACAATCATCCATGCCTCGGACGCTCCTGAATGTTTAACTACGTTCGTGACGGCTTCCCTTAACGCCAAGTACACGTTGTGTCTGACTTCAGGGGGTAAATATACAGACGGAATCCCGGATGGTACACTGAGTCTTGCTGCAATCCCCACCGCACCTAAATACTCCTGGAAATGTTTACTGGCATAAGTAATCAAACTTTCTAGTGTGTCGTGAGCTGGGTTGGTTGCCCAAACAATTTCATCCAAAGCCTCTGAAGTTTGACGGGCTGATTCTGTAATAGCTTTTGCGTGCGTCGCAACTTCTTCTGATAATTCGGCACTCGTTTCAATCAACTCACCTAGAAGCGCAATTTGAGCAAGATTCGCTCCTAACTGATCATGCAAATCACGTGCAATCCGTGCACGCTCGCGTTCCAACGCACGCTGTTGCTCCAGAGCACGCAAACGACGTTTGTACCTCATAGCTGAAATCCAATACACAAACCCACCCAACCCCGCGACCGCAACAACACCACTTCCAACCATAAACCACCAGCGCCGCCAGAATGGGGGCTCCACGGTAATCCACACTTGAGCTCCGTACGGATTTAACACCCCATCCTCGTTACATGCGGTCACAGTGAACAAATATCGCCCTGGAGCCAGCCGTGAATACCGCGCTTGGCGATTGCCACTGTCTTCCACCCATTTATTCTCAAGTCCCTCCAACCGGTAACGAAACCTAATCGCATCAGGCCTGTTGAAACTAAGTGCTGCAAACTCAAGTTCCACTCGTTCCACGCCCGGCTTCACTACCACCTCACTAGGCACAAGTCCAGAAATCCAATTCGTCATCACATCAACTCCATCAAGACGAATAGACCGAATTACCACAGGGGGTGGGTTCGTATTCACTCGAAGTCGAGCTAGCTCCAACTTCGCAAGCCCTTTAATAGTAGGGAACCACAAAGTGCCTTCAGGTGTAATCGCAGCAGCCGGCTGTGAGCCACTCGAACATTCACTTACGGGTAAACCATCGGCACGAGTATAATGCCTTCCATGTACAAAGTCTGTTTGCCCCCTAACAAACGCTGCTAATTTACGGGGATCGACTCGCACTAAACCCACACTCGAACCAATCCATAGCCAGCCCTGTGGGTCCAACAACAAATAGTTTACACCTCTAAATGGGAAAATACTCTTTCCCTGTTGTACTGGGATTGGCCGAGCAATGTCGTCGTCGATCAACGCCAAACCAGCCGTGGTGCCCACCCAAACCCCACTGGCCCCATCAGTCGCCAGAGCAGTCACCGTCTGACTTGGCAACCCATTTGTGATGCCCCACAGCTTTATTGACCCATCAGGGCCCACCTTGAGCACGCCTCCCCCACGGGATCCCAACCAAAGGTTTGTGCTGGTATCCATTACCACTGCAGTGATTGCGAGTGGAGGCATACCGTTTAAATTGAACCGCTCCCAATCCCCATTACGGTTCACATAAAGCCCTACACTTGTCCCTACCCATAGGGTTCCATTGGGTGCTAAGTACATGCAATTGACCGAGGGAGATAATGCTCCCGGCAAAGGCTGAATCTCGAAGTGATCACCCCGCAACCTGAACAACCCACCCAAAGTACCAACCCATACCTGGCCGTCCCTGTCGACCACTATAGATCGTACGGCTTGGTTCCAAAGTCCTTGGTTGGGACCAAACATTCTCGTGTTTTTCCCATCCCAATACATCACCCCACCGCCTCCAAAACCTATCCATAACCCGCCATCCGAATCACTGCATACGGACTGTATAACCCAATCACGAGACTCTGGCACTAGTTGGAAAATGCGAGGACGGATTTTGTTTACACCGCCGCCGTCTGTGCCTACCCACAGTATCCCATCCAAATCTTGCCATAGAGATAAAACGCCATCATGAGACAAACCATCAGCCACCGAGATATGAATCCATTTGCCATCAGGCTGCATCCAGTAGACCCCGTCGTTCTCATTGATTGTCCCCACAACCAAACAACCACGGCTATCCTCAATCGCAGTAGAAACCCGTGCTGAATATTTCCAGGGATAAGGCCCATAATCACGCAAGAGCGCGTTGGTATTCCAGCGCTGTATTCGCCCATCTGCCAAGCGCCAATAACCACCCTGACGCGAGGAGACCATATAATCCAACTTCCTAGTTGGGATCACATATCGCAACACACCTATCTCTCGTGTGTCGTTAGTACTTCCCACATCAAACCCATACATTCCCCAATCGACCCCTATCCAGAGCAGTTGTCCATCTTCCACCATTAGACCTCGGTACATGCTGGAATACTGAGCTCCAAACTCCCAAACAGTTACATTTGTGCCGAGTATTTGGAAAAGTTCACCATGCGCAGTGTATAACCACACTCGCTCAAAACTCGATTCCACAATGGAGGTAACCCGATCGTTTACTTTGCTTAGGGTGAATCCCAAAAACCCAGTCGGTTTAATGCAAACCACACGCCCCCCATCAGTAGCAACCCATAAGTTAGTTCTACTATCTTCGAAAATTCGAATTATGCGCGCGTCCCCCAAAACCGGTAGCACAGCTTCGTCTATCACGTCCAAATTCACGCTATCGTACCGCACCAATCCATTGAGCGTGCCAAACCACAGGTATCCATTGCGGCTCTGATAAATCGAAATAACCGAGCGCTGCGGAAGCCCTTCCTCCAACACATCGATCAAGAATGCTTTACCATGTTGCGTTTGCTCACCAAAAACAGCAGTGTAATAACCCACAAGTAAATAGGCACACAACACGAAAAGATTTTTTTTAATACTCTCGTTCATTGTCGTTCCAACCGATGACTCTGATTTTCACGCCAGCAAAGTAAAGTGCCTTTACGTAGCCACGTCAGCCTTAACCCCTGTAAACCCACCCGAATCCTACCATAACATTTGAAAAGTAAAATCGCTTCGGTACAATTCCCAACACCAAGGGTAGTACTAGCAACAAACTACTTTTGCTCTTTAACCGCAACAAAGTATTGCTCAAACCGTATTATTTGTTTGAAAAACTCAGACGGGTGCCATAGCCGCGTCCAGGGCCAATCTCGAGGTGTTACCATCTCCACTCCGACTCCAGCGGGACATAATCGATATCCCAAATCAACCAAAGGCCGCAACACCTCGATCCCACCAACTACCACCCGGTATTTATCATAGTTTGTTGGGTCCAACTCCTTTACTGCACGGATTAGGAAACTCCCACCTGTACACACGCGTACCCTTGAGGCAACCGGCGCCTTGCCTACAAAAAGCACAGACTCACAAGGAGAAATTTTTAACCTTTTAAGGGTTCCAGCAATCTGAACGGCCTTGTCTTGAACACCTGAAACCACAGGAGCCATACCAAGCACCGAGAACAAAAACAAAATAGAACACGTAATCCTAAACGGCATCCAAACCCTCAGCGAAGCGTTAACAAACCAGACCATGCCTATGCAAACCAAGGTGAACAAACCGAAGATGATCTCACGCAATCCCGACCCGCCAGCTTGTACCATTCGCACAAAATAGAACCCAGTTAATCCCAAAATGCCGACTACGACCACCCAACCCGTTAAGTATAGAACCCTCTGAAGCGTCCAGAACTTAAGGGATTGCACAGAAGCCACCAATATACTCGAACTTACTACCGACAAAGCGGGCGCTGAAATAAGATAATACCGAAGTGACGCGCTATTCCCTAAAGCCACAACCACCACGTTTACAACTGCCCAACCAAGAAGAAACACAAGCTCGTCCTGGGAAAGTACACTCAAATCAGATTTACACCGCCCCGCTTTTATACTCTCCAAGACCGGTAATGACCAAGGAAGAAAGTTAAACACTACTGCCAATACACCAACTACTAATAACCCCACTGACACAATCCACGAATGGGTTATTCGTCCCGTAACCTGATCATTTAGAAAACTTTCTAGGCCAGAGCTCTCAGGATTTAACTTAATGGAAACGAACCACGATAACGCTACTACCGTACACACGAACAAAGCCGGCCAATAAAACAACTTTCTAATTGCCCAAAGCGATCTCTCCTTCACCACCACGTAACACATCACCCATCCTAACAATACAAGCGCCCATAATCCCTTGCTTAACGCAGCAATCGCCACCCCACCATACGCCAACCACCAATCGCTTCGCTTTCCCCCCAAAAAAATAATCCGAGCAAACCCTAGCAACCCCATTGTAATGCCAAGCAACAAGGGCGCATCCGGCATGGAACGGGAAGCCGTCAAAATAAACTGCGGATGCCCAGCCAAAATGGTAGTGGCTAATAATCCCACCTCATGTTTGTTAGAGAGTTCTGTTCCCAACCTCCAAGTCAAAACCAAAATCAGTGCACATAAAATCATAAATGACAGCCTCGCTGCAAAGACGTTGACTCCAAACAGCTTAAAACTCAAAGCCGTAAGCCAGTAGGTTATCGGTGGTTTTACTAAACGCGGTTCACCCTCGGCTGTGTGCGGCACCAACCAATTACCTGTGGCCAACATCTGCAAAGCCCCGTCTGTATAATGCCGTTCATCCGGGTAATACACCGAGTATACACCAGACAGTGGTGTCACGCACAAAAGAAAAACCACCACCACAACCAACAAAAACACGGTGGGCGGTTGCTTCAACTTTTTAATCCACTTTTTCAATCCCAATCGAGGACTCACAGGAAAATCCGACAAACAACGTCTGCCATGTATTCAAATCAAATGAAGCCCGACTCATCATGCAAAAGCTAGTAACTAACACCACAAAAGTAAAGTGGACTCCAGACCCCATGTTTGGCCTAAATTATTTGTGTAACGTAGCGATTGCACAGTAAAATTCCCCTTACTACGCAGAGACTAACCAGCCTAGGCCGCGCAGTTTATTGGATCCCAAAACGCTGCTAACGCTGCCTTGCATGACGAACCGAAAAGAGCTTGGCCACCTCATTCGCAAGTCCTACACACAAACCCGCGTTTTGGTAATCCTGTGTGTTAAGGTTGCAATAAACCCTCCAACAACAAACCAAATAAAACCAAAGTCCCAATAGCTCTAATCATATGACAAAGGACATTTTGGCTCTTATACCCTCAGTACACGCAAAAGTAAGCTTTCCTCGCTCTTGCGCAAAGACGCTTTTTATGATCCAGCACACGGTCATCGGAAAATCATAAATCCATGGCCCCCCATCTTGGCGATTCTCCTTGTGCATTCCTCGCAATTGCTGTCCTACTGATAGGAATGCATGAATTGCCTTCTAACCATCATGGCCTCCATTTGAATAACTGCGCTGGATTTTTGTCAAATTAGAGGCAAAATTTTTACTAGTATGAAGTTAATCATTACGACGCATAACATCGACCTGACAGGGGCCATTGAAAACTATGTCCGGGACCGACTAGAAAAACTCGACCATTATGATCCCCAGATAATTGACGTCCGGGTGATACTTGAGCACGATCATGCTCGAATTCCGAAAAAACAGTTCAAATGTGCCGTACGCTTAAGCATCCCCGGGCGTGACCTGTTCGCGGAGGACACAGAATCCGATCTTTACAAAGCTATCGACAAAGTAGCCAAGAAAATTGAGCAACAGATTCGTACCCGGCACAACAAGCGTTTGGCTAAAAAACAGCGAGCAGCGTCGATTGGTAAAAGAATTTTACGTGAGGAGGGAATTTAATATTCCTAGTTAAGCACGCAATGCGAGAGATTATCATTCGGGCGCGCCGGATCGTGCTAGGAACCGGTGCGAAGATCGAGAATGGTTATATTGCAATTTTCGGGAGTCGCATTAAGGAAGTCGGAACATGGCGCCGAAATGTTCCCACCAGCCGTAGAAAAACTTTTGACGTAGGTCATTCAATATTATTGCCGGGCTTAATAAACGCCCACTCTCACCTTTGTTTTACCGGCATGGTAGGGATGTTCGACCCTTCCAAAGGATTTCACTCATGGGTCAAAACCATAACTTGCGAAAAAAACAAATGGACTCCCGACAAATTCCTGCGCTCTTGGGTCACAGGATGCCAAATGTTGCTCGAAAGCGGCGTCACAACAACTCTAGACGTAGTAAGTGTTCCTGAGCTTTTCCCGGATATAATAGAAGTGACTCCACTGAGAGTGATCCCATTTTTAGAAGTCACAGGAATCAAAAGCAGGATCGATCCGGACCAAACCGCCACCCAAGTTAGACAAACCATACTCAAGTGGCAGAGTGAAGGAAAATTAGTAGGGGTAAGTCCACACTCCCCCTACGCTACCACTCCGCGGCTTTTACGCTCGTTAGCCAACGCTATCGCTGATCTCGAAGTCCCAGCAATGATCCACGTAGCCGAATCACAAGCGGAATTCGAAATGTTCTTGCACGCTGATGGCCCTATGTATCAATGGCTGGCTAGGAATGAACGTGACATGTCCGATTGCGGCGGAGTTACTCCAGTCCAACACTTAACGAAACACTGGACCAAGCTCCAACACACTATACTAATCCACGCAAATTACGTGACAGATTCTGATATTCAAACCTTGGCCGCCAATTACGTTCCTGTGGTCCACTGCCCGAGAAGCCACAAGTACTTTAACCACCGCCCATTCCAGTGGCATAAATTCACAAAGGCTGGGATCCCCGTTTGCCTTGGCACCGATAGCCTCGCCTCAGTCACACCAAAAACGGGCGGCGCCACCCCCAAACTTGATATGTTTGAAGAAATGCGTACTTTTGCAGACTCACACCCAGAAGTACCACCCAAACAAATTGTAACGATGGCCACCGGTACATTATGTAAAGTGTTTAAATGGGCAAAACGACTCGGGACAATAACCCAGGGTGCAATAGCCGATTTGGTAGTTGTGCCCGATCACGTGCCGACGGCCGATCCACATGAATCGCTCCTGTATCATACCGGTCGAGTCACAGCAGTAATGATCAATGGACAATGGGTGTTCCATCCCAACGAGCCAATCTAAAGAGGAGAGCGCGTGAATCGTCCACCAGAATTCCATTTTAATGATTTCCTCCAAGCGGAACTTGACCGAATCCGCGCGTCTGGGCTTTGGCGGCGGTTACGAATAGTGGACTCACCACAAGGCCCCACGATAAATCTCGATGGCCATGAACTCATCAATTTCTCGTCAAACGACTACCTCGGCTTATGTAATCACCCGAAAATCAAAGAAGCCGCCGTCAAAACAATCGAAAAATTCGGCTTCGGTGCAGGTGCGTCCAGGCTGATCTCAGGTCATTCACGTGTCATAGATCAGCTCGAATCTAATCTTGCCGCGTTTAAACAAACCGAAGCAGCTCTCGTATTCCCCAGCGGGTATTCTGCCATGCTGGGAATAGTATGCAGTGTCTTCAGCCCCGGTGATGTGCTGATTCTCGATCGCCTGGCTCATGCATGCATGATAGATGCAGCACGGCTCAGCGGAGCCACAATCCGGGTATTCGCACACAATGACGTCGACGACCTCGAAGAAAAGCTACGGTGGGCGACCTCGCGCACCCGGGGTGGCACCAGACACAAAGTGGGCATCCTAACTGAATCAGTATTCTCAATGGACGGTGATCTGGCACCACTAAAAGAAATCGTTGAATTGAAAGAAAAGTACGGCGCAATTTTAGTCCTCGATGAAGCCCATGCTACGGGCGTCCTCGGCCCAGATGGCCGTGGTTTGGCCCACCAACTTCGGATAGCCTCTCGAGTAGAAATCCAAATGGGCACCCTCAGCAAAGCATTTGGCACCCTTGGCGGCTTTGTATGTGGCACAAAGCCATTAATTGAACTCCTTGTGAATCGAGCCCGCTCTTTCATTTTCACCACCGGCCTGCCACCTGCAATTGCAGCTGCAGCACTAGCAGCCCTTGAAATAGCGCAATCTGAGGAAGGCAATAAACTGCGGGCAACCCTGCGAACCAACGTATCAACCCTCTGTGAAATGGTTAATCGGCCAATTATGCCTGCTGCCATTGTCCCTATCATCGTTGGTAATGAAGAGCGAGCCACGTTGCTTTCGAATCACCTACTACAACGAGGGTTTTATGTACCCGCGATCCGGTTCCCCGCAGTCAAGCACGGCAGTGCACGCCTACGGGTGTCAATCAGCGCCGCTCACACCCCCGATCAAATTTGCAGACTCGCACTTGCACTCAAGGAAATCAATTTGTAACTCATCTTCCCGATGCACAAACTGGCTAAATTAGATCACCTATATGTCTGGCATCCATTCACGCAAATGCGTGACTGGTTGCGCGAAGAACCCATTGTAATTGTGCGGGGCCGTGGACCGTTCATCTATGACGTCTACGGACGAAAGTACCTCGACGCGAATTCTTCTATCTGGACAAATTTACACGGGCACAACCACCCCTTAATTAATAAAGCAATAACGGCCCAACTTAAAAAAATCGCTCACTCCTCAGCGCTAGGCTTGGCAAATGAACCAGCTTCATTACTTGCAAAAGAACTGGTTCGCATAGCCAACTCGCCAATTGAAAAAGCCAGAGCAAACGGAAAACTCACAAAACCCCTGTGCAAAGTGTTCTATTCCGACGACGGATCCACCTCAATTGAAGTCGCACTAAAAATGGCGTACGAATTCGCTCGTCGATCTGGTTTAAGCAAGCAACCACGCTTCCTCTCGCTTTCGCAAGCGTATCATGGCGACACAATCGGGGCGGTTTCACTTGGACACATCCCCCTGTTTCATGCCGCGTTCCGAGGACTGACCTTCCGTACCGATGCAGTGTTGTCTCCATATTGTTATCGATGTCGATTTAATCGTGCAAAGCCGGAACGCGCTGACGCACGCCTGTACCGACAGTGTCATTGGGAATGCGTGGACGAAGTTGAACGCGCTTTCGAAAACGCAAAGAAACAAGGCCGGCCTTATAGCGCGTTCGTACTCGAACCGCTTATACAAGGTGCAGCGGGAATGGTGCCTCAGCCCCGAGGCTGGCTACGCAAAATTGCCGAAATTACCAGACATTACTCCGCCCTCCTAATTGCAGACGAAGTACTCACAGGGTTCGGTCGATGCGGCTTCCCAGAAGAGTGGTTTGACCGCCAACCAGGCCAATTAAAAGATTATTTGCTGGCATGCCACCACGAAGATGTCATGCCAGACTTACTTTGCCTCGCAAAAGGTATGACGGGAGGATACTTACCAATGGCAGCCACCTTAACCACAATGGAAATCTTTGAGGCATTTCTGGGAGAATACTCGGAGTTTAAAACGTTCTTCCACGGACACAGTTACACAGCCAATCAACTTGGGGCAGCAGCCGCACTCGCAAATATCGCATTACTCGTCAAGAAGGAGAGTCGCCAACAACGAGCCAAGCTTCAACTTGCCCTGCAAAAGGAACTCAGCCGTCTTTGGAATAACCAACACGTTGGAGACATTCGACAGGTGGGCCTTATCGCAGGGATCGAATTGGTCAAAAACTGGCTCACCCGGGAACCTTTCGACCTACGGGATCAGGTAGGGTTTAGGGTATGCCGAGCCATGGCCAAGCGTGGTGTCCTTACCCGCCCAATCGGCAACGTCATAGTAATCATGCCACCCTATTGCACCACAGCAGACCAAGTCAGCCATATCATCGATGCTCTCCAGGAAAGCATCACCGAAGTCTTAAGTGAATAAAACCTCAGCAACCCTACTAGTGCTCGCCACTTGAAATTACTTTGCAAAGTGAACTTATTACAGCCAAAAGCTGCCTGATTTCCTGTCCACATTACCACGTTGTCCCGCCTGCATTTCTAAAACCTGGACATATAATCCAGGCCTCACTGATTCCCTTAACACTCAAACCGACAAGGCCCCCCTTTAAAATCAAGAAGAACGTCACGGGCGCACCTCTGTCAGTAAGTTGTGCTAAATGAGAAAAAGACAAGAACTAGCGCACACTGCCATACTCACCCCCACCACTTCTGAAACATACCTTGTATACTTTTCACATCACGCTGTTCAAGGATGGTAAGCAATAATCTTACCCACACAATTTCGGCACTCAAGGCACTTACCTCCAACATCATAACTTAAAAAACATAAAGTGATAAAAAGCCTCGAACAACCCCAATAGTTCCCACAAACGATGTGGTAATGCAAAAGCCGTCCTTGCCGCCTACCTTAAGCCCAGTTTACGATTGATGCAGGTTCACACTTGCAGTTATACATCACTCGAACTTATGAGTGGCAAATGTATTATCCACCGTAAAAACCCTGGCAAGCTCTTTACGTTGCTATTCCACATCCTAATCAGTGGCCTAGTGTGTGAAATTCCAGTGGCATCCGCCCCAGTTTACACCCCACCACCTAGTCCACGCCAAACCTTCAACTTCAACCTCGATTGGAAATTCATAAAAACAGACGTTCCGGAAGCAATCGATCCCGACTATGACGATTCAAGTTGGGAGACGGTAAGTTTGCCGCACACATACAATGATGTGGATTCGTTCGATGAGCTGATTACACGCAGTGGAGAAAGAACTCTGTACATGGGACCCGCCACCTATCGAAAAAAATTCTGCCTGCCAGTAGAATTCAAAAACAGGAAAGTATTTTTAGAGTTCGAGGGCATGCGCCAAGCAGCAGATTTCTATTTGAACGGCAAACATGTCGGTAAGTATGAAAATGGTGTTACGGTGCTTGGACTAGACGTGTCTGAATACGTGAAGTTTGTCCCTGAAACGAACGTCTTAACCGTCCGCATCACCAATGCGCAGGATTACAAAGAAGCCGCAACCGGTGTGCCTTTCCAATGGCAATCACGCGACTTTAACCCAAACTTTGGCGGTCTTAATAGAAATGCACGCTTGCACATTACAGGTCGTATCTATCAAACACTGCCACTTTTTGAAAATTTGCGAACCACTGGCGTGTATATTTACGCCACAAACTTCGACCTTGAAAACCGCTCCGCTACAATTTGTGTAGAATCCCAGGTTAAAAACGAGTCTGGAACCCAACAATCTGTCACCCTTGAAGTCATCCTCGTGGATCAATCAGGAGCAATAACAGGCAAATTTGAAGGCGACACTTACGACATGGTTAATGGCGAGACCGCCGTATTATTTGCCTCGGGCCAAGTTACAAACCTCAAATTCTGGGATACTGAGTCCCCCAATCTGTACACCGTGTACACAATCCTTAAAAACGAAGACGGTGTTATTGACGTTCTCAAAACGGTCACGGGCTTTCGCAAAGTGGAGTTCAAAGGCGGATCAGGCACCGGTGGCGTATACATTAATGGGAGATTTGTCTATCTACGAGGGTTCGCACAACGCTCGGTCAACGAGTGGGCAGCCATTGGTGGGGCCTGCCCAGACTGGTTACACGAGTTTAATGCACAGTTGATCCGCGCTTGTTATGCAAACTTTATACGATGGATGCACATTGCACCTAATCCTCAAGATGCGCGTGCATGCGATAAACTCGGAATCGTACAAATTTGCCCCGCCGGCGATAAAGAAAAGGATGTTGAAGGTCGACAATGGGAACAGCGGGTTGAAGTAATGCGCGCCACAATAATCTATTACCGCAACTCTCCGAGCATCTTATTCTGGGAAGCAGGAAATAACGGAATTACTGCGGCACACATGCGTGAAATGGTTGAACTACGCAAACGGTTCGATCCCCACGGCGGACGCGCCATGGGCTGCCGAAGCCTCACGGATCCAGAAACCACAAAGCTAGCTGAATATTTTGGCGTTATGATCGGAGAAGATCCCGCAAAAGATAATCGAAAAGGTTATACTGACTTATTCCGCGGCTATAGCGAGGAACGGCGCGACCTCGCTCCGATAATCGAAACCGAAGACTTTAGAGATGAAGCTGCGCGAAGATACTGGGACGACTATTCCCCACCACACTTTGGATTTAAAAGAGGGCCTCATGACACCTACGCATGGAATAGTGAAACGTTCTGCTTGGCGGCAGCCGAACGGTTCTGGGCATACCGATGCAAAATCATTACCAACACTGATCCAGCTAAAGCAAAATGGTCTGGTTATGCCTCGATCGTGTTCTCCGACAGCAACCAACATGGACGCCAACCAGACAGCGAAGTATGCCGTGTCAGTGGCAAAGTCGACGCCGTCCGAATTCCTAAACAAGCATACTTTGTCTATCGTGTGATGCAAAACGATACCCCTGACATCCACATCATTGGCCACTGGTCATACCCTACTAATACAGTCAAGACTATCTATGTGGCCGCTAACCATTGCGAGGCCGTAGAACTATTCTTAAATGGCAAATCCCTCGGAAAAAACTCAAATCCATTTAACGGTTATATCTACGGTTTCACAAACGTCGTGTTCCAGCCCGGTGAAATTACCGCAGTGGGATACACAAACGACAAACCCGCCTGCAAACACACATTGCACTCGGCAGGTCCACCAAAGCGAATTAAACTCTCTGCCCACACTCGTCCAGGGGGATTACTTGCAAACGGTTCAGACATCGCGTTCGTGGATGTGGAAGTTGTTGATGAGCAAGGGAGGCGCTGTCCAACGACAGAGACTAGAATAGATTTTGAACTCGAAGGACCAGCTACATGGCGGGGTGGCTATAATAGCGGCAGAACCAATTCCATTAACCACCCATACCTATATACCGAATGCGGTATAAATAGAGTATTCATCCGATCCACTCGCACCCCAGGTAAAATTACCCTGAAAGCATACGCTCTAAATCTTGAACCGGACATTGTCACGATAGAATCCAAACCCGTGGTTACCCAAAACGGCCTTTCTGAGTCGGAACCTTAACCGGCCTACCAAAACCTTTTGCTTCATAACTCCTTTCAAAACACCTTAACGTTCACTGCACACCCTTTACATATCTCCAAATCAAAAATAGCATCATGCGACAATTATATAGCGACAGAAGAGAACTGGGCATGCAGGCTTCTGCCGCCTTGAAGAGGTTGTACAATCACTCCTCGGTCATGAGCTTCGGTATGACCCCGATTGCTTCTAGCTTTCGTGCGATCTTCTCCCAGTGAGATCCTTCCCAGTAAAGCTTGTGACAGCTTGTACAAATGAAATATTCATCGCGCCAAACCCATGTTCTTGGGGGAATCCTGTCTTTAACTGAGTTCTTATCTACGCGCACTAGCTCACCCCCACAACTCATACATCTTGCCTGTTGAGGTCTCAGATCCAGTTCCACCAATACGCAGGTTAACTGGTTGAGGACCGGCATGTCTGGAGGCACCCAAATTAGTTGGACCTTTCCCATCCTCACCACGCGCCGTTCAGTGAGCATACTATCAGAGCTAATCAATACGGCGCCGGTCTGTGCTGCATATGATACCAATTCACTGTCGTCCACCCCCGGCCTCCAAAGCGCTCGTTGGCCACAAGCGCGAAGCCATCGCGCTAACGCACCAAGCCCTGCATCGCACAAAAGCACTTTAGGCTTTTCTTTGCGATTAAGCGGCCCTCTACACAGCCTCCTATATTTTGCCAACTTTTGCACCAGTTCCATATTAACCTGCGCAAGCGCTTGATTAATGGAAAGTTCCTCACTCTGCGCCAATTCCTTAGCCCTCCCCAGAAGGATATCCACCCCTTTTGATACATTCTGGGCTCCAAAAGCACGCAATAACCTTTCAAATCGCCATCGGTATCCTTTAAGGATTCGACTCATTCTAAGCCGATCCTAAAACACGAGCGCCTCAGCAATCAACAAAACCTTTGGTAACACCGGCTACCTACACTGTGTCCAATCCAGATCCTCCCTTCGGGACAAATGCGCTCCTGCTCCTATCACAAACGCCCTCACTAAACCCAAAAGGCAGTTTCACATGAAAACTAGCACCAATTCATCTCTGTCCATTCTTGTTCTTACCCCTACAACACTACATACATTTCAAATACTTAGGCACCAAAAATCAATGCCACGTCAAAATAAATGCTTTGGGATCCCCTTTACTCGTGAGTTCCCTTTACCAGTTGTTTACTAACCTACCAACGCTCGGATTACCCAAGAAGTTTACGTCTTTTTACTGCCAAACACGGTTGTAAGGTGAATCTGGACCGGCCAGGTAAGTACAACAACATTTACATTCTATCAAGCACTTCGATCCCGAGCGTGTTCAGTCCTGTCCTCAAAACGTCCGCGGTGAGTTTACAGAGGACAAAGCGCCTATTCCGGATTTCGTCCGGGGCCTTCAGTACAGGGCAACTCTCATAGAAGGACGCAAACAAAGTAGCCAACTCGTAAAGATAGTTGCAAATAAAATTCGGTCGGAATTCAGAAGCAGCATATTCAAGCGTTGGCCCAAACTCAATTAACTGGCGCGCAAGATCGATTTCAGTTTGATGCATCTCATCTTTGGGATACAACCGGTCGCACTCTGGAATTTCACTCAATTCGCTTTTCCTGAAAATACTCATTATTCGTGCATATGCGTACTGGAGATACGGGGCAGTATTGCCATCAAGCGCGAGCATCTTCTCCCAACTAAAAACATAATCGGAAAGTCTGTTTTGCATAAGGTCAGCGTATTTAACTGCTCCAATTCCGACCACCCTAGCCACACGGCGTTTTTCTTCCTCTGGTAAGTCAGGGTTTTTCTCTTGAACTATAGCCATCGCCCGTTCTTCTGCCTCATCAAGTAAATCACTTAATCTAACCGCCTCCCCGGACCTCGTCTTAAATGGTTTGCCATCCGGACCCAAGATCGTACCAAACCACACATGGTGCAATCTAACGCGCACCTCAGGATACCACCTTCGGAAAATTGCAAATAATTGTTTGAAGTGCAGTTGTTGCCGCGCGTCCGTTACATACACTATGTCGTCGGGATCCCATGTCTCCACCCGATACTTCAATGTGGCAAGATCTGTAGTCATGTAATTGAACCCGCCGTCACTCTTTCGCACAATGGCTGGGTATTTTTCCAGTTCAGGGTCGCCCGGAAAGAAAACGACGATGGCCCCCTCACTCTCAGTGGCGATGCCTTTTTTGATCAGGTCCTCCACCACCCCTCCAAGCATAGGATTATAAAAGCTCTCTCCAAGGGTATGATCAAACCGGACCCCTAACCGTGCATAAATGGTATCGAATTCATGTTGCGAAAGGTTCCGCATTTTTTGCCATACGGCAAGGTTTTCGGGGTCACCTTGTTGAAGCTTTACCAGTTCTGCTCGTGCTTCCGCCAGAACAGCGGGGTCATTCGCCGCAAGATCATTTACATGCTTGTATAAGCGCTCTAACTCATCCAAGGGCGACCGTTCCAACGCTTGTGGATCTAGAAAACGTTTCCACCCAAGGATCAACATCCCAAACTGTGTACCCCAATCGCCAATATGATTGTCGGTTATCACACGGTGACCAAGCAACCGATAAAGCCGAGCAAGACAATCACCAATGATCGTCGACCGAATGTGTCCCACATGCATGCGCTTGGCCACGTTAGGCGAACTGAAATCGATGACGATCGTCCGTCGATTGGGAGTAACGTGGTAGAACAAGTGTTCGCCTCGTGCCGCTCCCCGCAACAATTCCTCAATTACCTCGGGTTTTAACCGGAAATTTATGAATCCTGGCCCGGCAACATCTACCTTTTCACACAAATCCGAGACATCTAATCGTTGAACTACCAGTTCTGCTAGCATTCGAGGGTTTTGCCTGCACTGTTTTGCCACCGCCATTACCCCAGTGCATTGAAAGTCGCCGTACTGCTTCTCCTGACACGGTCTTACTTGTACAACTGCGGCATCAATCCCCGGCGAAATTTGCTGCACAACAGAACGAAGCCGCTCCTCCAAAACAACATTGGGCAAAATTCTCATGGGCATATTTGGTCGCGTAGTACTAGGTTTCCCCTCTGAGACCTATTTTGAATTGGCGTGCTTTTTGATTATCTCAAACATTTCCTCGGCACTTTCCGCGTTTTGGAGGGCCTCACGAAATTCCGCACGGTTTAGCGCTTTGGCAATGCTTGCCAGCGTGTGTAGGTGTTTCTGGAATTGGCCTTGAGGCACAAGGAATAACACCACAATCCAAACAGGCTGGCTGTCCACCGCATCAAAGTCAATCCCTCGCTTTGACCTACCTAGGGCGCCAACCACTTCCGTGATCAAATTCGTAGATGCGTGCGGAAGCCCAATCCCAAACCCTATCCCAGTACTCATGGAGGACTCGCGTTTCTTAACTACAGCAGCAATCGCATCCCTATCCGCAGGCCGGATCTTCCCCGAATCAACCAACTGTTGTATAAGTTCATCAATAGCCTCCCACCGGTTGGTTGCCTTTAAATCCGGCACTATTACATCAACTGACAATATGTCTGCCAATGTCATACAACCCGTTTTTTATTTGACCCAAATTTGAGTGATAATTCAAGCCGTTATTACCGGGTGAACTACTTAACCACCCACCTTAATTTACCACCCGGCTCACAAATAACCAAGCCCTTCCATAGACCCTTAAACTAGATTTTTCATCCATACATGGGTATGGTGTAAATTAATGGACCAGGGCGACACTACAAAACGAATCAATCTTCGTCGACCCGACATCATGCAACATGTCACCAGGCTGGTAAAATCACACTACCACAGCCCACTGGTGGATTACATTCGTGCTCGCGGAAATATACTCAAAATCAGGGATATCACATTCCGTCTAGCAAGGCAGTTCGGTTTTTGCTATGGGGTCGAACGCGCAATCGATATGGCTTACGCTGCTACCCAAGTGTTCACTGGCAAAAAAATTTTTATCCTGGGCGAGATTATCCACAATCCAGAGGTCAACTCACACCTAAAACGGTTAGGGGTCAAATTCTTAACTGGCACAGAAAAAGACGCTGACATCCAAGATGTGCAATCAGGCGATGTAGTAATAATACCAGCCTTCGGCGCAGAAACTCAATTCAGGCAGGAACTCGAAAACCGTGGGTGCATATTTGTCGACACCACCTGCGGGGATGTTATGAGTGTTTGGAAACGCGTCCGAGAATATGCAAAGGAAGGTTTCACAAGTATTATCCATGGCAAAGCATGGCACGAAGAAACACGCGCTACATGCTCGCAAATCCTAGCGTCCAACGGCACGTATTTAGTGGTCTATAACCTGGAGGAAACCGACTACGTTTGCGATTACATAATAAAAGGCGGTGACAAACACGCTTTCATAAGAAAGTTTGAAGGCGCTCATTCGCCTGGATTTGACCCGGACCATCACCTACAACGAATCGGCATCGCAAACCAAACCACTATGTTACGAGGGGAAACTGAAGAAGTTCAACGACGACTCCGGGAAGCAATACTTAAAAAATATGGCCCAGCAGAACTTCCCAACCGATTTAAATCGTTCGATACCATCTGCGGTGCCACCCAAGAAAGACAAGACGCACTTCTAGAACTGTTGGAAACCCCACTCGATTTATTAATAGTCATCGGCGGGTATAACTCTTCCAACACTTCGCACCTTGCGGAAATCGGAGAAACAAAACTTCCCACTTACTTTATCAAAAATGCTTCCGAAATCCTGTCCGATAAGCTGATCCGGCATTATAACCTAAACCTTAAAAAGGAGACCGAGACTCAAAACTGGTTGCCTCCTGGACCGGTTACTATTGGTATCACGGCCGGCGCCTCCACACCCAATAACCTGGTCGAAGAAACGATCCTAAAGATCTTGCAAATCAGAGGTGTGGACTACAGCGAAATTCCTATCCCACGCACTCTTTAAACCTGCTTTGGCCTTTTTTGAGGTTCCTCATGCGTTAAATACTCCTTTCAAAAGCCACCTCCAACCGCTTAGTTTCTTATAACACTACCGGCCACTCATTAAAACCCCACTCTACTAAACCGCACTCCCAGAAAATCTCAAAGTGATTTTGCATCCCAGTTATAGTCCGGCTTCACTCCCTTGCCTCAAAAGCGATCGTTCCTTGCGGGGTCAACACTGCTTTATTATCCAAATGGCGAAAATCACGATCCCAAAAGCTATCCGGTACCACCCAAAAACAATAAAAGAATGTGTCTGGACGTACCGGATCAACCATTTTACAGCTAGGAACGAGGCCACGGCCGCCACGACAAATCCCAGCAAGACCGCCGATATCGGTTCAGTGCCGGGCATTCCATGAAGTAGTGCCTTAACTAGTTTTAATCCACCTGCCGCCAACATAGTCGGTACCCCAAGCAAAAAAGCAAACTCAGTAGCTCGGTGCCGAGTCAGTCCCATCCATAAAGCCAAAATTATGCAGGCACCTGAGCGAGAAACACCTGGGAAACACGCGGCTATTAACTGAGCTACTCCCATCCACAGTGCAATTGGCCAAGTCACCTTGTCGCTCTCATCTTTACCCCTCTTCTGCCACTCAACAAAAAGAAACAATATACCGCCAACCACTAGAGCGATGGCTACCGGAACCATGCTCTCTGGCAACTCAAACCCACACTTTTCCATTATTACACCGCCAACACCAGTAATCCCAAACGCGGTAAATAGCTTTACTAAGTAATCACGGTTTTCTCGATCTGAAGCATGTAGAACTAAATCACGCACCCTGCTCCAAAAGGCTGGAATCACTGCCAACACAGCCCCACTTTGAATAACTACATTAAACATGTCAGATTTTCGCACCCTCAGTAGCTCTTCAACTATAAGCAAGTGGGCTGTGGAGGAAATGGGCAAAAATTCCGTTACCCCTTCGATCACCCCCAACAGCAACAGGGAAAAAAAATCCCACATTTTAAGCAATAACTAGACAGGGATTTAACTTTGATTGCAAGCTCCAGTCTACTCCTTTTTCCCCTTCAGAATACCCCCCAAAATCGACTTCGAATCATCGCTCTGGTAATGAACCTTTAGCTGGCCGAGCACCGATAACCAGGCGATGTAAATCTTATGCCACTGTGATTCCAATGCGCGTAAGCTTTGCTCCGGGAGCTCACTTAAAAAACGCAACGAAGGTGCCCCACTTATTAAGTTCAATACATCTTCCTTAGGAGGACACCCCGACTCAATCGCTGCAAAGACGAACTCTAATTGTTGCACGATCAAAGATTTCAACTCCAAAAAATGCGCCTCGTCTTCGGGCTTAAATTTTTTTGCGTGAGCTAACCCGATGTAGTGATTAAACTGCTTCCAGCACTCAAGGAAGCTTTCGACCTGTTCTAAGACCTTCTCGACTTTTTTCTTAGTCATGGCTTCGTGGAATGGTTGTTGTTTCAGATTCAGGTTTCTTCTCAAAAGCCGATTGGGGAGTCAAAAATACGATCGCGCCTACCCTTGTCCGCTTTGCGGTTACTCGTAACGCCCCATAATAAACTTCAAGCTGATGCAATGGAACCCCACTTTCCTCAGCACGGGTAAAAGCCCGCATCACGACACCCCCAATACCAATTAACACGGGTTGGGATACTCCAAGAGTAAAGGTCGACACTAAAATCTCTCCTCTCCGACTTATCACGAAACTGCCGGCAGGCAGTTTCTTTGGAACCAAAATCTGACGCTTAAACAATTTGCCTATGATTCCCATCGCGCAAAAACTTTTCGACTAAGTTCTCTGACTTCTTCACCGGGCACGTTAAAATGCCATCCCACGCAAATCGCACCCGATTCCAAAGGAATCACACCCAAGTTGCGTTGCGGCCCTACACCAACTATTTCTCGCAATGGCCCGGCCTGAATCTGGACCCCCAACACCTGAAACTCCGTAACTACCTGATTCACCCATCCCACAAATCGTTGTGGGTTGTCCACGCCAACCGCTTCTACCACACCATTCCCGCGCTGCACTAGTACAAACTCAATCCCGTTAAAATCCCCGATCAATTCCAAAAGCTTATTCCTGGCTGTTTGTTTTGCCTCGGCTACCTCGGCCGACGCAACCTGATTCTTCTCATCCAACGCCTGAGCCGCTTCCAATAAAAGGGCATTGAATGCCTTACGAATCCGCCTCGGCCGCGCCTCATCCACCGGCAAGATCTCAAAGGCTCCCTCTTTCCAAGAAATAATCCGTTTGAACGCTTCCTCGCCAAACATGCCCTCGGTCTCCGCATCTATTATTTCTCCTTGCTGAAACCAAATTTTGCCCTCTAAGGGTCCATTTGTCACCTTCAAAATTCCGGTAGTCTGGGTCAGACATTCTAGCTGAATGATATCTACTAAACTCTTATTTTGAACACCCCGAAACCCACTCGTTTCAACCGACTGATCTAGTAAGGAACTAACGCATTCAAGAAACATGCGAAGTTCCTCTTCATTACTCGGCTTCTGCCAAAACAAATCAACCCCCAAACTGTAGACCCGAGACCTAATTTCCTCATCAACAACTGAAGTCAAAACCACCGTCCGCACATGTGGGAATCGATGCTTGACCACGCTTAACACCTGTAACCCATCCATCCGTGGCAACATCAAATCACAAACAAAAACCTTTATAGGTTCCACCTCTAAAATCTTAATGGCCTGCGGCCCATTTGTGGCTGTGTACACAACCGGCGCATTTGGCAAAGCCTCAAACAACTGCTTGTAACTCTGAAGCAGATCTACATCGTCATCTAACAAAAGAATTTCCAGTTGTTGATCTTTGACCATTCCCGACCTCCCAGACTTCCTTTGAGAACTAGCCCGACGAGGAGCTACCGAATCAAGTTTTAACCCGCAAAGCTCACATTAGCAATTCTTATTCCGACCTCATTCCCGCCCGAAATTGGCCACCCCGCAACCCATATCCACCTAATACCCAGAATTAGACGGCCATGTCTGATATTTGGACAACGCCACCCATGAATTACGGACTAATGTAAGTAATATGCCGTATCATCGGTACGTGCTATACATTATTTAATGGATCGGGTGAGGAACTTACCTTGGCACGAATCTCGCTTTTTTACTATTTAAGGTAGGTGGGTGGTTAATAAGTAACTCGACCCATTGCTATGAGGGTGGTGGGGTGTTGATCAGTTGTCGATATCATGACAAGGCATTTGTTGGATATTGATGTCCACGAGGTGGGCAATAAATTCTTACGTTTAGTCAAATCCTGCCTTGCCCAAAAAGGTACCACGGTTTTTTCTGCAGACGAGCTTCCGACGAAGGCAAAAACTGTTGTTAAGCCCACCCAGACCGCTGAACCCGGATCCCAAACTCAAACCAAGACAATCCAGATCCCAATAAGCCTCTTTCTGAAAGGACTCCCTCCTCATTTACAAGCTCTCTTCCCAAGCTCTTCGGATCAAATTGTTATCGAGGTCCCACGTACAGAATTTATCCAACGAATCAGCACTGGGCGATTCAAGTTAACCCTGGGTGAGTTATGCCAATGGGCAAAGGGCATCGATGTGCTCCCCGAAGGGCACAACCAGATAGAAATCACACTACCTCTCAATGTAATCCTTTCTTTCATAAATCCAGGAGAGTTGCCCAGAAAAAAACCGAAAAAACGGATTATTCCACCCCTTGACATTCCGCACATCTTTGAACCCCCTAAAAACAAATCCCCAAGCCCCTGCAGTAGTCCAACTCAATCCGTAATAGGGAGTTTATCCGAAACATTCGCTAAAGACGCAATTACCAACCCCTCGCTCAATGATAATGCCCTTGGATCGAATTCTTTTCATGAAGGTAAAGACACTCCCACCGTGGGACACATACCGGCCATTCGTGTAATTGCTGGCTTTGATTCAGCCCTGCCGGGCGAAATGCCAACTTTACCAGAACAAGCCATTACCAGAACATCCCCATCGCGAGGGCAAACGGATGGCACAAATCTCGAAGAGCCTGTCTATCTAACAGTGAAAGTTTCTGAAGTATGGGAAAAATGGCCACAGGAACTCAAACGTCGATTGGAACTTCATGGCTTCGAAGACGCTACACTGACAATTCCTATAACCTACCTGGAAGCAGAACTTAAAAAAGGTAGACTTGTTTGCCCTGCTGAAACTTTTGCAAGCTGGCTAAAAGAATGGCAAGCGCGCCGCTTGTTTGTTTCGGCACATGTCTTAACACTGGAGCTGCCACTTAACGTAATTGTTCCAAAATATTTACAACTCAGACGCAAACCACCCACCGAAACCCATAAATTGAGTCCTTCGAACCCGCAAACCTCAGAGGTGTCGTCGTATCCACCTACTACACAAGATCAGACGGATGTCCTCAGCCTCGCTCAGCTTGGAATCCATTGGAAACCGGTCTCAGAAACCAAGCAAAAAACTGCCGCCGAATCCACGCCTCATTATCTGAGTAAAAGCCACGGCGGTACGATGCGGCGGAGATCGTCCCCCCACGGCATCATATCCCAAGCCCTGGCTTTACCTGGGGTTGATGGTGCGCTAATCACCATTGGGAAGGGAGTTATTATTGCGGCTGATCTACCCAAACACATTAACCCTCAAGGTGCAGCTGAACTTATCCATAACGCGTTCGAAACCATCAACCAAACTGTCACCGTACTCCGTGATGGTTACACAAACCGTCTGAGTTTCACAGTAAGTAACCGCACATGGGCCATTTTTAAGCGAGGTCCATTATACCTAGGCGCTGTGAGCAAACTTGGCCAGCCTTTGCCTGAGGAGGCATTGGGATTACTGGCCGACGAACTAGAACAATTGCGTCAAAAGACTCATCAGGCTTATGGCAATCCTTAACAATGCAACGAAAGAGCTCCAACTAAAAATTGTTTACTACGGCCCCGCAATGGGCGGTAAAACTACTAATCTAGTGCAAATCCACGATCACCTGGACGTTCCACCCGAAACCAAGGGTAAACTGGTTTCACTTGCAACAAGCGCAGATCGCACGCTCTTCTTCGATTTCCTGCCTGTGCACGCAATTTCCATTAAAGGCTTCCAAGTCAAATTCCAATTATACACCGTGCCTGGCCAAGTGATATACAACACCACTCGACAGCTGGTTCTAAGAGGTGTTGATGGGATTGTGTTTGTGGCGGACTCGCAATACGAAAAAATGGCCGAAAACGTGGAAAGCTTTGCTAATCTGGAAGAAAACCTGCGCACAATTGGGATGTCGTTGGATGAGATACCATATGTGCTTCAGTACAACAAAAGGGACCTACCAAACGCCGCCCCAATAGAATACATGGAATTCCTCTTAAACAATCGTGACATACAAGTGCCTTCATTCCCTGCAGTTGCTAATCGGTGTGAAGGGGTATTCGAAACCCTTAACGCCATAGCCAAACTTGTATTATACCGTTACATCTACGAAACAACCCACGCTGCCACAGTCTGACTATGCAAACTACAAATACAATAACCACTAGAACTAACAAGCTCGCTGCAGCTGCGTTAGCCAAGCTGCTCACGGATAATCCGCAGTTCCTATGTGCATTCCTCACAGATAAAAACGGCGCTATGCTCACACAAGCCGGGCAAGTACCAGGCGTAGCACTGGAATCTTTATCCTCTGTGGTAGCGGGCGCATTTTCTGCCAGCCAAACTATGGCCAAGCTTTTAGAGGATGAAATGATCCACTGCTTATGCCATCACGGCAAAAATAAATCCCTCCTTGCCAGAGAACTTCCAGGAAACCTCCTCCTAGTAATAATTTCCTCTCCACCGTTGGATCCAACCGAGGCCATTGCCAAAACTGAATTCCTCAAGTCTGAGCTTTCAGAAATGATAGAAAAGGGCACTCCCGATCGATCAGTAGTTTCTGCGCTCGAATCAGCTCTTTCATCGGAAAAAGAACCCATTTTTGCCAAAAAATAATGCGCACGATGGTTCACTCAGAACTTGGAAACTCCTTACTCGCTAAAGACAGGGGCGAGA
The DNA here is from genome assembly GCA_964654645.1 of uncultured Verrucomicrobiota bacterium. GTDB lineage: Bacteria > Verrucomicrobiota > Verrucomicrobiia > Limisphaerales > CAZZJO01 > CAZZJO01. Next base: position 52,311 of record CAZZJO010000022.1, on the reverse strand, counting down.
AGTGACGATTAAAAATTGCAAAGTGCACGTTACTAAAAAGGGTGGGGTAACACGTTTCGACTGCAAATGCGTTACAATCCTAACATTGATCCTGATCCTGACTGGTGGCATAGTCTTACCAGGGAAGAAAAAGTAAACTCGGTTTTAGACTCCCATTCTGCTTTGTGGGACGAGTTAAAAGTCAACGGGCGTCTTCACGCCATTGCTCACGTCACAGTAGAAGACCTATTGGCAAGCGGCCGTAATTCACCTGTAAGAACAACGTTACGAAACCTTATGGCTCAAGGATTAACAAGGCACCAGGCTATTCATGCAATAGCCACCGTCATTCTAGAACGAATTACCGAAGAAATGCGAGAAGGTAACACGCCTTCCTTGGAGAGCTGCTTAAAGAGACTTTCTACCCTTACCGCCTTAAGCTGGGCACGGCGAGGTGAGCAACTTGAGTTGTCTACACCACACAAAAGCAGCTAATCCACCCCTTTTCTAACAACCTCCAGGATCTTTTCTGCCACCATCTCCAAGGGCTCATCCTGACCAATAAGGATCCACCGACCGCACAACTGGTGTCTGAACCAAGAAAGCTGGCGTCGGGCGTATTCCCAGGTCCGTTTTTTAACCACCTCGACCGTTTCTGCCAAAGACCGCTCCCCCCGAAGATATTCCACCACTTGCCGATATCCAATCGCCTGCATTGCTGTAGGATTGGAAGCTAATCCACTCTCTAACAGCCGCCGGGTTTCCTCCACCAGCCCAGCCTCGAACATTTTATCAACTCGATCGTAAATCCTACGCCGCAAATCGTCCGGCTCACGATTCAGAATGAAAAACCGCTGCGACCACTCACCAAGCGTGCCATCGTTCCATGGCGATTTAAGCTCTGAAAATGGCCTGCCCGTTAATCGAATAACCTCCACTGCACGCACCACACGCCGCTTGTTACGCCTGTCAATCACCGCATAAGTGCTTGGGTCACACACTGCTAATTCTTCTAACAGCACTTCGATTGGTTGGGACTCAAGTTCTTTTCGTAGCTCCGGATCAGGAGGAGGACCCTGACCAATGCCTTCTAAAAAAGCTTTAAAATACAACCCCGTCCCACCACTTAGTATTGGAACCTTACGGCGGCTGATGATGTCCGAAACAGCCTGCTCCGCAAGCTCAACAAATCGCGCCGCGTTAAACTGCTCTGTCACATCAACTACATCAATCAAATGATGAGGGACTCGAGCGCGGTCCTCACGTGAGGGTTTCGCTGTACCAATATCCATCCCCCGGTATACTTGCATGGAATCCACAGACACTATTTCACCGCCTACACGTTCAGCCACTAACATTGCAACCTGGGATTTACCTACCGCCGTCGGGCCACCAATTAGTATACACGCGTCTAATATTGATTTCCTCGAATGCTGGGTCATTGGCTGACTTGCCTGTGTGCATTCCGGGCTCTAATGACAAAGACCACTACCCCAATCAAAAACAATGGGATACTTATCACCTGGGCAGGTGTTAGACCTAATAAATATTTGCTGGCTGGGTAATCACCTCGAAACATCTCTGTGCCAAACCGACACACGGAATAAATGAGGATGAACGCGCCCGTTACCTGCCCGTCGAATTCACGACGCCTGTAAAGCCACTCCAAGAAAAAATATACAAGTAGTGCCCATCCAAATTCGTACAACTGCACAGGATGCACAGGGAATCCACCCGTAGCATGCCAATCCGGAAACCGGACAGCCCACGACAAATCACACGGCCTACCAAAACAACAACCGTTCAAAAAGCACCCAATCCTTCCCAAAGCGTATCCAATTGCAACCCCGGGCACGACTAAATCTGCTGTCTTCCAAACGGGTAAACGGCGCTTCCACACCAATGCTAGGCCAGCAATAACGCCGCCAATCACACCCCCATAAAACACTAGCCCCCCATGATTAATCATAAAAATTTCCCACAATGGAGCATCGGCAAAATACTCCTTCCAAAACAATATCACAAAAAATAGGCGCGCCCCAGCTAACCCACCAATCACAATCCACGGAACTAATTCAGTGACATGATCCGGGTCAAACCCATGTCGACGTGCCCGTTGGACTGTGGTCAACCACCCCACCAATACACCAACCAACACCATTATCCCATACCAGTGAATGGTTAGTGACCCAATCTTTATGGCAACAGGATGCATAACCTTATCCAATCACCTGCTCGACTTCACCGTATAGTGTGAAGGTCCCCACTTCCTTAACCCGCACCAGCAAAAGCTGACCGATCAAGTCTTTTCCGCCTTCTAATACAACAATCTTGTTGCACCGAGTTCGGCCAGTGAGTCTCTCAGGGTTTTTCCAGCTAGGACCTTCTACCAATACCTCAACACGCTGTCCAAGAAGACGGCTATACCGTCGTTGGCCTATTTCATTCATTAGCTGGAGCAACTTCGCATGGCGTTCTTCTTTAACCTCGTCAGGGACTTGATCCGGCAAGGAAGCTGCTACGGTGCCAGGCCGCGGGGAAAATTTGAATATAAAAGCCTGATCAAATTCGATCTCCTTCAAAAGCGAAACCGTGTCCTCAAAATCAGCATCGGTCTCCCCCGGGAAACCAACAATTAAATCCGTAATTAAGCCTATGTCTGGTTTAACAGAACGCAACTTCCTCACAATTCGAATGAATTGACTTCGAGTGTAGCCGCGGCGCATCAAACGCAAAATCCGATCACTGCCGCTCTGCACAGGTATATGAGCACTTTCCATCAGCCTCGGCAAACGTGCATATGCCTCCACTAAGTCGTCTCCGTAACCACTGGGATGCGCCGCAGTAAACCTTATCCGTTCAATACCAGGAATCTGATGAATTGCCTCCAACAACTGCACAAATGGCGACTTGCCCTCCACAGGTGGGAACGCACCATGTCCATATCGATTCACCGCTTGCCCCAATAATGTGACTTCGCGCACACCATGATCAGCTAACCACCGACATTCAGCTAATATGTCTGCCATCTCACGGTACCGTTCCTTACCCCGCGTTGTAGGCACAACACAATATGTACACCGAAAGTTGCAGCCTTGCATGATGTTCACATACGCAGTCACGCGCCGGTGTCCACCCTCCTCCAAGATATGCTTGGTAAAATGTTTTGGTATCTGCTCCTCAAACTCCACATCCACCACTTTGTCCATAGCACCACTTAACAATCCATCCACATAATCCGGAATCCGATGCATCCTGTGTGTACCAACAACAAGCTGTATGCCCGGTACCATTTCGAAAAGCTTTGCACCATAATATTGCGCCATACATCCTAAAAACCCAAAAATGGCCCGCCTGCGAGCCGCACGTGCATCCCCTATCAAAACCTCCATCTTATGAATCGCTTTCAACTCCGCACTCTGCCTTACACTGCAAGTATTCAGCAGCACTACATTGGCCTCACTAGGCTCGTCAACCAATTGATGTCCACGCGCAATCAGCTCAGCCAGAACGGCCTCGCTGTCACGCTTATTCATCTGACACCCAAACGTGTGAATATAAATCTTCGCCATCTGTTTGGACAAAAAAGCAATCAGCCGCTTTACAACGCTTAAATATCACCCAATTCAAGAAAAATCGTAAAACTTTCGTTCACCACAAAAACGACCGTTGTTCTGCCAAAACTTTGGAATCTGAAAGCAGGCTTACACGCCATGCGCTTATTACACCTAGCTTCCTGTACTCTTCCGCACTAATTTTAAAGTAGCTCCATTGCCCCATGCCCAAAAAGCCCCTAGATTTAACGTGCTGGTCTATCATAATACTGACCGGCTGGTTCGATACTGATAAACCAATAACCTCTAATCGCAGCACGATTGGCTTTTTAATGGTTTGTCGGACCCGCCATTGCACGGCAAATTGCATTCCCCCAACCTCACCTGGATTCTTCCGTAAATTGGCTTGATACACGTCCCTGTCCAACAACCCAGGCAAACGCGAATTTTGGCCTGCCTTATCTAGTAGTTGGGGCAACACCTTCAATATCCGTGCCTGGTCGCCAGCCAATGCACCTGCACACAAACACAATGCCACTGCCATTGTGGCCAAAGGAATCCGCATATGCAAATTCTGCACCCATTTAAACCTAATCACAACACCGGATTTTCCCAACCAATCTAACTAAGCCTAGGATTCCTTTTCCTGACTATTTTTTCTACGCGTCGATCCGGGCTCCCAACAACCTACATCCCAAGCAGTAGGATCATCCAGCGGTTCTAGGTGAGTAAACACAATGCTCCCTGGAACCGACTGGTGAATTTGGGTTTCCAACTCCTCTAGTAAGTCATGCCCCTGCTTGACTGTCCACTCCCCAGGAACAAGCACGTGAAATGAAATAAATTTTGACTGGCCAGCCTGACGCGTTTGCAACAGGTGAAACCTGATGCCCTGGGACTCGTAGCGCGAAAAAATCTCCCTGATCTTACTTTGGTCTTCTGAAGAGATGGCCTTGTCCATCAAACCGCCCACTGTCCGCCCTAAGATCTGCCAAGCCGTGCGTAAAATATTCGCTGCTACTAACAATGCCACGATTGGATCTAGTCGAGTCCAACCTGTTATCCATACCCCTGCAACTCCTATAATAACAGCCAAAGAAGTCCAAACATCTGTTAAAAGATGATGGGCATTTGCTTCGAGGGCAATTGAGCCATACCGTCGTCCTACCCTACGCAGAATCACTGCTGTGGCCAGGTTTATACATGAAGCAAGCACTGCTACCAAGATCCCGACATCAAGTCGATGCAAGGGTGCCGGGAAAATTAACCTATAGACGGCTGGAATACCCACTGCAATCCCGGCAATCAAAATCAGTACCCCTTCTAGGCCACTCGAAAAATATTCCGCCTTAGTATGTCCGAATGTGTGTCCTTCATCGGGGGGGCGGGAAGCCACTGCTAACATTGCAAGCGCCATAATTGCACCCACTAGATTTACAATCGACTCCAAGGCATCTGAGAACAACCCCACTGAGTTTGTTAGTAAAAAAGCGATCGTCTTTAACGTAATTGTAACAACAGCAGCTCCAATCGATAGCCACGCATATCGACTCAAACTATTTGGAGGGGCGGTCATCCTATCCACTCATTCAATCGAATAAATGAACAAGCCATCCCTGAGCTTTGGTTCAAACCACGTGCTTTTCGGGGGCATAATTAACCCCGCGTCTGCGATAGCCATGATGTCAGATGTAGACACAGGATACAAAGAAAACCCGCACACATATCGCCCAACATCCACCAAAGCCTGAACCTTTTGTGCACTTGCTGGCCCTCCAATAAAACTAATTCGCGGATCAGTACGTGGATCTGTTATTCCTAAAACCGGCTTTAACACATGTTCCTGCAACAGCGCCACATCCAAAGCCTCATGCGGCTTCCGCCCCTGAATAACCTCAGGCTTTATGTCCAAGCAATACCATTTCCCTCCAATGTACATCATTATTTGATGCTTTCGGACGGGCTCACATGCAACTCCTGGCGTCACTTCAGCAAAATAACCCAGCCGAGCAAAAAACTCGGCCTGTGTCAGACCATTTAAATCTCTGACCACTCGGTTGTAGGGATAAATCTTTAGTTGATCTGCGGGGAAAAACACACCCAAAAACCAACCGGACCCGCCAGCTCCTCCCCATTCCCTATAAACACGCACCGCAGCTGCAGTTCTATGATGCCCATCAGCAATATAAACCGCGTCCATCCGCTGAAATATCCGAACGATTTCGCGGATTGTCTCTGGCTGCCCAATGGTCCACACCGTATGGCGAACACCATCGTCAGTGATAAAGTCGACGTCTGGCCAATTACGAGTCCATTCATCTACAATACCTTGTAAATGTCCTACCGGCCGATGGAATAAATAAGCCGGGCCTGTTTGTGCCTTTAACGCCTCAATATGACGCGCTCTGTCTCGTTCATATTCCGGCCGTGTCTGCTCATGCTTTTTTATTGCCCCGTTAATGTAATCTTCACATGAGGCAACTGCTACAATGCCCGTCTGCGAATGTTGATTTACTTGCAACCGGTAAAGATACAAATACTCCCCCACATCGGGCACCAATAACCCTTCCTCCAAAAAACGCCCAAAATTCTCTGCCCCTTTTCGGTACACGTCGTCAGCGAACCGATCTACATCCTGCGGCAAATCCACCTCCGGCTTCGAAATGTGAAAAAAACTCACCGGGTTAGATCTAGCAATCCGACGAGCTTCCTCAGTGGTTACCACATCATAAGGTAACTCGCAGATCTTGTGCGCAAGATCATCCCGAGCCCTCAACGCTCTAAATGGCTTAATATTTGGCATCTTACGCAAATGTGGTGCACCAAAACTTGGGCAAAAATAAAACGTCCTTTTCCCAATTTCAACCAGCGTTTAACCCACTCAACACCTGACCAAGAAAAACCCGATCCGGCTCAAATTTAACCCCGGGGGCCGCACAAATCTACCTCCACAGTATTGAAACCACCCCTCAACCAGTGGTTAATTAAAAGTACGCATGGATGTTCCAGAACACATCCGGAAAAAACTCTCTGAACTGCCACACAAACCCGGAGTTTACCTAATGAAAGACAAATTTGGCCGGGTGATTTATGTGGGTAAAGCACGTGACCTGCGTCGACGGGTGAGTCAGTACTTCCAACCTTCCAGGCGCTGGAGTTGGGACTTGAAATTCCGTGCATTGGTTGAAGCAATCCACGATTTCGACTTCCACGTGGTAAAAACTGAGACGGAAGCCCTACTCCTGGAAGGCAAACTCATTAAAGAACTTAAACCTAGATACAACATCAGTTTCCGTGACGATAAAAGGTTCCTTCTGGTAAAGGTAAATCTAAACGACCCGATTCCTAACTTCGTGCTAACCCGAATTCGCAAGGACGATGGAGCACGGTACTTCGGCCCATTCGCAAGTTCAGCCGCCATTCGCAATACCCTCACACTAATGCGCCGTTTGTTCAACCTCCGCGGATGTAAAGCTTACACACCAGGCCCTACAGAGTATAAACACTGCCTCTATGCACACCTTCGATATTGCACAGCACCATGCATAGGCAACGTGACACGTGAACAATACATGCAACAAGTACTGGCCGCTTGCGAGTTTCTAGAGGGCAAATGCCAAGAACTAAAAAAACAGCTCGAGGAAGAAATGTGGAAAGCCGCTCAAGCCCAGCAATACGAGCGCGCCGCCCAGCTCCGAGATATGATTGCAGGCCTCGAACTGACTACCAGAAAAGAAGAAAAATTCGAGCGCATCCCCTACTCGCTACCCATCTTTCGGTCGTCTGAAGATGAGCTCAAAGAATTACAGAAACTGGTAGGTCTGAATCGCCCACCCGAACGCATTGAAGCATTCGATATTTCTAACATTGGAGGCACGTTAACCGTAGCATCTATGGTAGCATTCAAAAATGGCCGTCCTGATCGCGCCAACTACCGCCGGTACAAAATCAAATCTGTGACTGGCCCAGACGACTTTACTGCAATTGCAGAGGTCGTCCACCGACGCTATTCACGGCTTTTGCAAGAGATGGGCATTCTCAGAACAGATACCACTCCTATAGAGACCGAAGACCAGGAGAAAGCTATACCTGAAGAACTGCAAAAACTAATCAATGAAACCGCTGCTAGATTTAAACGCGGTATCAAGACCCGCTTAACCTCCTCTGCTAATTCAACCCAAAAAGAAAATATCCTGCCAGATCTAATACTTATCGACGGGGGCAAAGGACAACTCAATGCTGCCCGAGAAGAACTTAGAAAACTCGGATTAGATCACATACCCGTCATAGCCCTTGCTAAGGAATTCGAGGAAATATATCTACCCAATCAAAATTACCCAGTGCGACTACCACATGACAACCCAGCGTTACATCTTATACAACGGATTAGAGACGAGGCTCACCGGGTAGCTCACACCTACAACGCCCAACTCAGACTGAAAAAAATAACTGAAAGCATTTTGGACGAGTTCCCAGGCATTGGAGAAAAACGCAAACAAGCACTTCTACGCAAATTCGGTTCTGTACACCGCCTAGCCCACGCCTCAGTAGAAGAGATCGCTGCTGTGCCAGGTATTAGCGTAAAATTTGCAACTGAACTAAAACAATTCCTCGAAGCCCGATTCCTTCGCGAAACACACGCAACCGCCTCTGAACAATCTGGCCCCCTGATTAACTAATCCCCAACCAGTCAAACCCCAAAACTTCTACAACGCACACTTGGGACTCACACTTCAAACGGCGGCTCCCTCTTTATAGATTCCAACAGTAAACGCACATTTTGTTCTTGGTCTTGAGTACCCCTAATTACAAGCCACACTGCACCTTCTGCACCACCTACACCCCCACCTGCCACCAAGTGAGCTTCAGCTCCAGTAAGAACCTTGATCGCCTCTAATTCAGTAAATACCTCCCCAGGCAATGGACACAAACGTAACCCCTCCCCTTGCGGGTCGTTCATAAGGGCAGCTATTTCCGAAATTCTGCCACTTACTCGCTTTTCAAGTCCTACCGGTATAATTACCCGAACGCGTCTTCCAATCGCGGCTTGGATTACTGCCATGGTGGTACCACCTTTCGGATGAGCAATCAATACACCCGCTTCCCGAGTACCCAAGTCGACTGCGTTCGCGCCTTTCAAAATCAAATCACCTCCTTTTAACTCATCCGCCACATCGAAAAGCGTCTTCCCTTTCAACCAATAGCCCTGCCGAATTACCACGTCTCCAATAAACGACTGTTCAGTAAGCACTGGTGCCCCCGGATGAGGTTGTCTGACAGGTGGCAAAGTAACACCCCTAAAAAATCGAGCACGATCGAACTCGGCGCTTTGTCCAATTGATCCAAGGAGTTCCTCTGCCACATACGCGTTGGTGGTGCCAGCAACAATGACTACCGTGCCAGAGGTGAGCGTGCGCCTGATCTCAGAATGATGCGCAAGGGCGCGAGCAATCAACCGTTTGCCTGCAGCTGGAGTTAACACCGCCTGAATCATGTCATCAAAATAACATCCGCACCAGGTCCCGTCCTCAAAAATCTTCACCAATAACGATATCCTGAAGAATGCCAATAAACTCTTCTACCACACCCTAACCTCTTACTTTATCCCGACTGGTAGATCCACTAATTCTCCGCGGAGTGTAATCCACCCACTCCAGCAGTAAATCGAATGTTTGATTGGACCGGTTTCTGTGACAAAAGCTTTGTACAATTCCAAGTGCACGCCCCACAATGCACACACTTGTCGCGGTCAAATACAGGTACCCCGTCTGGTCCGGGCATCAACGCCTGTCCACTACATGCTTCAATGCACGTTTTCTCTTCGCAAACTTTGCAAAGCGCTGGGTCTGTCACCACCACATGATCCGCATAGCCAGGAGCCGCTTGAACTTTCCCTCCCAACAACAAGACATCCTGATGCGACACTAATAGTTGACCATCAAATAATATCGAGGGCCATCCAACACGATCCATTATTGCGTTATGCAACGGCACTCCACGCGCAGCGCACTCCCCCTTTATTTGCTCGATCTCCTTAGGCGAAAGCTTCCCAGCGTAATACTTAGTGAGGGGGTCGACTCCAGTACCTTTCTCAAAGAAAGGTTTCAATGACAATTTACCTCGTGTAAACCCAGCTAAAGCCATCCCTATTAAGCCCCATATAAACCCCTTTTGAAAACCTGCACGCGCGTTCTTAGCAACCAACGCCTCTTTCTCAACCCAACTCTGCCGTCTACGTAACACATACGCTTTCTCCAGATTCTCGCGAGTGAATGGCTTACCCTGCTCCAATAAATCAACTACAGCCTCCGCTAACATAACTCCGCTAGCCCACGCTTCATCTACTCCAGAATTTGTTAGGACATTTGTAGTTCCACTGTTCTCTCCAATCCGCGCATATCCATCACCGACCAAAAATGGTTCTGCATGTTTGCCTGATTCATTAATTGATTTTGCGCCCCAAGACCGTAGTCGACTCCCCTTCAAATATCGCCACAGGTACGGATGCAAAACCCAATGTTGCAAATAACGATACGCGGTGCGCACAGGGGATCTAAACCACGAAGGAACAAAAATGCCAAGAGATGCTATTCGGTCGGGGTATACATACATAAACCCAAATATCCCCGGCTCAGGAAATCCTAAAGTATGAATGACAGTACCCGGCTTAAGCGGTGTGTCTTGAGGTAATTCGACCACAAATTTCATCCCTATCGCCCATTCTGTGTTGTGGTAATTCTCAGGCACACCGAACTCACGATCCAGTTGCGCACTCACAGGCCCAAATGGACCGTCACCCACAACTACTAATTCGGCTCGCACGTCCATACCAGGCGTGTACGCTTCAGTTGGTTCCCCTTTCTTGGTCACTCCCTGATCAACCAACCGAACTCCTCGCACTGCTTTCCCCTCTGTAATCACAGCAGACACTGGGGTAGATGGCCATATTTGGATCGCGCCTGTCGACATTATCTGGCTGCCAACCCATTGCAAAAACTGGCCCAATGAAAATACTACACCACCATGCTTACGCAAAAACGGGGGAATCCACGGCAACTCAAAGCCGTACTCTCGATAAGGTAAGCACCACCCAAACAAGCGAATCAATCGGTCCACAAACCTAAGCGTAAACGGCCGGTTGCTTGCACCTATGGGATCAAGCAGATACACAACTTTCTCCAAAGTTACAGGAGCCAGTGTGGGTATCCCTGCCTTCTCTAACTCTGGAAAGCTCTCCCGTAAAGCACGTGCCCGAGTCACCACCCCTGAGACCCCAAAACAAAGATCATCCGCGCGCTCGTAACACACTACCTGTAACGGCATGCCAGGGCATACCCTACTCTCAAATTTCGGGGTACCATCACTACCCACAAGATGCCTGGATAGCGTTGTTAAAAACCCCGCTGTGGCTGGTCCAAAACCCACACAAACAATGTCAACATCTATCCGCGGCCGTTCTGGATTCGACTGCATCACTTCGCTCATGGAAATGCAAGGTTACGATAGATTGTTAGCCTTGAGCTGGATAATCCAGGGCTTCCCGCGTGGTAACGTTACAAATGGCAGCAATTGCACGGTCACGGGCCATCCGACAACCAGCCATCCCGCAATCCGTCTCCGCGCGTAATTGGAAAAATTCTCGCAATGACTCCCGGGCCGCCGCAGCATCTTTCATCCAACCACAAACAAGCTCGGTGCAAATCCGGCCAACTTCCCCAGCAGCCCGAGCCGCCTGGATCGCGCATAAATCCGAGTAAAACGCTACGTAGTTAGGTAGTTGCTCTTCCAACGCGGGGTTCTCTACACCGCGTTCTGCTAGCCGCACAACGTCCTTCGTAAATTCATACGATGCTAATACCCAACATAATGCGTCCGCCATAGGAAAACTCACGCTCTGGCGGTTCTTGTGGTAAAGCTTATTACCCACACTGTCTGTGTGTGTCTGCAACCAATTAAGTGTCCACATCCAAAGCTCAATCGTTGACGCAACCAACCCTGCATTCAACTGTGGATATTTATTCGCGAGATCTCTGAGTTCTTGTACACGCGCTTTTAACAATGTAAGGAAAAGCTCGTTGGTCATTGTGATCGATAACTGAAGGCGTTGGACAGCTTCCGGCCCTTCATACGTCGCTTCGAGCTGGGCATCCATCCATTTTTGTGGTAGGAATCCTGGGCAATCTTCGGTGATTCCATAGCCGCCCATTAAGCTCACTGCCTCCCGCATCATCGTGGCTCCATACCCGGTATTCCACAGTTTACAAGCAGGGCAATACACATTAGCAAGCGCATCCAAAATAACGTACTTCAAAAGAATATCGTCGGCTCCCAAAACATCGGCTCCCGGAGAAGAATTGCAAATTTGGATTGCCTCTTGCTGTTTTTTAATGAGCTCCTTGAATGCCGCTCGACCAGTAAGGCCACGAGACGCCAATAGCTCATCCTTTTGGCGCTCCAAGGGATCCAACTGATCAAACATGCGCGCCGCCGCAAAGCCGAGCGAGGCAGCCGCCTCCCCAGTAATCCAAACATCCAGCAACCGGCTCGGCACGTCTTCTTTCTGCAGTAGACCCAGATCGTACCGGGGCGTACCTGGGGTACTGTCCCCACCACGGAAACGTCTGCGAGCGTACATCAATACCGGCTCAATCGCCGAAAGCAACTTGGCTGCGGTCATTACTCCCACCGTTACACGCGTACGCTTGAACACTGCTTCAATGACCTCACTGTGCGAATAGTTTGGCACGATCACCCCATCCTTCACAGTGTACCCGCCAATAATACGACTGGCTGGTACACGAACATTAATGATTGGATCCCGAGTGGAAGATAACTGGTGTACCAGCTTCTTTGTGACCGACCCACGATCAAATACACCAGGATCAGTGTCATGCACAATTATCATGCAGCTACCTTTAATCCGGGGATCGTCCGACTGAACCGCCACGGCTACCACGTTCGCATAATCCATGTTAGTAATAAATCGCCCGCGTTTTTCCACCTGTAGAATCGGTTCCTGGCCTTCCACCCACTCGGCCACCCGCACACGACCCGACACAATTCCTGTGTCCACCCCAACGAATGGAATTGGCTCGGTTAATGCAAAGGCGTAACGCCACGGCGCCTGACCAGGCTTTGGCACGGCATGGCTTAAGTAAAAATGCCGTTGTTCAGGCGTCCCCTTCTCATGGATGGGTGCCAAACCTAAATTGTTCGCTAAACTAGCAGTGGCCGCACCCGCGTCTACCCAACACAATTCAAACGCAATAAGTGCCAACGCCAAGTTTTTCGGACCCTCAATATACCCACCCTCCGCCGGGTCCATAAACGAGGCTGTGATACCCGCTTCATCAAAATGTTCTAGCAGTTTAGCCTTGATGGGTGTCCATTCATGGGTATTTCGCGCCCCCATCGCCACCGCACGCGCCACGGGACCTCGCGCTACGGCACGAGCCGATTGTACTAACATCTGTAAATCATACCGATCGGCAAATCCCCACATGATTTGCCTGACTTCATCTCCAGGCAATGCATCAATCTTGTATCGCAGTTCCATATCTCCGTATTGGCTCAACACAATTAACTAACCTGCCTTTAGTCAAAATCCAGGTTCACCTATACCCGTTTCCGCCAACCACAAGCAAGCTAATGTTTATTGACCAAATCCACGACCCATAAAAACTGTAAGGGGACAAATGGAAAATCTTCGGTACCGGCGTCTAACTCATCCCAAATTATTTACTACACTTGGAAGCGAACTTTACATACCCATCCAGCCACCTCCTTGGGATCTCCAACCTGCCTTTGAATGATTTGACATTTAAATAATCCCCCATCTGCAGCCCCAATTCGCCAAAACAGCCTCATAAACCCCCAGTAATACTTTTCCTCATCATCATTTCCCCTCTCTTAAAAGCTTCCACTAAGCAATACTGCAAGTGACCATCGCTGCTTGCCTTCCTCCCCGACAAATATTAATTAACCCGAACTAAATCTTCGGGAATCATGGCCAAGCGAACCCTCAAGCGCGAAAAGACACAACTCTCAATTCGGCACGCAAAAAGATGAGATGGAAGGCAAATTGCGTGGTGTTACATACAGACTGCAGCCATGATCCTCAGAAAGAGCATGAGCAAAGTAAAACTGCTAATAACAATCGCCGCGACTGCAAATGCTCGGTACCTCCCCAGCACGAGACCTAAAATTCCTAAAATTAGCGCTAAAACCGGTGCGACTAGCATTAGCAACCCGCCAAGGGCTGCACTAGGGGTCCCTCAACCAGGGGGCGCTACCAGAAAGAGCACCTCGGTAGCAGGCGCCACAAGGGAAAGCACAAACCCTATAATACCGACCGCCGAACCACGTTTTTCCGGAGGTTTCACAACAGGTGGCTCTTGGAGCTCGCAATTCATTTTTTACCTGGCGTAATATACAGCAACAACTTTCCTCCGCAATACCCATCCTCTTAAAGTACGGCTCACCTAATCCAAACCACGCCTATGGCAATATGCCAACACAAAAAGAACCTTTTGGTGGGTTTACTATTCGGAAAACTCTGCTACGTTTTTGTAAATCCTGACGATGGGCGTCGACGGGTTACAAACTAAGTTTACCTGCACTGATGGGGTTGGGAACGTGTTTCTTCCAGACCCTTGGCAGTTGGAAGCTGTTTCTGCACTCCGGGCCGGAAAAGATGTTGTGGTTCAAGCCCCCACAGGTGCAGGGAAAACACTAATATTCGAGTTGTGGTCAGACTTCGGCAAAAACAAGGGCCAGGCTGTTTATACTGTACCTACTCGCGCGCTAGCAAACGATAAACTTGCCGAATGGCGAAGGGCTGGCTGGAACGTTGGGATATCCACGGGTGATCTTTCAGATAACCTTGAGGCACCAGTGTTAGTGGCTACCCTTGAGACACAAAAAAACCGAATTATTCGGGGTGAAGGTCCCAAGTTATTGGTAATTGACGAATATCAGATGATTGCTGACCCAGATCGCGGGTTGAATTACGAGATAGTGATAGCTTTAGCACCACCCCATACCCAGCTACTTCTGCTTAGCGGAAGCGTTTCTAACCCAGAAGATGTTGTCCGATGGCTCCGCCGAATCGGACGAGATGCAGTTCTGATTAAACACGAAGAAAGACCGGTGCCCCTTGAAGAAGTCGACGTCGACAACCTCAAAATTCATATACCAAATCATATTCGGGGTTATTGGCCTCGGTTTGTTGCCAAGGCACTGGCTGCCGACCTGGGACCAATTCTCATTTTTGCCCCTCGCCGACAAGAAGCCGAAAAACTCGCAGAAGAAATCGCCAGAGAGCTCCCCAATCCACAACCGCTCCAACTAACCAATGAACAACGCGCACTTGTGGGAAAACACTTAGCTGAGCTGCTTCGCGCCAGGGTCGCATATCATCATAGCGGACTAAGCTACGGAGCCCGGGCAGGGGTAATTGAACCCTTAGCAAAGGCGGGACAATTGCGCGTGGTAGTGGCTACAATGGGCCTAGCTGCAGGAATTAACTTTTCACTGCGGAGTGTGGCGCTCGCAGGTGTCTCTTACAAGCGCGACGGGATCGAACAACCACTCAGGCCAGACGAGATACTGCAAATGTTTGGCCGAGCAGGTAGACGAGGCCTCGATGATACCGGCTACATACTCGTTAGTAGAACTGGGTTGAGACTTTACCATGCCCAGCCAGGGTATTTAACCCGAAGTGGCATGGTAGACTGGGCCGCCTTACTGAGTATAATGCATATGGCCGCAATGGAGGGCCGTGATCCACTTGCAGAAGCTGCCCGAGCCCAGAAACGATTGTTCGCAACAAAACCAGTGCCACTGGGTATTGAACACGTATTAAAGAATCCGAATACACCTTGTGGATTGAAAACAGATGCCGAACGCGCACGCTTGGCCAGGAAACGCGTTCGCCAATTCCTTAATAGTCGCGGCGAATGGGAGGATTGGGGAACCATCCAAGAGCTGCCACTAAAACAAGTCTATGTCCACAGATCCTTTATAGGATCACCCGCAGAAACAGCTAATCCTGGAAGTGCATCGCCAGATTCTACTACACAGCTTGTGCCAGCTTTAACTGTACCGGATGCCCTCGAAAAAATCGGGTCAGGCACCTTGTGCGTAGTAGGTTACGACCCCCCCGGCAATCCTATTTACGGCCGGGAGGTGACAGCCGCTGAGAAATTAGCGGACGGGCGCCTGTCACTGGCACGATGGGTTCGCCGCCTAACAAATTGGCGTGTTCGCCTCGCTGACCGACAAATATGGGAACAAACGCTTGTGCCGTTACTCACGCACAGACTTGCTGAACAAAAAACACCTGTAAAACAATTCGTAGAACGAGACCACAGAATATTGGCGCAGATTGACCTTTCAGAAATAAAAGTGCGAGTGCCAGTGGATTCTTATGGAGTAGGCATCCTCAAGCCAATCGAGCGAGCTGTTATACCTACCGCTTGCCTAAATTGCACGCACTTCCAAGAATGCCGACAATTGCCCACTACCGCTGGGACTGTATTGCTTTGGCGCCGCCTAGGTTTAACCGACGAACATGGGGTACCAACCCGCCGTGGCTTGATTGTGAGCTTCTTTCCCCATGGCCAAGGCCTTGCTATTGCGGCTGCATTAGAGGCCGAAGATTACCCCCTGGAAGAACTAATCTATGACCTAGCCAACCTCGACGCCGGCATTAGGTTTGCAGGCGAGGATGATCGATGGAGCGGTAGACTTGTCCGGGTCTGCCGAGCCACTTACGGATACCAAACCATTCCAGGATACCTCGAAAATGGCGCCCCACCCAATTATGGCGCAGGCGCCGAAAAAATAGTCGCTTCAATCCACCGCGATCCAGATAGCAAGATGGACTGGGTCACCGAACAGATCGGGGTAGGCGACATCGATCGATTAATCATCGAGTGGCGAAGTTTACTGAGACAGATCATGCATGCGCCTGAGTTAGACTGGGGTCGCTGGCAAGACCTGAAAGCCTTGGCGCGGATAACACTTCACGAAACTCACTCCCCAACTCTCACAGATCTACCCGAATTAGCACCACATCAAAAAAGGCGAATTAGCCATCGCTTGATTTTTAAAAAATCTTAACCCACCCGATTTCAGACCAGGGCTTAATGCCTTCGATGCGGGGGCTTCCCTGAGCGATCTCGGTGTCCATGTTGAGGAGGGTGATGCGAGTGGGAAGGAGCCGTTGGCTTATGATGGGTTGACTGCGCAGATGAAGCTGAAGCAATAGAAGTCGTCCCTGCCATCTCCTTGTCCCGCTCGGCCATTGCCTGCTTCCGGGAAAGTCGTACCCTCCCCTGCTCATCTACTCCAACACATTTCACCCAGATCTCGTCGCCTACCTTGACGATGTCCTGGGGGTTTTTGACCCGGAAATTAGCCAGTTCGCTGACATGCACAAGACCGTCTTTGCCAGGCAACACCTCCACAAACGCACCAAAATCCTTCACGCTCACCACCCGCCCCTTATAGATTTTGCCGACCTCTATTTCTTCGGTGTAAGCGGCAATGGCTTTCTTTGCTATTTCGAGGCCTTCAACAGTAGTTGAGTAAATCCGGACAGTGCCGTCAGGGTCAATGTCAATCTCACACCCTGATTCATCTACAATTTTCTTAATGTTTTTGCCGCCAGGACCAATCAACAACCCGATCTTCTCTGGGTCTATCTTCAGCGTTTCTAGACGGGGGGCATACTTACTAAGCTCAGGCCTAGGTGCAGGTAAGACCTTCTTCATTTCTTCCAAAACGTACAACCGTGCTGCTTTTGCCCGTTCCAATGCCTCAGCTATTATCTTAATCGGAATGCCCGGAAGCTTCAGATCCAGTTGGAAACCAGTAATACCTACCTCCGTACCCGCAATCTTACAATCCATGTCCCCATACGCGTCCTCCCATCCGATTATATCGGTCAATAACTTATAACGAGCCAGAGCCCCGTCCACTCCATACTCTGTACATAACCCAATACTAATCCCAGCTACGGGACGCTTGATCGGTATACCCGCGTCCATCAGTGCCAACGAACCACCACAAACCGCCGCCATTGAAGTCGAACCATTCGATTCCGTGACCTCGCATGTGATGCGAATGGTGTACGGGTACGGGTCAGGTAAAACAGATTGAAGTGATCGTTCCGCTAGAGCTCCATGGCCAATCTCCCGACGACCTGGTCCGGTGATTCGTCCCGTTTCCCCAACAGAAAAGTTCGGGAAATTGTAATGATGGAGGAATCGTTTCTCCGTCTCACCACCAGTGTAGGCATCAAACTCCTGTATGTCTTGCTCCGTACCCAAAGTAGCCAAACTAATTACTTGCGTTTCGCCACGGGTGAAGATTGCCGAACCATGCGACCGAGGAAATATTCCAACCTCACACCAAATAGGTCGAATCTGATCCAATCCCCGTCCATCCAATCGAATGCCCTCTTCAAGTATAAGCCTTCGAACCTCACCCCGGATGATCTGGTAGAAAACCTCCTTCAATACCAATTCAGTTACTACATCAGGAGTAAATTTTTCAATCAACGCCGGGGTAACTCGCTCAATCAGTTCACGTACCGCAGCTTCCCGAGCAAGTTTGGTAGGAATTAACAGAGCTTCCCGTAACTGAGGCCCTAACAACGACCTGGCTTCAGCTACCACCTCGTCAGGCAAAACGACTGGAGTAACAGCCCTCTTCGCCTTCCCTACCTTTTCAGCCAATTGCTTTTGCGCAGCTAATAGGGGTTGGCATCCTTGATGAGCATACTCCATCGCTGCGATTAAATCTGCCTCAGAAATCTCTTTTGCTGCCCCCTCAAACATTATTAGGTGTTCATGGTTGCCCACATACACAAGATCCAAATCACTCTCCTCTAATTGAGAATGTGTGGGGTTGATCACAAACTGACCGTTTATCCTACCGATCCTGACTGCAGCAATCGGCCCATTCCACGGGATATCACTTATTAGCAGCGCCGCTGATGCACCGTTTACCGCAAGAATATCAGGGTCATTCTCCCCATCCGCACTCAGAACTATTGCCTGCACTTGGACCTCGTTATACCATCCCTTCGGAAAAAGCGGCCGAATAGGGCGATCTATCATCCGGGAAGTAAGGATTTCCTTCTCACTAGGCCTCCCTTCCCGCTTAAAATAACCCCCTGGAAACCGCCCAGCTGCTGCTGCCTTCTCTCGATAGTCTACAGTAAGAGGCAAAAAATCCACATCTTCACTGGGCTTATCTGCGCCAACTGCAGTTACTAGCACAATCGTTTCACCCAGTTGAACCGTAACAGCCCCGTCTGCCTGCCTAGCAATTTTGCCAGTTTCAAATAAAATGTCTTTTTCGCCTACCTTGGCGACACTTCGTATTGCCATATACATAACAACAGCTCATCCCCCCGCTGTGCCGAGAAACTTCAGTGAATCCCCAACCTCCAATGATTCGGGACTCAATGAAATTGCTCTGGCGCAGCGGAGGAACTCGTTGAGTGTTAATTACCTTTCTGTAAAGGAGGGCTTCTCCCTCCCAGTTGTTTTTACTTTTTTGCTGGTCCAACCAGAAACCAGCTACCTTACTTATCGCCGGAGGTTCAGCTTCTCTACTACCTCAGCATAACGCTTTGCGTCATGCGCACGTAAGTAGTCCAATAGTCTACGCCTCCGGCTAACCAGCATCAGCAACCCCCGCCGGGATGCATAGTCTTTACGATGCTGTTGTAAATGCTGAGTTATATGATTAATGCGTTCTGTCAGGAGCGCAATTTGCACCGGGGCCGACCCAGTATCGCGCTCATGCAATCTGAACTGCGCAATTATCTTTGACTTGTCAATTCCTGCTGTCATTACCACGTGTTCACTTTCCGCGCCAAAATTTAGTCTAACAACAAGCACATGTAAAGGGTTTTCCCCCTCACACTCACAAATCCAGCTCTTCTAATTACGGTATTCGATTTGCCCCGTCAACCAAAAGAAACTCACTTACCCTAATAAGGCCATTCCAAAGCAAATCCAGCCTGTGACATTCTCTGGGCGTCTACGTCCCAAACCTTAAATTGGCACCCAAATGAATGTTCCCGAAACACCCTCGTATTTCCCCATTTCTATCTGTGCCAAGCTTAGTGGCCATGAAAACTACTAGCTTACCAATGCTGTAACACCAAGGTATGACAATGAAATGAACGCATGCCAAGAGCTGAGTTTATGTGCCAGAGGTAACCACATTCGTGAAGGTACGGACTATCAGATACAGATACCCAATCATACTTTGTCGTAGCTGTTACGTTAACGTAGCGGACCCTGGAGTTTTGGACAGATCCCCACACTTCTATTCATAGAATCTGAAATAACCTAGTTCACCAGACTAAGCACCAGGGTCAGCTCTACCCTTTCCAACCCACCACGCCGATGTCCTCCTACCACAACAAATATCACGCTTCTCACCAAAGATTAATCGTACCAACCCAACGCCCAGCTCCGACTTCTGCTATCCACGCTCCCACAAGCGCGCCTACATTGCTTTCCCAAACTCCCACCTCGCCAATTGTCAGAGGCATTTCGCTTTACCACCGAAACAAACCAGGCTCTGCTTTCCCAATAGCGTGGAAATCCCATTACTAACTCGAACACTGGGAGCATCCACCCTTTTTCTCTCACCAGGACCAATCCCGCAAAGTGGTTAAACCACCAATTAACCCTTGGAATCTCATTTATTGCTCCTATTATTGCAACGCCTAGGTTAGTTAAGCACTGGAACTGCAAACTCACCACACAAGCAAAAAATTCTCGTCGTTTTCCTTGCCCATATCTCAAGCACAAAAAAAAGGTCTTACATTAAAAACGGCTCTTAGTATGAAGTTGTTGCCTTGTGTCTCGAAAAGCGACCTCGTCGAATCATACTGCGAATACAAGAGCAATCCAAAAAGTTTGAACGCGTTATGCGTATAGAGAAATTCATCCCAAAGCAATGGGCACGACTGCCCCCTCCCCACTGGTAATTTTGCAATCCTAAAATTGCTATTTTGGGTTTACCCTTTGTCATGCTTGACAACCAAAACCCCGGACAAATAATTGAGTCATGAAGCCCAGGGGTATCAGAAGGTGGGTAGTTACAATTGCTATCATATCATCCTTCTCTTGCTTCTCGGCTGTGGGAGGTTGGAGAGAAGACATTGGATTGACAGACCTGTTAAACTATCTCGGAAGTTCCGCCCCAAATGGCACCGGAATTCATGTTAGCCAAATCGAAGCGCCAATAGGCACAAACTATGTGCCCAATTCCAACGATCCCGAGCTCGCAGAGAAAACCTTCATTTTAAAGTCCGGGCCATCAGAAGCTTCATGGCATGCAACAACAGTCGCAAAAAACTTCTATGGTACAGCTACAGGAGTAGCTCCAGGAATAAATACTATCAGCTGTTATGAGGCAGGAAATTACTTAGGCTCTGGATTTCTTAACACCGGTAACTCGTCCGCGCCACCTGCAATAGAAACAAACCGTATCCAAAACCATAGTTGGGTAGGCGAATCCAGTTATGCACAAGAAGCCGTACGGCGATTCGATTACGCCATCTCGAGGGATGGATTTATTGGGGTTGTAGGACTCAATAATTATGCCACTAACCCGGTACCGGGCCTTATGGCCCACACATATAATGGAATTACCGTCGGCCAATCATCTGGAGATCATAGCCGAGGTGGAACGACCTTCGATGGAGTGGGACGCATCAAGCCGGATTTAGTTAGCCCCTCTGCCTACGGTGGGGTAAGCCACTCAGTAGCTGTTGTTTCAGGTGCTGCAGCGCTTATGCTTCAAACGGCCACAGCCAACCCAGCGTTATCGAATGCACAAAAACCAGAAGTGATAAAAACCATTCTAATGGCCGGCGCAACTAAACAAGAATTCCCTTCTTGGAGTAGGACCCATACATCCCCATTGGATCCCGTTTACGGCGCGGGCGAACTCAACGTGTACAACAGTTACTTAATCCTTACTGCTGGCGAACAAACTGCCAGCCCCAATTCAATGGTTTCCACAACTGGGTGGGACTATAACTCAATAGGTAACAATCCTGTAGTTTACTTTTTCGAGATCCAGGAGGGGTATGTCCTCAACGACTTCTCAGTGGTCCTAACGTGGCAACGGAATGTATACGATGCCCAACCGGGGCCGCAATACAACTTCCAGTACACCGTGGCGAACATGTCTTTGCACCTTTACACAGCGATTAATTACCAATTGGATTCGGAAATCGACTGGAGCGATAGCCCCGTAGATAATGTGGAACATATATACGCCACGCAACTAACCCCAGGCCAGTACGCATTAGTAATCAGGAGTGATACCGCAAACCAACCGTATGGAATCGCATGGCAGGGGTGGCTAGTTCCTGAACCTAATTATGTTTTCTTAGGGACTTTAGCTATCGCTTTTGCAATCTTCGCCACCAGAACCAAATAGTCATTCCACGTTACCACCAGAGCAGGGTAGTGCCTTGAATTTCTACCAACGCTCAGTCACCGAAGACTCATTGTTTGTGGACTCTCCAGGCACCATTGGGACGAAACGCACCGGTAACACTTCCCTGTATGAGATTTTATCGTTTTCTTTTTCCACAACCACAAGCTCTTGATCCCATGTGGGGCCTACGGGTATCACCATTCGGCCCCCTTGTTTCAATTGGTCTACGAGCGCTTGTGGTATGCTTTCGGGAGCACAAGTAACAATAATTCCATCGTAAGGGGCATGCTCAGGCCAGCCTTTATATCCATCACCTACTTTCACGTGTACATTCGTATAACCTAATTCCAATAACACTGCCCGTGCCCGCTCCGCCAGTTCTGGAATAATCTCGATTGTGTAGATATTAGCTCCCATTTCGGCTAAAACCGCAGCTTGGTACCCTGAACCAGTCCCAATCTCTAGCACTCGCATACCAGGGCTAACACGCAACTGCTCCGTCATGAATGCCACAATGTAGGGCTGCGAAATCGTCTGGCCATACCCAATCGGCAATGGACAATCTTCATACGCATACCTTCGCATGTTCTCGGGAACAAATTTGTGGCGCGGCACTTTGCGCATCGCAGTTAAAACATCAGGATCCTTCACACCCCGGGCTTGAATTTGCTCACGGACCATCTTTTCGCGTAGCTTCTCATAGTCAGGCTCATTCATCACAGGTCCTTGAGGGTACTCATTTTGCAGGTTGCACCCTGTCCACCCAGTCAACCAAACTCCTAGCGCAAATAACAACTTTCTCAACAGCCCCTTCATAATACCAAAAATATAAGCTCCAATTGGACAGCATACCACTGGTTAGGTGCCCAATGGGGAATGCCCACCGTAGAGCTGAGTATGCTGATCCTGTTTTGGTTTACTTGTGGGACTTGCACTAAGTTGATGGAATCCGTCCCACACATAAAGCAATCCAGCTATCCCCGTAGTTAAACCTGTAAAAAACGTGAGCAAATCCATCACAGGCCCAATCCACTTAACAAGGATGCAAAGTATCGTAACCATTTGGAGGACAGTAGCCAGTTTTCCGACTAGCCTAGGGCGAATTTTGACCTTGCCACACACCTGATGGATCACAACCCATCCCAAAAACATTAATGCGTCCCGGCCAACAATAGTAGCTCCTAGCCACAGAGGTAACTGATTTAGGTAGGGGGTATGATCAAAACTCAAAAACACCACCGCAGAAACCAACAACAATTTATCCGCCAACGGATCTAACAACGCACCGAGCTCGCTCCTCTGGTTAAATCGCCGCGCAATAAATCCGTCCAAACCATCAGTAATTGCACACAGTAGAAACACACAAATTGCAGCAAGTCGGTAAGCATCGTTTCCCGTGCGCGTATAATATATCAACAGCGCTACAAACACTGGTACTAGGAGAATCCGAATGATCGTGATTTTGTTGGCGGTGGTCACGTGACCTCCGTAGTCTGTTCTATTTTCTTTGTTGTGTCTCTGCCTGCTCTAACAAAATACACCTCAACCCTTTAACGTGCCAGCGCACTCCGAGTTAATCCGAGAAAGTATGTGTAGTCGAGGTTTCTTAGGGCCTTTCGCAAAATTTTGTCCCGGAAATGTCGCCTTTAAGCAAATTGAGCTACGAATTACTCAAGGGGAGTTTCGCATATACAGTGGTACCCTGGTTAGGTTCACTAGAAATTCTCAACCCCCCACCATGTAGCTCGGCCAGGCGTTTACTAATTGCAAGGCCAAGACCAAGCCCTTGCTGCTCCTGCACTTTGCGTTGAAACTGCATATAAGCTCCAATACGCGCCACCTGGTCAGGAGTCATCCCACGACCGCGATCCATAACCGCCAAAACTAGCCAGCTGTCCTCAGGGTACAACCTCACCCGAACTGGTGTTCCAAGCGGTGAAAACTTGAAAGCATTGTCAACCAGTTCCTCAGCAATTTTGCCTAAATACATGTCCGATATTTGAACTGGCGCATCTGTTAACTCCAACTCTAGATCCTGTCTGCGTCGATTTCTATCGGCCACATGCAACGCAGCTTCACCTACCACCTCTCCAGGGTTAACAGTCTTCTTCTCGCGCAATTGGCGCAAGGCCTCCTGATCAGTTGCAACCAATTCTATTTGGGCGTAGATAAGGAAATTCTCGATTAGCCGTTGTAGCCGTTTTGCTGATTCCAAGATGACTTGGCCCATCTCAACCAACTCACCCGGAGTGAGTGTCCCTGCATCGCTAACCAGGATCTCACCATACGCAAGAATACCATTAAGGGGGGTTCGCAGTTCGTGCGGCAACATTAAGCTTATGTTATCGCGTAGGTCTGCCAACTTTCGCTCAGCCTGTTGCCTTACCATTTCAACCTTCTTAAGCCGTGCTTCAACTGCAGCATAAAGACCCTCAATCGTAAAAGGTTTCGGGAGGTAGTCATCAGCACCAAGTTCCATCCCCAAACGCATTCCCTCGCTGTCAGCGTACCCCGTGGTCAAAATGAATGGAATCGCTGCGGTTGTCGGATCTTTTCGTAGGGCTGAAAGCGTTGAATACCCGTCTAGGCCCTTCATCCTAACGTCACAGATTATTACATCTGGCAGTTCCCGCCTCGCGAGCTCAATACCTTTTTCTCCATCCTCCGCCTCTATTACTTCATATCCTCGCTGCCTCAGGGCCAAACTCATCAACGCCCTGACGGGTTCCTCATCATCTATTATCAAAACCTTTTTCATCCCACCCGCTATATTTCACACCGTCATACCAAATTCGAAGCCGGGGCCCACGGGATCCGACTTTTCAACTAGCCGTCTATGGGACAGTTTACTCTGGCGGCTTTAGTTGGCAAGGGTTCTTATTGTCTGTTTTCCAAAGGGATATAGGGTGACATTGGAGGACCGATATATATCTGCCGCGGCCGATAGATTTTGGTATTTGGATTATCCATTACTTCCTTGTAGTGAGCAATCCACCCAGGAGTGCGGCCTATTGCGAATATCACCGTAAACATCTCCAAAGGAATTCCTATCGCCCGCAAAATTATCCCACTGTAAAAGTCCACATTTGGATAAAGCCGGCGCTCGATGAAATACGGATCTTTAAGCGCCGTTTCTTCAAGCTTCATCGCTATATCTAACAACGGATCGGAAATGTTCAATACCCTTAATAAGTCGTGACAGACCTTTTTGATAATTTTCGCACGTGGATCATACGTTTTGTATACCCTGTGTCCAAACCCCCAAAGACGCTGCCGATTCTTTTTGTCTTTAACCGCAGCTATGAACTTCGAGCCGTCATCTCCTTCTTTATGAATCTGCATTAACATTTCCACAACTGCCTGATTAGCCCCGCCGTGAAGTGGTCCCCATAAAGCGCACACCCCAGCCGCTACGCTAGCAAATAAATTAGCACCCGATGAGGCCACCATCCGCACCGTCGCAGTTGAACAGTTTTGTTCATGATCCGCATGTAGAAGGAAAATCAGGTCAAGGGCACGCACTACCTCAGGCTTAAGTTCGTAATCCTCGTATGGTGAAGAAAACATCATGTGAAGGAAATTCGCCGTATACTTATAGGCCTTTTTGGGATAAATAATAGGCAGCCCTCGGGACTTCCGGTACGAAAAGGCTGCTATGGTGCGTACTTGCGATATAAGTTTCGCCGCATGGACATCAAACTTTTCAGGATCACGTCGCAGTATTGTAGGGTCAAAACAGCTACTTGCATTTATCACCGCGGATAAAATAGCCATCGGGTGAGCTGTTGAAGGAAACCCCTCAAAGTGATATCTAATATCTTCGTGCAGATACTGGTGCTCCGTCAATAACTCACTAAACCTTCGCAATTCTGCCCGCGTAGGCAGATGACCAAAAATCAGCAAGTACGCTGTTTCAATAAAGGTGGACTTCTCCGCCAGTTCTTCGATTGGTATTCCCCGGTACCGGAGAATTCCGCGTTCCCCGTCAATATACGTGATCGCACTCCGACACGATCCTGTGTTTACGTAACCCTCATCCAACGTAATATAACCCGTCTGTTGACGCAATGCAGAGATATCGATCGCTTTCTCTTCCTCTGTTCCCACCACGATAGGGAACTCGTATGTCTTGCCATCTATCTCTAATTTAGCTGTGTCGCCCATACCGCCAGATTACCAATAGAGTATGCAAGCTGTAATGTTTCAAGCAATCCAAATCGCATAAAAAAGTCGTCTCCCCGGAGGTAGTTCAAGCGATAAACCCGTTTACCTCTGCGCAACTGGTACTTCGAGTCACACCCCTCATTAGACACTCAGGCTTAGCAAGAACTCAATATTCGATTTAGTCTTCCGAAGTTTATTAAGCAACAATTCCATCGCCTCCACTGGGGGAACCCCTGTTAATGCACGCCTTAACAACACTATCCGCTGATACTCATCTGGATGATACAACAATTCCTCTTTTCGCGTCCCTGACCGCTCGATATTGATGGACGGGAAAATTCGCCTATCCACCAATGCCCGATCTAAATGTACTTCCATGTTTCCTGTTCCCTTGAATTCCTCAAAAATCACTTCGTCCATCCTGCTGCCAGTATCAATCAGAGCCGTTGCAATTATAGTCAACGACCCCCCCTCCTCTACGTTTCTTGCTGATCCGAAAAACCGCTTGGGTTTATGCAGGGCATTGGCATCTATTCCACCTGATAGGATCTTGCCAGAATGAGGTTGGATTGCATTGTACGCACGTGCTAGCCGAGTGATAGAGTCAAGCAATATCACTACATCATGCTTCCGCTCGACCATCCGGCGAGCTTTCTCCAGAACGATCTCTGCCACCTGAACGTGTCTTTCAGGCGGCTCATCAAAGGTCGAACTTATTACTTCTGCCCCCTTACAGGTCCGTTTCATGTCGGTGACCTCTTCCGGCCTTTCATCTATCAGCAAGATTACCACATGCACTTCTGGATTATTGCGTAGAATTGCATTTGCTATCTTTTGCAAAAGGATCGTCTTGCCCGTCCGTGGTGGTGCCACAATTAACCCCCGTGTACCTTTCCCAATCGGACATACAAGGTCCAACACACGCGTACTTAACTCATCCGGCTCCGTCTCAAGGATAAACCGCTTGTTTGGGAACAAAGGAGTCAGATTATCAAAGTGTGTCCGCTGTTTCGCTTTCTCGGGATCCTCGTGATCTATTGCCTCTATTTTCAACAACGCAAAAAACCGCTCGCCTTCCTTGGGTGGACGGATCAATCCCGCAACAACATTCCCAGTTTGGAGGTTAAACCGCCTAATCTGCGACGGCGAAACGTAGATGTCCTCAGGACCAGCTAAATAGTTAAAACTCTGAGAGCGAAGAAATCCAAAGCCGTCCGGTAACACCTCTAACACTCCTTCTGCAAACATTACCCCCGCCTTCTCCGCAGCCCGCTTCACAATTTGATAGATTATGTCGTGCTTACGCAACGTACCCACATTGTCCACCCCATATTCATTCGCCAACTTTGTAAGCTCTACCATGTCCATTGCCTGAAGCTCCGCAATGTTGAGTGGCAACTTCGCCTGATCCGGGCTAATGGCAAGCACAACCGCGCTCTTCTCCACAGTGACAGTTCCTGACATTGCAGGTTGATCAATCGCAGGAGGAGTATTCTCCTGCGCTGTGGCTGGTTCAATTGTGGAGGCATGGCCCTCAACTTGGACTGGGCCATTGCTTTCAGAGCGTTGGGTCGCTTCCGTTCCAGGAGCTACAATATCTGTACTTGCCTGTGGCATGGAGGCTACTACGCACTCATTCGATGCTTCCTGATTCGCCTCACCTTGTAAGGTTGTAACTTCGGCCTTTGGCGCCTCTGCACCCAGCGCCTCTGTTTGCTGCGATGTTTTCTTTTTACTAGAACGCTTTGTTGCAGTTCTTGGCATATATATAAAGTTATGAATGGTTACTTTGGTGTTTGAGTTATTACCCCAGGTAGTTTCAAGCTTGCCGGCGCCGAGTAACCAACTAGATTTTTCAACCCGCGCCACCCTTGGGGGATTAAAATCTTAAACACAGCAAGATTAACTTGCGGTTGTAGTAGAACTTGCAATCAAACAAGTGCACTGTCAAGCGAGATAATTTCCGCAAAGCGTGGACCTCTTTCACTGCCCAATTTTATTTGATACTGGCCATCCAAAACTTTTACCATTGCTGCCTCACACAACCTATTGCTTTGCATTGCTATAAACTGCTTAAAAGGCAAATCACGAGGCACTAACTGAGTCGTAACCAGCCGATAACCTACTAGATTAGATGCAAGCAGATTAAACCACCCACCCGCTAAACTCCACTACAGCGGCCACCAGCCTCAATCGACCAATCCAAGCATAAACCGCGCATTCTTAGAATTGTTTCGCATGTGCCTTCCTCTCCCAAGCTAATCGGTTAAACAGTGCTACGTATTGGGTAGCGACCACACCGGCCTCGTAACGTTTTTTAAAAATACGTAGCCCTTGATCCTTATATTTATCCGCTTTCCCAGGATCGCATAAAACCCGCAGGATGGCCTTGGCCAGCGCCTCAGAATCCCCAGGTTCGACTAACTCCCCAGCTTCCCCAAACTCTAACATCTCAGGAATCCCTCCAACTCTCGTAGCCACCACGGGAATCTGACACGCAAATGCCTCAATAATTACTTTGGGTAGGCTTTCTTGCAGGGAGGGAACCACAAGACAGTCAAACGTCTTCATGACCGGCCATGGGGGTGTAATAGGACCAGTGCAAACTAACCGCCCTCTAATACCTTCCCGATCTGCAAATCGCCCAACGCAACTCTTTGGGTCGCTACCCACAACTACAACTTCAATATCCATGCCTCGCTCGAGCAAAAATCGTGCAGCCTCTACCAAAAATTCCAATCCTTTAACTTTCCGGTAGTTTGCCACAGCGCCGATCCGGTATGTTGCTGAGCGTGGAAGCACGGGGCCCTTTACAGAGCCCCGCTCAAATTGAGAGGCGAAATAACCAGTCCCGGGAAAAATTGCAATCTGCGTATCCTTTATACCTACTCGGCGTAACACACTCGCCACTGCCTGTGAGTTGCAATGGAAAATCGATACCCGCCCACTTTTAAATACAAGCCAGTCCGAAGGACTAAAATAATTAAACGATCTGATGGCCCCACGATAAAAAACAATCTTTAGCGCCCTATATCCTACTGCCGCTACAATTGTCGCAAAACACTGAAGGGCAGTCCCACAGTACACCACGTCTGGATCAATTTCTCGAATCAACCTCCTCAAACTTATTATACCGGCCACGTCCAGTCGGCTCCGAACTCGTAACCACACAGGTTCGGGCCCACCGTTCTTAAACAGGTACCCTTCAGCCCTACCCTCAGTATAAGCAAACACTGCATCTATTCCCGCTTCTTTCAAAGCCTTTGCAAGAAATACATCAAACTCACGGAATCCAGGCTGAATTAAAAGTACCTTCATTCTGATCGCTCAGGTTACCTCCGATAACCAGTCCTACCTTGGATGAAACTTAGCCCATTGGCAACGCAATTTGTGAGACATCTTCATCGCCCCTCAAAAGTGGACCGGTAGACTTCTTTGCGGAAAATCCCCGGCAACAAGCTAGGCAAATTTGGATTTTTGTAGTGACATTTACAGTGGCATTCTGACATACAATTATGCCCAGCGCGAACAAGTCATGGGAAAAATCCTAATCATAACTGAAAAGCCCTCGGTAGCGGCTGATATTGCTCGAGCTCTCGGCGGTTTCAAACGCCACAAAGAATATTACGAGAGCGAGAAATACTTTTTGTCCTGGGCGGTCGGCCACCTGCTTGAACTAGAAGTCCCAAAAGAACTTAAACACCAAGACAAATGGGATCTCTCCGTGCTACCGGTCATTCCAGAATACTTTGATCTAAAACCAATTGAGGGCACTCGAAGCCGTATCAAAGTGCTTTGCAAATTGATCCACCACAAAGATACGCAGGCCATAATTAATGCATGCGATGCTGGACGCGAAGGCGAACTGATTTTTCGGTATATACTTCAATATTGCAAGGCCGATAAACCCGTTCTTCGACTATGGTTGCAATCAATGACCCCCGAGGCAATCCGGGAGGCATTTGAGCACCTGCGTACAGACTCAGAAATGCAGCCTCTGGCCCAAGCAGCTCGGAGTCGTAACGAAGCCGACTGGCTGGTTGGGATAAATGCTACACGAGCATTTACTCTGAGGCTACGTAGAGGCAAAGGCAACAATATCACCACACTCGGCCGCGTCCAAACTCCCACCCTAGCTATAATTGTCGACCGCGAACGCAAAATTCAACAATTCGTCCCCAGGGATTATTGGGAAACATTAGCTACTTTTGAAGCCCCCACTGGCACATACCAAGGCAAATGGTTCGATGAATCATTTACAAAGGATGAACCTGAACGTGATCGAATCCTTCGGTTGAGCACCAGGTTCGGTCTATCTACAATCAACGTCGACCAAATTTTATTCCCTGAAAAAGGGGCTTTATGGGAAGAACACCGGCAAGCAGGTCGACTATGGGCTGAAGAACTCATCCAAGCACTGGCTGCAAAATGCACCGGCAAAAAGGGTATAGTCGAATCTGAAGAGAAAAAACCCACCACTCAATCACCACCACTACTGTACGACTTAACTACCCTCCAGCGGGAAGCTAATACTAAACTAGGCCTGCCAGCCGCACGAACACTGCAAATTGCCCAAGCCTTATACGAAAAATACAAATTGATTACGTACCCACGAACTGATTCGCGTCACTTGCCAGAAGATTATATCCCCACAGTTTACGCGACACTAAACCGGATGCTCAAATACCACGGAGACTACTCCCAATTCATCGAAAAAATTCTCCAGAACAAATGGGTAAAACCTAACAAACGAATTTTCAATAATGCCAAGGTCAGCGACCACTTTGCAATCATTCCCACTGGCCAAACCACCAGCGAGTTAAATCAGCAAGAACGCGAGGTATATAATATGATTTTGCTCCGGTTTATCGCTGCATTTTATCCACCCGCCCAATACGAAGTTACAACCAGAATTACCCGTGTCGAAGGCGAACCGTTCAAAACCGAGGGCAAAGTACTGATTAACCCAGGCTGGCTCGAGGTTTACGGCAAAGAACAAACCCAAGAAGCATCCGATTTACTACCTCCAGTCACCCAAGGGCAAGTTGTCACCGTTACGTCGATAGACATCTCTAAAAATTCCACCAATCCCCCTCCGCGTTTCACCGAAGCAACAATTCTAACTGCCATGGAAGGTGCCGGGGAATTGGTAGAAGAAGAGGAGCTTAGAGAAGCAATGAAAGAGAAGGGACTTGGCACCCCTGCTACACGCGCTCAAATCATTGAAAATCTGATCGACGCGGGATACCTACTCAGGCGTGGCCGAGAACTCGTCCCCACCCCCAAAGCCATTAGCACCATCGACTTGTTACGCAAAGTTGTCCCAGTGTTAACGAGCCCACAAATGACCGGGGAATGGGAATATAAGCTACGAAAAATCGAGCATGGCCAACTCTCACGATCCGAATTCATGGAGGAAATCAAACTACTAACAAAAGAAATTGTCGAAAAAGCCAAGACATTCAATCCCAATCAAGTCGTCGACGAGTCTCCCATCGGACCCTGTCCAAGATGCGGCCACCCTGTCATGGAGTTGATAGACAGGTACCGTTGCTCAAAACCCGATTGTGGGTTCACTATTTGGAAAAGCATTAGCAGGCGATGGATCAACAGGAGCGATGCTCAAATCCTAATCCAAACACGGAAACTCGGCCCCTTAGAAGGCTTTATTGCCCACAACGGAAAACCTTTCTCGGCCACATTAAGACTTTCACCTGACTATAAGATCCAAATCGAGCCCGAGGTATCCAATCGCAAAGCGGCAATTGTTGCTGAAGCCAGCTCCCCAAACACCAAATCATTAGGTCCATGCCCCAAATGTGGCGCCCCAGTGGTCGAAACCGACCGGCAGTATGCCTGTGAGTCTGCTATAACCGACCAATCATGCACATTCTCATGTAGCAAAACTATCCTCGGGCTATCCATACCACGCGAACAAATCTCAAAACTTTTGTGCGACAAAAAAACTGACCTTCTTAAAGGTTTCACCTCTAAACGCGGGAAGAAATTCGATGCTTACCTGGCGTTAACAGAGAAAGGGGAAATTAAGTTCGTGTTCAATAACAACCAGGGCGGTTAATAAGCCCCTTACACATTGAATCTAAAGAGAAGCACATCACCATCCTGCACGACGTATTCTGCCCCCTCATGAGAATAGCGTCCTGCTTGCCGCGCAGCTGCAACCGAACCCGCTTCTACTAAGTCCTTCCAAAATACCTTCTCCGCCATAATAAACCCACGTTCAAAATCGGTATGTATTTTGCCTGCCGCTTTCCGAGCCGTAGTGCCCGCGACCACCGGCCAAGCTCGAACTTCCTTTTCGTTGAACGTGAAAAACGTCCTTAACCCCAGCAATGAGTAAATGTTTTTTATCAACTGATTCAGGGCAGATTCACGCACACCCATTTCCGCCAAAAAAGCAGCCGCTTCCTCCGGAGATAAACCTACAAGATCAGCCTCAAGCTTTGCACAAACAACTGCCAAACCACACCCATGATGATTAATTACATACTCTCGAAGCTGCTGAACCCACTGATTGCCGCTTGGGTTGGAAAGCGTAGCCTCGTCCACATTGGCCACAAATAACGTAGGACGTGCAGTTAAAAGGTAACAGCTAGCCGCCAACTGCCATTCCTCACGACTCATCGAAAGTAAAATCGCCGGTACACCAGTATTAAGATGGGCCTCCAACCTCTGCAAGACATGGTCCTCGGCTATGGCATGTTTGTCGCCTCGTTTCACATCTCGTTGTATTTTCTCACGCCGTTTCCGCACAGCTTCCAAATCTGCCAACACCAATTCTGTGGTTACAATCTCCACATCCCTTAATGGATCCAGCTCTCCAGGCACATGTACCACGTCTGGATCGTCAAAGCATCTGACCACATGCACTATTGCATCCACCTCACGAATATGGCTTAAAAATTTGTTGCCAAGCCCCTCTCCGCGTGATGCCCCTTTTACCAACCCTGCAATATCAACAATCTCAATTGCTGCAGGCACTTTATTACTCACCCCCACTACCTGCGCTATTGCCTCTAGACGCTCGTCTGGCACATAAACAACCCCACGATTCGGATCCACAGTGCAAAAAGGATAATTCTCCGCAGCCGCCTTGTGCGATTGCAACAACGCATTAAATAAGGTGGACTTCCCCACATTCGGCAGTCCAACTATACCTGCTTTAAGCATATTTTCATTTTGCGTTAATTCCCTCGCTTTGTCACAATCAAAACTGTTGCCATCCAAAAAGCGTAGTTGCGCCCTTTAACACAACCCTTGCTCCTATAGAAAGCGCATTGCAAAACTAGACTTCTTAATTAACGCTAATCACCAAAGCCAAATGAGGGGTTGACGAAATAGCAATTCCATAGTTTCTTTGCATAGGTTTTTAGCCAGGTCACACAAAATGCAAGTAGAAAAAACTCAGCAAAATCAAGACCTTGACCGGCTGCGGCATTCAGCTGCCCATGTTATGGCCGCAGCAATTATGAAACTGTGGCCGGACACCCAACTTGCTTCTGGTCCCCCTGTCGAAGACGGATTCTACTATGATTTGGAGTGCTCCCATAGGATTACCCCAGAGGATTTTCCCTCAATTGAAGCCGAGATGCAAAAAATCATTGCTCAGGATCTACCCTTCGAACGAATCGAGGTTACCCGGGAACAGGCAATTGAAGATTGTAAACGCGGGCGTATAGGAGCACTTTCGGAGCGACCATTTCCGAGCAAATACAAGCTGGCTAACTTAGAAGAAATCCCAGAAAACCAACCAATAACCTATTACAAGACAGGCGACTTCATCGATCTGTGTGCAGGACCTCACATCGAAAGAACGGGGCAAATCGGCGCCTTTAAACTCACAGGAGTAGCAAGCGCATATTACAAGGGAGACGCGCGAAACCCACAACTGCAACGAATTTATGGTACCGCTTTCTATACCAAGGAAGACCTCGAACAATTTCTCAAAACGCAGGAAGAAGCGCGGAAGCGCGACCACCGCAAACTCGGCGCTGAATTGGGACTTTTTGTAATCGACTCTGAATTCGTCGGCCCAGGGCTCCCGTTATGGTTACCCAAAGGGGCCGCAATCGCTGAAGAACTAGAAAAACTCGCAAAAGAAACCGAATTCTTGGCTGGTTATCAGCGGGTTAAAACCCCCCACATCGCAAAGGAAATAATGTACACAACCAGTGGCCACCTGCCCTACTATGCAGAGTCCATGTATCCACCTATGGTTGTGGAAGAAGGCGAACCCGCAGAACGTGGCAGCGAAACGAAACAGATTCGATACTACTTAAAAGCGATGAATTGCCCACACCATCACCGTATCTTCGCCGCACAACCCCGAAGTTACCGCGATTTGCCTCTACGTCTGGCCGAATACGGCACCTGCTACAGATACGAGAAATCAGGTGAACTGTTCGGATTAATGAGAGTCCGATGCCTAAACAT
Organism: uncultured Verrucomicrobiota bacterium; assembly: GCA_964654645.1. Lineage (GTDB taxonomy): Bacteria > Verrucomicrobiota > Verrucomicrobiia > Limisphaerales > CAZZJO01 > CAZZJO01. The sequence goes on along the minus strand of CAZZJO010000022.1, from coordinate 17,680 downwards.
GAACGACGCACACATCTACTGCACCGAAGAACAGTTCGCCGAAGAATTTCAGGCGGTTAACCAGATGTACCTTAAATACTTCAAAATCTTTGGCATCACCAAGTACCTCATGCGATTCTCTACCCATCACCCATCCAGACTTGGCGTCAAATACGTTAATGAACCTGAATTATGGAAAAAAACCGAGGATATGGTCAGACGGGTGCTTAAAGAAAGCGGGATAGAGTTTGTTGAAGTGCCTGACGAAGCTGCTTTCTATGGTCCTAAAATTGATGTGCAAATCTGGAGTGCGGTAGGACGTGAATTCACACTCGCTACCAATCAAGTTGACTTTGTTGGACCTAAGCGTTTTGGCCTTGTTTATAGAGATCGGGATAACACACTTAAAACCCCGATATGCATCCACAGAGCCCCATTAGGCACACACGAGCGCTTCATTGGATTCCTTATTGAGCATTACGCAGGTAACTTCCCATTATGGCTTGCTCCCGAACAAGTACGCGTGCTGCCAGTAACGGAAAACCAATTGACCTACGCACAAGAGATAGTTAATACCCTCCGCTCGCACTTCGTGCGGGCAACACTTGAATATAGTAATGACAAACTGCAAGGCCGGATCCAACGAGCCGAACTAGATAAAGTACACACCATCCTCGTGGTAGGCCAACGTGAGCAACTGTCACAAACTATCTCAGTTCGCATCCATGGCAAAGGTAACATCGGAGTCAAACCCAAGGACGAGGTAATCAACGATATACTCACCGCTATCCGCGAAAGACGACCAGACTAATACTTAAATCACACTAAAATAACGACTCTGTCATGGTCGACTTAGAGGTCGTCCCGGTACCCTGCAGCGGGCAAACTTTATTTAATACGTGGGCGATTGTCTGAAGCGCGTTTCCTTCAAATCGATTGTTTACGTACAGAAATGCACGCCGCTTACCAGGCTCTGCTTTACAGTACTGAATTATTCGTATTGCAGCCTCACGACCTTCCGGGTATGGATCACGTATCTGCCGGTACGGCGAAAAAGCTTTTACGGCCTCTTCGTAACTGCGCCCCGGTTTCAATAAAAATCGCGCCACAACCAGGTCCTGCCGCACCCACCCATGGTACCAGTTGAACTGATCAATTAGCGGAGGCATGTCCGTCCAGCTATTGAACACGTGCGTTGCATTGTACTTCTCCAAAACATCGAAATAATCCGGATGTAAAAAGGTTTCATTTCGAATCTCCACCCCGTAATTCCACCCCCGAGGCAATTGAGAAAGAAAACCATCGAGCTGCTCCACAAACTGTTTGCCTCGTGTGTAGTCAGAATGATGGAATCGCGAAAACTCAAAGATTATCACACTGATCTTTTCCTTAAAAGGCTCGCATACCCGCAAGAAATGATCAGTGAATAGACTCGCGTTCAAGAAATCCGGGTTTGGTTTACCGGCACGGGTACCAAACCGCGGCAGAGCGGGAAATGTCTTTATTGTAATCGTATCAGTGGCTTTTAAAGCAAACCGGAAATCGTCAGGTACTAACTCCATCATCTCCTTCAACTGATCAGGTTCAGGGAATCTATAGTAAGCTGCATCTACACAAACGGTTTTGAAGACAGTGGCGTATTCTCTAAGGCAATACTTCAAAAACCGCTGGTCAGAAAAACCAAATCGCCCAAAATAGAAGTCGTCCGTATACAATAACCCACGCCACCCATGGTATTTCCAAGATGAAGTCCCTATGTAGACCCCGTCCCGAACCAAATCAGCTACCTGCTGCGCCACTCGATCTCGATCAAAGTTCACACCCGTCTCTAGTCCCAATTCAGTCGTCATCCCACCTTACAATAATCCAAATCAAATGAAAATTCTAACCTCGCCATGACCACTCATCTGCCACATTCCACAACATAAGTCGGCCCGTTCCCCAAGAACATTAAAGGGCCCGCTAAAGCTCAACCAGTCCTTTATCGTGGAGGAAAAACATCCCTTAGCAACGATTCTACTTCTGACAACCACGCCTGACGTTGTTCAAGTGTGCTTGTCACCACCGGAGCAAAATTTCGAACTATCACTTTTGGTACTCCACAAAGTCCAAAAACAATCTTTTCCCAATGCACCCTGATAGGCTCACCATAAACCGTTTGTTCTACCTCCGGAGGGGTATTGGAGGTGTAAAACACAACTGCTACTCTCGCAGAAAGGAGACCTTTAGGATGGCCTTTGCCAGTTGAATCAGTAACAAACGTGTACGCACGCCCAGCACGAAATACACGATCCACCCACCCCCGCAAAATTGCCGGTGGAGAACTCCACCAATTCGGATGAACTATTACAATCCCCTCGGCCTTACACACTTCATCACAATATTTCTCAATAACCGGAGGCAATACCGCGCCTTTATCCAATTCCGCAGCACTTAACACCGGATCAAACCCCTCCCCATACAAATCATGAAATATAACCTCATATCCCGACTGACTCAGGTTTTGAACCACACACCGCGCAATTGCATGATTAAAACTACCGGGTCTCGGATGCGCCAAAATTACCAAAACACTCATGTCTTCATGCTGCTATAAAAACATACAACGTCAAGCCGTATGCACATTACAGATATGTAACCTCTACTCTAAGCCTTAAACGCTCATTACGCGTTCTAGCCCTTGAAATCGGAGTTAGAAAGCACAACACGACCAGTTTTTCACTTTGCAATGAAGCCCACAAGTTTTCCATCCACTTAGGCGCTTAGCTCATGGCAATTAACGCTACCTATGCGGCATTTACAAAAAAAGTAGTTGCATTTAGCGTTTTAATGAGCAAAATTATGGTTCCGTTTTTCGGGAAAAGGACGATTTCGGCCGAGAACCAATGGTGCAAGCCGTTGGGAATGATGGCCGAAAAACGAAGAAACCAAACAGTGTATTATCGATAAAGAAGTAACAGGAATAGCGTATGCCTGTAAAGACATTCAAACCATATACCCCGTCGCGGCGGTTCATGGCCGTGCTCGACTATTCGGAGATTACGAAGGTCGAGCCCGAATGGGACCTTACGGAACCGCGGAAGAAAACCGGCGGGCGCAACTGCTACGGACGCATTACCACCCGCGGTATCGGTGGCGGTAATAAACAAAGAATCCGTAGGGTAGACTTCAAACGCAACAAACATGGCATGGAAGCTACCGTACTAGCAATTGAGTACGATCCTTGCCGAAGCGCCTGGCTGGCGCTCGTCCAATACACCGACGGCGAAAAGCGTTATATTCTTGCCCCCCAAGGCATTAAAGTCGGAGACAAGGTAATGAGTGGTCCCGACGCCCCGCCTCAGGTTGGAAATCACCTACCGCTTAAGAAGATCCCTATTGGCATGCAAATACATAACATCGAGCTTAAGCCTGGGCGTGGTGGACAGCTAGTGCGGGCGGCCGGTACTGCTGCAGTTTTAATGAGCTGCGAAGGCGGTTACGCAACTGTAAAGCTTCCCTCTGGTGAAATTCGAAAAATTCACGAGGACTGTTACGCTACCATCGGCCAAGTAAGCAATCCTGATCACGAAAATGTGGTCTTAGGTAAGGCTGGGAAATCACGACACCTTGGAATCCGGCCAATCACACGCGGTGTTGCCCGCAACCCCGTTGACCATCCTAACGGCGGTGGCCAAGGCAAATCCAAGAGTGGTGGTGGGTGGCAACATTTAACCTCACCATGGGGGTTGCTTGCCAAAGGACTCCATACGCGTCCAAAACACAAGTATTCAGACCGGTTTATTTTGGTCCGCCGTGACGGCTATGTAATGAAAGCTAAGTAACACAAATCTTCTTAATTCGAACTATGGGTAGGTCACTTAAAAAAGGACCATTTGTAGATCCGCCTCTGCTAGAAAAAATCCAAAAAGCGCGCCAGACAGGCTCAAAAGCACCTATTAAGACCTGGTCTCGGCGATCAACGATTACCCCAGATTTCGTAGGGCTGACCTTTCTTGTCCACAACGGTAAGAACTTCGTTCCCGTGTACGTGACGGAGAACATGGTGGGTCATAAATTGGGTGAATTTGCACCCACACGAATCTTCCGTCAGCACGGTGCTCACACTGCAAAAGCTGATGTCAAATAATATGGAAATCAGGGCAATAACAAAAAACGCACGGATGTCCCCACAGAAAGTGCGGGAGGTAGTGCGCCAAATCCAAGGAATGCGTGCCGTCGAAGCGTTAGCCGTATTGGCAGCTGTCCCGCGAAAGTCAGCGCGATTGGTAGCCAAGACGCTGGCATCTGCCATCGCGAATGCAGAAAATAATAACGGCTTAAATAGGGAAAACCTTTGGATCAAAGAAGCAGTGACAAGCCGCGGTGTGATCCTAAAACGGTGGATACCGAAGGCGCGTGGTATGGCAGGACCAATTTATAAGCGGTACGCACATATAAAAATCGTTTTAACTGACCAAAACCCGAAAGCTAAGTAACCAGCCATGGGCCAAAAAACAAATCCAATAGGTTTTAGATTAGTCGTTACACGCGACTGGCGATCCAAATGGTTTGCGGATCGAAAACGTGATTATGCGGCTTTAGTCGCCGAAGACTATCGCATCCGTGAATACATTAAAAAGAAGCTCGAGTACGCTTCAGTTTCCAGGATCATAATAGAACGGGCAGCAAATCGCGTCAGAGTCACAATTGCAACTGCTCGACCGGGCTTAGTCATCGGTCGCAAAGGTTCTGAAATAGATAGGTTAAAAGAGGATCTCACCCAAATGACTGGTAAGGAAACTTATATAGATATCATCGAGATTAAACGCCCCGAACTAGATGCGCAGTTAGTAGCTGAAAATATTGCTTTGCAGTTGGAACGCCGTGTGTCCTTCCGGCGTGCAATGAAAAAAGCTATCCAAGCCGCCCAAGAAGCTGGTGCAGAAGGTATCAGGATTAAAGTCTCCGGACGCCTTGGCGGGGCAGAACTAGCCCGGTCGGAACAATATCTTTGGGGCCGTGTCCCCCTGCACACCTTACGAGCAGATATCGATTATGGGTTCGCAGAAGCACGGACGATTTACGGTGTAATTGGTGTAAAATGCTGGATATGCAAGGGCGAAAATCTGCCTGAAAAGAAGGAACAGCTCACGCCCATCGCTAGTGCTTAAAGCAAATTGACCATTGAAACTTTGGAAAGGAGGGTGATCGCGTATGCCGTTAATGCCTGAAAGGGTAAAGTACCGGAAGATGCAGCGCGGGAGCATGGCCGGAACTGCCTGGCGTGGCAACTCGCTGGCTTTCGGCGAATACGGGCTGCAAGCGTTGGAACGGGCCTGGATTGATACTAAACAAATCGAAGCCGCCCGCGTTGCTATCACCCGTCATATGAAACACCGGGGTAAGGTGTGGATACGCATTTTCCCCCACAAATCCTATACCAAGAAACCTCTTGAAACCCGAATGGGTAAAGGCAAAGGCAATGTCGAATCATGGGTAGCTGTTGTTAAACCAGCTACAATGTTGTTCGAGATCAGTGGGGTAAACGAGGCGACGGCAAAAGAAGCTTTGCGGGCAGCCGCCAACAAATTGCCCATAAAAACTAGGATGGTAAAGCGTCATGGTAATCTAACTGTTTAAATTGCCCCATGAAATTCTCGGAACTAAAAGACCTAACTTTGCAAGAGCTCCTAGCCAAGAGCCGAGAACTGCGGCAAGAGCTTTTCAATCTTCGGCTTCAACAGGCCAGCGGCCAGCTGGAAAAACCGCATCGCATTCGTCAAATCCGACGCGATATTGCTCGGATTGAAACTCGAATCACTCAATTGCGGCGGCAACTCGAAAATAAGCAGGCCAACGCCCCTGCACAATCAAAATAGTCCTAAAAATAACCTAACCATTTTCAAACAATGACAGAGCAAGTCACAAATACCCAAAATCCCCAATCCACCACCGCCCAACCCAAGAAAGCCCATCGCAAGGAGCTGGTCGGTGTCGTGGTGTCAAATAAGATGCAGAAGACTATCGTGGTCAAAGTAGAACGGAAGTCCCCACACCCCAGATACAAAAAGGTCGTACGCAAATTTAAGAAATTCTATGCCCATGACGAAAACAATTCAGCACGGGTGGGCGACGTAGTTCGGATTGTAGAGACTAGGCCACTTTCAAAACTCAAACGGTGGCGCCTAGTCGAGATTATTTCCCGTGCTGTTGAACCAACTTCAACATAAGTAATTGGAGGTATTTGGCTTATGCTACAGGTACGATCCATTGTTGATGTTGCCGATAACACCGGCGCGCGGAAAGCATCCACGATCGGTGTCATCGGCAGGAACAAACGATACGCAGAAGTCGGCGATATAATAAAAGTATCAATTAAGGACGCCGCGCCTGACGGTACCGTTAAAAAGGGTGATGTCGTAACAGCGGTTGTGGTGCGGACCCGTCACCCAATCAGACGAAGTGATGGATCGTATCTTCGGTTCGATTCAAACGCTATCGTCATAATTGACAAAGACGGTAACCCAAAAGGGTCACGCATCTTTGGCCCAGTTGCGCGTGAACTTAGAGAAAAGAACTTCATCAAAATCTTGTCGTTAGCACCGGAGGTGATCTAAGTATGGTTAAAAAGTTGCACGTCAAAAAAGGCGACGAGGTAATCGTCATCGCTGGCGCCGATAAAGGTAAACGTGGCCGGGTACTAGCTGCCTTCCCGAAAGAAGAGAAAGTCATTGTGGAAGGCGTGAGAGTCGTTACCCATTTCGTCCGCAAAAGTGCTCAACATCCCGGGGGCGGTTTAGTCAAAAAAGAGGCCCCCATCCATGTTTCAAACGTGATGTTGGTTTCGGAATACGAAGCCAGGCGTGCTCGGCGAGCCGCGCGAACTCAACAAACTGCCCAACAAACAAAGGTTTCCCAAGCCTCCTAGATAATAACCAACCACTAAGCATTTTGTACGACCCGGCCTCTATTTTTACAGCGGGCCGGGTCGTATGTTTCATAAGCCGTCCCTAACCACCATCTTACCCTCCCGCCTTTCTCTTCAAGCTCTTTCCCTCACCAAGAGCTAGGTCAAGTAAGCTTCCTATATCGGTACCCCAAACGCTATTGCGACTTATTTCCCGAGGCAGTTTTACACACCGAGGACACTTTACTCCTTTCCTAATATCATAGATGGACAACAAATACAACATCGCCCGTTAGAAATGCATGAAAACCGCCTGCTTGAATTATCCAACTGTCTAAATTACACTTGTTCTAGCCTCTGCCATCATGCTCAGCAAAATCCCAAACAATACAGGCCTAAGAAGAACGCCTAACTCCACAAAGATTAATTACCAAATAGCTATGAGACCAAACTGGACAGTCGTTTTTTTGGCTTTGTGCATTGGCACAATTGCTGGGTTCTTGCTCGGAAAAAGGTCGGTGGATCCGGCCAAAACCCAAACACAAACATCAAATTTAACATTGGTGGTCTCCAATCAACTACCTTACACATCCACAAATAAAAATGCTTTGAGCAACTTTGTTGAAGTGTCCTCTTTCACTCGATCTCCCAAAGAAATCGAATCGATCATTAGTGCGGCCGAGCGCGGTCAATGGGATGGATGTATACATGCCTGGACAGAAATTTTCCGTAACATTGATGACTCAACGGCAGCTGAATTATTTAAAAAAGTAGAAATGATTTCCGATAAACATATGCGAAATATCGCACTGCAGGCACTGCTTGAACAATGGGCTAAAAAAGATTTTCCAAGTGCACTAGCAGCAGCTAATTCCTTAACTGATAACAATGAGCGTGAACTTGCAGTATCAGCAGTGCTTGCCGGATATGCAGAAAAGGATCCCACCCAAGCAATTGCATTCGCACTTCAAATAGAAAATAAAAGAAAACGCACCGAGGCTCTAGTTGAGATTGCTAGGAAAATCGCAGATTCACACCCTGCATTGGCATTCGACTTAATCTCAACAAACAGCCGAGGGCATCATTTACAGTTCCTCCTAGAAGAGGTGTGTTTTGCCTGGGCCAAGAAGGATCCTCAAGCGGCGTTACTGGCGCTCAACAAGCTTGGAAATGCAGACGCCCGAAAAGTGGCACTCTCTGCGCTAGCAAGCGGTTGGGCAGAAGTTAATCCCGAAGCTGCCATAGCATGGGCCAGCAGCCTCAACTCTCTCCGCGATTGGCGAAGTGCTATGGAGGGCATAATCCAACAATTAACAAAAAAGGATCCTTTCCGCGCCGCCACTTTACTCCAAAGTATGAGCGATCACACACTATTTCTTGACTTAGCTCCTCAAGTAGTCGAGGCATTAGCCGAAAAAGATATACACCAAGCGCTCCAATTGGCAGAATCAATTAAGTCTGACTCAACCCGCTTTCTGGCACTTAAAAGGGTTCTGGAACAATGGGCTGAGTCTGATCCAAGGGCGGCTATTGAATACGCTATTAAGGTCAACAACCGGCGCCATCGTGAAATCCTTATAGCTTCTACCCTCGAAAAATGGTACGAATATAATACCGGTGAAATGGAAACGTACTTATACGGACTACCTGAGTCACCCTTACGCGCTGAGATGGTGAAAGAATTCATTGGTTTGGTCGCTCAAGAGAACCCACAAAAGGCGTTGTCAATGATTAACTTACTTCCGGAGTCACAACGTATTGAAGCTTTACGCAAAGCGATTAGCGAAATATCTGAAAATGCCTTGGAAAACTCGTTGGAGCTTCTACAAATCCTACCCCCTGGTAAAGCACGGGAGGAGGCTATTGCAACAATCGCCTCCAAATTGGTTTGGAATGATCCAGTCGCAGCTTTAAAGCTTCTTACAAATCTTCCTGATAACAATCTCCGTCAAAACCTCTTACACCTCACCATTAGGGAGCTTGCCAACCAAGATATAACCATGGCTCTAACCACATTAAACAATTTGCCCCCTGGTGAAACACGATCCACAGCCCAGAGAGAGGTCTTAGAGATATGGGCCGAGTACGACCCTGCCTCGGCACTTGCCTACGCACAAAGCCTGCCATCAGACGAGCAAGCAATTGCAGCAAGCGCCGTGGCGCGGGCTTGGGCTAGTTCATCACCCTCAGAAGCAAAGGCAAAGCTACATGAATTACCCAACGGTCCATTGCGTACGGGGTTTATGGAGGGCGTAAGCATAGCGCTGGCTGAAAATTCTCCGCAAGATGCCGCCCAAATAGTAAGCGCAATACCACCGGGTCCCGCACAAGAACGTGCCGCTAGGGCTGTTACACGGGAATGGGCCCTTACAGATCCCCTAAACGCCGCCAATTGGGCCAGTACCTCGTTAACTGGGAACGCACGGACTGAAGCTATAACTACTGCTATACAAGTTTGGCTTGCTGAAGATTCAGACGCTGCCGCTGCCTGGGTACGGCAACTACCTCTATCTCCTGAACGGGACCAGGCAGCCGCCGTGGTGGCGCAATATCAAGCTTGGGAACGACCAGAAGAGGCAGCCAAATGGATTCCAGAAATAAGTGATACGCAACTGCAATCACGCCTTATAGAAATCATTGGACAGGCGTGGGCCAGGTCGAATCCTCAGGCTGCGGAACAATGGCTCACCCAAATGAATATTCCACAAGACCAAAGGGACAAAATTTTGAAAGCTGCCTCTTCTTCTGGTTCAACCATTCCCACTCCTTGGAACCTATTTCGACGCAAACTTAATTTATTCGACCTGTGGTGAACAAACTCTCTCGCCTTCAACCCCACACTGACTCATTAAACCGATAATTTTATGAGGCGGTTTAACCCCACACACTCGCAGTTGCCTCTGCACTACCATAAATTCTCAGGGTTGGCTTCCGCAGCCCGAAAAAAATACCCTGTACCCCCGATTTAAAAAAACACCTGCACTGCTAACAAAACAGTCCACTCGATTAACACAATCATCTCTTGCCTAAAGGCCCCGCGAACACCCAAAAACATGTTATAAAACGAAACCGGCTACTAACAGAAATATCCTAGCCTCTCGTCAGCACACTTGGCCGCACTACGGCGAATCGTTACTACGCTGCATCTCTTTGTAATCGGTGGCCTTTACATTTTCCCCGCTTACGAGAGTGGGAAGGGAGCAGACCGCTTCACCGCACGACTGGGTTGGAAGCACTAACTCCAATATCGATTTTTACAATATGAAAGTGGTAAAAAACTCATCCACTCCTTTGATGATTCGACTGCAAGGTTGGGTATTTTTTATGCTAATCTGTCACAAGTTAAAAACACTAACCTTAAAGGGCTGTTGATTGACGCGCATCCAGAATCGAATTCGCAATGCTTAGTGGCACGTCATTGTCAGCGGACACCGCTACGTCCACGTGGCACATGGATTCGTTGGCAACCCTTTAGAAAAACAAAAGATACTTTTTTACAGTCATAGATCTAGCGCGTTTGCCAGCATTGTCTCGACCTGACGCGCCTCAAAAGCTGGGGCACTTGAAAAATCACCATTTCTTACGTGAGCGTGCAAGATATGTGGTGCAAACATCTCAGCAACAACCAATCCCACCCGCCTAAACTAGGGATCAAAAAATCCGCTCTTTTTTGATTTTAAAAAGATTTCCAAAATTGAACCAACATAATGCTCCTAGAATGGCACAAGTAGAGGACCAGCCTTGAAAGACTTCCTGAAGCCCTACACGGGGAGGGGTTTCGATTAAAAAGATGTTACATGAAAAAACCGAGTTGAGGACCGCGTTTTCCAACCATAAGTGAGAAAAGCTCTAACTTCCAATTACCCAACCATGGCGCACACAAATGCACACACAAAAATTAGGGGCCATTTCTCCACACTTGGGGGAGATGGTAACCCCTTGATCCTCGTTTAGTGTTGACCTCGCATTTCCACGCACACTTCAATTTGTTCACACAATCCCTTCCCGAACATCTTATGAGCGATTAATCGTTTCGTAGACTATTCTGGTGAAAATGTTAGTGTGGTTCTCCTGTTAGTTCCCGTTCGATTTGTTCGAGTGTTCGACCCTTTGTTTCAGGCAAGCGACGTTTGAACAAAACAAAGCCAAACAGGCAAATTGCCGCATACAACCAAAATGTAATAGCTGGCCCAAGCATTTCCCGCAAAATAGGAAACGTCTCAGTTAATACAAAACATGCTAACCACAAAGACGTTACAGCTACAGACATTGCAGTGCCTCGGATGCGATTAGGGAAAATTTCCGAGATTAAGACCCAAGTGATTGGGGCCAATGACATTGCGTAGCATGCGATTGCAGCCAGCACCAGTACAAGCACCTGGAGACCTCGCCCACCAAGGGCAAATTCCAGGCCCAAGATTCCGAACAATATCGCCAAACCAGCGTACCCCAATAGCATCAACGGTCGGCGGCCCCACCTATCCACCGTTCGCATTGCCACAAGCGTCGCTATCAGGTTCACACTGCCAATGCAAACGATGTTGATCAGAATGTCAGCCACCTTGAACCCAGCCTCATGGAAAACATCTTTCGCATAATAGAAAATGACGTTTATTCCTGACCATTGCTGGAGCACAGCTAGGGCCACCCCTAGAAATAGGATCTTTCGAAGTTGGGGGCTTAGTAACTCTCGATAATTAACCTTCTGTACCTCGTTGATGAGCGTGGCCTGGATGTCGGCGAGTGCAGCTTTGGCATAGGCATACCCACCAATCCTAGCTAGCACGGTCTGGGCTTGGTCAGGTCGGCCGCTTTTGGTCAACCAACGAGGACTTTCAGGCACAAATAACATTCCCACCAAAAATACCGTAGCCGGTACAGCCGTAGCTGCAAACATCCAACGCCAACCAACTTGACCCGCCCAAGAACCAGCAATCTGTGCTGCCGTTGCCTCGTCGGGTAACGGATACAAGCTTGCAATCCGCCAATTAACAAACTGCGCTAACAAGATCCCTATCACGATCGTAAGCTGGTTAAGCGAGACAAGCTTGCCACGGGTGTGTGGGGGTGCGATTTCCGCGATGTAAAGCGGTGAGAGGTTGGATGCCAAGCCAATCGCCATCCCACCTACAATCCGCCAGAGAATGAATAACCAAAACACATTTGCCAAGGCTGTGCCGATCGACGTCACAGCGAACAACGCGGCCGCACAGAACAGTAGCCATTTTCGGCCAAACCGGTCACTCAGCCCACCTGCTAGCATTGCACCAAACAAGCAACCAAGCAGAGCGCTACTTTTCGCCCATCCTACCTGCCATGGGGTCTCAAGTTTAAAGTACGCTTCGTAAAAGATGTCCGTTCCACTGATAACTATCCAGTCGTATCCGAACAACAGCCCGCCAAAAGCCGCCACCATTGAAATAAGCCAAATGTACCTGTAGTTGAATCTAGCTCCTTGATTGGACCCAGTCTCCTGCATTGTCTCTGTCATGTGCTAGTTCAAGTTGTTTTGGTTAAGCTCATGGATGGGAGGTGCATCTGGAACATCATCAATTAACTTCCCACCCATTAGCCCTCAAAAACTCCACTAAATCTTCTTTAGTAAGCTCTATTTTTGGCTGGAACGCCTCGCTTTGCATATAGCGCAACAAACTATACCGAAATTGGCGGCGCACCGGGTCACTACCTAAATCGTTTTCCAAGTCCACACTACAAATCAGCAATTTGCCGATTCCTACCCTAGCTTCAATAACCAAGCCCAGCCTCCGTGCCGTGAACCAGTCGTCTATCACGAAAACCAAAGGCCGCAGGGACGGCGGCAGGTGGTCCATGATCATAGCTCGGGCCCGAGAGATCAGATACCACCACTGCCAGTTACTGTGGAAGTCAGTTGGGAATTCGTTAAACAATGGGTGCAAGGGATCACACAAAATGCCTAGCGTATGCGGGGCTTGTCGTTGAGTCCAAGCCGTGTTCCAAAAAATGCTAGAGAAACCCATTACCACTTCTTCTCGCTCTGCGCCTGGTACCTTTGCTGAAGTTGGAATTAGCAACAAAACTTTTCCACCAATATCCAACGTAGCCTGTGCCTCTTCATTTAACCTATGTGTCACGACTATACCTGGGGGCACGTTCGTGTCCACTGTAGTTGGATAAACCCAAATGTCCCAATCGTTTTGGACGCGTGGTTGAACAAGCTCAACTACGAATTTGTACCTGGCCGGCGCCGGTACTGTATTCAGATCAATACTTACCCTGCCAAGTTCGATGCCGTTCCCAACCGGGATTGTCCTTGGCATTAGTGCGCCTCCCAAAACTACGTGTCCTGAGTCATTCACTAGCTTCCAAACTGGGAGTGCATCTTGTAAAGGGCCAGGCCCAAAATGCGCAACCTCGAGTAAGGATTCCAACCGCTCATCTGACGTAAAAACCCTCTTTCTAAATCGGGCCAACAACACCGTCTCGTTACAAAATCGCCTAAATTCCTGAGCACTTACATAACCTTTTTCATCCCAAAACGCGTCAAGAACACCTACCAGCGCAGTTCCCTGTCCTGGAAAATCGGTCAAACCCAACAACTGAAACCCACCAATGCCAGGGGTCCGAAGGGCTGATTCGATCTCTTCCTTGTAGCAGAGTACCTGCAATTTGCCGGAAGCGAGTAGAAATTGGCGGGCAAGATCACCTAAGTGATGTGCCTCCAAAAAATCGCGAAAGATCTCGAAGTTTTTTGGTTTCAAGTACCCGGTGTATTTGGGGATCTCATCGAAGTCCGGATACACGCACCACTGCCCGATCTCGTGGCTTATCACTGGGACCTTACGCGCATTTATGTAATCACGAAAGTCAGTGATAGTTTCAGGGGGACGCGCATTGATTCGCGTACGCAGGCCGCCGCCCCACCACTGAATGCGTGGGTCTGGGGTGATGTGAAATTGATTTTCTGGGATCTGTGGCCAACCTGCCCCACTAGTCCAAAGTCTGCGTGGATCTTTCGTTTTAAAGTGTTGCACATACTTCGCTAGAAACGCACCTGCATTTTTGCCACCTGGCTCATTGCAAGCCGCCATCAACACGAATGAAGGATGGTTACCATAGTGCCTCAGTATGCGGTCTGTCTCTTCGTAAACCCAACTGTCCACAGGTTTACCATCGCCAAGGGTAGTGGATTGGTTGGGCCAACATGTTTCAACCTGCAGATACATTCCAAGCTCGTCAGCTGCATCAAAAGCCACCTCCGGTGGACAATATGAATGAAATCGCAGCATGTTTAGCCCGAACGACTTTGCGATTCGCATGATGCGTCGCCATTCTTCGATCTTCACAGGAGGGTGACCAGTATTGGGAAAAACACAGCACTCAAGCGTGCCCCGGAAAAACGTTTTCCGGCCATTGATAGTAAACTGCGTCCCTTGAATACCCAACTCACGCAGACCAAACTTTACAGATCGGGTGTGTTCGAATTTAGTTTCGGCCGCACGCGCCACCATTTCAGCCTTGAGCGTGTAAAGCGCCGGTGAAAACTCGTCCCACGCCAAGACCGTGTTGCCCAACAAAATTTCAAGTTCTGGCGTGAAAACGTCCTTATCTGTATCGAATTTACAAACCACGGGCTTAATCTCTCGCAGTCCTGCCGCGCCCGAGGGTGGTTCAACAGAGAGCGAGATTGTGCCATACACTCGCCCCCCAGTAGCGTTATGCATTTCAACCCGGACGCGCACACAATGATTACTCAGTTGTGGAAAAACCTGCACATCTTCCAACCATACCAGTGGTTGGGCAATAATTTCCATCCGCCCCACAATACCATTCCAATTTCCCTGAGTATGATCGCTTATGCCATGGGAATTTTCTCCGATATCAATGATCCGCCGATTATCAACACGGATAGTCAATGTGTGTTTACCTGGAGACAAAACTTTGGTTGCACAACCGACTTTCTCGGAATCGACCTCGTTTGTAAGTAAACCTACAACTCCGAGCTCATATACGTGCGGGGTAAAAAGCGAGTTATTTGAGCCCAGATAACGGTCATCTAGCCAAACTCGAGTCTCCCAGTGAGGCCGTTCCAAATACAGCACCAGCCGTTTCCCAACCCAATCCGATGGGATTTCAACCTCGCGCTGATACCATGCCACGCCAGCATAGTATTTGTCGGGTTGCAACCAAAAAGGCACCTTTACATGGCCTGGCGCGCGGTATTTCGCATATTCGGAGGCGGTAAACCAAGACCTGTCTATAATGCTACCGTCCAAGGCGTGTTTGTGCTGATGTCATCGCCAATCCCTTGCGCGGGCAAGGAACCAGGTAATTTGACTGTTTCCGGTAGGACACGCTCAAACCAACGCTCGTTTATACCAATATCTCGTGGATCGAGTGCAAATCGCCAGGTGCCTGCTAACAAAATTGTGTGTCCGGAAGCTACCGAAGAGAACCAGTAAGCGTTAATTAACAGTCCAAACACCGCAATCTGGTTCCAACCTTTAATACCTTGCAAAAGTAGGCACACAAAACGCCACAAGGAAACAACTTTTGGGTTTGGAACGCGAGTGGGTTCCGATTCATCGAAGCGTTGTCGCAACGAACCCCCTTTTGGAAAAGAAAGCTTTCTGAGCATATGGAGCTAGATCGTTAACGGTACTCGCTAACAACTTCAAACATAGCAAGCAGGTTTTCAATGGGCGTGTTGGCTTGAATATTGTGAATCGTACTAAACACGTAACCACCTCCATCAGCAAAAATTTCAATCCGCTCCCGCACTTGGTCTCGGACTTCCTGCGGGGTGCCAAAAGGTAAAGTATGCTGAGTGTCAACCCCGCCACCCCAGAACACTATTCGATCCCCATACCGTCTCTTAAGCGTGTGAGGGTCCATACCCCTGGCAGAACATTGTACCGGATTCAAAATATCAAAACCCGCTTCAATGAAAGACTCAATTAGTGGCTCAACTCCCCCACAACAATGCATGAACGTCTTCCATTTAGTGTTACGGTGGATCCAATCATTGACAGCCTTCTGGTATGGCATAAATAGGTCACGATACTGATCCACGCTCAAAAACGGCCCATGCTGTGTTCCGAAATCCGTACCGTTGGTTTGTATCACGGTCGGCAAGTCACCAACTGCCTTATGTAACCGACGGAGATTTTCGAGTGCCACTTCTGTTTGCCGCTCAAACACAGCCTTGATGTAGTTTGGCCGGGTTACAAGGCTTACGTACCATTCCTCAATATCGCGAATACCTTTTGGCCGCTTGAGGAACGTAGCCGGCACAAGTGCAATATCGCCAAATGTCAGGCCTGGGAACGTGCAGAATAACGCTCTGTCGGTGGTGTATAAATGCTGAGCCAACCGCCTGTAATGCTCATATTCTTCCTCAGGCAGTATCTGAAATTCTTCGGTGTTATCTGCAGGGTCGAGCTTTTGTTCATCAATCGGTTCTTGGCGAATGATAGCGTCGAAGAAGTATCCGCCCGCTGGCATTCGACCACTGGGCGGTACGGACCTATCATTACAAGGCCACTGCAACAAGTCGCCATTAGGTTCGTATTCTGTGTTAAAATCTTTGGGCACAAGCACCGGCGTGCCATCGGCAAGCTGCCATTCTTTGAACTCGATTTGTGGGAACCCAAACATTGTACCGGTACCGTTCAGGTTGACGGTGTCTATACCCAGCACCTCACGCAAGTCCGGGCCGATTTCGCCCAGCATCTGATAGACCTCGACAACCTTGACCGGTGCGCCTGGTGGATCGAGTCCGAGCGCTTGCCGTAGCTTATACACGATGCTCACATGCATACCGGTTTGAAAACAACCGCCGAAATCAACCGGCAGCTTGTCCGGTTCCCGATGTGCCAGCGCTGTTTCAATACGTTCCCGCGATGTCATAACTTTGCTAGTGTATGGAGCTAAAGCTGTCCCGTCACTTAATTGAAACGCTCGTCGCGTTTCCCTAATGTCTTTAGGAGTAAACCTGAAAACCAAAGGGCTTACACGCCATTAAAAGAACGCGCAAACCTGCCAATTATGCATTCATCAATTGAATCCATTTACGTGTTTTCCTCAAACTGAAAGACTGATAAAACACGCCGATTCGCTCGCCAAACGCAAACTCTGCTAACACCGCGCATACATTTTTGTCCGTGGGTCTTCACACAGAGTATCTGTCAACAAACATCTCACATCTACTGTAAGTTTATTAACCTGCGCTTTGATTCCTCCCATCCCCCACTGGAAATCCCTGCCAAAATATATTATAACACACCAGTAACCCCAACCATGGACTGCACTACCAATCCATGGAATCGCGAATAAAGCTCTAATCGAAGTCTATTGTAATCCCAATTAACCTGGTGAGACAACTAGCACCCTATTTGCCGCCCAAGCTCCAAGTCCCCCAATACTCATAACGAAACCGATTTACATCCCCATTCCCCAACTTTTTTATTTCGTATCGGGCATGACAATGGCATGAGCTCTTCCCAAGAGCTGAGTTTGTAGGATGGCTATGTCTCGCCACGTCTGAAACAGAGGGCAACTATCAAATTAAAAAACACATTGTCAGACAGCTGCCTACTCCGAGGCGCGCCAAGTATGTATGCGTATGGGGAAATAATCCAGTTTTCCCGGTAGCCACCGCCGTGAGACGGTGGATTAAAATGGCGGTCCGATTACTTGCCACAACACTGCCAAAAGCCAACAGCTAACCAAACTTAAACCCAATGTTCCGTTCTTAGTATGAGCTATCTGTGGTATCCGCGCTCTCACGAGCGCGGCTACGTTACCTCGTAACCAGAGAACCCATGAAAGCAC
>CAZZJO010000021.1:0-2930 GCA_964654645.1 uncultured Verrucomicrobiota bacterium | reverse complement strand
TGACCCATCCGACGCAGCCAACAGTGCTACGATGTTGCCGTTACCGTCATAGGCGCAGAAGTGCGTGCCGACAGGAGCGCCGGAGGCGGGGTGCAGCGTCAGCCAGAGCAGACCGCCCACACCGCCAGCACCATCCATCGTGCCAGAGAGGTCCAGCCCCCAAACGTAGCTCCGCACCAACGCATTGTCAGTAGCCCGCAATTCCACGATGTGCCTGCCAAACAGCACCGGGTCGCTCACAAACTTCAGGTCTTCCGTCACTTGCCAACTGCCGGAGCTGCCGTCGGAGGTAATCTGACGGATACGACGACCCAAAGCATCGTACTGCCATTCAACTCGCCGCCACGACGCCTGCGGGGTGTCAGATCGGCTTTCAACCTTAACCAGCCGGTTTTCAGCATCCCAGGTGTAGTTCCACCGACCGTCACTGGTCATGTTACCGTCAAGATCATAGGTGAAGGCTTCGGGTGTCTTTGGCACATACACATTACCTGTAACTGGCGTCTCTCCACTCGCCGTCACTGTCACCTGTTGCCACACTGGTCCTGATGCGTTGTTCACACTCAGCTCCCTCCGGAAATATTCTCCCTTCCGATACGCCAACTCTCCATTCACATACACCGGATTGGTCGCCAGAGCAATCCCCAAGATGTCCACATGCCCAGGCACAGTACGCTGACTGTATTGGTTGAGCAGATTAGCCGTGTACAGACTCTCACGCAAATTCCCACCGTTCTCATCACCGCCACGCCGCGCCACTTTGCGATTCCCGATGTCATCAAAACCATACTCAAACTGTTGCCCAGCCATCGGAGTCCCGTCTGACCAGCATTTCGCCGCCATAATTACCTACAACAACTTGCCTCATCGATTGCACTACACACACCTGTCACACTCAAAGTCCACACACCTAACCAACACCTATAATCTTTCTCCCCACAACCATACCACAGTAGGCCCAGCACCAGGCATGCCGGTCACCACCGGGACACTCACAATCCTGTAATAGCTTTAAAAAACGGAATAACATTGTCTTTGCACACGCAATCTTCAACACCATAAGTCTAGCTAGACACGTTACGCCATACCCCAACGACATCCGCTTAAGATGCTGTTTGAGTTATGTCCTTAGTTACGCCACAATATCGGCCCTCGCATACACAGGTGTCATGAAATACCTCACCTCCAGCTTAAGATCACACTAACTAGACAGCTGAATGTGATTTGGCCGCCGCTTAAACCCATAGTGCTATCGCTCGCATCGGTTACCTAACTCCAGTGCTAGGTGTTTCCTCGTCGCCCAACACACCATGTGGACAAGCGAAGGTATAGTGCATCCATACAGGAACTACTAGCTCCCATTTGCGCATCGTCGCCGGACTTAATATCGCCACTCACAAATTGAGGCATACCGTCCTCATTCACACCACTTGGAGCACAACTGCATTCATGGAGTCGTCACATACCACCAAAAAGGAACCGACCCACTTGGATCCGGTATGTTCAACTTGCGAATTGCTCCGCTCGGTTCCCGCCATAGAAAGATGTTACTGCTCGTGATAATCAACGTACCGGGCCCCAAAACACTGTTTGTCCAACCAAGTACTGCAATGTGCTTCTGACCATCAACAACAACTTCTTCATTTATGAGAACAACCGTGCCATGCCGATGGTTAACTGTGTAACTAGGAAGCTCGGGATTCTCATTAGCCGCTAATTTCTGTTGCCAGTTTCGATAACTCGCAGCAAGAAACCTTGCCTCGCGTAGCAAGTAGTCGTTCTTACCCGCTCTATAACTTACATACCAAAGGCAGAAACCCAGTGTAAATAAGACAATAACAAATAGCAGCACCGCCCAGCTGCCACGGCCCCATTCTTCGATTACCTTCATGGATTGTGTATTATAATGCACTCTCATAAACGCACATTGGCTTAATTTTCCCTTTCCCCATCAGATCCTTCCTCCGGCTTGGGTCGGCTCTTTCTCTTTTGATACTCTTCCGCAGTGCGCACGACTCTTTTTGCCCAGTGCCTGCAATCATTAAGGCCAGGAATATATCGCTGTTTCTCGCAAGGATTGCATGCTGAAGCGTTGCGCGCCGCTGCTTTGGCATGATCCGTCGCATCTTGATCCGCCTTTACATGCAGCTCGATGCAGAACCCCGCAGGTAGATTGGTAGGTATTAGCGTTAACTCTTTTTCCCTAAAATATACTGTGCCCCGGCAACAAAGCCGACCAAGCAAGGTTTCTGCATCCGGCATAAAGTCAGTCGACCAATAAGTTCCATCAGCATTGTTTCCAACCACCCATCGGTGGCTTATTCCTGAGCATTCCCTAATAACCCACAAATCAAGACCACACCAGTCGATATGTGACAACGAAGAGTTATTGACAAATAGGTAACAGCTCAACTCACCAATGATGAAGGATAATCTGCCACCTCGCTGTACCTTAAAACCCTTTTCGCCCAAAGGATCCCGGCTGAGCCAGCGGCCCAAGCTGGCGCTGTAGGCCCGATATTCGTACAGCACCAGGTCGGTGGTGGGATCGGTGCGCTTGGTCGAGAAACGGAAGGGGTTTTGGTTGGCAGCCGGGCCGGTGACGCGAATGGGCTCCGCGAAGGGTCCATATTCGTAGCGGGCAATCTCGGTACCGGTGCTAGCGCTGACTAGAGCAACTACATTTCCGTTTCCGTCGTACGCGGCAAAGTGCGTGCCCACGACGGAGCCACAGCCAAAGGCTAGCCGTCTAGCCCCTAAACTCGTACACCACCAGGACGGTGGTGTGCCAGGTGCGCTTGGTCGAGAAACGGAAGGGGTTGAGGGCGGCGGCGGGGCCGGTGACGCGGATGGATTCGCCAAAGGCGCCGTATTCGTAACGGGCGGTTGCCGAGCCGTCTGAGGCGGATGCCAGAGCAACCACGTTCCCG
>CAZZJO010000020.1:0-63127 GCA_964654645.1 uncultured Verrucomicrobiota bacterium | reverse complement strand
AGGCCGCGCTAGAGTAAGTCGGCCACCCGCGCCTGCCGCACAGCTCTGGACGCTGCGTCATCGCCGCGGAGTGGGGCTGAGTTATTTTGAATGAGCAGAAGCGGAGTTGTTATTGTTCAAAGAGGGCAGCTACGCGCATAGTGGCAACGAAGAGCTACGACAACCTCAACCGCTTGACGGGGATCACGTCGTGGGCAGGGACGCCCGGCTGGAGTGTCCACGCCGCTTTTTTTGCTTACCAATACAACGCCACCAACCAACGCACCCGCATGGATGTGGGAGGGGCGAGCTCCGCGAGTCCCGATTATTGGCTCTACACCTACCTCTGACAATGGCAAGCTGGGAGTTGGGGAACGTTTTCATGCTTAAAGGCATATGGACTATTGGTTTTTGTGGGAGTTGGCGGTGCGTTTGATTATCTGTTGTTTGTCTAGAGCGGATACGAATTCAGCCAGGCCCATAGCAGCAATTGCGCGTTGTTCTGCAGGGTTGGGTGTTTTGTTCCAGTAGCCACCGCCGTGAGGCGGTGGAAGAGTCCGCCGTCTTACGACGGTGGCTACCATAGCTTTGATTGTGCGGGCGTAAGGTAGCCGCGCTCGTGAGGGCGCGGATAACAAGATTCAAACCCGAAATGGTCATGTGTGCATAACCAACCCCGGGGCGTGGTGGACTGCGCGCCCGGCCTTATTCTGCGTCTTGGGTGCGGTATTGGCCAAGCGGTTTTGGAATGCTGGGCCCAAGCGTCGATTCCGTTTCCATTGGAGGGACGACTTCCACGTCGTCCGAAATCGGTCGGGGTGGAACCTAACCCTCCATCGTTAATGCCCTTGGAGGGACGGCTTCCACGCCGTCCGATCCCATAATTGGAGGCACGCCCGACACGCCGTCCCCAGGTCGGGGTGGAACCCGACCCTCCAAGCCACCGGCATCCGGCACGTGTGGACCTGCACCCCAGAGGTGCACACGCCATTGTGTTCGTAGCCGTGCTCGTGAGAGCGCGGATAATTGAATTCAGAGGTAGGGTTTGGGTTTGTATGATTAATTTCTAGTGGGGTGTTGATGTTGGTTGTGGTGGGTGGCCTTGGGGTGTAGGAATGGAGATGGTAGATCTTCCACCAAGGCTTAAGCTGGTGATCCGGGTTATTTCAGGTTAATCCACCGTCTTACGACGGTGGCTACGGGGGGAAATCTGGTAGCCGCCGACGTGAGTCGGCGGATAAATCCACCCCGTTACCGCGGCGGCTACGTTGGGGTATGTTTAGGTACCTGGGGGCTGCATCCTTACGGGTGTGACTTTGTCAAAAATTTAAGTATAGGGTCTTAGTGGACTTGGTCCCCGAGGTGGGTAATCTTTTTTTGGGTTTTTGGGTAGAAACTGGAAACAGCTGTGGGGGTTTTAAGCGGGTAGGGTTTTGGTGACTTGCAAAGTGGGTTGATTTTTTGGCAACCTCTGAGTTTTATGGGAATCGTTATGCAAGCTAGTAATGATGTATCTAAATCTGGAAATGCTGGTACGAGTGGTGATTATCGTGCTTGGTTTAGGTGCATTAACCCGGAGTGTGGTCAGGTGTACCAGCTGAACGAGATTATATACCGATGTCGGGAGTGTGGCTCGTTATTGGAAGTAGAGCACGACCTTGAAGTTTTAAAACGGACTTCGGCAGTGGAATGGAAACGAGTGTTTGAGGAGCGGTATAGGGTTGGGCATTGGCCGTATTGCTCTGGAGTTTGGGGGAAAAAGGAATGGGTATTACCCACTGTACGGGACGAGCACATAGTATCGTTGTATGAGGGGGCGACAGGTTTGCTTTACATGGATCGTTTGGCGAAGGCTTTGGGCCTGCGTGATTTGTGGATAAAGTTGTGTGGAAATGCGCACACGGGTTCTTTTAAAGATCTTGGTTTGACTGTGCTGGTTTCTCAAGTGAAGCAGATGATTGCGGAGGGGGCGCCAATTAAAGCTGTGGCGTGTGCATCCACGGGTGATACATCGGCTGCATTGGCTGCTTATTGTGCGGCTGCGGGGATTAAATCGGTGGTATTGCTGCCTCGTGGGAAGATTTCGTTAGCACAGCTTGTCCAGCCGATTTCAAACGGAGCGTTGGTTTTGGCATTGGATACTGATTTTGATGGGTGCATGCGAGTGGTAAAAGAGCTGACTAAGGATCCGGAGATATATTTAGCTAATTCGATGAATTCGTTGCGCATTGAAGGTCAAAAAACTGTGGGTATAGAGATTGTGCAACAGCTGGGATGGGAGGTGCCTGATGTAATTGTTATTCCCGGTGGTAATTTGGGTAATGTATCGGCTCTAGGTAAAGGTTTGTTGATGATGCGTGATTTAGGGTTAATCTCGCGGTTGCCTCGGATTGTTGTAGCCCAGGCAGAACGTGCCAACCCGCTTTACAGGGCTTATTTAAGCAAGTTTGAAACATTTGAGCCAGTGCAGGCCCAGAAGACTTTGGCTAGCGCAATCCAGATTGGGAATCCGGTAAGCTATCCGAAGGCGATACGGGTTTTGAGGGAGTTTAATGGTATGGTGGAACAGGCCACTGAACAGGAACTAGCTGATGCGGCGGCTTTGGGTGACAAGTATGGTTTATTTACATGTCCGCATACAGGTGTGGCATTGGCTGCACTGGCCAAATTGGTTAAGGCCGGGAAGATTGATCCCTCGGAACGTGTAGTAGTAATTTCGACTGCACACGGGTTAAAATTTGTGGAAATGAAAGTTATGTACCATGAGGGCAAACTAGATTTTCCGGTTAAATATGCCAACAAGCCGATTGAATTGCCGCCAACAGTTGACGCGGTTAAATCTGCGATTGCTGCGGTGATAGCGAATTAGAGTGATTTGGAAACAGATCATGAAATGAGGAGGTGAGGATGAAACTACAAGTAATGTCATTTTGCAACAGGATTCGTAGTGCATTTGTCTTCTATGTGGCCGGGGTTGCTTTATTAAGTTTAGGAGAATTTGCTGCATGGGGTGAGATCGTCCTTGTTTCAGACCGGTTGCAGAGGCTGGGTGCGTTTTCGAATGCGTTGGTTATTGACCGGGTTTTTGTGGAGACTACCAATGGCGTTCGGTTTTTGGATATTTCGATAAAGGTTCGGGAGCGTGGAAAAGTAGAACAGCGTGAGGCGTGTTTAGAGGATGGGACAAAAGTGAAGATAGGGGTAAGGCCGGTAAAGGATGGTTTTGTACTAAAGTTTGTACCAGTCAAGGGGACGCAGCCAGTTAAATGGGGGATTGGTATTAGGGCTTGCGAGAACGAATTTTTTACAGGTTTGATGGAGAGGACTGTGGATGGTCCGCAACAGGCGTCATGGGAGCCCGGGATTTCGGCGGCGATGGATTTACGGGGGCAGACTGTGGAAATGATAGTTAAACCTACAACTTCGGTATACGCCCCGTTCTTTATTTCGTCGCGCGGGTATGGATTGTTTGTTTTAGGGACGTGGCCGGGCTTTTATGATTTTTGCAGCAGCGATACTGAACGGGTGAATGTTGTGTTTGAGGGCCCGCAGTTTGAGGCCAAGTTTTATGTATTGGGGGCGCCGATGCAGTTAGTTCAGGCGTTTGCAAAAGAAGTTGGCCCACCATTTTTGCCGCCGAAATGGGTGTATGGCGCATGGCGATGGCGGGACGAGCACCGTCATCGCACAACCTATTATGACGGTACACCTGTGACGGGGCCATTTAACTCGGAAGTTATGGAGGACGTTTTGATGATGAGGGCTTTTGGGATTCCATGTGCGGTGTATTGGATAGACCGACCTTGGGCACCTGGCCCCCTTGGATACGATGATTTTGAGATCGATACTAATCGGTTGCCAAACTTCTCTCAAATGGTGCGTTGGTTGGAGGAGGGAGGAATTCGTCTTGTTATGTGGATTGGGCCTTTTTTTCAGGGGCGAATGGCTTCTAATGCATTAGCTTTGGGCTACACATATCCTGGCCAGCGGCCACAGCGTAATAACTATCCCCTGGTTGATTTTACGAATCCGGAGGCGCGGTCGTATTGGCAGAGCGGGGTAGTGAAGTTGCTTAAAATGGGTGTAGCCGGGTTTAAGCTGGATCGTGGTGAAGAAGGGATACCGGATGATGGGCCGTATAAGGTGTTTGATGGACGGAGTATTCGAGAGGTTAGGAATGCATATCCGGTGTTGTATTTAAAGGCGACTTACGATATAGCTCGCAAATACCGGGGGAAAGATTTTGTGTGCATGCCGCGGGCAGCATATACGGGGGGTACAAAGTATGGTGTATTTTGGGGTGGAGACGTAGCGGGGACGCCTGAAGGATTGCGTGCTTCGATTATAGCGTTGTTACGGAGTGCAGTTATGGGGTACCCAAACTGGGGATCTGATACCTGTGGATATGCTAGGGCGTCGTTAGATACTGAGCTATGCATGCGGTGGTTAGGTTTTAGTTGTTTCTGTCCGATCATGGAAGTTGGTCCGACGCGAAATGTAGGCTTTTGGAACTTGCCTCGTGAGCCTAGTTATGACACCAATGTGATTGCGGCATGGCGGTTATATGCGCGGCTCCATACTCGGTTAATGGATTATTCGTACCGGTGTGCTAAAGAAGCTGCGGAGAATGGGACTCCGATTGCTCGGCCGCTCTTTTTGGTAGAGCCGGAAACGCTGGCAAGTTGGACGAACTGGTGGACGTACCTTTATGGGCCGGATATTTTAGTGTCGCCTATTTGGGAGTTGGGTAAGACGAACCAGGAAGTGTATCTGCCTAAGGGGCACACTTGGGTATATGCTTGGGATGGCAAAGAATATGCAGGTGGGCAGACTGTAACTGTTATGGCGGAATCGCATCAGATTCCTATATTCGTGCGAAAGGAATCTGGAATAATATTTGGTGATTTAAACGCTGAGTGGGAGGAATCGTTTAGGGTGGCTTCGCAAAGACCCAACTTAAGTATCTTAGATGCTGAGGTTCGCGGTTGGTTTGAGCGGTTTTGTCGAGATGAGTAGGTGGGTTTTAAGGGTTGAGATTGGTACTTATGAGGTAGCTGGTGGCTTGGAAATTGTGGTCTAGTCCTTGACAATCTGCAGCTTGTCTTAAAACATTGGCAATCCATGATACAACCGAGTGCGAAATCTCAATTGGGCGAAGAATTATTTGACAAGATTGTGTCTCTTGCAAAGCGCAGGGGATTCATTTTTCAGTCATCGGAGTTATATGGGGGTATAAACGGATTTTGGGATTATGGACCGGTTGGGGTGGAGCTTAAGAACAATATCAAGGCGGCGTGGTGGAACGAGATGGTAAGGATGCGAGATGATGTAGTGGGGTTGGATGCAACCATTATAATGTCGCCCCAAGTCTGGAAGGCGAGTGGGCACGTAGACACGTTTATTGACATGATGGTTGAGGATCCCGTGACTAATAAGAGGTATCGGGTAGATCAAATAGAGCCTCAGGCGGGGATAGTGCACACTTACAGTGGAGCTGTTCCGCTGCAGATACTGGAACAGTGGTACGAACTGGTATTAAATGGTGGGCGAGGGGAAATGTTGGGATTATTAAGGGAGGCTGGGATAAATGGCGTTTCAAGGGAGGAAGGGATAAACCGGGTTATTAATGACCTTTTGACGGGTGAGGGTCGGATTGCCGATATGATTCGTGCTGATGTTGTTGCATTTGCTGCGTCGGGGTGTGAGACTGCCAGGAAGAAATTTTCTGTTTTGGTGCCGATAGGTAAACCACCTGAAAGCGCGCGGAAAATAGCACAGATGTATTATGGGAAGTACCTGAAGGGTGAGGTGGTCCTTATAGGGCCTGAAATTAGGGAGAAGATTGAAAATTCTGTCCGCTTTAGTCCTGATTCAGGGGCTGAATTGACGGAACCCAGGCCGTTTAACTTGATGTTCATTACTTACGTGGGGCCTGTGCAGGATAGCACTAGTTTGACGTATTTGAGGCCTGAGACAGCGCAAGCAATATTTGTCCAGTTTAAAAATATTCTGGAATGTTCGCGGCAGAAGGTGCCATTTGGGATTGCGCAGATTGGGAAGGCGTTTAGGAACGAGGTTACACCCCGGAACTTCACATTTAGGTCACGCGAATTTGAGCAGATGGAGTTGGAGTTTTTCATTAAGCCGGATGAGGCGGTTGAGGCGATTGCGGGTCGTGTGGCTTCACCTGAGGAAATTGATATGGATGACCCTTCACCAGATACACGGGCTTGGGGGTGGGAGGCATGGCATCGTTACTGGGTTTATAAAAGGCTTCAATTTTATGAGCGTATAGGATTACCGGCTTCGAAATTGGTTGTATATTGGCAAAAGCCGGAAGAACTAGCTCATTATGCTCGTGCTTGCGTGGACATTCTTTTCAAGTTTCCGTTTGGTAAACGTGATGCTAACGGAGAGTTTGTTGGAGAAGAGTTGGAGGGGATTGCGGCGCGGAGCGATTTTGATTTAAGCCAACATCAACGTTTTTCTGGTAAGCCGTTGACTGTTTTTGATGAAGAGTTGAGGAAGGCATGGCAAAACTTACCGCACCCCAAACAGCAAGAACTCCGGCGCAGATATTATGAGTATCGTTTAAATGTTTTGGTTAAGGCTGGTGAGGCGAGGGAAGGCGCGGAGAAGATGGCGTTGGAGGATGCGGAAGCTTTTACCAAGGGTTATTACATTCCGCACGTGATTGAGCCATCGGCTGGGGTTGATCGTATTGCTTTAGCGTTGTTGTGCAGTGCGTATGACGAGGATATGGCTCCGGATGAAAAAGGTAATCTTGAGAAAAGGGTCGTATTGCGGTTTCATCCCCGAGTGGCTCCGATAAAGGTTGCAGTAATGCCGTTGTTAAAAAATCGGCCTGAACAAGTGCAAGTTGCGTTGCGGATACGAGACATGCTGCGCCCGTACATGAACGTCGTGTATGATGATGCTGGTAGTATTGGCCGTAGGTACAGGAGGCAGGATGAGATAGGTACGCCATTTGTAATAACGGTAGATTTTGAAACATTGGGTGACAAAGGTCCGGAGTTAAAGGATACAGTTACTATTAGGGACCGGGATACAATGCAGCAGGAACGGGTTAAGATTCAAGACCTAGTACATTATTTACTTGAGCGGGTAAGGTAATTGCCGATCTGAGTCATACAAATTTGGATTGTTTAATGGGGCCGTGGAAATGCTGGAAGGGTAACAGGTCGGTGAATGAAGTATGGGGAATTGGCTGATAGGGCCGGATCATCTATAAGGTGAGAAGTAAATGGGCAACCGACGGATCAGTGCTAATACGAGAGTATGTGGAATAATTGGGTATCCAGTCCGGCATTCTGCCTCGCCGGCAATGCAAAATGCAGCATTTGAGGCTGTGGGGTTGGACTGGGTGTATGTGGCGTTCGAGGTACAACCCGGTCAGGTAGCGGATGCTATTCGGGGGGCTAAGGCGATGAAGCTAGTTGGATTGAACGTGACTGTGCCGCACAAAGTGGCGGTATTAGAGGTTTTGGACTGGTTAGACGAAAACGCGCGCCGGTGGGGGGCTGTCAATACAATTAGGCTTGAAGGGGTAGGTTTGGACAACCAATGGGTACCCATTCATCAGTTGGAATTGAAATATGATGGTCCGATTCGCGCAGCAGGTTTTAACACGGATGGGATTGGATTTATTAGATCCTTACGCGAAGATCTTGGGTTTGAACCGCTAAACAAGCGGGTATTGGTAGTGGGTATGGGCGGGGCTGGCCGTGTGGTAGCTATGCAGCTGGTTGCTGCGGGGGTAACTGAGATTTATCTTGTGAACCGTACGCAGTCGAAGGCTGTTGAAGTAGCGCGGGAGATTAACTTGCGTTGGCCTGCGGTTAAAGTGACGATAGGGTATCCCAAATCGGAAGTGGATTTGTTGGTGAATGCGACGAGTCTAGGTATGAATTCATGTGACCCTTTGCCGGTGGATTTACGAGAGTTTTCGATGGAGTTGGTTGGGGCGGTTTATGATTTGGTTTATCGTCCAGCGGAGACGGCTTTGATGCGGAAAGCACGGGAGTTTGGAATTGCTGTAGCCAATGGGTTGGGCATGTTGCTTTATCAGGGGGCGGCGGCATTTGAGCTTTGGACAGGGCGGCAAGCTCCGGTGCAAGTTATGCGTTGTGCTTTAGAGAAGGAGATTTATGGATGTTCGACTGTTGATTGAACCTCGGCATTGGTCTGTTATACCGTGGTATATTTGGGCGACATTTTTTTTCGTTTTTGGGAGTGTGGTGGGAAGTTTTTTGAATGTTTGCATATATCGGATTCCGCGGGGTTTGAGCATAGTTTGGCCGCCATCGCATTGTCCGGCCTGTCAGTATCGTATTCCTTGGTACCTCAATATTCCAATTTTGTCATGGTTGATGTTGAGTGGGCGCTGTAGGAATTGTGGGGCCCCAATTGCATTTAGGTACATTGCAGTTGAATTGATAACTGCGCTTTTATTTGTGGGGATTTGGTTTTTCTATTGGGATAAGTCGCCATGGTTGGTATTAGCTTATTGTGTGCTTGTGTCGGGATTGGTGGTAGCGAGTTTTATCGATGCTGAACATTACATCATTCCTGATGAAATCACAATTGGGGGTATGATAGTGGGATTTATAATGTCGGGCTTGATTCCTGAGCTGCATGAAAAGACTGGCGCAGTGGAGGGTTTTGCGCTGGGCATAATGGGGATAGTTGCGGGTGTAGGGATTGCGTATTTGGTGCTATGGTTGGGTAGACTTGCTTTTGGTCGGTATCGAGTTCAAATCCCTGCAAACACAAAAGTTTTTTTTGGGGATGCGGGAGTTTGGGTTGGGAATCGAATGATCCCATATGAGGAAGTTTTTAATAGCAGTCGGGATGTCATCCGTTGTCATGCGAGGAGGGTTGAATTGGTGGATCGTTGTTATTGGGACATTATGGTGAGGTTGAGCCCTAGAGCTCTTCAGATAGGGGATGATCGATTTAATCCTGAGGATGTTTCTTTTATGGAATTAGAGACGGATTGTCTGGTGTTTCCCCGTGAAGCGATGGGTTGGGGCGATGTGAAGTTTTTGGGGGCGATTGGTGCATTTGTTGGATGGAAAGGTGTGATTTTTTCAATTATGTGGGGTTCAATTCTTGGCGGGTTAGTTGGCATGATTTTGATTGTTACTGGGCGGCGTGGTTGGGGCTCTCAACTCCCTTATGGTCCTTATTTAGCCATGGGAACTGTGTTGTGGTTGTTTGGTGGGCAGACTTTTTGGAAGCTTTTAATAGGTGGATAGGGTATTGGGTCGCCCCTAGCCAGGGTTAGAGCAATTTAGTAAAGTCAGGGAGGTTCATGGAAGGAAGGGCACAGACAATCGAGAGATTATTAGGGATAGGGTTGGTAGCTTTATTGATTCTGGGGTGTTTGATGGTCTTGCGGCCATTTTTGGTGGCATTGATTTGGGCTGGGATTCTTTGTTACACGACTTGGCCTGTGTATTTGCGGGTGTTGAATGCGTTAGGTGGTAGGCGGACGCTAGCTGCATTTTGTTGTTCTTGTTCACTTGTTTTGTTGTTGCTTGTGCCTTTTCTATTAATTGGTTTAAGCATGGCTGGGGGTGTGCAAGATCTATTGGGATCGATCCGAGGCGCATTGACGGATGGTTTGCCCAAGCCTCCGGGGATGATTCATCACATCCCGTTTATTGGGGATCGTTTGCATGATGGTTGGATGGAGCTGAGTAGTGACCGCGAAAAGTTAATAGCATTGGCTCAAAGAATTTTGGAACCTGTAGGTAAGTGGCTTATTGGATTTGGAGTGGTAGTGGCTCGTGGGGTGGTTCAAATTGGGCTGAGCATATTTATCACGTTTTTTCTATACAAGTACGGCAATGAGTTGAGTCGTTGGCTTGTTGGGTTGGTGAGGGGGATGATAGGAGAGGCGGGTGAGCGTTTTATTGAGGTTGCAGGAGATACAATTCGAGCGGTGGTGTTTGGGATATTAGGCACGGCGGTGGTTCAGGGCATTTTGGCTGGGATAGGGTTTGCCATTGCTGGGGTTCCAGGGGCAGGGGTTTTAGCTTTGGGAACCTTTTTATTGTCGCCTGCAGGTGGGCCGCCTTTGATATGGTTGCCGGTAACGCTTTGGCTTTTTAAAAACGGGTCCTTCGGGTGGGCGATATTTATGCTCATTTGGGGTATTGGGGTCAGCACCGTAGATAATTTAGTAAAGCCCTGGCTAATAAGTCGAGGGACGCAGCTCCCATTTGTTTTGGTATTTTTTGGGATTGTGGGGGGTGTGTTAGCTTTTGGGTTTGTTGGAGTTTTTATAGGGCCGACGCTTTTGGCTGTGGGGTACAGGGTTGCGCAAGACTGGCTAATTTCCAAAGCCCGACCCTCGGAGGACTAAGTGACGAGGGGTTAAAGAGGGTGGGTTGGTTGTTGCCAGGGAAAATGGTTTGATCTAAGATGGCGACAAGTACACATGTTTGGGCAATTAAAAACGCTGTTTTCTAATGACATTGGCATCGATCTTGGGACAGCGAACTCACTTGTTTATGTCCGGGATAGGGGGATTGTATTACGTGAGCCGTCGGTTGTTGCTGTGCGGGCGGGGACTACAGAAGTTGTGGCGGTTGGTGAGGATGCAAAGAGGATGTTAGGCCGCACGCCGGGGAATATAGTAGCGATTAGGCCGATGAAAGATGGGGTGATTGCAGATTTTGACATCACGGAGGCGATGCTTCGGAAATTCATTGAAAAGGTGCAAAATCGGAAACTGATTGCGCCGAGGGTTGTGATAGCAGTGCCTTCTGGGATAACTGAAGTGGAGAAAAGGGCGGTTAAAGACTCTGCTTTGCACGCAGGTGCGCGCGAAGTTTATTTGATAGAGCAGCCGATGGCTTCGGCGATAGGCGTTGGTTTGCCGGTAGAGGAACCTGTAGGCAATATGATTGTGGATATAGGTGGTGGTACGTGTGAAATTGCGATAATTTCGCTGGCTGGGATTGTATTTAGTAGGAGTTTGCGGGTGGGTGGAGATGAAATGGACGAAAGCATCATAGCGTACATGAAGCGTGCTCATAATTTAATGATCGGTGAACGTACTGCTGAGGAAATCAAAATTCGGATTGGCTCGGCGTATCCACTGGAAGAAGAGTTAAGAATGGAAGTGAAAGGACGGGATGTTAGCACCGGTCTCCCGAAGACCGTAGTAGTTCGGTCGGAAGAGATCCGCGAGGCGTTGCAAGAACCGTTGTCAGCCATACTTGAATCTATTCGGCTGACCCTTGAGCGGTGTCCGCCTGAACTCGCTGGTGATTTAGTAGACCGAGG
Source organism: uncultured Verrucomicrobiota bacterium (assembly GCA_964654645.1). Classification (GTDB taxonomy): domain Bacteria; phylum Verrucomicrobiota; class Verrucomicrobiia; order Limisphaerales; family CAZZJO01; genus CAZZJO01. The sequence continues at coordinate 51,832 of CAZZJO010000020.1, read as the reverse complement.
AATGGTGATTGCAGGGGGAGGTGCGTTGTTGCGAGGCATTGATAAGCTCATAGCTCAGGAGACGGGGTTGCCTGTCCACATCCCGGACGATCCAATGAGTGCTGTAGCCTTAGGTACAGGTCGGGTATTGGAGGAACTTGAATTTTTGCGTCGAGTCTCAGTTAGCTCATTGGTTTGAATAAAAGAGTAGCGGTGCGTTTCACCGATGGGTTTTACTATCGGTGAAAGTGAGCATTCAGCGGTCGACAATTTTAGTTATTGCAGTGATAGTGTTGGGGGTGGGGCTTGGCATTGTGGGGAACAGCTGGCTGGTTCAACTAGGGAGAGCGCTGTTGTTACCATTTTTTGGAATTGGCCGGGGCATAGCTAGCAATGGGGAGCAGCTACAGTTGCTTTTGACCCCGCGAAGTGAGTTAATCAAAGAAAATATACGGCTTCGGGTGCGGGTGGAGGAGCTAGAGCTCGAGGTCCAAAGGCTTCAAGAAGTTGAGCGCGAGAATCGGAGGCTTCGATCTCTGATAGGCTGGCAGCAACAAGCTCCCTGGAAGTTGAAGTTAGCACGGGTCATTGGACGGGATCCTTCTAGTTGGTGGCGGGTTGTGCAAATTGATGTAGGTGAAAAAGACGGTGTGGAGAAAGACGCGCCAGTGTTAACGCCAGCAGGGCTTGTTGGGAAAGTTGGGCAGGTAGACAAATATTTTTCTTGGGTGTACCTAATTGGTGATCCGAGGTGTCGGGTTTCAGTGGTTGTGGAAGAAGGCCCAATGGGCATCATTCAAAATGCGAGCAGCGCGACTGCTGGAATTGTGGATTTAAATTACTTACCCAAATCAGCTGAGTTACGTCCGGGTCAACGTGTCTTCACCAGTGGAGTGGGTGGAATTTTCCCAAAAGGTATTCCGATTGGTGTTGTTATTGATTCTGAAGATGTCGAGCTAGGCTTATATAAACGGGCGCGTGTGCGCCTGAGTGCGGACATTTCTAGGTTGGAAGAAGTATGGGTGATGATCAAATAAAAAAGGTATACAGTTGGGCAATAGCAGTGGTGGTACCCGTAGTGTGTTATCTGGAGTTTATATGTGAGTTGCCACGACGGGTGATAGGTATTCAGCCCGATGTTTTGCCGGCTGTTTTAACCTGGGGGTGGCTAGTATTGGGGCCGTTTAGTATCACTCTGTTGGCGTTTTGGGCCGCTTTGTGCTTTTCTGGTATTTCACAAAATCCATTTTTGGTCACGTTTTTACCTATAGCTGTGTTTGGGTTGTGGATCTATCGGCAGCGGGGGGTATTACTTGTAAGGAATTCAGTAACCCAAATTGTAATAAGTGGAGTTGGTGCGGGTGTTGTTACCCTTGGGCAGTACATTTTGTTAATTTTGAGTGGGGTTAAGATGGATGTTGGTGCGAGCTTGATTTATCAGGTAATTGTCAATGTGGTTTTTTGTGCAGTTATGGGACCTATTTTTTGTGTTTTTTTCCAATACTTAGGTATTGTGCTTGTACCTCGGAAATCAGGTCAAGGCAGTTTTAGGCCTGATCGCGAGATTCGGCGCGGGCGGATAATTTGTTAAGTAGCGAATGTTTATTTACGACCAACTAAAACATCCAGATAAACGCCTTAGGCATTTGGTGGTGATTTTGTTGTTAGGTTTAGGGATCTTGGTATTGCGACTTTGGTGGCTACAGGTATATCTGGCTTCGGATTATGTTCAGCAGCATGAACGTCAAGCTGTGCGTACAGTGCGGGTCCCCGCCTTACGGGGAGTGATTACTGATCGAAACGGTCACGTTTTGGCTGATAACGAACCTGCCTTTAATGTCTCTATTTACTTGGAAGAGTTAAGGGATGACATAGCAAGAGCGTATCAGGTTGAGCTTGCCAAGATCCGGGAAGAATCCAACTCTTTGGTGCGGGCGGTTGAAATGCAAAGAGGTAGACCTCTTACCCGGAAGGAAAGAGCTGCATTCCGGATTTCAAAAGAGGTAACAGAGCAGGTTAAGAAGAAAGCGCGAGTACTTACTGTAAGCAACTTAGTAGCTAGGGTTTCAGAAATCACGGGAGTGAATCTGGAATTTAACGAGGCGAGATTTGAACGGCATTACCAGGCGATGCGGCCATTGCCGTTTGTTATATTAGCAGAGGCAGAGCCGATTGTTGTCGCTCGAATTTCGGAGAACGGCACACAGTTAAAAGGTGTAGACCTTGAGTTACAGCCGAAACGAATTTATCCACACAAACAATTTGCTGCCCATGTGCTAGGTCATTTACAAAAGGTTCAAGAATCGCTGGAAGGAGAAGTTGCGTTTTTTAATTACCCGATGTGGGTTTATCGCGGAGTAGTTGGGATAGAGGCTGGTTTTGATTCTGTTCTTCGTGGTCGGTCAGGGGTCAAACACGTTATTTTGAATAGTTTGGGTTACAAACACGAGGAATGTATGATCGAAGAGCCGATTCCTGGATCGCGAGTAGAGTTGACACTTGATTTTGAAATTCAGTCAGTGGCAGAAGCAGCTCTTCGTAAGCTGGGTTCACGAGTTAGAGGTGCGATTGTAGTGTTGGATTGTCAGACTGGAGAGATTTTAGCGCTTGTTTCCTCGCCTGCATTTGATCCGAATCTGTTTGTGCGAGGGCTTACGAAGGGCGAGTGGAATGACTTAAACGATCCTGAATTACGGCCTATGCTTAATCGGGCTACGCAAAACATATACCCACCCGGATCAGTTTTTAAGATTGTTACTGCCTTAGCGATTTTGGAAGCAGGGATTGACCCCAACCAAAAAATTTATAATCCCCCTTCACCTTTGAATCCACGTAGGGGGCATATACAGATTGGCCGGAGGATAATCCACGATACGGCACCCCCAGGCGAATATGACTTTCGGAGAGGATTTATAAAATCCAGCAACACGTATTTTATAACCAATGGGTTAAAAGTTGGGATAACGTCGATAATCAACATGGCACGGAGAGTTGGGTTTGGAGAAATTGTGGGGTTGCCAACGCGGCAGGAGAGCGCAGGTATTATTCCATCGATTGAGCGGATTCGGTCTGGGTGGTCCGATGGAGATACAGCAAATGTATGTATAGGACAAGGGCCCGTGGCGGTAACGCCATTGCAGGTAGCTGTGATGACTGCAGCGATCGCTAATGGTGGAAAAGTACTCCAACCAAGTTTTGTTCGGCAGGTAGGGTCTACGAAATTCAATCAACAACCCACCAGGGCGTTAATAAGGAGATTCCTAAACGTGAAGCCTTCTACATTGCATGCGGTTGTTGAGGCAATGGCGGCTGATGTGGAGGATCCCGAGAGTACAGCTTATGCAGCTTTTCACCCTGGTGGCAAATTTGCTTTGCAACGATTCCGCGTAGGGGGTAAGACAGGTACCGCTGAGGTGGAGGATGCAAGAGGTAACGTTGTTGATCATGTAACGTGGTTTACTTCGTTTGGGCCTATTGATAACCCGAAATATGTGGTGGTTGTGATGGTGGAAAGTGGTGGATCCGGTGGCGGTACTTGTGCCCCTATTGCAAGGGACATTTATGTTGCTTTGGAACAAGTAGATGGTAGGCGAAAAGACCGGCAATTTTATGATTGAAGTCTAAATGACGGGACAGGAACGGAAAAGCTCATTGCTTGAATTTGATCGGATTCAGGCTGTAGTTGTCGTGGCTCTTTTGTGCATAGGGTATTTGTTTATTTACAGCGCCACGATGGTAGGTGAACCGGGGCTTTGGCATGCGTATCGCGATTTGTCTTGGGGTGAATTTTTACATTGGCTTTGGAGTAAACCATTTTTCAAACAGGTCATTTGGACTGGTGTGGGTTTAATTGTGGCAGCGGCTGCTTATTTAGTGGATTATCGGTTATTAATACGTTGGGGGCGTGTGATTTACTGGTTTACGATTGTGGCATTAGTGCTGGTGTTAATTCCTGGGATAGGCGCTGTCCGGTTTGGGGCACGTAGATGGATTGATCTAGGTCCGTTTCAATTTCAGCCTTCTGAATTTGCGAAACTCGCAGTGGTATTGGCCTTAGTGGATTATTTGTCTTGTCAAAAAGAGGAGTTAACCAAGGGTGCAAAGCTTTGGAAAACGATGGCGATGATTTTTTTACCGGTGGTTCTTATAGTTATTGAACCGGATTTAGGTTCAGCGGTGGTCATAATACCGACGGCTTTCGCCATAATGTACGTTGCTGAAATACCAACCAGACACTTAATAAAAATGATTGGGGCAATGGCTTTGATTGCTACTATGTTTCTTGTAGATGTGTTGTTTGCACCACCTAATTGGCAGATAAAACTTCAGGATTATCAACGCCGTAGGTTATTGGTATATTTTGGTCGGCCATACCCGACACCTCCCGGGGCGACCCCGGAGCAGGTAAGGCGACTTAGGCGGCAGTGGTTGGATGATACATATAATGTTCGGCAAGCTCTGATATGCATTGGTTCAGGAGGCGTGATGGGGAAAGGATGGCGCCAAAGCACGCAGATTGCTTTGGGTTATCTTCCCCGGACAATAGCTCATAATGACTTTATATTTTCAGTTTTGGCTGAAGAGACCGGACTGGTTGGAAGCATGATGGTTTTATTGCTATATGGAATTTTGTTTTTTACGGGTTTAAGAACAGCTGCCAGAGCCAGCGATCGGCTTGGCAGATTGTTATCAGTGGGGATAGTGACCCTGCTATTTGCACATGTTTTAATTAATATAGGAATGAACGTGCGTTTACTGCCTGTGACGGGCGTACCATTACCGTTTCTTTCCTACGGGGGTACATCTTTGGTATGCTCGTTGATCGCCGCAGGCCTGTTACAAAATGTTTACGTACGAAGGAAAGGGATTTGAACCATGAGCAATAATCCACTTGGACGTAAAAAGTCGATACTTAGATTTCGCCCGCGAGGGGGGTTGGGTCGGAAAGGCCCAAAACCAATCGAAACATCTCCTGGAGAATTTCGAGAGCGAGTAATTTCCGAGCAAGCCCTGCAAAATGAGGTTTTTGAATCACGGCATAGGGAGGAGATTGAACAAGCTGAGGCGAAAGCAGCGCAATTGGTGGGTGTGCAGGCAGAGGGGAAGGAGCTGTCCCCGACGCGCGGGGATGAGACGACTACAGCATCCTTGGGAGAGGCTCGAGCTTGTGATTCGATTAAAGAGCCCGAAAAGCCCTATGAACCTGTAAAAATACAGGAGGAACTGCCTAAGGGGCTGGTAGAGAAAATTAAGATGGTTGCGGGAAGTTTAATTGATAAAGTCCAGAACTTAATTGGGACAAGACCGCGTGTTCATAAAGAAATCATTGTGAATGTGCAGCCTCTTGAGACAAGGGTTGCGCTATTAGAGGACGGTAGGCTGGAGGAATTGGCTATTGAACGCGCCACTGATGAACGCTTAGTGGGGAGTATTTATAAAGGGGTGGTGCGTAACTTGGAGGATAGTATTAAAGCTGCATTCGTGGATATAGGTTTTGAAAAAAACGCGTTTTTACATTACTGGGATATCATTCCTGCGAACTTAGATAGCAGCGTCGAGATAGTAGAGAGAGAGGGCCCGAAACGAGAGAAGCCTAAGATTACGATTAAAGATATACCTCGCCTTTACCCGGTGGGGACCGAGATTGTTGTACAGGTTGTTAAAGGCCCTATTGGCACTAAAGGGCCAAGGGTCACAACTAATTTAGTGATACCGGGACGATACCTTGTACTTTTGCCAAATTCAGATCAGTGCGGCATTTCACGGAAAATTGAGGATCCGCAAGAAAGGAAACGGTTGAAAAAGATTATCCAGGAATTGAATATCCCCGAGGGGATGGGGATAATCGTACGCACCGCGGGGGAAGGCAAACAAAAGAGGTATTTTGTGCGGGATCTTGCGATGTTGATTGAGTTATGGCGACGCATTCAAGAGCAGATTCGTGAGAAGCCAGCGCCTTTCTGCGTGTTCCATGAGCCTGATTTAGTAGAACGGACTGTGAGGGATTTTTTGACCGACGATATTGAAAGGGTAGTTGTGGATGATGCTAATGCGTATCAACGCATGGTGGAACTGGTAAGTCAGATTTCGCCGAGATCAGCTCAGAAGATCAAACTGTATAATGAACCGGAGCCGGTTTTCGATAGGTTTAATATCACAGCACAGATGGAAAGAACGTTTTCACGGAGGGTGCCTTTAAAGAGTGGGGGTTATATTACAATTGACGAGACGGAGGCTTTGGTAGCTGTGGATGTTAATACTGGTAGTCATAAGGCTGGATCGGAAGAAGAGTCCGCAATATTGCAAGTAAATCTAGAAGCCGCTGAGGAAATCTGCCGTCAATTAAGGCTGAGGAACATTGGGGGCATCATTGTAATCGACTTTATTGATATGAAGTCCAAACGGGAACAGCAGATGGTTTTTGAGAAGGTTAAGCAGTTATTGAAACGGGATAAAGCTAGGACCCATGTACTGCCAATTTCGCCCCTTGGTTTAATGGAATTGACGCGGCAGCGCCATACCGAAAGCTTCAGAGAGACGATGTTTGACCCGTGCCCTTATTGCCACGGTTTAGGGCGGATCAAAAGCCCTATTACTATGAGCATTGAAATACAGCGTAAAGTGTTGGAAATTCTGCGTAGACGCCAGAGAGATGAATCGGACTTCCACCTTAAGATTTTCTTGCACCCATTGGTCCTGGACAGAATTCGTAGGGAAGATGAAAAGTACTTTATCGAATTAGAGAAACGCTATTTCGCACGCATATCATTCCGAGGGGATAACACGCTGCACGTAGAGCAGTTCAGAATAGTAAATGCAATTACAGGTGAAGAACTTTCGGCAGTTGGGTTTAATCACGAGGTTCCGTTGCGCATCCCAAACGATACCAGTAAGAATCAGTCGCAATTGTAATTGTTTGGATGTGTTCTGGTTTGATACAACTTGAGGACCACGCAGGCGAGATTATACGAAAAGCGCGTGCCTTACGAAATGTAAGTTTAGGGGATGCAGCTGATGCGGCAGGTGTGTCGAGCTTAGAGTTGTTAGAGTTCGAACAAACAGGTAAGTGTGATAGGCAGATCGATTTTTTAAGCCTGGGAAGGTTACTTAGTTTGTCTCCAAAAGCTATACAAAAGATTGCTGAGGGTTGGCGTCCTGAACCTGTGGATCTGACGCCATGGCAAGCAATTCGAATGTTTACAGGTGTTAGATATGGCAATGTTTCAAATTCGTATTTGGTGTGGGATGAGTTTACAAAGGATGGGGGCGTGTTTGATACTGGATGGGAATCAACTTCGTTAATAGACTTTGCACATAATCACCAAATAAGGATACGTTTTATATTTCTAACGCATCGACATCAGGACCACACCACGGGCCTGAGTGAAATTCTAAAGGCGTACCCAGGGGCAACAGTTTGTGAACCAAAGTATTACGGGGAAGAATTAAGTGTTTCATATTGGCAAAATGAGGATGAAACTATTACGTTAGGGCAATTGAGGGTCCACCCAATACCGCTACCTGGTCATACAGGGGAAAGCACGGTTTTTGTAGTGGATGGATGGGCCAATAAAGCGCCGGCTGTGGTTTTTAGTGGTGATTCTCTTTTTTGTGGTTCGATCGGGAAAGGATATTATTCGTGGCAGATGTTGTTTGACGGAGTTAAATGTAAAATCTTCTCCTTGCCGCACGATACCTTGATCTGTCCTGGGCATGGTCCACTCACTACCGTGGGCAGGGAAATGGTGTGCAACCCGTTTTTTGCCTCAGAGTAAGGGCCTTGGACATGCCTTTGGATGCGGCATTTTATGCATTGATTGCATTTTGAAGGTAGGATATCCAATCGTGCATTCCTTCTCCTGTTTTTGCAGAAAGGGTGATAACTTTGGCTTTGGGGACGACAGTTGCAATGTTAGATCTAGCAGCTTGAATATCAAAGTCTACTAATGGGGCTAAATCTACCTTTGTTATAATTACTGCGTGGGCACCTGCGAAAATAGGAGGATATTTAAGTGGTTTGTCTTCTCCTTCAGTGGTTGAAAGGAGAACGACCTTAAGTTTTTCGCCTAGGTCGAACGCGGCGGGGCAAACCAGATTCCCTACATTTTCAATAAAAAGCACTCGTATCAAGTCCAGTGGGAGTTTTTCCAGCGCTGCCATGATCATGTGAGCATCAAGATGACATGCGGTGCCTGTTGTAATTTGTACCACGGGAGCACCGCTTTTTTTAATCCTGGCTGCGTCACGATCGGTAGCTAGGTCTCCCACAATTACGGCGCAGTACAGCTTTGGGTGTAGAAGTTCAATGGTTTTTTCAAGAAGGGTGGTTTTGCCAGATCCGGGAGCAGACATGAGGTTAATAGCGAAAATATTCCTTTTTTCTAACTCGGTTCTGATTTGAGCGGCGAGCCTATTATTATAGGCAAGTATGGAACTGTTTACGTTTATCACTTTGATTGTTTCATTGGGGCTGGATGCGTCATGATGGGTGTGTTCTGTAAGGTTGTTGTTATGTGAGTGATAGTAAATATTACCTAAGGGGTCTACATGAGCATGAAGATATTCCCTTAAGCGAGGCGAGGTTGGGTGTGGATCATTATGTCCTGTGCAACCACAATTTTCACACATAACAGTGTTAATTTACGGCGAATTTAAGTGTGTGTCCATGTTGGAAGGTTCAGAAGGACGGAAGTCGTTGAGTGTCCAGAAACTTAATAAAAGATTGCACTGCTTCTATGAAGCCAGGTTCTAGGTAGACAGGATCGTTATGATCACCATTTAGTTCGTGGAAAAACTTTGGGTGCGGGGCAGCCTTAAAGTTTTCCTCTGCCATATAGAATGGGACAATCGAATCATTTCTACTATGCATGATTAGCACGGGTACAGTTATTTTAGGTAGTTTACTTTTTGTGTTGTAGGGGTTGCCGATTAATAGTTCGGGCTTGATCAGCCATGGGTAGATATGTTTTGCCATGTCAGCAATGCTTGTAAAAGTACTCTGGAGTATTAGTGCTTTGATGGGTTTGCGTAGAGCGATTTCAGTGGCTACAGCTCCACCTAATGACTCCCCGTACATTATTATTTGGGTTGGTGAATACCCGTGTGTGGTCGCGTAGGTGTAAACGGTTTCCGCATCGATGTAAGTACCCTCTTCCGTTGGGGCCCCTGTGCTTTTACCATAGCCTCTATAATCAAATAGGAGCACATCGCATCCGCATCCTAGTAATGAAGCTGCAAGGTCAATTCTATGGCTTATGTTACCTCCGTTTCCGTGGCAGACTATGATAAGAGGAAGGTTTTTGAAGCTTGTGGCTTCGTTTTTAAATAACCAGCCATGGAGTTTCGCTTTATCTGGAGTTTCGATTGTAAGCTCGGTGAAAGTTAATTTTACAGGTGTGGTTTCGAGGGCTCGCGTGGGGAAGAACATGAACCGGTTTAGAAAAGGTTTAAGGAGGAATATCGCGCATCCAGCAATCACTGTCATACATAAAGCTCGGGCTAGTGTCCTAAGTTTGTTTTTTATTTTTCTCGGCATGAGCGGACTCAGTTTCACTGTCAGCAGACCGAAGTTTTTTTAGGGCTAAGTAGGCGGCTTCTGCCTCAGCGGCCTTTTTGCTTTTCCCTTTTCCCGTTGCCAAGGGAATGCCTTGATGTAAAACCATGCATTCGAATTCTCGGTCGTGGTCTGGGCCTCGTACGGAGAGTAATTTATATACGGGTGGTTCTTGCGACTTAGCTTGCAAATATTCTTGGAGTTCACCTTTAGGATTCCATGAGCTTGGAGTTCCTGGTAATTCGTCTAAGTACTTGGCGAAGTGTTGGAGGATGAAATTTGAGGCTGCTTGGAGCCCACCGTCTAAGTAGATCGCCCCGATTATGGCCTCGAACGCATCAGCTAGGATCGAGGTTCGATCCCGTCCGCCGTGCGATTCTTCACCTTTGCTCATGATTAGGTATGGTCCAAGACCTAACTGCCTGCTTATTTCTGCTAGGGTACGACGGTTTACTAATCTGGCACGCGTTTTTGTCAGTAGCCCCTCGTTATATGTAGGGAATCGCTTGAAAAGCTCGTGTGATAAGACCAATTGAATTACAGCGTCCCCAAGAAATTCTAGACGTTGGTTGTGTTCGATTTGTTTTTTCTCTTGGGCTACTGATGGATGTGTGAGGGCAATATTCAGCAACGAGGCATTCTTAAAATGGTAGCCTAGCTTGGTTTGTAGTTCTTTAGGGTTACTCACGGCTGGTCATTTTATGTCTAGAAAAATGGTTTGTGTTTTGACCGGATTATGCAGTTTGGGATCCAATTTCTTGTTCAAGTAATTTAGTAACACTCGCATGAACAATGTGAATTTGGTCGGGGGTCAAAGTGGGTTCAGTTATTGTATAAGACTCGCCAGTTTCCTTGTGTTCATAAATGAGAGTGGTTTTGCCGTTGATATACGCACGTTTTTTTAGCTTGATAATTTTTTTTCTCTCAAGCATCAGGGCCAAGATATACACGACGGCATGTGAGTTTGGGTCATCGGTTGTGGCGAGTTTTTTTAGTAATAGTTCAGCCGTGTTTCTTTCGATTGCTTCTGTGGGTTTGGGAGGGATTATGTAAGTGCCCTTCCAATAGGATATGACTTGGGGATTTTGTAGTAATCCAGAGGCGGTTTCCCTTTGCCAACACGAAGAGCAAAAATCGTAGCGAACAGGACGCGGTTCGCCTGTTAACAACACCGTATGATAAGTCTGTTTATCTTTAAATGGCTCACCGCACAAATGACAAACTCGTGAACGAGCCTGGATATTCCAATCGTTCATTTTCGCGGCAAATTGCTCAGAGGAGCAGAGTAACGCGCTTTAAATATTGGTGCAATTTTGAATTGTGAAGTTAGTTTTGCCGCGCATAGGGTGGATTATTGGGTGGTTTTTCTTAAGATGCCTGTCACTCCGCACATGATGCCAATAACTGCGCATGCATTGGCGAACACGTCGCCGAATCGCCGGTAGAAAGTTGGTTTTATTGTTAGGGCTTTATCAAGGGTAACATGAAGAATGCCCGGACCATAATATGATCCCCGGTGATCCCGTAGCAAAGCGATGGGTTTCCCCGTGGGGGAGATGTAGCAGGAAATACCGTTATTTGCACACCGAACCAGTGGGACACCGTTTTCGACGGCTCTAAATAGTGCAGTTATCATATGTTGCCAGTGGGCTGCGCTTTCCCCAAACCAACCATCATTAGTTATATTGAGCAGAAAATCGATTTTCTCATCAGGGGGGATTCTGGCTAAGTCAGGAAAGGTGTCTTCGAAACAAATTAACGGGTTTGTGTTGTGGGTAGTTTTTATTCGAAACACCACGGGGTAGGAACCAGGGGTAAAGCTTCCAGGCACGGGGATAACTTTTTTTAAAAATGGCAATTGTTGTTCCAATGGGATGAATTCTCCAAAGGGCACCAGGCGTCGTTTCCTATAAATACTGGAGATTTTACCTGAGGGATCCATAAGAAATGCCGCGTTATACACCCGAGGTTTGTTATCTGGATATCCCAATTCCACCTCGTCTGCACCGAAGATTATCCAGACGTTATTAGTATGCACGAAGTCTATCAGCGCTGAAAAAAAATCTTCGGTAAATTCGGGTAAGGACGCTTCGGGCCAAATGATTAAGTCTGGTTTGTTACGAGCTGCTTTAATTGTCAGATCCATAAGTTGCTTTTGGCGCATTGGCGTCATGGTGGGATCCCATATTACGAGTTGAGGTATTGCGGGTTGGATCAGTGCGATCTTGAGCTGATTGCTGCCTGTGTAAGTAGTGGGAGTGTGAGCGGTTTTGTAATATCCCCACGTGCATAGTGTGGTAAGTAGAATTGCGGCGGGAGCAAGTATAACCATGGCTCCATGTAATTGGGTAGGTTTTATAACTATTTTGCAAATTGCAAACAGAACGCTTACGCTCGTGTAAACGATTATAAACGAAACACCGTAGCAACCAGTGATTGATGAGATTTGAATGAGGGGGATCATTTTGTATTGAGAGCTACCAAGGGGTATCCAAGGAAAACCCCAAAGTAAATGTGTACGCAGAAATTCGATAGCTGACCAACTGGTTGCTGTGAGAAAAGCCCAAAGAGTCAGTTTTATCGGATCTCGCGAATTAATTAGTTGAAGTTTATGGCGAAACTCAGTTTTTTCCAAGGGCACATCATTTTTGGTGCCATTGATGGTTAAAGATGGTGATATGGAAAGTACCTTTCGGGGAATCCAATACCCCGAGAACCAGCCCCAAAGCCCGATTAGAATCCCGAGAACAATTGAAAGTGAACACCATGCAAGGGCCGAAAGAATTTTTGGGACGGGCATATGAAGGAGCCAGTATAGAATACAAAGCCAAAAAGCAGTGCCAGAAACAGCGGCAGCACAAAATGTTTTAAAAGCCGAGGTTGAAAAGGCCACGAGTAAAATCAAGCCAGGGACAAGCCAAGCGGTAGCCCATATATCACCAGGCGGAAAGGCCAAAGCTAAAAGCACGCCTAGACATACCCAAGTTAAGATTAGTGGGATCCTGGTGCGAGGGGGTGATTCCGATTTTTGGAAGCGAGGCTGCATTGAACGGGATTCATCGGTTAGGTTTCGGAGGTTGCCCGAAGGTACGTTTTCACTATGCTGTGAATCGCGTCGGAGAGCTTTGTGGTGTTGATTTGGGAACTTTGCACAGTTCCATATGCCGTGGCAGTTAGGATCCAATCTAGGGCGGGGTTTCGGATGCCCAATCGTTGGATAATTTTTTGAGCAAAGAGCGGATGCAAAATTGGACTTAAGATTTTGATATATCTCGGCTTCAGCAGGGTTTGTTTTGTTTCAACTTGGAGGGCGGTATGGATGACATCTATTAAGGTTGAAATAGTTGTGGACATGATAGGTGGATTAAATAAAGAAGCATTTTCGCCTTGTTGGATTAAGTTGTGAAGCAGCCAAGCACAGAAGTCGTCGGTGTAAGTTAGACAAAGTGTTTTTGAAACAGGGTTTGGGACTAAAATTGGACGCCCTGCCATTATACGTTGGATGAGGTACTGTATCCAAGGTGCCTCGGGAACTAAGAATTCAGGGCAGATTATTACCGGGATCCTATTTTCGGGTTTATGCATTAATGGGGGCACGTCGGTCTCCTCACCGGATTGGGGAGTAGGTGTTAGTTCTAAACCGTGAAGTCCGTTCAATTGTGTTATAGTTTTAATTGTCGATGCATGGGCAAGAATGAAAAACCTTTTTACACCATTTTCACGCCCAAGTATGTGGAGTGTTTCAATTGCTGATAGATTACCTTTGTACCAGAAGGTAGGATTGTCGTAGCTGGGTGGGGTAATGATGTGGAGATGAATTGCCCCTTTAGCATCTGCGAAAAAATCTAATAATTCATGCTTGTTTTTTACGTCTCGTATAAATACGCGAAGGTTTCTGGATTCCAGGATGTTTCTTTTCTGGTTGGTTCCCGGCCAAACTAAACACCTAACGTCATAGGGAAACGATGAGTTTGAGGGTTTTTCCGTTATTAATGGTGGGCTTACAAGATATTTTGTTATTGCTTTAAAGCGCCAATCCGCAGTGCCTGAGATAAGTAAGGGCGCTCTCCAATGCGAGTCAAGATCCTTAGAATGTTGGGCCCCGATGACTGGATTCATAGGTTGTTTTGAACATAAGGCGTAAAAATCATGTGTAAAGGTAAACTAGTAACAGTGCCAGTTGGACAATTATTAGTTCTGAGTCGCGCGTAATTAATTCCCACGGGTTAGAAGCTAATGCGTATGTCTTGCGGACGAGCCTCAAAATCCAGTATGCGAAGAGCAAACCGAGAATTACTGAGGCGGTGTTTCTAGCTTGGAGGAACACAAGGGCTATTGTAATTAAGGCAGTTGTTATTGCTAAGTAGTAAGGTATTTGGGAGTGGGCTTCTGAAGATTCTTGCACTAACCCATGAATTTGAGGAGTTAAACACTGGAATGTAAGCGCAATAAAAAACCATATGGGCACAAGTTTCATGACCATCCCAGCCCCGACAACAATATCACCGCATATGATAACTGCTGTTGTTTGAATTGGTAACACAAGCAAATTAGATGGAAAAGATTCTTGCAAATATAATGCTCCTGCTATCCCAGTTAGAACGATCAGCAAGAGGGGTAGAATCAAGGCTGATTTAATAACAGCGGCTATTATGAGAGAAACGGTGAAAAGACCGGTGGCTAATCCGATGCAGAGACAAGGGCTTAGGGATTGCCAGTGTTTAGAGGCGCCCTGGGAGGGTGTGGCTAAATGCATTTGAGCAAGGCGGCTTGCGGTTAATGTGATAAAAGTTGCAAAAAAGCCGATTAATAGAGTACCGAGCTTATACATTGGTTTAAACGCTAGTGCAGGAGCGAAAAACAGTAGCGATTGTAAGACTGTCGCTTTGTCAAAGGCTTGTGAGAGGATCGACCGGAATGATGTTTTTCGAGGGAAGTAAGCGGCTACGGGTACGCGTTTGGCTGCGAGCTTGGCAAGGAAAGGATGTGCGTTAACAACGATTGCCTGGCGCGATTTAGCCCATACTGGAAGGTCCACGAATGAGTTCCCTGCATAATCAAATGCTTTTTCCCCAAATCTACGGACAAGTGTTTTAGCTTTTGAGCGTCCGCGTAAGTTTGTAAACCCGTCGCTTGCTATTACCTCATCAAACAGCCCCCAATGAGCTGCCACATCTTTGGCTAAGTTATAATCAGCAGCTGTACAAAGCACCAATTTTCGACCTCTTTTTTTCTCGTTTTCCAGAAAATCTATAAACTCTGTAAACCAAGGAACTTCTTTCATGTCCAGTTTGGTTTGGATTGCAACTTGACGTTTTAGAAATGCGAGCCCGTTTGTTAACCATACCACGAGCCGTATAAGTGCGAGCCGGTCATTTTTTAATAGTTGTAACACGGCTAGCCAACTTAGGTCGGAATAAGTCAGTGTGCCGTCAAGATCGACGCACAAAGGGACTTCAGAGGAAGCCCCCATGTGTGTTCCATTTCTCGGGATGCTGTCCTGTGACATTACTAATGGATGTTAACTACGTTTGGAGGGCGTGACAACATAAGACCGTGTTAGCCATACCCCCTGATGTACCGTTCCTTTGTGAGAAGAATTAGAATTGTGTGTTCATTAGTAGCGGCTTCGAAATATATCTACTTCGATTTTGGTTGGGACGAGCTCTTTCGGTCGACTACTTGTTTTTTGGTGCTGTTAACAGAGGAAAATTATCGGTTCTAAATGGAGAAGCAGGAAGTCCTTCTTTGTTGTAGAGGTTTACTACCGGACAATCTGCCCAACCGTAACGCACGGCCACAGGTTTTTCAACTAAGGGGCTGTAAACGGCGATGGCATTTGAAGCGATGATTTCAGCTTTTGCCCAAACAAATTTTTTATCTGGGCCGCAGATAGCGAACCCTTTTATCTCAGGATCAGGGCAAGCTAGACCACCGCCTACGTGGTCAAAGTACACAATGGCTTTTTCTCCTTTTATGACCATGCGCGAGAAGATCGGGCCAGACCATTCAATCGGTTCTTTATACGCAATTGCCAAAGCTGCACGGGCTAAGCGCACGCCCACGGGCTCTTTCTTTTTCGGGTGAATGTCTTTCGGATCGCCGGCGTCTGTAATTACTACCATACGAGTGTTCTTAACTTTTTTCATCGTAAGCAGTTGGGCTTCCCTTAATTCAGCCCAAGCGCTCTCACTTGGATCAGGCTTTATGGCCAAGTATGGTGCTAATTGGACAAAGATAAAGGGTAAATCGTGTTTCCCCCACGCGCTTCGCCAGTCCCGGATCAGGGTGGGGAAAAGGACGCGGTATTGATCGGCGCGATCTACATTAGATTCTCCTTGATACCAAATTACTCCGCATATTGCGAATGGAATTAATGGTGCAATCATTCCGTTGTACAATCCTGAAGGGATTCGTGGGGCGCGCGGACGAGCATTGGTGCGGCCAGATTGCTCCCATTTTCTGAGGGCTTCTTCATACTCTTGAACGGCCTTTTCGTACGAGAGTAAGATTTCATCGCGCAAGCGGGGGACTGATTTTAGCGCTTCTTCGCTGGTCCACTGTTCGGCGGCTGTGCCGCCCCATGAGGACAAAATTAAGCCTACTGGCACGCACAATGACTTTTGGAGTTCTCTGCCGAAGTAATAAGCAACGGCGGAAAAATTACTTACTGTAGAAGGTGTACATTCAACCCACGTGGCGAAAACATTATTTGTTGGGGTTTTAAGATTTGTGTGTGGAATTGTCACAAATCTAATTAATGTGTTGCTAGCACTTTGAATAACAGGGTCTGGATCTTCGGTTTTCGACAGGGGCCATTCCATGTTTGACTGACCGCTGCAGAGCCATACCTCACCAACTAATACATTGGTAAACCGAATGGTTTCGGTGAGTGTATAAACAACCAGTTCATATGGGCCACCTGGTTTTAAGTTCTTAAGCTTAGCCATCCATTGGCCATTTTTAACTTTTGCGGTGGCTTTCTGGTTTTGGATTTGCACTGTTACTATTTCCCCTTCGTTGGCCCATCCCCAAACAGGCACAGTTGTACCTTGTTGAAGGACCATATTGTCGCTAAATAGACCATGTACTCTTAAGTCAGCAAACAATTGGTTTAGCAGATAGAAGATCTGCCCCACCAACAAGATGATGCGCAGTAGCTTTTTCATGGTTTGAGCAAAACAAATACCTTTAGTTTAGTCAACGCTTTGGTTTGGCGATAAGGAGCACCTACTTTTCAGAAATAAGTTATGTCCTTTAATGGAGCCTTGCGGATCTTTTTGCTGGATTGTGGACTATTTAGTGCGCGGACTGTTAACTGGAGGGTAGCTCAATCATTTTAAGCAGAACTCCTATTTCTAATCTACGGCTAACTAGGCATTAAAAGCTTGTTATACCTGCGATTTCCGCAATCCCTGTAGTTACAGTAACTATTTTACGAGCAAAGATGCCAGGGTAAAGTAAGTTGTCACTGTGCAAATATCGGCTATTCCTAATACTAACGGGCCAGATGCAACTTTAAGGTCTAGTTGCAGTTTGTGGAGCAAACTAGGGATAAACAGGCCGACGAGGCAACCGTTGATAATCACAATTGGTATGGAAACCGATAAAGCTTTGATGGCGGGGGTAAATCCGAACCATGACGCAGCAAAAAAAGATATTAGCAAGGCGATGCTTATCCCTAAAATTATGCCGCTTGTTAGTTCGCGTTTGAGGGATTGGATGGTCCACGAAAGATTCGGTTTTGCATGTCGAAGTAAGTGAATTGCAATAGACATTGACTGGGCGGCTACGCTTTCACCCAAGCCCAATACTAAAGTAATGAAGAAGCCGAGTGTGGTAGCTTTTATGAAAGTACTTTCGAACCGCTGGCTTATTAGTGCACATATTAGCCCACTGGACACGGTAACAAGGAGCCATGGAAATCGTAAGCCTGCAGCTTTAGTTGGAGAGGCGCTTTTCAGTTGAGTTATTCTAATTCCGATTGACTCAAATAGGCTATCTATTTGAGAACGCTCGGCTATATCAAACACTTCGTCTGTAAAAACGGTTATATCAACAATTCCAATCAGGTGTCCTTGATTGTCCACAACCGGGAGTGCGAGAAATCTGTGGACGAGGAATAATTCGCAAGCATCCAAAACTGTAGCATCCGCCGGGATGGCAATCACCCGAGGTACCATTATGGTTTCCAGAGGTGTATCAAGTGGTGCGGTTAACAGTTTTCTCACAGGTAGAACGCCTTTAAGGCAACCTGTTTGGTCAACGACGTAAAAATAAATGATTTTTTCCCCAAGCTTTTTTTGCCTTATGTAGGAAAGGGCTTCTTGTACTGTGTAGTTTAATGGTAAAGCCGACACGTCGCTTCGCATTACCGAGGTAACTGGTGCAGTCAAGCTGGTATTAGTTTCCGTCATTTACCAGACTGATTTTACAGCGGTTTTGCTTTGTTGGGAAAGGGGTTTTCACGTTTATTTGTGGAAAGACGGCTTAGGACAAGAGATTTTTTGGTTGCAATTTCCCCGGCAATCGTGTTTTTGAATCGGGAACATGAGTGTAGGCTATCATATTGTAGTCTGTGCAGGGATCGTCCCCGATCCTTTGCAGACGTTGGAACCAGTGCAAGGGCCGGCTGGATTTGCTTTGAAAAATGAAATGATGCTGCCAGCGGTTTTGGACACATGGGCTAGTACAGCACTCTATAATGCGTTTCATTTAGCCAAGCAGCATTCGGGGACTCGTGTCTGGCTGGTCAGCGCTGCACCACGAGCTAAATTACAGCAGGTTTTAATGTCAGTGGGACAAAAAGGCAGTTTTGAACTGATTCCAATTGATTGCCAAGCATCTGGATTTGTGGATTCATATGAGCTTGGGGAATTGCTAGCAGATACAATCAAGGGCATTCATGGCCTCAACACTAATCGATTGCTTATTTTTGGCGGGTGGGAATCAGGTTCTCGGAGCAGTGGAACTACTTTACAAGTGATTGCGGAAAAGCTGGAAATCCGAGATGTATTTATGGGTGTTGACGAGTTGCAAGTGCTTGGGGATGGTGCAATTGAGGTCTTAGAGCGGGTGGAAGGTGGGAAACATTTGCGATCACGTTGCAGTGCTCCCCCGATTGTGGTGGGATGGGCGACAGGAAATTTGCCAGAGCCGCCCAACAATCCTCAAATAGGGATGCAAAATATGCGATGGATAATGCCTGCTTTACAAAAGGCGAAAATAGCCTCACTAACTACGAGGGAATTAAAGGTTTTAGAGGCTTCTTTGCCTACTCAACTGCGTGACACACGGGTTGTGCGAGACATGACGCCCGATCAAATTGCACAAGAATTGGTAGAGTGGATACTCAAGAAATAGGAGTAAAAGCGTATGAGTCGCCTGCTTGTATTTTTACATACTGAAGAAGAGGGTAAGTTGGGTCGAACTTCGTTTGAAGCATTGACTGCTGCGAGGGAAGTTTGTGAAGCATTGAATTGGGACGATCTTATCGTAGTGGTGATTGGTGCTGGGGCAGATAAAGCCACGGCGGAGTTGTCGGGATTTCCCGCTAAACAAGTTGTGGTTCTGGATGCACCAGAGTTTAGTAAACCGCGATACTCCACAGACTCGTTGGCCGCTTATGAAATTGTGACTCGATTTAAGCCAGACGTTGTGGTAGGACCCAATACAAGCCGATTCCAAAGGGCTCTGCCCGGAGGAATTTACAGGGCAGGGGGGAAAACCGATACTCACATCTGTGCGGTGTTTGCGCGGGATAGGCAACTTTTTGCAAAGAAGTGGATTTATAGACAGCGGATCGAAGTGACTTTTACTCGAGCTTCGAAACCGTGGGGATTACTTGTTGAGCCTGGGGCATTTAAACCTGCGAAAATGAGTACTGGGTCGGTTACTTTTGAAAAAATTGTGATTCCTATACCAGAAGGGCTGGGTCGAACTGCTGTTTTGGAGGTCAAGGGAGCCATTTCAGGAGTTCAAACAGTTCGGCCGGATGCGGACTTACTGTTTGTTGCTGGTGCAGGTTGGACAAAAAAGCAGTCTGATGGGCAAATTCATTTGAAGGAGGCGGAGGAGCTAATAAAGGAATTTTTAGAGCTAACTGGGGCGTCTTTGGGGAGTACCAAGTCGCTAGTGGACTTGAGTGCAGAAGGGGCGGCCACTTTGTCGTTCTTGACGCCTTTGAACCAGGTTGGCCAGACAGGTTCTACCCCACGGCATCCGCGTGGATTAGCTACGTGTTGCCACGGGGAAGAACCGCACACAGTCGGTTGGCGATTTATAAACGAAAGGAGGGCTATTAACTTGGATCCAAATTGTGGTTGGGCTCGGGGTAAGGCAGATGTCTTGTATGTAGCCGATGCCTTTGCTGTGATTCGGAAAGTCAATGAGTTATTGAGGCAATTAAAGAAATAGCTAATATAAAAAGGAGTGGTTATTTGGGGTGGTGTTATAGGTTAGGTGTGAATGACGCAACGTGGAGTTTTAGCTCGGCTAAGCGTCGAAAAGTGGTTTGATTTGTTTAAGGTTTTAGTCTTACTGTGCAGACCAGGAAATGAACCATGCGTTTTCTAGGCAGCCCTTTATCTGGTTGGCAATTCCCATAGCGGTATTGGTAGGTTTTTTTCTTGCCAACATTTTCGACCCAATAAATGTGGGAATTTTGTTATCTGTGGTTGGGTGTCTGGTTTTTCCTTTGCTTATTAAGTGGTATCACCCATTGTTGATAGTAACTTGGAATGCAATGATTACCCCTTACTTTCTACCCGGTGCCCCGCATCTTTGGATGATATTTGCCTATTTGGGACTCATTTTGGCTTTAGTACTGAGGGTTGTTTATCCAGAACGAAAATTTCCTGCTACAGGCGGAGTAAGTACAGCCATTTTAGTGTTTGCAATACTGTTAGTAGCTACTGGCCTTACAGGTGGTTTAGGAGGTAGAATATTCGGCTCCGAAGTTTATGGTTTAAAAAAATACTTTGCAATTGGCGCAGCAATAGCAGGCTTTTTTGCTTTGATTAGCCAGCCAATACCCATCACGAAAGCCCGCCTTGCAATTTGGGCCTTTTTTTTACCTGGGCTGACGGCCCTTTTGAGCAACCTCGCGTTTATGGCAGGTGAAAAGTTTTATTGCTTATATTGGGTATTTCCGCCATTTTACGCTTTATACCAGCTGCCGGAATTTGTTCCTGGGACGTTCGGGATTAGTCGCTTGGGTGGTGGACTAGTTGCTTCATACTGCTTGGCGTCAGCAGTTATCGTGTTGTACGGCCTACGTGGGGTTCTAGACATTACTAAGCCCTGGCGATTAATGCTTTTGGTAGCTGCGATTTTGTTGGGGCTTTTAAGCGGTTTCCGAATAGCGCTTGCATATATTGGCATGGCGCTTTTTTTCGCATTTTTTATGGAACGACTTTACAAGACCATCTGGTTGCCAATTATACTCGGCGTAAGTGCAGCTACAGCCTTGTTGGTTCTTCCGAATGCTGATAAGTTGCCTTTGCCAATGCAACGTGCGTTATCCTTTTTACCGATCAGAATTGATCCAGTTGTAAGGTATGATGCTGAAGCTTCGCTTTGGTGGCGTGTTACCATGTGGCAGGAACTATGGCCGGAGGTAAAAAAGCAATTTTGGTGGGGACGTGGTTTTGCGATTGATGCGCGAGCATGGAATTTGGCTGCTGAAGGCCAGAAGAGAGGATTTGCTAGGCCTCACGAATTAGCGCTTATTTCTGGTGATTATCACAATGGCTTTTTAGGAATCATAATCCCGCTGGGCATTTGGGGCATTATAGTGTTTTTGTGGTTCTTGATAGCCTCTTTGGCTTTATTGTATGAGTATTATCGGAGTAGTCCCCCGGAACTTCTAACAATCAACCGTGGACTCTTTGTTTTGTTTTTAGTAAATGCAGTTGTGTATTTTGCTTTTTTTGGCGCGCTCGACCTAGACCTTCAAAAATTCACTGGTATAGTTGGACTCAGTGTTGCATTAAATTCGAAAATAATATCCAGGCAAAGCAGCGACAGAAGTATTGGACTCGCAGAAGGTGTCAACCATTAGGGAAAATATGAATCGTGCTGACATTACAAAGGCTTTAATCATATATGGAGTAAGTCTTCCATTGGCTGTGGTGTTGGGGTATTACCTGGCCGATCCATTTTCCTTCAGCACCATCGCTCTAGTGGGGTTGATACTTTTCGCAATAGGAATTCCGTTTTTGATTAAGTACTACCATCCGTTGCTTTTTTTAACGTGGAATACAACAGCAATATTGGTGCTATTGCCTGGAAACCCACCCATATGGATGCTGATGGCTTATGTGTGTATTTTGTGTGTGTTTTTGTTGTGGGGTACCCGAGTTGCGGACGTAAGGATTCTCACTGATAAGCAAATTTGTTATTCGCTAGCCTATTTGTTTGTGGTTGTGTTAGTTACTGCACTTATAACGGGCGGGTTAAAATTCCGGGTGTTTGGTGGAGGGGGCTGGGGTGGAAAACGATATTTGACTGTGTGGGCAGCGATTTTTGGGTTCTTTGGATTAGCTAGTCGGGGGGTTCCTATTGAACGAGCTCAAAAATACGTAACTTTGTTTTTCTTGGGGGGGATTACTTGGGCTATCACTTCCTTGTACAGCATCCAAAGTTTGCGCTCGATTGTATATCCCCTTTATTACCTTTTTCCTGTCGACCCCCAAGCAACGCTTACCCAAGAAGCTTTAGTGTTTCGAGTACATGGCATCCCTTTTGCCAGTCTTTTTGTTTGGTATTGGATGGTAACTAGATTTGGGTTAAGAAGGATTTTCACAGAGCAAGTTTGGTGGCGTATTCCCTTGGTGCTTTTAGTGTTGGTTGGAACTATGTCAGGGGGATTCCGATTATATCTTTTCACTTTCATAGGCATCTTCTTTTTAGCATTTTATTTAGAGGGTTTACATAAGACGGCTGCGGTCACCGTTGCGTTACTTGGACTACTTATTTTAGGATGCACTACTTATGCGATTGCTCCAGTATTACCTAAAAGTTTTCAAAGGTCTTTGGCTTGGTTGCCAGTCCCAGTTGCTCCAGACGTAAAGTATACGGCAGAGGTCACCACCTATTGGCGGATCGAGATGTGGAAGGATTTGCTTAGAGATGTCCCGCTGTATTTTTGGAAAGGGCGTGGCTTGGTATTCGATCCTACCGAGTTTGAATTTGCCAGAACAGGGGTGTACAAAGGCCCTGATGCACACTATAGGGCGGCGTATTTGGCAGGGGACTACCACCATGGCCCCTTGTCTGTAATTATACCATTCGGCGTTTGGGGAGCTGTTGGATTCTTATGGTTTACAGTCGCGTCGATGCGATGGCTTTACCGTGCTTGGAAACTTTCCCCTCCCGAATTAAAGACAATCAACTCTGGGATATTGGCAACGTATGCTATTAAGATGCTAGTTTTCTACGTGTTTTATGGCCACTTTTACCAAGACTTTGCGTTTTTCACGGGCTTGCTAGGTCTAAGTGTTAGTCTGAATTATCACCTAATACAAGGGAGAACTTGATTCGCGCGCCAGGTTTAAATAAACAGTAGGATCTAATAATATGAACACACAAAATGTTAAGCAGATTTGGTTAGAAGCATGGCTGGAAGGTAAGCCACTCGATACATCTTTATGTAAGGTGAACCATCCACCGTATCGATTTGTTTTCTTGGGTGCACCTGGGGTGGGAAAAGGTACTGTCGCACAGTTGATGGCAGAGCGATTAGGAGTGGCACATTTAGCCACCGGAGATATTTTCCGTGCTGCGAAGAGTCTTCCCCAAGATAAACTTAGCCCGGCTTTACGGGAAGCTATTGGTTACATGCAAAGGGGCGAGCTCGTTCCTGACGAAACAGTAATTAGTCTTGTTAGAGAGAGGACGGCTTGTATGCATTGGCCTGCTGGGTTTGTATTGGACGGTTTCCCGCGAACGGTTCCGCAAGCTGAAGCTTTCCAGGGAATCTTGGTTAAGGAAGGTCTCAAACTCGATGCAGTACTGAATTTTGAGTTGCCAATCGATGTTATTATAGCACGCTTATCTGGTCGCCGAACTTGTCCTAAATGCAAAGCGGTTTATCACGTTGTAAACAATCCTCCAAAACAGCCGGGGGTTTGCGATGTTTGCGGGACCGAATTGATAATACGCGAAGATGATCGACCTGAGGCAATTCGTGTGCGAATGGAAGTTTACAAAAAGAGTACGGCTCCATTGATTGATTACTACGAGTCAAAGGGGTTGCTGAAAACTGTAGTTGCTGAGGGTACCCCTGAAGAAGTATATACTCGTACACTTAATGTGGTTGGGATTGTGTAAAAAACGAATTCACGTCGTTCTACTCGAAGAACATCGACTGCGTAAACCTGGATTTTCCTAGGAAAATGGGAACTACCTCAATTGGTGAAAGAGGGTATTTCAGTCTATCAGGGGCAATCGGTGTGATAGATTACGGAGCTGGGAACCTTAGGAGTGTTTGCAATGCGTTGCGATACATTGGGGCGGAAATAATAATAGTACGAACCCCAGACCAGCTTAAAGGGCTAGCCGGAGTGGTATTACCAGGGGTGGGTGCTTTTGACGATTGCATCAATGGGCTTTCTAAGCAAGGGCTGCTTGACCCTCTCAGAGGAATGATTTCTGATGGTGTACCTTTTTTAGGAATATGTATTGGGTACCAGATTCTTTTTGAACGAAGCGAAGAGTTTGAAAGCACTGCGAGAGGATTAGGGGTTTTTAAAGGGGTGGTTCGTAGGTTTCCCACGATTGAGGGTTTAAAAATTCCCCAAATTGGTTGGAACTCACTTAAGATGGTGAAGCCCAATTGTCCTTTGTACCGAGGAATTATGGATGGTAGCTACGTGTACTTTGTACATAGTTATTTTCCGGATCCAGTGGACCGTAGTATTGTGGCAACCGAGACGGAGTATGGTGTGGTGTTCGCATCATCTGTGTGGCATGGGAAAGTATTTGGTGTTCAATTCCATCCTGAGAAAAGCCAGGAGGTTGGCTTACGAATACTGCGGAATTTCTTGGAGTTTGCAACAAGCGGTCCACAGTAGCATGAGGTGTGGGCAAGGAGCGTGCCCAATCACATTGCGACGCGTAAAACCTGGCCATTTCGGTGCGAAAATTGGGGAGTAAGCCGGGATTTTTGCAGAGATGTGAACCAAGTATATTCTGTGTTTTAGGCAAAACCTAAAGTGCTAAACCGGTTGTGGCCTTGCTGCCGAAATCAGAAGCAGTCTCAACATCTAGGGGCACAGTTAAATACGTAGTTTTTTTACCTTTTATTGGTTGACCTGAGATTTTGCATCCAAGGACAATTTGAATCAGGTCGATTTCACGCTTAGGCATTCTTCCTGGGGCATAGTTTTGAACCTCTGTTGTTTTAAGCACTGACTTTGTTTCGTGTGGGGTCTCTTTTTGTTTTGTAGGGGCGTAAATTGCGGGTTTAACTGATTTGACTTTGCTGGTTTTGATAGGCTGGAGCAAGGTGTCACTTAAATGCCAGCCTCGTAAACTACTGCAGTAATCTCCCTTTGTGCTAATCTTGCGAGGACAGGAGGTTGCCACTAATTAGCAGTGGTGTCACTGGGGGATCCATACCATATGGGGTTCCGCAATTCAGACATTCGGAATGTTAACTGTAATTTTTGTGCCGATTGTTCAAGGTCAAAAGCTAGTGGTATTCGACCATGGTTTGAGCCAAAGGCCGACGCGAGGTTGGTATAGGTTTTTCAGCTGGGTAACCAATTGGAAGAATAGCGATTGGTCGCCATTGAGCAGGAGCATTTAGTATTTTGTTGACCTCTTCCTCGCTGAAAGCTCCAACCCAGACACTTCCTAGCCCAAGCGCAGTCGCCGCTAAGTGAGCGTAAGTGCACGCGATGGTGGCGTCTTGAATGCAGTACAAATCAGCTCCACGACCACGGTATCTGGCCGAGGAAATGTCGGGACGCGCAAAGAAGACTAAAACAATAGGAGCCTCGGCAATGAAGTCTTGGCCTAGAGCTGCTTCCGCAAGCCGTTTTTTGAGCGTATCGTTGTAAACCACACCGACTGTATATGCCTGGAGGTTGCCTGCGGAGGGAGCAAGCCTTATTGTTTCGAGGATCATTCGTAACTTGTCAGGTTCGATTGGCTTATCCAGAAATGCTCTGATCGAATGCCTCGATTTAATAGTTTCAAAAAAGTCCATGGTCATACGCTTGCTTTGAAGTTTAAGCTTCGCATTACTTGAGCCTGCAAGTGAAAAAAGTGAATACTTTTGTTTTGCGTTGAGTTCACAGCTTTCATAATGCGTAGCGTGTATTTTTGCCTTTGAGTGTGACCAGGCACGCAAATCGTATGTAGGGCGGGAGGGATTTATAAGCTTGCGTATATAACAGAGGCTCGACATGGTGCAGCTTGATGGGTGGGAATTAATGTGCTTTTTTGGAATTGGCGACTTAGATATTGGTTTTGAATATGAGGGTTATAATCTTAACAATAGGCTGTCTTGCGGTCATTCTCATAGTGGCGCATCTTTTGCCCCGGAAATTTGACCGAATCATCAAGGCGAAAGAAAAGCAAGAAAGTGTCTCATCCATGCGTCCCGAAAGGTCATTTTCAATGGGTTCTGGCGATGAATCGGAGAGTGTAGCGTTGACTTCCTCTTTGGGGTTAAATCCGGCGTTAACCACAAACGGTTCGCCGCGACCGTTACCAGTTGGATTAGAAACGGAGCATTTCCAATGGGCAAGAGGAGATGCGTTCGACACAAATGTTTTGGCATTAATTGCACATAATGAGTTGGAATACAAACGTATGGTCGAAGAAAACGGCCGTATTTTCCGACGTCAACTTGTTTATAGGAAAGAACCATTGGTAAAGGTGGTATACCGTCATAGGCAGTTTGGCATGCCAGTCCAGCAATTGGTTGTGCCTGGGTTAGATGGGCGCGAGTTTACCGTGGAGATTCTCGAGACTGACCTGCATCCCTCTGGGTTGGAAGGGACTTTTGCTGGACGATTACTTGGACAGCCCGATTCTATGGTCACGATTGCGTTTGCTGGTGGCCGTGAGGCGTTCACCATTATAAATCCCGCAGAAAACATCTACTTGGTAGGCGACCCACGCGAAAACGGTGAAATTATAGTAAAGATGATCAACCCTGAAAAATACGTGCCGGCAGTATGTGGTACGCCATGATAGCTTGACTAGCCAACTTTCAACAGACGTAGAAAACTTATGAAGAACAAGCAAAATTGGTTACGGGTTCGTGATTTGCCCTATTGTTTCTTCAAGCCTGTTGTGCCCTCGAGCGATTATCTGTTGCTTTTGGGTCTAGTTTTGGTGTTTTCGGCCAGGGCAGCGTTTGGCGAAGGAATTTCCAATAGACCGACTCATTGGGCTAAACCAATTACTCTAAATGGAGTGACTAATTTGTACCAGGTAAGTGAGGTTCTATATCGTAGCGCCCAGCCAACTAGGGAGGGGTTTACAAACTTGGCTAAAATGGGAATAAAAACTGTGGTAAATTTGCGATGGTTGCATTCCGACTCTGAAATGGTGAAAGGGCTTCCATTAAACTACGCCCATATCCCAATGCAAGTATGGAACCCTGAAAAAGAAGATCTGTTTAGATTTTTGCAGATTTTGTTAGACACCAACTGCACTCCTGTTTTGGTGCATTGCGAACACGGGGCTGATAGGACAGGGGTTATGTGTGCTGCATATCGGGTGATTGTTCAAGGATGGTCGAAAGAGGAAGCACTACGAGAAATGTATGAAGGGGGCTTTGGCGTTCATCGGGTATGGAGGAATTTACCGAAATGCTTAAAAGATTTAAATGAGGGGGAGATTAGGCAAAGGCTAGGACTTGCTACACTGGCCTCGTCTACAAATTCTTACGTTAAGAAAACCACCTTTGATGTCAGAGAAACCGGAAGCCGGACTTCGTGTGATGGGGAATCTTTGCACACATTAGATCAACCAGATGGTGGATTGAAAACGAATGGCACTTTAGGGACACTGCAAAGGTCTGAGAGTATTTTGAAACAATGATTAGAAGGCAAACCACACGGAATCTTTCTGCTTTGATGGGGGAAGACCCGCCCAGATTTTACCGATTTCCTTTGAGAGAGCTTGTGTATCTGCGGATGCGTTTGAGGTGTTGGTATGTTATTTGGATTTGTTTTCTTATTTGCTTGGGATCCCAAATAAACCCAGGCAAGGGGCAACCTCTGTTGCAAGGGATCGAAGGCGACGTGGCTTGTTGTTACGCACCAAGTTATGCAGCAAGTGTGGGTGGACAAGCCAATGCAAACGTTATCCTTGCTAATGCAGTTGTGGGGAACAATTTCGTTAATCTACAAAGTGGCACAGGAGCTCGAATGCGAATAGCCGGGTTTTACCAGTCCACAAATGACCCTGTTAATTGGACAACGACGGGTGGCATGGCTAATTGGCTTTACAATAACGACTCCCGAGTTGCTGATGTTGTTGCTTTTGGTTCTTTTGTTGGAGCCGATTTA
The DNA here is from genome assembly GCA_964654645.1 of uncultured Verrucomicrobiota bacterium. Taxonomy (GTDB): domain Bacteria; phylum Verrucomicrobiota; class Verrucomicrobiia; order Limisphaerales; family CAZZJO01; genus CAZZJO01. Next base: position 23,770 of record CAZZJO010000020.1, on the reverse strand, counting down.
GTGTTGTATGTCTGTCAAAATAGCGATTCGAGTTCGATTGCTGCGGTGGCTCAAGAACCCGGTATGTATTCGGTTTTTAACCCGAACTCTGTTTGGTACGTTGTTTTAGCGCATGAGACCGGTGGTCATAACTATGGGCGCACTCACAACGATGGCCTTGTAAGCCCCAAAACTATAATGCTTCACAATTATTGTGGGGGAGGTGCTACCCCGCCTTACTTTTACACCAATCCACGAATTTGGCTAAATGGCGTCAGGCTTCAAGGGAATACGAATAACAATTGTAACATGGGAGATCTCAAAAACGGAGGGGATAATTCCTTCCCAAATCCGCAGTCAGTGGCTGATCGAAGATTGCGACCTACGACTGGTCCGGCCCTGCATTCGGTGGTTTTGAGGTGGGTTTTCACCAACGCACCTGGACCCGCACCCGCTGGTACGGTTTTTTATGATCTAGTGTGTGGTGCCCCAGCTATGGTTCGTGGAATAGGTGCTACTAATACCGGTCGAGCAATTAGGTTACCCGGAGGTACCACGGGCAACGTTCCAATGGATACAATGGCCGCGTATATCGATTTGCCCAATAGGATAATTTCCATTCACACAAACATTACAATTGAGGTATGGGCTGCATTGCTCTCCACACAGAATTGGGCGCGAATATTTGATTTTGGCCGTACAGCTCAGGCTGGCGATGGGTTGGGAGAACCTGGCGAATACACAGGTGTGCCTGGATCTCCGGCCCCAGGAGTTACCACTTCTTACGATGATGTGATGTTAAGCGGGTTTATTGGGACGGATATTTGCCGACAGCGATTCGAACTTCGCTTCAAAGGTGGTACGCAGCGCAGGGTTGATTCTGGCCTTATTACGTCCACTGGAGTTGTCCATCACTACGCCGTCACGTTTACAAAGGGCGTGGGTGCTTATGCAGAAACAGGTGGCCGCTGGCAATGGTATAGGGACGGATATCCAATTGGCTATGTGGATGTGAGCAACTCCCTAGCAGATTTAGAGGACGTGAATAATTGGCTAGGAAGATCTATGTGGAGTACCGATAACAATACTCATGCAGATTACTATGAAGTCCGGATCCACAATGTTGCTCTTTCAGAGCGACAGATTTTAGCTAACTATTTAGTGGGACCTCAGTATTTCCCTGCGGCAGACGTGTATCTCACTAACAGCGACAATGTCGGTTCAAGCTCATTTAACAATGCGGGTAATTGGAGTGACGGGGCAGCGCCTTCATGGAGTAAATCATATGAAACTTACAACCACACTTTGCGTACACCTGCAACAAGGGCTAATTACACATTTACAGGCCGAGCTCTCTCGATTTCAGGAGGGACTCTCATTTATAAGGGAACAGCTAGCAGCACCATTACAATCACTAACTTGATCCTTGATGGCGGGGTACTACATCACGGCGGGTCTAGTGTCTGGACTATGGCAGGCAACATTTTTGTTAAGGAAAAAGGCGCGGCGTTTAACGCTGTAAATTCACAGATCAATGTAACCGCCAATATATCCGGTTACGGCTCGCTTGTGTTTTTAGGCAACACTGTGACTTTGCGTGGTATGAATTCCAACTTCACCGGCCGAATCTATATTGGCAACGGAGCCGTAGGTAGCCTCGAAATAACAACCCCAAATGCGTTAGGTGCTGCACCCACTAACTTCATCCCTGATCTTATAGTCATGAATCGGGGAACCTTACGAGTTCCGAACTCGATGTCTTTAACCAACTCTAATATGGGTATTCTCCTAGATGCAAGTGGTGGCACTTTTTACGTGGGACCGAATGCCACGTTTTATCTGAGTTGTCCGATTTCAACGCCCGTGACAGCACCCAATATCGTGGTAGGAGCGCTTATTAAGAGTGGACCGGGGACGCTAGTCTTAGCATCGTCAACCAATGCCTTTAGAGGAACAGTATTTGTTGACACAGGTGCAACAAGTGGTAGCGATGGTACTCTGCGGATCGCCAGTGCGTCTGTGTTAGCGAACGCTGTATCACCAATTTTTATGAGGAACAATAACAGTGCCTCTTCAACACTAGCCCTTAACGGTGCGACACAAAATATTGTACTTCCACAATCTGTGTATTTGGCAGGTCGAAACACGTCAGTCCCGGCAATTTTGAACGAAGTCGGGACAAATACCATCTCTGGAGGTATTACGCTCGCAACCGGGGGGAGCTATTACCTCGTCCAATGTGATTCGGGCCAACTCAACATCGGTGGAAGCATTTACTCTGAAGCTTCTGGGACGCGTACACTTACTTTCCAGGGAGCTGGGGTAATTAGCGTTTCGGGGTCGATTTCAGATGGGAGTGGAAAAGTTGGAATAACCAAAAACCAAGCCGGTACGTTAATCCTCGCTGGAAACAATACCTATACTGGACCCACAGTTGTGAATGGGGGAGCCCTTATCGTTGGTGGACAACTTAGTACAGGATCCGTCTCTGTGCTAAGCGGAGGTATGTTGTCCGGGAATGGATTGATACGAGGCCCAGTGACCATCCAATCTGGCGGATCTTTATCCCCAGGCATTGGAATAGGATCACTATTTGTATGGAATTCAGTGACTTTGAACGATGGGGCGCAAATGCTTATTGAGCTCCACAGAGAATACAATTACGGCGATGCGCTTGTGGTTTCCGGTACCCTAACCTGTGGGGGGACACTGCTGGTAACAAACTTAGGTGGACAGTTCAGAGCCGGAGATAATTATCGTGTGTTTGCTGCCACTACACTGGTAGGGGAATTTAGTAACGTGATCTTACCTGAATTAGCAGAAGGGCTTGCATGGGGCACAGCTGAACTATACTCGGGCGGCCGATTATGGGTAGTCTCTACTACGCCACCGCGAACGACAAATATTGCCTCACGTGTAAATGGTGTGCGTGTTTCGGGAGTCGGTGGTACACCTGGATACCGATACTACGTTAAAGCGAGCAAAGATTTAACCATCCCGGTAAAGGATTGGCCACGTGTTGCGACAAATAACTTTGCAGTAGATGGGACATTCAGCTTTGAACTCCCAGTTGAATCTAGTGCAGAACACGAATTCTTTACGGTAGAAGTAGAATGGTAATGAAGAAGTCCGATCTTTTTATGCTCCAGAAGATGCTTTGTAGTATACGTGAAAGTGCTAGGATTTTTGCGGTGTTGATCTCGGTTTTTCAGCTTACCCCAGGTGGTTATTGCCAGACAAATTATGCCACGGTTATCCCAGATGGAGCGTGGTGTTGGTACAGTGATCCGCGCGCAATATTTCACAGTGGCAAGCTCTATGTCGGTTATGTGCGTTCTGATGGACGTACCGCGCTCAGCGTTTTTGATTTGGCATCTGGGACCAGAACCGATTTGTGGGCGAGTTCATGGACTCAGGTCGACGATCACAATGTGCCAAGCATTTTAGTCCGTCAGGATGGCACTTTGCTAGTTGCTTACACAGGGCATGATGCCTTCCGTTACTTTGCGTATCGTTTCTCCGTGTCTACAAATCCTGTTTCTCCTTCTGACTGGTCTAGTGAAAACATAGGCCCTGATACTGGGACAAGAATGAGTTACGTGAATTTATTTCAATTACCAGCGGAGGGCAGCAAAATCTACGATTTCAGTCGAAACTTAAATTACAATCCCACCGTGTTTTGGTCTACCAATGGGGGATTAACATGGTCCAGCCCCCAAATTGTTATCAGGACTGGTACGGGTGGTACGCGACCCTATGTCAAGTACTGCACAGATCATCAGCGGCGCATACATTTGCTATACACAGATGGGCACCCGCGTGATGTTGCAAACTCGTTGTACCACATTTACTACCAAGAAGGAGCGTTTTATCGCTCAGACGGTACATTGCTTAAATACTTTACTAATTTGCCAATTATGCATGATGCTGGGGAGCGAGGTAGTGTGATTTATCAATACAGCGACCTCCCACAAAACGACCCCAATCAATGGATCCCTGGTGGACGTGCATGGTGTTGGGACATTGCTTTGGACACACAGGGGTATCCAGTATGCGTGTTTTCTGTACAAAAGGACAACGTTACCGGTACCAACTGGTATGACGACCGAATCTATTATTACTACGCCCGCTGGACGGGTTCAAATTGGATTAAACGTTTTATAGCTCATGCTGGGAGACCTTTATACGCCGCTGAGGATGACTACGCTGGCGGAATTTGTTTGGATCCAACCGATCCACGCATTGTTTACATCTCTAGCAACGCACGTGATCCGTTCGACTTGGCTACTACAACCAATGTTCCGTTGCGAACGGGGGAAAGGTATGAACTTTGGCGGGGAATTACTACAGACGGTGGTCTAACGTTCGAATGGACTCCCATTACTTCAAACTCGCCCGTTGATAATATCCGCCCCTATGTGCCTCGTGTCTATGGGGGCGAACCATGCGTACTCTGGGTTCGCGGGGTGTACTCCACCTACACCTCATTTAACTGCAGTATTGTTGGATTATTTACGACACCGGTGCCTGGCACTGCTGGCCCGTCAAGTGGTACATGGGCCGTTGATGCCGATGGGTTGTGGATGAATCCTGCAAATTGGGTGGACGGTACTGTTGCATACGGACCAGGAAATATCGCAGATTTTAGCACCATAGATATTACCTCCGATAGATGCGTTACTGTCGACAAAATAGTACAAATTGGAGGGCTTCGGTTTGGTGATTTGACCGGCACGGAAAATTGGATGGTTAAAGCATTACCGGGTGGTTTCTTAGAGCTGTGCGGCAATCTTCCAAGTATTTCAGTAAAACAAAATACTGCAACCCTTGCTTTGCCCTTGGTAAGTACAAACGGCTTTACTAAAACTAGTCCGGGCACACTTGTGTTAAGTGAAAGTAATTGGATTCAGGGAATAGTTAACATCGACACAGCATCAACCACAGTTTCGGATGGTATTTGTCGGTTGGCGCACCCAAATGCGATTTCATCAGCATCTGCAATTTATATTCGGAACAATAATAGTGGGAGTTCCACCCTGGAGCTGGATGGTACACAAGGAAGTATTACAATTCGGTGCCCAGTTCTAGTGGCTTGCCGAAATGTGGACGTTCCAGCAATCCGAAATAATTGTGGAAGCAATTCCATTGCAGGTTTGATACAAGTGAATGTTGGAGGTAACCGCGTTATTTTTGAGAGCGCTTCAGGTTGGCTTGCCTTTATGAACACGTGCCAATACATAGGTACCCTTACGAATGCCCGTACTTTTGTGTTCACTGGCGATGGCAATTTTCTTTTCTCGGGTGCGCTTTACAGGTCTCAAAACAATGCACCAGTCCACATCTCTAAGTTGGGTAGAGGAACAATGGTCGTTACTGGAGTGCTTACTAACGATGGGACAGTGGTAATAAGTAACGGAGTCTTTCAGCTCCAGGGGGCACGGATGCTCACATCTATGATTACAGTTGCCGGGGGTGTTTTTACTGGCACTGGTGAGGTTTTTGGCTCTGTTACAGTCCATACCAATGGCATTTTGGCACCGGGAAATGCTAGCTCATTTACCACACTTTCTATTTATGGGCCCGTCACAAACCATGGTACCATCCGAATGACAGTGGCAAAATTGGGTTCTTCCATAAACGCCACATTTCTTAAAAGCAGTGAGCGAATAGTCTTTGGAGGCACTCTTAATTTGGAAATAATAGGCTCGGATCCTTTGACAGTAGGTGATCGAATTAAACTTTTCGATGCACCTGTTTTCCATAATTCATTTGATTTGGTGCTCCCAGCTTCGCCGGGCCCAGGACTGAGATGGAATGTTTCGTCGCTTCAGACTTCTGGCGAAATCATTGTGGAGATGGGAGACTGCAAGCCAAATATAAAAAGTGCTTCACTGGAGAATGGCAAATTGGTGTTAATTGGCGCAGATGGGGTTCCGGGTTATACGTACACGATACTTGCCTCAAGTAATTTAAATTTGCCTTTGGGTGAATGGGTCCCTGTACATACGGGGCGTTTCAACGGCACTGGCCAGTTTGTTTATACAAACCCTATCTCAAGCGAAGCAGATGCGATATTTTATTGTTTTCAAGTGCCGTGACCCCCGTTATGTGATTGAAAGGTTTAAATTAGTGACGTGGGATCTCGGTAAGCGTTAGTTTTAGGGCTATAGCCAGCCGCAAAATCTTCCTGCGTATACCAAACGCCCGGTACGGTATAACCGCATTTAGGGCATTTACCCTCAAAAGTTATGTTATACCTCAGCACGCTAAATCCAACCCGTTCAACCAATAATTCGCCACACTTGGGGCATTTGGTATTTTCCCATTCTCCCACGCGGCCAGGTAAATTCCCTGCGTACACATAGTTTAGCCCTTCTTCCCGGCCGATTTCTGCTGCGCGCAGTAGGGTTTTCAACGGGGTAGGCCCTACGTCAGTATACTTGTAGTCCGGATGAAACGCTGTCACATGCCAGGGAATGTCCTTGCTAAGCGATGCTATAAACTTGGCGATTTCACGCAACTGTGGTTCGTCGTCGTTAAATTTAGGTACCACTAACGTAACGATTTCCACCCAATACCCTAGCTCGAAGGCTGTTTTGATTGTGTCCAGTACGTTAGCGAGTTTGCCGCCACACCGACGATAGTTTTCCTCCCTGAAAGTTTTAAGGTCGACTTTGTAGCCAACCATGAAGGGCTGCAGGTATGTGAGCGTGTCCCTTGTAGCGTACCCATTTGACACAAATGCGCATTTGAGCCCCAAACGAACCGCCTTTTCGAACACTGCTTTAGCCCATTCAGCCGTGATTACCGGTTCATTGTAACTTGAAACAACTAGCTTGGCCCTATAACGCTTTGCCAACGTTGCTATTTCCTCTGGCATGATTTCGATTATCCGTGTGGTTGAGATGTTTTCCCGCAGGGCCTGACTCGTAACCCAGTTTTGGCAAAACTCGCAATGAAAATTGCAACCTAGCATGCCAAAGGTAACTGCGTTCGAGCCCGGATACAAATGATAGAAAGGTTTCTTTTCAACCGGATCACATGCAACGCCTCCCACTACATATCCAAATGGCACCCAAAGCTTACCTTCGCGTACATACCGCACTTTGCATATCCCTGCACTTCCTTCCTCGATAAGGCATCGGTTGTGGCATGCAATACATCTTACCTTGCCATTCTCAGCACGCCATAATTCCCCAACAACGGTCCTTTGCGACAGTAAATCCGCAAGCTTCATACAACCTCCGGGTTAGAAACCTAAGCCTATCTCAATGTGCTTCTGCGACGGTTAAAAGTCAAAGGAATGTACGGCAAAGTCTCCATTTCTGTGCATTGGATGTATCGGGAAATTCAGGAACGTAGGTGGTTATGACGGGTTCCACTAAATTGCTCATAGTCAATCGCAACAAAAAGAGGTCAATTAACCCCCAGTCAATTTAGTAGTGCACTGACTGCCTTCCCAAGTTAAGTAAGCAGGGTTAGAAGTAAGCAAATAAGATTCGTGCCTACATCACCCGGCAGGTAGGACTTTGCTTATGGAACTCTTTTGATCGGTATCTTTGCCACCGGTCAGGCGAGCGAAATCGGGATATCAGAAACACGGTGGTGGTAGTGGATTACAAATCGATAGACAATTTTGCAGACATTCAAGCCCAATATATCTATGGCAACCGCCGTGTGTGACGATGGATCAATAAGGGTCGCCAGTAATTTACGACTTTACGGGGAAGAGGTCAGGTGCTGGGTACGGTTAAATACCTGTGTTTCATTCCGGATACATGTTTTGGATTATCCACCTTCTTATGAGTATGGCTATGGGAATATTGCGGATATAAGAGCACAGTCACTAGGGCGTTAACTATCCACTGCTGCGATCCACATCAAATCACAAGCATGTGATCGTGGTAGGAAGTCAAAATCCCTATATGAACAACTGCTATTTGGACACTCAACTATCTCGTACCAGTTCATCCGGCAGGTTGGCGGTTGAGGTGGTAGATTTGATGGTCAATTGGCATGAGGCGGTGGTTTTACCTTTCTGGTTTTAGGGTATTGGGGTGCTTCTCTAAGTATTTCGAGGTGGGGGTGCCCTGAAAAGGCAGTTTTCAGGGTTCTTCTAAGAGGAGATTGGGAGAGTAAGCCGAATAGTTGTTCCCTGGCCTAGGGCGCTTTCTATCTCGATGTTGCCATTATGGCGCTGGACCATTCCGTAGACCATTGACAGTCCCAAACCGGTGCCCCCTTGAGCTGCTTTTGTTGTATAGAAAGGTTCGAGGCACCGTCTCTTGGTTTCCTCGTCCATCCCTATGCCATTGTCTTGGACCTCGATGAGGGCGAATTTTTGAGGAGGGCTACCATTGCCGGAGGTGTTTTCAATGAGTTTTGTAACAATTCGGATGGTCCCACCATTAGGCAATGCATCTACAGCGTTAAATATTAAATTGATCAAGGCGTCTCGCACTTCTTCAGCTTGACACTTTATAGATGGGAGATTCGGATCGAGCTCCTGGTGAAGTTTGATTACGGTCCCTTTCTGTGATGGTTGATCTTCCCATCGTGGTCGCGTTATCTCCACAACCTCTTGAACTAATCTGTTAAGATCGGTTGTGACGAACTCGTTCGAATTATGTCTCCTTTTGTAAAACTTTCTTATGTGTGCAATGGTAGTTGTGATGTCGTTAGCGGCTGTATAGATATTTTGGATACACCGGCGGGCGGGGTCGGGTAGGTTTGGCATCCGGTTTAATAGCAGTTCTGCGTGACCAATGATAGTTGTGAGTGAATTACTGACGTCGTGCACTATTCCACTCGCCATTTGGCCTATAGCGCGAAGCCGTTCTTGTTGGACTAACACTTGGTGGGTTCGCCGCAATTCTTCATATGCCCTTTGAAGTCCTTCGGTAAGACGCACGCGGTCGTACAAGGAACGGCATTCTTCCTCTACGCACAATATTTTTGCTTGGAGTGCTTCTTTTTCGGCCCGGACAGCCTCTATTTCTGCCTGCATTTGTGCTTCTCTATATCGTGCTTCTTCCAGGACCAGGATTATCATGCTTACGGCGATGAACAGTTGAAGGACTGTTGCCAAGAGGAATCCTGGCCGGTACATGTCTAAATATTCTTGCCATAGGGGATAGCTTGAAAGGTAAATTCCCCAAGAGGTGAAACCAAAGCTGAGAAGTCCTGCCCCTATAAAAGGCATCTTTTTTCGGAGTTTGTAAAACGCTATGCCAGTAAAAACGCTACTTAAACCTAGGAGCAAGAACATTGCAAGGCGAGTCTCAAGCTGAGTAGGGGAATATTGGGAGCTAGCATAAACCCAAATAATCAAGAAAATGCTGAATAATGCCACAGCCCTTTCGGGCAGTGGCTTTTCGAGAAACAGTGAGCTGCCCCAGAGCAGTAAAGTGGCGGAGAGTGCAACACAGCTTTGCTTTAGCACGTAAAGCAACCCGGTCGTACTCTGTATTGGGACGGTAAGTCCAAGCGTTAACCAGAGAGCATAAAATAACCAGGCGGTCATCCATACGGTGAAATACCGGCGTTTTGTGTAGAGGTTTAGGTAAAAAAACAACGCGACCAATACCCACACACTCAATAGCGAGGTAATAAGTGATCCTTTAAGGTGTTGTTCTGTGAGTTCTGTGAAACTTATCCCCATTGGCACCTACTCCAAAATGCAAATATTTTTTTGAACACTGTTCGTGGTAACAGAGAAACTGCATTTCTGTTGTTATTCCCGTCAGCTAATGGCAGAGCTAAGCGTAATTCCAGGCTGCCGCTAGTCAAGCATCGTTTCCGATGGTTGTAAGGCTATGTATGCTTTCAAGAGCTATACCTATGGTATGATTGGTCTAATGGAGGCTGGCCGCCGTTTTTTGCTACCACCGGAAGGTGAGGTGGGACGACGAAGATTTATTGGTGCTTATACCAAATAATAGGGTGGGTAACAATTGTTATAAATGGAGTGGTTCGTTTGGTAGGGAACACGTACACGGTTGGAACGGTTGATTATGCAGGACTTTCCTTGACTGAACTTGGTTTTAAGCTCATTATTGCCCGACGCAACTTTGGAGAGGAATGATTTATGACAAGGATAGTTGAAATACGAGCTCGTCAGATTTTGGACTCGCGTGGGAATCCCACGCTTGAGGCTGAAGTGATTTTAGAATGTGGAGCGGTTGGTCGCGCTGCTGTCCCTTCAGGTGCTAGTACAGGCGAAAACGAAGCGGTTGAGCTTCGAGATGGGGATCCGAAGCGCTATAACGGCAAAGGTGTTACCAAGGCTGTCAAAAACGTTAATGAAAAGATCGCACCGGAGCTCTTATTTATGGATGCCTTGGATCAATTAGCGATCGACCGGAAGATGATCGAGTTGGATGGTACAGACAACAAATCGAAGCTCGGGGCAAATGCTATTTTGGCTGTGTCATTGGCTACTGCTAAGGCAGCTGCGGAGGCCTTAGGTCAACCTTTGTTTAGGTATCTAGGGGGGCCTAATGCCAAGACGCTGCCGGTGCCTATGGCGAACGTGATTAACGGTGGTGCCCATTCAGACGCCCCAATCGATTTCCAGGAATTTATGATTGTCCCGCTTGGGTTTAGTACCTTCAGTGAGGCATTGCGGGCTATTGTAGAAACTTTCCATTCATTAAAGAGCGTTTTAAAGAAACGAGGGCTAAGCACCGCTGTGGGTGACGAGGGTGGATTTGCACCGCAGCTTAAAAGTGTTGAGGATGCCCTCGACTGCTTGGTGCAGGCCATAAAAGGAGCAGGGTACAAGCCGGGTAAACATATTTACATTGCCTTGGATGTGGCCGCTTCAGAGTTTTATGCCGGTAATGGCAAGTACACCTTTAAGAAGAGCACAGGCGAAACTGTAACAAACGATGATCTGATAGGCATTTATGAGAAGCTGATTGAAAAATATCCTATTGTTTCAATTGAAGACGGCTGTTCGGAGCACGACTGGGATGGATGGGCCAAGCTCACACAGCGCTTGGGTAACAAAATTCAGTTAGTTGGGGATGATGTATTTGTAACCAATGTCAAGTTTTTGAGGAAGGCGATTGAACTCGGTGTGGCTAACTCAATTTTGATCAAGGTAAATCAGATTGGTACTTTGACTGAGACATTGGATTGTGTGGAGTTGGCCAAACGGAATGGGTACACATCAGTAATTAGCCATCGTTCGGGCGAGACAGAGGACGCTACAATTGCTGATATTGCAGTAGCTACCAATTGTGGTCAGATTAAGACCGGGTCATTGAGCAGGTCTGATCGACTGGCCAAATATAATCAATTGCTTCGGATCGAAGAGATCCTTGGCAAGAACGCCGTTTATCCCGGCTGGTCAGCTTTTAAGAAGATCTAGCTAGGGCGTTTTAATTGACGGGCTTGGATGGGGCAGATCAGCCTCACCAAGCCCAATTTTATTTTGCATTGCGGCGGGAGAATTGTAATGGAGAACCCTTTTAAGCGTGCGTTTGCAAATAAATGGATAGCCTTAGCAGGTAGGTTGAGAATAGCTCCGGTGGAGGTAGACCTCATTTGACAGACCGGATACGGTAGAACCGTGTGATGTTCGGGCTCATGTCTGTCCAATGCATGGTGTTATTGGTAGCAATTAATTCTTGGAGTACTTGGAAGGTGTTGGTAAGCGATTCAGTTGCTAATACTTGGTAAATCCTGCCAGAAATGGCCTGCCAAGTTAAAAAAGGCATTTGGGAAAAAGCAATGGAAAGTGGGAAAGGCGATTCGGAATCAACCACGTGGACACGCTTGGTTTCCGTGCGGTACTTTTTACCGTCGGTAGTTGTAACAATTGCATATAGTGGGTGCCAACCCAGGCCTAAATACTGGGCACTTATGTAGAAAGTGGAAGTGGAGCAATTGGTGGCCATTTCTATTAAACCACCGCTTGAGAAAAGTTCGATCTTGCTAATTTGAGCTGAGTTAGCCGTAACTGTTATCTGTAGGGTTGTTTCCAGCGCAATGTTGGGACCCTCCGGTAGCACTGCGAGAGCTGCTGTAACCGAGGTATTGCGAATTTGAACTGGAATATCAACTCTGGTGGGTGTGCGTGGAGAAGTACCCTCATAAGCTACCACGCTCAATGTATGATACCCGTCTGGGAATCGGGTTGTGTCTAAGAAATAAGTTACTGTGAGGTTGGTTTTGCCGCATGCTACATACAAGTGATTCCGTGGCTGTAGGTCGTCAATATTTTCTTCCATTGTGTTTGTACCCGTGGGCGAGATTGTAATAGACCCAGTTGCGGCCATCGCAAGTTTGATTTTTGCCGCTGGCCAACCACGTGATCGCGCCCGAATCGTTAGAATTACCGATGACGGATTCGCAAGATCAGCAGTTACTGCATCCGCTATTATACCATCGTCTTGGGCAAGGTCCGGATGATAAAAGATTGCATTTGTTAAACTGGTAACCAGGCCGAATAAATCTGTTGGTGCGCCTGAATTAGTGACGCTTACTGTGACCGTAGAGCCGTTTGTCTTTGTAACAGTGAGTGAGATTTGATCCCCACTTGTGAGTGAGCCTGAGATTGTAAAAGATCGTCGGCCAAATGCAGGTGACCCTAAAAACGTAGGCCGTGCTGGGGATACATAAGTTGTGAGATCAGAAGCTGTCCCGAGGGAGTTGCTAGTTTGCAACGTGACGGCTTCTGGAGGCAGGGTAGGATCTATGCACTGGAGCAAGATCCTATCGCCTATTGCAGTAGCTTTAACTTTGGTGAGATTTGTAAATGAAGCCCCATTTAGAATGGCGGCTAGCCCAGCAGCGATGGATTTTATAGTAGCCCCCGCGGGTACCGTGTAGTTTGTTTTGTAATCCCTAATCCACACCGTGAGTTGATTTCCTTGCTGTGGGGCAAGATTTGTAATTGTACTCGACCATACACCGTCCATAAAAAGATCAATCTTGGACAATGGCCTATTGTCTCCTGCTGAAAAGGCTTGGATCGTAACGGCCGCTGTTCCTGACAGTATTTCGTCCTGAGCAGGTTCCAAGAAACTAATCGATGCGCGTCTTGCAAATGGGGCTGTAAGTGGGTCACCAACTAGGAGTCCTTGGTATGGATTTGTAATGCTCATGTAGTAAGCTTCTGCGCCGGTATAACCGCGGGTAAGATAAAAGTACACGTTAGCGCTGGGGAATTTTCCAATATGCACACAAGGTTCTACCACCGTGCCGAAGCTGAGTGCTGCTCCACCGAGCTGGAAATCTAGAACAGTTGTGTGGTCATTAGGCAAGAATATCCGTCCGCTGAAAGACGTGAACGTATCTGCCAAGCTACCAGGGACAAAGGCTCCAGAAGGTACCTTCAGGTTATAGACGCTTCCGGCAAATCCACTGGCGGGTAATGGCAATTCAGTCAATCCATTTGCATTCGTGCTTATTATATGTGTCCACCCACATACATACGCGTCAAAAATGGTGTTGTCATACTGATAGGCTCGGCTACTTCGTATGGGATCACTCGACCTTGTTAAATAAACAGGTTGCGTTGGGTATGTAGCATCTCCTATTACTCCGTTTGATACAAACCGGAAGGCTTCCCATACGTTTGTGGCAGTGATCATAGTGGCGATGAAATTGTTTGTTCTGTTGGCCAGCTGCTGGATTGACCTAAAATAATCCTCGGATCCTGCCAGTGGATTAGTGCTTGTGTTGGGTAGGTTGCAGCTCGGTGGGGTTGGACATACTACGCACTCGTCCGGTTTGAATCCGTAAAAAAGCACGGAGGTAATACTGTTTGTGCCTCGGGTTTGAGTCGGACCGGAATTTTTGTAAACAATGTACGGGAAGCCTATCGATAACACCACGTAGTCGATCTGGTTGGTAAGTTGTCGGGTTGTAATAGCTGTTTGAATGGGGCGAAGTATGGAGTTGGTGAATTCCTCTGTGGAGCAATATACTTGTGATCCCGTCCAGTTTGTAAGTCGCACTAAGTTTTGTGGGGGAACTCCGCGCAATTCGCAATAAAGGTTCCCAACTGCAACAGAATCAGGATTGTTTTGGTTTACTACCACAAGTGTGTGTAGCCCCGTTGCCCAAACGATTATTGGGGTAGAAAGAAACCACATTACCAAACGAGTTCTCGTTGCCATGGTTACTTATGTTGAGACTTGTTGGTTTTGATCAGGATGCTCAATTTCAGTAGATTCAACTCTGCTTATAGCTTGGCCGTGGAGGAACTTGGTCCTAAGTGTTTGTCCAGGGCGTAGCTGCTCTGCCGATCTGATAATTTTGCCTGAGATTGCATCGAATGTAATGGAATAACCACGTGCTAAGGTTTGCATAGGCCCGAGTAATTGTAGCTTTGACGCTAAGTGGTCCAAGTTTGAGTGGATTTTTTGGAGTGCATGATTGGTGATTTGGGTAAGTCGCGATGCATAATGGTCTAGCTGTTGCTGGCGGATGCGTAGTTCGTTTGCTGGTCGATGGTATTGGAGGCTTGCCTGTAAACGAAGCAGTTCTTGGGTGTTGACCCTTACCCTTGTTAAGACAGAATCGAACAACCGGTCCGCGAGGTCGCCAAAACGTTGTTCGTACAACTCGGCTTCCCTTCGAGGAGAAAGACTGCGTAACTGAAGGGCTACGCTTCGGAGGTCTTTGGTTAGGTGTTGAGTGATGGTTTTTGCGCGTGTTAAGATACGGTGCAAAGTTGCCTCCAAATGTTGTTCAGCTTCGGTGTACATTTTGATGATGATGTTTGCAGCTGCTGTAGGGGTGGGAGCGCGGAGATCTGCTACCAAATCGCTAATCGTCCAGTCAGTTTCATGTCCAACGGCTGAAATAACAGGTATGGCTGAAGCGGCGATTGCCCTTGCTACTACTTCCTCATTGAAAGCCCAGAGGTCTTCCATGCTCCCACCACCGCGGGTGACCAAAATTAAATCTAACCCAGGCTTAGTTGGGCGAAGTTCTTCCGGTATTTGTTGCACCGTCAATACCATTTGTCGGTGCCATCGGTTTAGGAGTTGGATGGCGTAAGCGATTTCCTGGGCGGCACCTGCTCCCTGCACACGGCAAGGTGCCAAAATTATTTCAAGGTTGCATTTAGATGCACTAAGGATTCGGATTACGTCGCGAATAGCAGCTCCCGACAACGACGTCACCAACCCAATCCTGGTGGGGAAAGGGGGGATAGGCCTTTTCCTTGAAGGGTCCAATAACCCTTCCGCTGCGAGTTTCCGTTTCAGGCGTTCCAACTCGAGCATCAATTTCCCCAAACCTTCGAAGAGTATGTTTCGGACGATTAATCGGTACTCGCCCTTTTGTGGGAATACGGTGAGCCGTCCGTAAACCACTATCTGTTGGCCGTCCCGGAGAAGATCCCGTTCGATCCCCTCTTGCCCCCGGAAAATTATACATGAGATTCGAGCATCATTATCCTTTAGCTCAAAGTACATGTGGCCCGAGGCCTGGTGCAATTTAAGGGTGGAGATTTCACCTCGAACCCAAACCTCTGTGAATTCGCGCTCTAAAATTGATTTAATTTTTTCGGTGAGTTCGCTTACGGTTAAGATGTGGGAATTTTGGGGACGAGCCGCATACTCGAACAGGTCTCCGAAATCCCATTGTGAGCTAAATTGTTTTGGCATCTTGTTAATACAATACGGGTGCATATTGCTATAAGTAAACAGCCAAAATTTTGTACTCCATTTGAAGACAGCATGGGCGTATTTGCCTAGATTTTTGCCCGAAACGGTTTGTTTGGTGGGTAAGATAAATTGAGTTGGTAAGGAGGGTTAGCCATCGGGCTCATGGGTTGCGATTGGCGCGAGCGAGTAAGTATTAGATACTAGTTTTGTGTCCCAAGTTTCTGATTATGCACAAATATTTTTGTGTTTATGGTTGCACTATGGTATAAACCGTAGCCAATGAGGCATCGATTATCCATCGCGATTCTTGCCCTAGGGACAAAGCTTGTAACGGCATGTCATGCATTCGCTGCAATTCCGCAGGTAGAACAGTGGGGGACATTTGAGGTTTTCCTCACAGGTCCTACAAATGGTAATCCCTTCGTGGATGTTTACCTATATGCCCGATTTTATCAGGGGTCAGTCTCTAAGAAGGTGTGGGGATTTTACGACGGCGATGGAGTTTACCGCATCCGTTTCATGCCGCCTGCTAAAGGTAAATGGCGGTATGTGACCACAAGTAACGTCAAAGAGTTGGACGGGATTGAGGGTGAGTTTGAGGTTGTCTCGCCTTCGCCAGGTAATCATGGGCCCGTGCACGTGACAAATGTCTTCCACTTTGCCTACGCCGATGGCACCCCTTTCCGACCGCTGGGGACTACAGTTTACGCGTGGATACATCAGAGCCTGGAGTTGCAAGAACGGACTTTGAAGACCCTAGCTAATTCTCCCTTTAACAAGCTCAGATTTTGTGTTTTTCCGAAGTGGTACGATTGGAACCGTACTGAGCCTCTGATGTATCCGTTTGAGGGCACGAGGGGTAACTTTGATAAAACGCGGTTCAACGTAAAGTTTTTCCAGCTCCTCGACAGGCGGATCCAAGACCTGATGAAACTAGGCATTGAAGCGGATGTGATTCTATTTCATCCATATGACGAAGGTCATTGGGGATTTGACCGTATGACGCGGTCCGAGGATGAACGGTATTTGCGCTACGTGATAGCTAGATTGGGAGCATTTCGAAACGTGTGGTGGTCATTGGCAAACGAATATGATTTTATGGAGTGCAAAAGTGAGGAAGATTGGTACCACATTGGCGAGTTCGTCAGCAAAACTGATCCCTTTGATCACCTGTTAAGCATTCACAATGGCTACAAACTTTTTAATCACACCCTGCCGTGGATTACCCATGCAAGCATTCAGAATGGGGCAGCAGTGGAAAATCCTAACAGTGCCGTTTTGTACAGGGACGCATACCGCAAACCGGTAATATATGACGAGATCAAGTATGAAGGGGACATTCCACGGCGTTGGGGTAACCTATCGGCTGAAGAGTTAGTCTTCCGATTTTGGAACGCTACGATCGCAGGTTGTTATGCTACGCATGGTGAAACCTATCTTAGCCCGGATGAAATACTTTGGTGGTCGAAAGGTGGCGAGCTGAAAGGTCAAAGCCCAGCCAGGCTAGCTTTTCTACGCCAGGTACTTGAATCAGCCCCACCAAACGGAATTGAACCAATTGATAAATGGCAAAACCCGGAATATGGTGGGAAAGCCCCCGATTTTTATTTAGTGTATTTTGGGAAAGCTACACCGAAGGAGTGGGAGTTTCGTTTACCAAAGCGGGCCTTGGAATCAGGAATGACCTTTAAGGTTGAAATCTTGGACACTTGGAATATGACTGTGACCCCCGTTGATGACCTATTCGTGGTCGAGAAGTCCGGCTTATATTTCTTTGCAGACAAGGATGGCAAAAAGGTTCAATTGCCAGGACGACCTTACATAGCCTTGCGAATAACACGGCAAAAATGATGGCCCGGGTCATTACAGGTACGTTGTAAGGAGTGCTGCACATTTGATCCACTGATAACAGGGAAAACTGTGAGTCCCAGAATCCAACATAAAAGTTACGCAGTGGTGTGGACAATCGGCGCGCTCGTCGCATTGATAGCCGTGGTATCTGCGATTTGGTGTGGAATTAAACGATCGGCAGTCCCAAAAACAGTGCTCGTCTTAATCCCTGGGTTTAATTCGAATTCAGCGGCATTTTACGGGGTTGAACGATTGACTAATGCCCTGGCTAAGCTTGGATACCGTCCGACGGTTGTTTCTGAACCAGTGGCAAATCATGCAGACGTAATAATTCGAGTTGAGCTGAATCCAGAGTTAGGGCGGGAAAGTTATTCGATTCAACCCCAACCCCCAGGAAACATCCAGATCCAGGGTGGGGATGAGTCTGGCGTGATGTATGGTTGTTTGGAGTTGGTGCGCAGGGCGGAAAGCGACGAAGCTCTCTTACATTTACGACCCATCAGGGAGTCACCTGCTTTTAGCATACGAGGTGTTTGTGTGGGGTTGCAGAAACCTTACATTTTGCCTGGTAGAAAAGTCTACGAGTATCCAATCACAAGAGAATTGTTCCCTTGGTTTTATGACCGGGCAATGTGGATCGAGTTTTTGGATTTTATTGCGGCTCAACGGTACAACGCCCTTTTCCTTTGGAATGGTCATCCATTTGCTTCGCTAGTGCGGGTCCCTGGTTACGAATACGCCGTGGAAGTACCAGAAGAGGAGTTTGATAGGAATCGCGAGCACTACCGATGGTTGGCAGAAGAATGCCAGCGCCGCGGTATTTGGCTAGTACAAATGTTTTACAACCTTTTGGTTTCCGAGCCGTTTGCTAAGCGGCATGGGATTGATACTCAGTTATCGGATCTTTCAGCCCAGGAGGCGTTAGACTACACCAGAAAATCAATTACTCAGTTCCTAGTGGATTTCCCACACGTCGGATTGTTGGTGTGCCTTGGGGAAGCACTTCGTGGCACGGAAAATCAAAAGAAGTTTTTGTTGGAAACCATTATACCTGGCGTGCATGACGGGATGAAACTAGCAGGGTTAAAAGAGGAGCCTCCATTGATAGTTCGTGCCCATGCAACTGATCCAGAGGTAGTGATGCCCGCTGCTGCAGCTGTTTATTCAAACTTATACACAATGGCCAAATACAATGGCGAGGCGTTAACCACATGGGAACCACGTGGTTTATGGCAGCGACGTCACCAGCTACTGAGTCGGCTTGCCAAGAACCATATTGTGAACGTCCACATATTGGCGAACCTGGAACCTTTTCGTTACGGTAGCCAGCGTTTTATTAAAAAGTGTGTGACTGCGATGCGGGATCAGCTATGGGCCAATGGTTTGCATTTATACCCCTTGGCATATTGGAATTGGCCGTATTCGCCCGATCTTGCAGATCCCCCATTAAAACAATGGGAACGTGATTGGATGTGGTACGTTGCATGGGGTCGATATGCGTGGAACCCGGACGTGCCTGAACATGTGGATAGAGACTTCTGGGTTATGGAGTACTCACGTAGGTTTGGTTCGGCTGCAGCGGCACAGTTGATATTAGAGGCTTTAAATGACGCCGGGGAATGTGCCCCTATGCTTTTAAGAAGGTTTGGTATAACCGATGGCAATAGACAGACCCTTTCTCTGGGCATGACCTTGGAACAATTGACTGACCCAGAAAAATTTAATCCATACCCTGAGTTATGGTTAAGCCATGCCCCTCCAGGCGAACGACTACAAGAGTTTGTTGAACGAGAATTGAGAGGGGAACATCATGTAGGCGAAACACCGGCACAAGTCATCGCATCAGTCCTCCATTATTCTAGCAACGCTTGGGTTAAGATAGTCATTGCGGGTGCCCGCGTCAGAAAAGGACACGATGAGTTTCGCCGCATCATGAATGATGTAAGGTGTATTCGAGAAATGAGCAGGTTTTACGCTGCCAAGGTTAATGCAGCTATTTGCGTGTTAAAGTATAGGCATACCGGTGACATAAAGTATTTGGACTCCGCGGCTGAGCATCTTGCTACCAGTCTGCGTCATTTCCAAAGGCTTGTTCAGTATACCACCAATACATATCAATTCGCAAATTCGCTTCAGACTTCTCACCGCCGCATTCCTGTGGTTGGAGCTGTAGATAGCACACCCACAAACTATCACTGGAGCCATCTTTTGCCGGTATATGAGGAAGAATTCACCGAGTTCACTAACAAACTCGCTATGTTGAAACGGCGCGGGTCAGGCGGTAAAAGCCAAGCTCGGAAACCCTGGCCACAAGCAGGTTTCCAGTTGCTAAGCACCAACGCTGAAACGTATCGAGTTGAAGTGGGAGCCAGGCCTTTCATGGATAGGTCTTATCGTATAGTGGAGCTAGCACCTGAGCTAAATGGTTTGACTGGCATCAGAATTTCACATGATGCTGCGAAGGCTGGTCGATATGAACCAGTAGAATTTGAGGTGCAAGAACCTGTGTGGGTGTTGATTGGGTATTTTAGGGAAAACCGCTCAATCTGGTTACAACCACCTAACCCAGATTTTGCAGCCGATTTGACAGAGAAAGATGAGGTAGAACCTGTGCTGGTTAAGGCTGTCCGGGTTGAGAATTGTCCCGAATTAGATGTTTACGTGAAAAGGTATATGCCCGGACGACACCAATTGCGAGTTCATGGACCAGGCAGCTTTCTTATCCTTGGAATGGTTCCGCAGGGCGTTAAGTTTGAAAGAGATCCTGAGGCTGATATCCGCTTCTGACAAACCTGTGGTCGGGAAGAGCGCACTATGCATCGCTGTCCAAAATCCGCATCTGAAAGTAACGCTGGGGTATCAACCACTCTTATGTGCTTTGTAATTTTGGTGTTTTTACTGGTGTTAATGATCCCTACGGTTTCGGTTTATGGCAGTACTGCTGAGGGTATACCTTTACGAATCCAACAGATACCCCCTGGCAATGTGATTCTCAGTGGGGGATTGCTCAGCAACCGGTGGGTAACAATGAGAGATCGCACAATGCCGGCACTGTGGAACATCCTCGATGGCACAAATCACTCGCACTTCATCGAAAACTTCAGGATTGCTGCTGGGTTGTCTACTAATCGCTTGCGGGGCGCGCCATTCAACGACGGAGAAGTTTACAAATGGATCGAGGGTGCATGTGCAATATTGGCTATTACGAAAGACACACAACTGGAACAACGCTTGGACGACCTTATCAAACTTATCGAACAGGTACAATTGCCGGACGGCTATATACATTCCCAAGTAATTGCCCGAATGCGTAGCGGGGATTCAAATGCGATACCCTTTACGGATCGAAATATGTTTGAACTGTACAATTTCGGTCATCTTTTCAGTGCGGCGTGCATTCATTACCGTGTCACTGGTCGAACAAACTTGCTAAATGTTGCACAAAAGGCGGCCGAGTACCTGTATCAAAGGCTTCAGACCGGTGCCCCAGACGCATTGCGTGGTTCTGTTTGTCCATCGCATTTCATGGGGTTAGTGGACCTTTTCCGTGCGACTGGTCAAAAACGTTACCTAGAAATAGCACGGGAGCTTTTTAGGCTAAAATTTGAAGTCACAGAAAGAGGCGACGATAACCAGGACCGCATTCCATGGCTTCAACAGGTTGAACCCGTGGGGCATGCGGTGCGCGCAAATTACCTTTATGCTGGGGCTGCTGACTTGTTCTTAGAAACCGCAGACAGCAATTATTGGACTCCTTTGGTCCCAATCTGGTCCAATCTGATAACAAGAAAGTTGTACATTACGGGTGGATGTGGTGCGTTATACGACGGAGCTTCCCCAGATGGAGCAAAAGACCAGAAATCGATCACTCGTGTACACCAGGCTTATGGCCGGAGTTACCAGCTACCCAATATTACTGCCCATAATGAAACATGTGCCTCTGTCGGATTAGTTCTGTGGGCTTGGCGAATGTTCCAAATTACTGGAGAAGCAGAATACATCGACACACTCGAGCGTGCGCTTTTCAATACGGTGTTAGCCGCAGTGGACTGGTGGGGTACGAACTTCCTTTACGTCAACCCGTTGCGTTCAACACGTGTTATGCCGTGTGGACTCCGCTGGCCCCATTACCGCCAACCATTCCTAGGTTCGTTTTGCTGCCCACCAAATCTCTTTAGGTTACTTTCGGCTATTGGTTCCTATTGTTACGGGATCAAGGATGATAAGCTATATGTGACGTTGTACGCAGCGAATAAGCTCGAAACCGAAATTGCCGGCGGTAAACTTCGATTAGAACAAAACACGGAATATCCGTGGAATGGTAAGGTCCGATTGATTGTGCGAGAAACTCCTCCCCAAGCTTGGTCGTTGATGTTACGAATTCCAGGCTGGACACGGTTTGGAAAGGGGCAAGTGCCCATTAGAATTAACTACCGACCTTATGATGTGGATCTGACACTTGGTAAATTTATTGAAATCCGACGAGTGTGGCAGGCAGGCGACATTGTGGACTTGTACCTCCCTATGGAAGCTATGTTAGTGGAGGCACATCCATTGGTGGAGGAAACCTTCGGACAAGCCGCGGTAGTACGTGGCCCAATTGTTTACTGCGCGGAAAGCATTGACCTGCCTCCTCAACGTTCTGTGCTCGATGTAATCTTGTGTCCGGACCAAGAAATGCGTGCATGGTACGATAGGCGATTCTTTAGTGGAATAGTCGTGATTGATGTACCTGTAATGTTCCGAGACTCTGGGCTGAACAATCAGAAACTTTATAGACCGCTTGAAATAAACACAGTGCCAGCCCGACCAGTCCGTTTTGTGCCATATTTTATCTGGGGCAACCGGGGTACAAACGAAATGAACGTATGGTTTCCCCTAGCACTCGGAAGGCCAGGGAGTGGTTGAGGTGTTACTTGGCTATCACTGAATTCGTAACTTTTACTCACATTACCGCGATTGGAGGTTAAGTGAACACTATGCAACTGCAAAAGCGGGGATTTATCCAACATACAAGAGTCCAAGCGCGATTGTGCACTTGGATGTGTGCCAGCGCTATCCTTGTGCCAAGCGTTTTGCCTAACTCAGTGGGAACACCCTTGTCGCATACAAACCAGGAACTTAATGAGGTATATCTCTTTGCCACATTTAAGGAGCCAGAACAGGATGGTCTCAGGTTTGCATACAGTTTTGACGGGTACAAGTGGACAAACATAAATTGGCTATTTTTGAAGGCAAGAGTGGGCGGGGGAATTATGCGCGACCCGAGCATCGTCCGGGGCCCCGACGGCAAATACCATTTGGTTTGGACAACCGCCTGGAGGGGAGATCGCGGATTCGGATACGCTTATAGTGTTGACCTAGTACATTGGTCTGAGCAGCGGTTTATCCCTGTAATGGAACATGAACCATCCACCTGCAATACTTGGGCACCGGAAATTTTTTACGACGACGTAGCCGATCGGTTTATTATCGTGTGGGCCTCAACAATCCCAGGTAGATTCGCCCTCGGAGTTGAATCAATCACCAATAACCACAGACTGTTTTATACCACCACAAAAGACTTTGTTAATTTTGGCCCCACTAAGTTGTTTTTCGACCCCGGATATAGCGTGATCGATGGATTCATAGTGCGCGCAGATACTAACTATGTGCTGGTGTTTAAGGACAACACACGCCCCCAACGCAATATCCGAGTGGCTTTTAGCGATAGTCCCGTTGGACCTTGGGAAGATATTTCGCCCCCATTGACTGCACACCTAACTGAAGGCCCGTGCGTAGTTCGTATCAAGGACCAGTGGATCATTTATTACGATGCATACGGAGAGCGACGTTATGGTGCACTGGCTACACGCGATTTCAAAAAGTTTGACGATGTAACCCACATGATGCATTTCCCCTCCGGCCTCAAACATGGCACAATAATTAAAGTGCCCAAGAAACAATTAGACTACCTGCTCCAGGTTTCAAAGGAACATTCGATGAGTGAATAATTGGTGGTTAAACAAGCTTTGGTGGATCGCAAAATATCACACGGTCCCTGGGCAACGCGCAAAATGCCAAAGTTCGAGGTCACTAAAGATCAAGAGCGCCTGAGTTTCGTAACCAGGTTAGGAATCAAACATAAAGTACTACATAACCTCCCATCGTAGCCGCCCTAAGGCAGTGCGGTGTACAATCGCCCACCAGCGTTGAGTGGGGTACTCTGTGCGAGCACTAAACAGAGGAGATACGCTGCATTTACCAAAGCTTTTTGCTGTTTAGCAATTTTAGTGTGGGAGCTGTTGAAATTCTTCCATGGCCGCCGCGCGGCA
>CAZZJO010000019.1:0-32977 GCA_964654645.1 uncultured Verrucomicrobiota bacterium | reverse complement strand
GCGCGAGATCTACACCACCCCACAGTTCGAGCGGGAGATCACGCTCCCCGACCGCACCCGCCCCCCTGTCCACCATCTGGCCCGGCTCCCGCGGCGGCACACGGCGCCCCCACCCACCACCCCCCCCCACGCTCCCACCCCCCGCGCGGGCACCCTGCTGGCTGCCGGACCAGGGCGCGGGTGCGGTCGGGTAGCGTGATCTCCCGCTCGAACTGTGGGGTGGTGTAGATCTCGCGCGGCTCCACGTCTTCGGGGATGAACACCTCCGCGCCTTGCTCGACCGCGTCCTCCAGGCGCAGTCCTGTCGCATCCACTGTGGTACGCACCTGGTGCACCTTGTAGGTGGCCAGGAAGCCATCCTCGATGCCCTGGCCCAGGCTGTACTGGTAAGCAGGCGGTCGCCACGTGCCCCGGGGTGGGTTATCGGGGTCAATGGCAACTTCGGGTTCTTCAGCGCAGAAGTAGGCATAAGTATCCACGTTTTCATCCTGTCTAGGTGTGGCAGTCATGCCTAGGTGAATGGCTGAAGCGAAATGGTCCAGGATCTCCCGCCACGTGCCGAAACCTGACCGATGGCACTCGTCAATAATGACCAAGTCGAAGAAGTCTTGGGGGAATTTCTGGAAGAGCCGTTGACCCGTTTCGTCGGGACTCCAAAGTGTTTGGTAGATCCCAAAGTAGAAGTCACGGGTAAGGTTCGGGGGATGACCCTCGATCTTGAAGCGCGGTTCATTCGTGCCGTCGGCAAATGGAGCAAAGGTATTATAGGCCTGATCGCGGAGGACCAGGCGGTCGGCAAGGAAGAGAACCCGGGCGGGTCGATCGGGATGCCGGCGCTGGAGCCATCCGGACTTGATGAGTTTCCAAACGACCTGGAAGGCGACAAAGGTCTTACCTGTTCCGGTGGCCATGGTGAGGAGCACCCGTTTGCGGCCCCAGACGATCCGCTTGATGACCTCCCGGATCGCCACTTCCTGTAAGTAAAACGGGCGCTTGCCGCACAGGGTCTCCGGACAGTGTGGATAAAGCAACGGGTTGGCATCTTTGCCGGCAAAGTAGGTTGGCCCCTGTTCCGCAACTCTTCCTGACTGGGGTGGCGCCCCGGCGTTTCGCCACCACCGATCGCGCAATTCGTCCGGGGAAGGGAAACGATCCACCTTACGGCTGCTGCATGTGAAAAAATCGTATTCGATGATCTCATGCCCGTTTGTGGCGTAGGCAAATGCGACTCCCAGGTCACGTGCATACCGCTTGGCCTGTTCTAGGCCTGACTCGGCGGGCTCAGATTCAGCTTTCGCTTCCACGACTGCAATTGGGAAAGCCTCTGTTAGTCGGAGCAGATAGTCTACCTTGCGTGTTTCGCCCCTGCGCACATCGTTACCTGTAAGAATGATGCGGCCCTGAGTGTACTGAACGTCTCGTTGGTAATAATGCTCGCGTACTATTTGTCGATCGTCCCAACCGGCAGCCCTCAGTTTCGGATCAACGAGGGTTGCTCGGGTGTCAGCTTCGTTTCTTTTACGCGAATTCCACGCCTGCATGTTAAAAACTACAAATATGGTATGGGTCCCAACGAGAACCTGCAGGCAGATTATGCGCCTTCTTGTGCGGGCCGTAAAGCTCCAGTTTGCTCACAACGTCCACTTTGACCCCCAGCAACCTCCTTGAGTTCAAGCCATAGGTGCGCGTGGCGGAGGAGGCGGTGCTCGGGCTCAAACTCAACAATCAAGTCAATGGCGCTCTGCCAGTCGGCTGTTAAACGTACGGGCCGCGCGCCCATACATGTTGCTGCCCGGAACAAAGATAGTCAGATTTCAGTCGTATGTAAGCCAACGGATAAATCCCGTATGTGCTCACGAGTCATCTTAGATTTAATCCACTGTCTTACGACGGTGGCTACCGGAAAAAACTCGTAGCCGCCGACGTGAGTCGGCGGATAAATCCCACCTATGGGTCCACGTGTCACCGTAGAATTATTCCACCGCCTCACGGCGGTGGCTACTATACCAATAGTTTCGTAGCCACGCTCGTGAGAGCGCGGATAGCTGAATTCGGACCTGGAAGTTGGGTTGGCATGATTAATCTCTGGTGGGAGTGTGGTGTTGGTTGTGGTAGGAAGGCATCGGCGTGGTGGGATGGCGAGGGTAGATCTAACGCTGAAGCTTGAGCTGGTTATCTGGGTTATTTCAGGTGCTTTGAGTGGAAGTGCAGGAATAATCCGCCTCAAACTCCAGGGTCCGCTGCGTTGCCGCAGGGGCTGGGTGGTTGATTTGGTCTTTGGAGGGCAGCGCCCATTGTGAATTCGCGACGGCAGTTATTTGTCGTAGGGATATGAATCTGGCAGGATATGAGATGCTCGCTGGACCCGCTTAGTTCTCTTCAAAGAAGACATGGTCAACCTTCTTGACTTCGTACCTTGTGACGGTGGAGACACCCACCCCGTACTCGAACATCAACTCTGCAAGCCGCTGGCCATCAATGAGTATGATCTTGCTATCGAGTCGCTCGGCGTACTCGATCGCGTCTTTTGTGAAGGTGGAAGTGGTGATGAATACGCCCTTTCGAGCGCGTTGACCTTGGAGTGCTCCGGCGAATTTTTGTACCTCGGGTCTGCCAACAGGCCCATCCCACCGTTTAGCCTGGACATAGATAACATCCAGCCCAAGTCGGTCTTCTTTGATGATGCCGTCAATGCCCCCATCACCGCTCCGACCTATTGCCTGTGCGGCTTCTTGGAACGAACCGCCATAGCCCATTTTGACAAGCAGTTTCACGACCAGTTGTTCGAAGAACTCGGGCGAGGCGTTTTGACATTATCGAGCAACTCAGCCAGTACGCTTCTTTTTAGATTTTCATACGCATTCGCCAAGAGCTCTTCCGGCGTTTTTTCCTCTGCTTCGGTAGGCGTCTTGTCATCGGATTCCGCACGATGCTTTGCGTGCAAAAAGTCCTGGAATTCCTCAAACTGCTTCAAGAAGGTTACGTCAATGCGTTGCGGTTTTTGGTTGAGCACCTCTTTACCGCGTTCGGTGATTCGTATCAGACCTCGGCGTGAAGCTTCCAATAGCCCCGCTTTCTTCATATATGTCCTTGCCCAACCAACACGGTTGTGGAAGATGGGTTGCTGCCCACTGGGAAGTAGTGTTTTGCGCTCGTCTTCGGTCAATTTGAATTTGTCCTCAAGAATGGGAATCAGCTCGCGTAAGCTGTGCTCTTTACCATTTCCAAGCAGTTCAAGCAAAGGTAACATGAGCGACTCGAAGTCAGGAATGGGCATACTTCATTCCTCCATGGTTACGAGCTTTTGGTAATTATCCAGACAATAGACACAGTGCACCTCGAAGGCACCAGTGATGTATCTCGGGAAAATCAATCCCAGCACGACGTGCTTGTAGAGGGCGGCACCGGTGCAAACGAATTGCGACCGGCCTGTTGCGGGATTCGCGTGACTGCGCCTGTACGACGTACGCGGCTGACGATGCGACCGTTGTTAAACCCTTGCCAACGCTGTCGACCACAGGCCGCAGCCAGCTGGCTTCAGGGTGGAAGCGTCGCAATGATTGCTCAATTTGCTGGTACGACGCGCCCAGCATCGGGTGCAAGTTTGTACATGGGCAGTGTCACTTGCAAGCGTGAATATACCAGGTTTTCAATGCTGGGCGTAAGGGGCGGTCATCGTAGTACCATCTGGTGAAGTCCTCGCTGGTCGTGGAAGTTTTGTTGGACAAACCGTAGGGTTGGTTTGCAGCCGGGTCCGCGCATGCGTGAGATCAAAAGCCGATTAGAAATTGGCGCGCCGTTTATGTTGCGCTTATGCGCAAGCCGGGCGAGGTTGAGAAAGCACTATTTGTTCGGAGGCGGATTGGTGTGTTTGCGTGCGCGGCTTTTCCACAGCTCGTAGACGAACCCGCCCACTATCATTGCCAGGGCTAGCCCTCCAGTGTACGGCAAAATCCATTCGATCCGTTTTGCGAGTTGCGCGCCGAGCCACAACAGCACCGTGGCCACCAGGATCACGATGCCCCAGTATATAACTCGATTTTTCGGCATAGCATTTTTGGTTTTCCAACCGGTTTCTAAGCGCACAACAGTATAGCAGAATTATGCTGTACTGTCACGCGCGCCAAGTTTTGTTACAGTGCAGGTTTTGTGGCTGCGTGGTTGTAGTTTGGCCAGTCAGGACGCATGAGTGTGGTTGTGGCAGGCTTGAGCTTAACCCAACAACTTTGAGCAGGCTGAGGCGGGAACTATAAACACGGTTTGTGGTCCGGTTTTGGGTTGTGATATGTGGGATGCACGTTGGCAGGGCAGCGTGTGGACACAATGAATCGCTTGCACATAAACCGGAGCTGTATCTCCTGTCCAGCTCCGCAGGTGTATGGGCCGGACTACAAACGGTTTGCGCTGGCTCGTGCGCGTGTACACCGGTAACATTCGTTGCATGGCGATTGAGATTGCACTGGTCCTGCTGATCACGTTCGTGGCGGTACGGGTAGCTGAATTCGGCCCTGGAGGTTGTCGGCGGAGAAATTCCTCTATTGGCACACGAGTGATAATAGCATAATTGGAAGGGAACGCTGGGTTTAATTGTGGTTAGCTGAAGGTTCTCTGGGAGGTAGGACGCCAAGTGACTGACCGCCCTTTTAATCCACCGTCTTACGACGGTGGCTACGGGAAACTGATAACCTTTTTATTTGGCGATGCGGATATGGGAGGATGGTGCTGCTCAGGGGAGCCTGAGCCGCAATTACCTCTGCAGACTTTAGGAGTAACCGTGTAGGCTGTGCGGTGGCCAGATATGACGGCGAGCTCGAAGCTCATACTTAGCCTGCCTTCGTGTAGCGGGGCTTTTGTCAGCACGTTGGTTAATGTTTTGTTTTGATAGTTGCCATCTGGCCCAGACACGTTGAGACAATGGCAACCCATAACCTTAGTTCAGGGCAAGCGCCCTTGCCATTGTTGTACCCGAGACGTTTCTGAAGGGCACAAAGAAATTGGTTTGACACAAGCGAATTCGGGGTCGTACGATTCAGTTTGGCTGCTTACACCTTTAGGTACAAAGGAATGTAGTCGTGTGAACGCGCGTTTAATCCCAGCCAAGACAGGATTGGATGGTTCAGAGATGTGCTCAAAAGCTGTACGGAGGAGGTATAATGAGTATTGGTGCGTTTGGACTCCTTTGCTCCAGAACGCGCCAAGCCAAATTTTTTGGTTTAGCATTTGCGGTTTGAAATGGGTCATAGAGGAAAAGTTCGGACCAATTAGGATTATGCTTCGGGATGAGAAGGTTGAGAGGGTAAACACTTCAGCCGTGACGGATTTTTAGCAGGGCCACTAGTTTTTCGGATGTCTCGTTTTAACTCAATGGTGCCGATAATGAGGTGGGCTAGAAAAAAACCGCCAATAATTGATACAAGAAGGCAAAGCCGCTCATGGCTGTTGTGGGGTACAGCGTTGGGGGTAATCATTGGGGTATTTGTGCTCTATCGTTATAATCCGGCAGAAAACCATTTTTATCCTGTTTGTTTGTTCCATGTTTTAACCGGATTGGAGTGCCCGGGTTGTGGTGGGTTACGAGCTATACACCTGTTACTGCACGGGGATCTAACTGGTGCGTTACGAATGAATCCGCTGGTGTTGTTGCTGATCCCATTTGGGCTTTGGATAGGGGTACGCGTTGTGTTGCATGCCAAAGGTGGGGCGCCAAGTACTTGTTCGCCTGTTTCGGTAGCGTTACTTTGGATGCTTTTTGGCGTAATGATTGTGTTCGTTGTACTACGTAACCTGCCTCTGAAACATTTCAAACCGACGGGCCTTTGAAAACAGTAGGCCGAGAGTTGAATTGATACGTGTGATAGTCTGACGGTAAAATCAACTGACGTGAAACTAAAAGCTTATGTACAAGGTAATTGGTGCAGATGGCAAAGAGTATGGTCCTGTTAGTGCGGACCGAATCAGACAATGGATTGCCGAAGGTCGCTTAGTTGCAGATACTAAAGCTCAGGTTCTAGGTAGTACGGAGTGGAAGCCGTTATGTGAATTTCCTGAATTCGCTGGCGAGTTTGGTGTGCCTGCGGTTGTTTCTGCCACAACAGTGCTTCGAAAGGTCCATGGGCCTGCGATTGGGTTAATCTTAATGGCGGCTTTTGGACTGTTTTTGGGGTTATTTGCATTAGCGGTGAATGTTATTGGGTGGAAGTTGGAGTTGATGCAGAACTTGCCCAAAGAAATCCGACAAATTGATGAGATAAGGAACAGTTTCTACCACCTCGTGCTTACGGTGTTGGGAATTGCCGTTGCGGCGCTGATCCTTTATGGCGGACTGAAGATGAGAAAACTGGAGGGCTACAATTGGGCGATCACAGCGGCGATTTTAGCCATGATTCCGTGCATATCTCCTTGCTGCGTGATTGGGTTGCCCATCGGGATTTGGGCTTTGAGCGTGCTACTACAACCTGAGGTGAAGGCTCAATTTCGGTAATTGATTGGAGCCTTAGCAATATGCGGGGCAAACAGGCTTATCCAGGAATGTCGGCAGGTCTAGGGGGGTAAACCGACCTGAACCGCATCTATTGGCAGTTTGTAATCTCATACTTTGTATTCTAAGCCGACCGTCCCAAGAAAGGGTTTTCTTGGCGCGCGACTTTGGATTGTAGTTTTGGGCAGTATTCTTGCAAACAGATGGTTTCGGCTTGGGAATCTTTAGGCAGGGGTGTAAATTTTAGACGCATTTTAGCTACTTTATGAGTTTGGGCGTGCAGGGAAGGGCAAGCATGCTTGCGGCCACGGTGCTGGCTGTAATGTTAACTGTTGTTTTAGGGTACGGTAGTGCTGGGATTCCTTACTTGGAATTAAGAAAATGGGCGCGGTCTGAAGGGCTAAATGTTACTTGGGAGAAGGAGAGTAAGGTTTGGCGCATAACTGGCAACAGGGGAACCATGGTTTTGAAAAATAACTCTGCCTGTGCCTTATTCAATGGTGTGCGTGTATGGTTATTCTACCTTGTTCAGGCAAGCCCGACTTCCTTAAAGGTTTCCGAGGCGGACTTGGAACACGTGATAAAACCGCTTTTCCAAGCAGGGGCACCCAGGCGAGTTCGGGTTGTGGTGATTGATCCTGGTCATGGTGGGCGTGATCGGGGATACAGTTATCGGAATATAACTGAAAAGTCAGTCACGCTTACGCTAGCTAAACAACTCCGGAGTCAGCTTGAATCTAAGGGTTATACTGTGGTGCTGACACGGAACTCGGACACCGTGGTTTCCTTATCAGACCGGGCAGCTAAAGCCAATGCAGTAAAGGGCGATGTGTTTGTGAGTTTGCATTGTAATGCGACTGAAGTTAGCCCTGGTAGTGCGAAAGGGATTGAGGTGTATTGTCTGACACCGGTTAATGGACGTTCAACAAACACCAGACGTCCGGGATCTTCATCTGCAGTAATGGATTCGCAGCAAATAAAAGAAAGTGTGCGTTTAGCCTTTCTTGTCCAGAGTAACGTTGTAAAGCAAGTTGGCATGCAGGACCGTGGCGTACGTTTCGGTAACTTTGAGGTTTTGCGTTCAGTAAAGATGCCAGGGATTTTAATTGAAGCTGGGTTTTTAAGTAACCCAAGTGAACGCGAAAGACTCCTGGATCCCAGGTACCAGGTTCGCTTGATAAAGGCTATCAGTGATGCAATTCATGAATATGCTAAAGGCGACACCACAAACAATCACCGTGGTCGAGCAAGCAAGTAAATCCCCTCGGTGGCTTTTTGATCATAGATAGGCGTCAATTTTGGGTTTTGGTGGCAACTTCAAAACCCTTTTGGGAATATGTGAATCTACCACAGCAAGGGTTTATTTGCGAGGCACGCTTGTGTGTGTTTCGGGTTTCCACCTCTTTGGAAAAATTTTAACAAACAAGTTGCATGCTTGCGGTTTGCCTCTACAATTTAGGTAAATCGGGGCGTAGCGTAGCCTGGTATGCGCGCTTGCTTGGGGTGCAAGAGGTCGCGAGTTCAAATCTCGCCGCCCCGACCATCTTTAAAATCGAGGGGCGGTGGTGCATTAAGGCATCACCGCCTACTTTTTTATTTGGGAAGATGAGTGGAATTTCAACTAAGTTCTTTGTCTGGGTTGCGTTGTTAGCGATTTGCGGTTGGGTGAGCGCGGCCGAATTTTTCACTAATTCACTGGGAATGGTTTTGGTGAAAGTCCCCGCGGGTCGTTTTACCATGGGTAACACAAACATTGAGGTCGACCCAGACAGGTGTTTTGGAGAATTACCCGCCCATCCAGTCACTATCACTAAGGATTTTTACATTGGGATAACCGAAGTCACCTTAGAACAATTCCGACGGTTTAAACCACGGTTTGAAGGGAATACGAATTTGCTACCATATGTGGCGGGGATTAGTTGGCATGACGCGGTGGAGTTTTGCGAATGGTTAAGCCAATTGGAAGGGCGGAGTTATAGATTGCCAACAGAAGCTGAATGGGAGTACGCTGCCGCGAAGGCTATTGAACTGGGGATTAGTAATGTTACGACTGACCCGTTGGAATGGTGCTTGGATTGGTATGATTTGTATGAGGGTGGGCATGCGGTAGACCCTGTGGGGAGGATTTCCGGTCTGACAAAAGTTGTTCGTGGTGGGCGCCTTGACGATACAACGAAAAGGGATTCAGCGGCATTATATGCGCATATCACGCACCGGTCTAGCATAGCCCCATCGTTTGGTGTGGACCAGGCTGGCCGGTTTGGAAAGCACAGGATCGGCTTTCGGGTTGTTCTTGGGGATTTGCCGCGTGGCAGGCCAACCCCGCCACCTGCTAATTTTGCCTTTGCAGGGATTAAACAAAACACAAACTTGGCTATGATTGGACCCCAAAAGCCCTATTTCAGAAAACGTTATTTACTGCCTGTACCATTGGATAACTCCGAGCGGCAAGCCATAATCACAAGTGGGTTCCCGCCTTTTTATCGCGGTCATAACCATAGTCCCGCGCTAACGGTGTGCCCAAACGGCGATGTATTAGCCGTGTTTTACACCTCCTACACGGAATATGAATCAGAAGTGTCGATGATAATTAGCAGACTGCGGTTCGGAGCCGATGAGTGGGATTTCCCAGAACCTTTCATTGATTTCGCAGGTGCAAATGATCACGCGCCTTTGTTGTTTACGGACGGGCCGAAAATCTGGTTTTTCTGGGGATCTCCTGAACTGACATCTGCATACCCATTCCAATGGATTGAATCGTCGGACAACGGAGTGACGTGGAGTCCGGTGCGATTCCCCAAATTTATCGGGGAGGTAGGGCCGCATGATAGACAGCCAATTAATACCGCGTTCAGGGGCATCGACGGGACAATTTATTTGGCCAGCGACGGCCAAGGGCGCACCTCGGTACTTTGGGCTACTACAAACGATGGTGTGACTTGGTTTGATACGGGTGGACGATCTGCAGGCCGTCACACCGCATATGTCCAGTGCAATGACGGGACCTTGCTTGGGTTCGGCGGTAAAAACACTCATATCGATGGATACATGCCCTTGGCAATTTCCAAGGACGGCGGTAAAACCTGGAAAGTGGAAAAATCTAGCTTTCCCGCCCTGGGTAATAACCAACGACCTTGTGTGATTAGGCTGCAGAGCGGGAAGATACTGTACGCAGGGGATTTCCAAGATATTCGTGGGAATCGTCCCCCAGGCATAACTAATGTAGGTTGTTTCGTGGCGATATCGGCAGATGAGGGCGAAACTTGGCGGATCAAGCCAATCCCTGGCGCCCAGCCACATGAACGCCCGGGGCGATTAGCTGGTGCGCCCACTTTAGGGTATTGTGTGGTGAGACAAGCACCCAACGGGATGATCCATTTGATCACCTCAATGAACCACCCATGCTTACACTTTGAGTTTAATGAAGCATGGATACTCTCGGATGAACCAAGTCCTCCCACTGATGAAGTGCTGTTAAAGTCAGGGGCCACGAACATTATTCGTTCTACTAAATACGCTGAGCGCGATGGCTTAGGGCGGGTAATCAGCGAGTTTGAAGGTGGAATTGCAAATGACGGTCGGTGGCTGTACCATGGCAAGGTTGTTTGGTATTACGGGGATGGGCGAAAACAGTGGGAGGCTGAATTTGATTTGGGCAAGAGGGTGGGAGTGGAGCGATTTTATGCACCTGGTGGCGGTAAAGTGTGGGAAAAAATCTACCTCACTAAAGAAAGATGGAAATGGATCCAGTACTGGCCAAATGGACGTATTAAGTCGATTTCGCACTGGAATGGGTTTTTCTGTGATGGACCAGCGATGCAATTTGCGCCGGATGGCAAACTCTTACGGGAAGGATGGTTTGAAAATGGAAATCTGGTAAGACTGGAAATCCGCTAGGGCGATCCCTAAATGGGACAGTTGTAGGAACATCGCCAATTCTGGTGATATCGAAACCACTCTGCGTTGTGTTAGATTCCTAAGGTGAACCAGGCTAAACAGAATAAAGTTGTCCTGTGGCCTTGTGCGAGTATCTGCATTTTGATGTCCATTGCTGTGGGGTATTCTAGCCCACTGGCTTTTCCTGGCGCAGTGGGTTTTGGAGCTTATGCCACAGGCGGACGCACAGGTACTGTGTACCGCGTAACTACTCTCGCAGATAGTGGACCAGGTTCATTTCGCGATGCAGTAAGCCAGCCTAATCGGATAATCATATTTGACGTGGGGGGGTACATAACACTTTCCTCGGAAGTAAGCGTTAAGCCGAATATCACCATTGCTGGGCAAACGGCACCCGGTGGGGGTATTGCAATCCGTGGCGCTGAAGTATCGTTTGGTTTATCATCTAACATCATCGTTCGGCATGTTCGTTTCAGGCCGGGCAGTTTGGCTCCCGAGGGTGCGCATTGTGTCAACTTGTACAAGGGCACAAACATGATATTCGACCATTGCACCTTCGAATATGGGCCATGGAATAACATAGGCGGAGTCAATTGTTCTGAGGTGACATTTCAGAGGTGTCTCATTGCCGACCCAATTTATCAGCAATTTGGTGCGCACATGGAACAAATTGGTGGTCGAGTTATGTGGTACCGGTGTTTATTTGCTAATGGTCATAACCGGCAACCACTATCAAAAATTAACACCGTTTTCATCAACAATGTGGTGTACAATTACGAGGCCGCCTACACTTGCGGAAATACCAGTGGGAAGTTCCGTCAAGACATAATTGGCAATTATTTTATAACGGGTCCGGCTACAGACACACCTGGGAACGACTTTTACCAGATTGGCTCCAATCAAAGCATTTATGAGCAAGACAATATTAGGGACAGCAATAGGAATGGCCTTTTAGATGGTTTACCCACGTACGTGGGGGAGGGGACTGCTTTAACCTCTCCATGGTCGGAGTGGAGCACTATGGTGTTGACCTTACCTTCCGCGTGGGCGTTCCGACATGTTGTGTCTGTGGTAGGGGCGTTCCCGCGGGATAAAATCGATGAATTGATCTTGGGCGAGGTACTCTCATTAGGAGTTCGTGGCCCTAATCCATTACCAAGTTCTCAGTCTCGCACCGGCCTGCCCGACAATGGATTTGGAGTAGTTGAGGCTGGCGCGGCACCTTCGGACTCGGACTTAGATGGCATGCCGGATTACTGGGAATTAGCAATGGGGACAAACCCACTCAAAAATGACGCAATGGAGATCACAACCGAAGGATATGCAAAGATTGAATATTATCTTAACTGGCTTGCTGAACCACACGCCGTTACAAAGACTAATACACCCGTGGAAATATCGTTGTCGTATTATAGCTGGGGATTTACGAACGCATCGCCAGTCTATAGAATCCTAGAAACTTCCTATGGCACAGCGTCATTGGTCAGCCCGGATCGAGTGCGTTTCACTCCCAGTCCTGGTTTTTACGGAATAGCCTCGCTCAAATTTTCGGTAACTTCCTTGGAAGGTTTTATCCTTACCAATTCAATTAACATTTTGGTCGTACCCCTCAGCACACCAGCAAATTTGGTATGGCGAGGGGACGGCGTTTCAAATTTATGGGCGGTTGAATTGGATACTAGTTGGATTAACAACGGTCAGCCTGCTGTTTTTAGGATAGGCGACAATGCGTTGTTTGATGACACAGGGTCAAACACGCCTCCGGTATGGTTGGTCGGGAACATACCCCCAAATGAAGTAATTGTAAGTTCCTCTAAAGATTACGAATTTACTGGATCAGGCTGTCTAGTGGGTGGTGTACGAATCGTCAAGACGGGTCCCGGGAAGCTAGTAATCACCACAACAAACAGCACCACAGGAGTGGTAATGATCGAAGGCGGAACGTTGCAACTTGGTGATGGCATGCAGAAGAATGGCGTATTGGGAGGTACTATCACCAACCGAGCCCAATTGGTGTATTCGGTTGTCGGCAGTATTACAAATCCAGCCTCTATTTATGGCGACGGTATGGTGAGTAAAAAGGGACCAGGTTATCTTGTTTTGACTGGGGTTACAGCTTGGTCCGGCCCTACACTGATTGAGTCAGGAATGATTGAGATTAACAGCACTGCATTGCCCCGTGGGAATATTACAAACAATGGCGGATTAATCATTAAAACCGGCGGGGCGGTAGATTGCACTGCGCTTATTGGGGGTTCCGGGTTCCTAACGCTAGCTGGTTCAGGGTTGGTTAAACTTTCCGGTTCGAACACTTATGCGGGTCCAACCACGAACCTGAATGGGACCTTGGTCCTCGCAAATAACAATGCCATTGGTACTGGCCCAATCTATTACGTAGGGGGATTTGTGGCTTTGGAAGGTAATCGGGTCATAACCAACGACTTCGTTATACCCGGGAACGCAACTACAGATCTCTGTATGTGCGCAACCAATGGTACCGGTGTATGGGCGGGCAACGTGGTCGTCCTTGGCAGTGGTGCTTCATGGCGGCCTGGAGCTGATACAGGTGGAACGCTAGTTTTCACAGGGACAGCGCATTTAGGGAGTCGGAATTTCATTGTCCCCAGAGGAACAGTGCATTTCGCTTCCAATGCTTTGGTGACGGCTTATGGCACTGCGACTGCATTGGGGCGTGATAGCGGGGACAATAATCGAAGCGCAAACATTACAATAAGGGACAACGCCAAACTTTTATTGGGCCCTTGTTCCCTAGGAGGGAACAAGGCTGGTGGCTCCGTTACAGTAACAATAAGGGACAATGCCGTACTTTCGACTGGGGCCAATCCGCTCGATTTGAACTACGTAAACCGCGCAACAGCTACAAACACTCTGCGCTTAAACGGTGGAACATTGGAGGTGGGTGGATTTGTTAAATCGAAAACGAATTTAGCCACCATAATTTTTAACGGCGGGCATGTTGTGGCAGCATCAAACAACTCAAGTTTTTTGCCTGCCCTAACGTATCTTAGTGCTGAGGTGCGTGAAGGAGGTGCGATATTTGACACCAGCGAATTTAACGTGACGATTAGTGCGCCACTGGTGCACAGCGCAACTTTAGGCTCGGCTTTGGATGGGGGAATCACCAAAAAAGGTAAAGGAACTTTAATCCTGACAGGTGCTAATTCCTATAATGGTCCGACGATCGTTTCAGAAGGCACGCTGAAGATTAACTCCGCTGCGTGCATTACAAACTCAAGCGAGATAGTACTCGAATCGAATGCTGTATTGGATATAGGTGCTTTTGGCAATACGCCGCTGGTTGTTGGAAGAGGTAAGCGAATCTATGGCAACGGAACCATAATTGGGCATGTAACTGTTGATAGTGGGGCAATATTAAATCCTGGTGGGATTTTGGTCGGCAAATTGACAATTACAGGTAATCTGGAATTGCGGGCAGGGGCAACTAACCTGTTTAAGCTAGACCCCTCTTCCTACACAAATGACTGCATAAGTGCTGATACCATTAAACTAGGAGGGATTCTTGTGGTGACAAATTTAACCGCAGAATTTCGCCCAGGTTCGCAATTTAAGCTCATAAACGCGAGGGTTTATACAGGCGACTTTGAGGCTGTGTACCTCCCCAGTTTGTGCGCGGGAATGGAATGGGATACTTCTCGTTTACCTACCGATGGTGTGATAACCATTAAGTTGGTTCAAACTCTGCAGTTTAAGGACGTGCTTTTAAAAGAGGATGGGCAAATTAGTGTGCGGGTAGTTGCTAGCCAACCTTTAGCACGATTTATTCTACTCGGCCACACAAACCTTTTCGAGCCAGTTGCCAACTGGTGGCGATTGCAGACAAACACATTTGATGAATCAGGCGAATTCGAGACGTCTATTCCAGTAAACAGGGACAATAATGCCTTCTTTTACCAGATAAAGATTGAATAGTGGCAGTATGTTACGAAGGCTAAGGCTTAAGGCATTACTTCTGGTTGTGGCTGTGATGTGTGGATACAGCCATACGATGTTATTTGCCCAACGACAACTAGAACGATTGGGACGGGGGCTAGTCGCATTACGCACGGGGACCAATTCTGTGTTTCTCAGTTGGAGACTTTTAGGGACCGATCCTGAATCTACAGGGTTTAACGTGTATCGTGTAACAGGCACGATCACTAATCAACTTAACTCATCTCTGATTACAAACGTTACGTGCTTGATTGATACCAGCGTTAATCCCTCCCTCACAAACAGATACATTATCAAGCCGGTAGTGGATGGTGCCGAAGTGGAGCCCGTGGGTCTAGTAACCCTGCTTCCGAATACCCCAATTCGTAATTATATCCCGGTGCCTTTAGATATCCCTCCAGGCGGCGTTACACCAGATGGTGTCGCCTACACATACAGCGCCAATGACGCAAGTGTTGGTGATCTCGACGGTGACGGCGAATATGAGATCGTTTTAAAATGGGATCCCAGCAACTCAAAGGATAATTCCCAAAGCGGATATACGGGACCGGTCATAATAGACGCATACAAGCTAAATGGCCAACGGTTGTGGAGAATAAATTTGGGGATAAATATCCGCGCAGGAGCTCACTATACGCAGTTTATGGTTTATGACTTGGACGGTGATGGCTGTGCTGAAATGGTTTGTAAAACTGCACCGGGCACAGTGGACGGTATGGGCAATTTTGTACTCATGCCTGGTGATAACCCATACGCAGATTACAGAAACAGCAGTGGGTATATTCTCTCTGGACCGGAGTACCTCACAGTGTTTGATGGGCGTACTGGAGCAGCCCTGTGGACCACCAATTACATTCCACCGCGTGGTAATGTTTCTTCTTGGGGTGATTCCTATGGGAATCGCGTAGATAGATTTTTAGCCTGCGTGGCATATCTGGATGGGGTTCGACCTAGCGTAGTAATGTGCAGAGGATACTACACCCGAACTGTACTCGCAGCATGGGACTGGCGTAATGGAAGACTTCAACTGCGATGGGTCTTCGATACGTTAAACGGATACAAAAATTACGAGGGGCAAGGTAACCACAATCTCAGCGTTGCGGATGTGGATGGCGATGGAATGGATGAAATTGTATATGGCGCATGCGCTATAGATCATGATGGACGAGGTCTGTATTCCACAGGGCTGGGTCACGGAGATGCAATGCACCTTTCGGATATGGACCCCTCATTACGCGGATTAGAGGTTTGGGATGTTCACGAAACTCCTTCACAATATGGGGCAGGTGAATTTCGGCACGCTGGTACGGGCTACATTTACTGGGGTATTCCAAGCAGTGGAGATACCGGCCGGGGTTGCGCAGCGCCATTGTTGAATTCATACATCGGATATTTATGCTGGAGTAGCGCTTCGGGAGGGCTCTTCGATACC
The DNA here is from genome assembly GCA_964654645.1 of uncultured Verrucomicrobiota bacterium. Taxonomy (GTDB): domain Bacteria; phylum Verrucomicrobiota; class Verrucomicrobiia; order Limisphaerales; family CAZZJO01; genus CAZZJO01. The sequence continues at coordinate 17,198 of CAZZJO010000019.1, read as the reverse complement.
AGAGGGAATTATGTTGGCAGTAAACCCAGCTCATGTAACTTTCTGGTTTACTGGGACGGTGATCTTGCTAGGGAGTTATTGGATGGGATTACCATAAGCAAATACAACGTAGGCAATTTGTTTACCGCCACGGGTTGTTCGGCAAACAACGGTACAAAGTCAACCCCATGTTTAAGTGGTGATATCCTAGGCGATTGGCGAGAGGAGGTAATCTGGCGGACTACCGATAGTTCGGAACTTCGGATTTATGTTTCAACAAACATGGCGACGAATCGTATCTACACGCTCATGCACGATCCACAATATAGATTGTCAATCGCATGGCAGAATGTGGCTTACAATCAGCCTCCTCACCCCGGTTTTTATTTGGGACCAGGCATGGACTTGCCCCCAATACCACAGATTTCCACGGCCACTCTTGTATGGCGAGGCAATAACACAAACAATGTGTGGGATCTAGAGAGTACACCTAATTGGCGGACTAATTTCTACTGGCTGTCCAACTACTGGTTCGGAGCTGACCCACCAGCCACCGTGTTTTTTAATGGGGCAACGGTATTGTTTGACATGACAGGCACAAATACCCTGCCCGTAGTTATTTCTGGATTGTTACAACCCTCAAATGTCGTAGTCCATAGCCCAGGTAACTATACCTTTGTAGGGAGTGGCAGTCTTATCGGCCCAATGTCGTTGTGGAAAGCAGGGCAGGGATCTCTAGCGTTAAACAACACGAATTATTACACAGGCATAACTCATGTGCGAGATGGTACACTTGCTGTTGACGGTTTGTTATCCTCGAGCCGTCTAATAGCGCGGGGTAGAGGTGTATGGGGTCCAGCGACGGTTGCAGGGTTTGGTACCCTTGGTAATGGAGCAACGGTACTAAACAGCGCTGCCATCGCACCAGGCAGGAATGGTCTGGCTGGGACTCTTACGATTTATAATGGCTTTTTCATTACAAACGGAACCTTGCTCATAGACCTTAGTAGTGATCCTTCCGGGACTATCCTCTCAAATGATTTGTTGTTCGTAAATGGGAGTGTGTACGCCGGGGGCTCCAATACGATTTCAGTTCGCAAACTCAATGGCAGTTTAGGAATTGGTCAATACACACTTCTACGCTGCAACACAGGAATATTAGGGAATGCGATGACGTGGAACTTGTTGGGATTAGAAAACGTGCCATACCAGCTTATAATCCAGAATACCGGCCTTTATTTGAAGGTGTTTGACTTCACATACACAAACCGATCCATTGTGTGGCGAGGAGACGGAAAATCGAACTTTTGGGACGTAGGGATTTCCACAAATTGGGTGGACTCAACCTCGCAATTCACGTGCTTTATTACCGGAAACACCGTAGAATTCAATGATTCCGGTTCCAATAACGTCCCAGTCAATATAATTCACTACGTCAGTCCAACCCGTGTTAAAATTAACTCTACAAAGACGTACCAATTTACTGGACCGGGAGCGATTGCCGGAAGTACATGCGTATTGGAAAAAAGTGGCTCGGGAAGTGTAATTGTTAGTAATTGCAATAGCTACGGTGGTGGTACAATCCTTTTAAGTGGAACATTCCAACCGGGTACAATTGCAGCGAATATGGGTGCGTTTGGAACTGGCCCTATAACTTTTGCAGGGGGTACGCTGCGGTTTCATGGATTCGGGGGAAGTACAGGAACCGATTGGGGCGGTCATACTAATACATGGATTGTCCCCGCCGGATCTACGGGAACTGTTTTAATGCCACCAAGATTTGGTTACGGCAGTCCTTTCAAAAGCACCCTGGTGGGAAGCGGAGAACTTCGTATAGTCACCGACTATGTCCGTTGTTCATTTGCAGGTGATTGGAGTCAGTTCAATGGAGTAATAAAGGTTGGCCCACGATCGGGTAGTGCTGAGTTCAGATTAAATAATGCGCAAGGCTTACCAAATGCACGCTTGTATCTGAGCAATGGCATTACTGCGTACAATATATGGGGTGACAACGCCGTGATCGAAATTGGTGCGCTTGAGGGTGAGGCACGAGCCGTGCTCGGCCCTGGTAATGGCAGTTCCAGTAATCCGACTTGGCGAGTAGGATGGCGCAACGATAACGCTGAGTTTAAGGGATCAATCAAAGATGCTGGTATTACTTCCTTGATCAAGGTGGGGACCGGGATTTGGAGGTTGTCTGGCACTAATTCATACACTGGCACCACGCTTGTGCAAGGCGGAAGTCTTGTTATCAACGGTTCCAATGCCGAAGCTACCAATATTGTGACAGTGCTCTCGGGAGCTACCATAGGTGGAAGGGGGATTATTGGAGGACCTTTGCTCATAGGAGGTAAATTGTCCCCAGGCGACCAGGGAGTAGGAACACTCACATGCCTGTCGGATATAATTTTGTCCAACACCGCAGTTGCAATCTTTGAACTTGTTTCGCCAAACCAATGCGATGTGTTAACAACAAAAGGGACTCTGAGATGTGGAGGCACACTGTTTGTGACAAACCTTGGACCTAGTTTAGTGGCAGGTTCATATAAGATTTTAGATGCGGCTCAAATCCAAGGTCAGTTTACCACTGTATTATTGCCTCAGTTACCAGCTGGACTTGAGTGGGATGTTAGGTCACTTTACACAACCGGCACGTTGGTTGTCTACGCGCGTCCCAAGCTTAAAACGTATGTCTTAGGCAAATCCATTATAATTGCCGGAGAGGAATTACCAGCCGGGTTACAGTGTGTCCTACTGTCTACGACGAATTTGTATATGCCATTGAGCTCGTGGCAACGCCTCGCGACTAACTATGTCGGAAGCTCAGGGTCCATCGCTTTCACAAACTCGATCCAAAACGATCTTACCAGATTTTTTGCAATTTGGATAACTCAGTAATTTAAAGGTGGGTGAACGAATTTTTTGCTTTGTGCTACTGTAAGCAGAAAACGAACCAACTTGGCAAAGTATAAACGACCATGATTTATTTACGAAGTAAATCAACTGAGGATAGTACACATCTGTTTGCGGCCCTCGCCAGGTTAGGCTGTATCACAATTTCCTTGTTAAGCCTGGTTGCCGCAGTGGTTACTACTACCAGCTCATTGGCATATGAGAACTTAGACCGAGGTGTGATCGCAATAAATTGCCCTAACGGTTCAACAATACTAAGTTGGCGGTTTTTATCTACAGACCTACCGGAGACCTCCTTTGCGGTGTACAAGGTCCAAGACGGGAAGAAAACCAAATTGACCGGCCAACCGCTATCTAAATCTTGTACCTTCATAGATTACACAACCGGAGGAACGAATGTTGATTACGAGATATGGACAATTGCCAAAGGAAAGGTAGTCGAGCGATCCAAGCCAACCTATACAGTCAAAGCAACACCAACTAACGCGTTTATCCGGATCCCACTAGCGGGAGGATATGTGTGCGACAAAGTTGGAATAGCCGACATAGATGGAGACGGCAAACTAGACTTTGTTATTAAGCAGCCGGCATCAATAACCGATCCGGGTGTTTGGCGGCCAAGCATAACCACGTTTAAGGTGGAAGCATATTCGCATGGTGGCAAAATTTTATGGCGACGTGATCTGGGCTGGAATATTGAACAAGGAGTCTGGTATTCACCCATGATTGTCTATGACCTAGATGGGGACGGCCGGGCAGAAGTCGCATTAAAGACTGCGCCCGTGGATGTGGATTATAGGGATAGTCTTGGACACGTTTTGCGTGGACCCGAATGGCTCTCGGTTCTCGATGGATTAACTGGAGCTGAGCTTGCACGGGTGGATTGGCCACCGCGAGGCAACATTCAAGATTGGGGTGATTCCACCGGCAATCGTGCTTCCCGAAACACTATGAGCATAGCGTATTTGGACGGCAAGACACCTAGCCTCATTGTAGCCCGTGGGACTTACACCAAGATGATAGTGCGCGCATATAGGTTCAAGGACCGACAATTAACCCTTCAGTGGGAATGGGACGGTGATAATGAAAACCCGCCAGTCAGGGGTCAGGGTATGCATGGAATGCATTGTGTGGATGTGGACGGAGACGGACGGGACGAAATCGTTTTGGGTGCAGCTGCCTTGGATGACAATGGTAAACTGCTTTGGAACTTGGGAATGGGACACCCGGACATCGTTTATGTGACTGACGTGTTGGCTACAAGCCCGGGGTTGGAAATTGTTTATGGTTTTGAAACCCGGCAACAGTCAAACGGGATCTGCATTGTGGACGCCGCCACAGGAAAAATTTTGTGGGGTTGTAAACACCCTACCTCTCACGTTCACAGTCAAGGCATTTTCGGTAAGTTTGATCCCCAAAACCCAGGGTACGTGCTTTATTGCGGGGAAAAATTTCTACCCAATAGATGGTACTACCGGCTTAATGATGGACAATTGCTTGATACGTCAGATTGGGGCGCATTGTCAGGATATCCTGTTTATTGGGATGAGACTGACATTAAATGGGTGGCAATGTTGGGCGCCATCAAACGACTTCGAGAAGAACCCCGTTTCTTTTACCAAGGACGTGTGATAGCTGTCGCTGATTGCATAGGGGATTGGCGAGAAGAACTAATTACTACGGTGCCAGGCGAACTCAGGATTTATGTTACGACCATACCAGCTAATACCAGACGTGTAACGCTTTGGCATGATCGCGCTTACCGGATTGACGTTGCTAATGCTGCAATGGGCTACCTTTTCCCACCACAGATAAGTGGTCAACCACTTGTCATTCAACCGCCAAAAAAGCAAAATCATAAGCAGGGGTTTATTAAAATATCGACTTTAAGCAGCGATCGCTTACCTCTGCATTCCTTATGACGGCAGGAGTTTCCCAAATGCTGGTTTTTGAGTAGCACCTATACTTATTTAATTTTTAAGCAAGGGGTGAACACCAGGCTGTATCCAAGTGAGATCTTACGGAAAAATATACGCTAGGGAAGGGGAGGGGATTGACCTTACTTCATACCTTTTGACATCGTGGGTAAGGGGTAACACCGCTATTGCGTGATGGTTTAGCCTCCACGGCGCTCTTTATTTTTTGTTAAGTTGCCCGAAAATATTTTACCCATTGCTGTCACTTCAGACACCGTCGAAGATTGGACTACAAATTCGTTGACTAATGACACCTGCGTTAATTACCACGCCAGATTTGTCTCTTTCCGTTAATTTTTTCGACAATATCCGAATCCCAGCATTGCCCAATGGCGAAGCTGCCCGCCTGGGATAAAGGGGAAGGCCTGTACTGAATTGGGATGATAAACTCACTTTGGAATTTAACGGTTTATGCTCTTGCATCGCTGCCGTTGAAGTCTTTTCCCATTTTTTCTCCTTTGACATTTTTTACTTGGTGACTCTACCGTCACGGCTCCACCGTTTGGACCATGGACAAGTTTTTTTAAAGATAATGGGTAATTGCAAATTTTGCAGAATCAGGTGAGTACACTAACTAGTACTTTTTCTTCCCACAGGGTCGATAAAGCACGTAAGGATCTTCAAACTGGCCAATCACGGTCCCAACAAATTGGCCATAATGACAAAAAGGAAAGTAGGGGAATAGGCCCGAATTAAATTATCGGACGAGCGTTGGTCTTTATGCCTACGAAGTTTAATTGGTGTAAGGTGCGTAATGGTAAGCATTAAAAGGTTGAAAGGTTGGATTTATCTCCGGGTAAATTCTTATAACATAGGCAGTATTGTTGCGAACTGATGAGTTCGATGGTTTGCGACCCGAGTCATCAATGAAAACGAACATCCTACCTGCACCGCTTATTTTGCTACTTAAGCTAGGGGGCATTGATCCTGATACCAATCCGAGACATGCTGATTTATGATTGTGGTTGAGGGGGCTCGGCGATCTCTGATACCCCTGGCGGATTAGCAGCAAATGAGTCTTTAGAAGTTCTAGTTTCCAGTGCTGTAGTTTCAGTACTAGCTTCTGTAGCGCCTTGCATTTCGATTTCCGGGATTTCTTCGCTTTGGGCAGCTTCACCCGCTGCTTCAGACACTGCTTGAGGCTCCGGAGAGGAGGCGCTTTCAGTCACTTGTTGCGTGGTTCCCGTTGCAGGGGTTGATGGGTGTTGGAATGTCGATTTCTTCTGGTTCGCCCGCGATGGTTTCTTTGCAGTATCAAGCTTACCGTTATAAAACTCCACTACGTGTCCCTGCAAAATCAGCCAATGTAAATCAGCTATGATTGCAAGCTGTTCAGGCGTTGGTTGGGGCTCGATACTCTGTATTTGTCCTTCCCCAGGGGTAATGGGGATTTCCATGGGCGGTGTCGGAGCCAATGCTTCTATTAACTCCTTCCTGGTACATCCGGGGTGTTCCCTCACATATTTGACAATGCGCTTTACGTTTTCTGATACTGGAGTGGTCTCGAAGTCTAAATATCTCGGCCTCGAAACTGCCACATGCGTAATCTTTTTGACCTTAAAGAACTGCAACCCCATCTGAGTAAGCTGATCGCTTAAAACTCGTACCAGGCGAATGGGGAATTCCTTTTCCCTAATTATGTTTATTCGGGTCAATCGCCGTAAGCGCCGACATTTAAGATTTAATGCTTTGCTAGCTACCAACGTAATCGATCCTTCCTTATGGACCAAATTAGGCAGGTGGACTTGCTTGAAATGCAAGTCTACCGCTTCCCGTGATTCCAATCTAATTGGTTCAGGCACGTTTAGACAAATGTACTGCGTCTTCCAACTTTGCTCTTCGATCCATTTCTTCACAGCTTCCTCGTCCCGAACAATCCGAATATATGATTTGTACTCCTCAAACGGCATGTAGGAAAATCGCTCAGCATGTAACTTGACGAGTTTGGACTGGTACTCGTGATGGTTAGGCGGTCCAAGGATAATCCCGCTCAGACCACATTGGGCCACAAACGTGTACTTACCCTTCGGAGGATCCGTAGGTATACGTTCTGTCTGATAAAAGTCATCAAAGTGGGTTTCCAAAATATAGGCAGCTACTTCATCCTCACTTAGCCACACCGAATCGTCCAGCTTACATATAAATAGTGGTTGCAATAATTCCCCCTCAGGACTTCGGCGTGAAGTGAATTTCAGTGAAAATCTATCAGGATACCGCAGTATCAAGCGCGCTATATCAAAAATCGGGTACGCCCGCGCAGTAGATCGGATTTGACGAGCAATTATTTCAACATCGTTTGGATCAAGGACAAAACTAACATCGAGGTTGGGCAACTTTTCTTTGAACCTTTCAGCTCTGCTGGGCCTTATGTACTTGCCGCCCCGTTCACGTACGCGGTCCCGGCGACCCGCCCGATGAGCGGGCTGAGTTTCTTTCACTTCTTCTGTAACTTCATCTTCTTCTTTAATCTGCCCGGTTGTTGGTGGTTGCTTAACCCAGTCGGGCAAGAAAAGTTTACTCAGATCCAGCTCTGTCTCTGGTGAATTGTTCATATGCCGTAAAAATACCGTCAATTTACTGTCCTTTATCCTTGGCCGGCTTAATAATGCATACGAATGGCCGGCTGCTAAAATGCGCAACTAAAATGGTATAAACACCTGCAAAAAGCAAGTACGACAATAAACTAAATTAGCTTCCTACTGTGTGCTCATCCAGTACGATTTAGCCAATCTGCCAATTCATTAACTACCGAATTCCAAGCTATCTCCAAAAAGTTTGGCCCCAACTGTTTCATTTCAAGTTAAGATTGCTTAACTAAGAGCACATTCGGTGAGTTTATTTTAAAATTCCCTGGCAATCCCGAACCACGGAACGTTTTTTAAACGCCCTCAGGCTTGCCACTGGTTAAATCCCCAATAATTTCCTTTTGCAACCCAGGCTTATCAGATGTTTGAAACCGACCCTCATAAATCACCTAGAACAGAAGATACCGTCATTATCCACTAAAATCATCAATACTAACGAAGCTTGTGTAGTCGACAGCGGCAAGCCCTAGCTGGGGCTAACTAATACTACTTAACTTTCCACATTTCCGATCCCAAAATGCTTGTTTTCAGTTTAATTAATTAACCAAATTGTGTTGTCACGCCATTTAGACCAAGCTCGGATTTTATTCCGGCGTAACCATGGGCAAACTTGGAAGTCGGTTTGAATCCGTGACACTGCGTAGGGGGGGGTATAGGGGGACAAACCAAACAGTCGCGAGTAAATATAACATACATTGTGCGACATTTGGCTCAATTGCCAGTCATGTCCTCAACTGCGGTACCCCCTTCATGTGATTTGGTGGCTTTGATTCTAAGCGGGTAAAATTGGCTTTTTTACATGCTTTTGGAATATTACCGGTATCCGAGGCCAAATCGCTCGGAAAGTGGCCAGTATATAAACCAGGCTTTCCCTATAACGCATTCTTGCGGTATTGGCCCTAAGAAGCGGCTATCAAGACTGTTTCTGGTGTTATCCCCGAGGACATAGTAATGGTTTGGGGGTATTTTGAATTCAACACCCGCACTGAGCAGCCCCATTGGAATGTGTCCAAAATATTGATCTGGTGGAGCATCAGCAGAAAATGTGTATAAAAATTCGAAGTGCGGTGTAGACGCGTCTAATCGTCTGCCGTTGATGCGCACGTGATGATCATTCCCTATTGAGATTGTTTCACTTCCTAAGCCGACAAGACGTTTTATGTAGAACTGATCAGGGGGTACGCGGTATGCATAACGGAGGTTTGGGTCAAAACCCCATGTTTCGAATACTATTATCTCACCACGTTTAGGCCTACGAAAATTATACGTAAACCGATCTACGAAAAGGTGATCGCCTTTTTTGATCACAAGTTTTACCACGTCCTGGCCTTTTCTAAAGTATTGGCCGATTTTGAGTCCAGCGCGTGCTTCCAATGTGCCGAATGGTGGAGCCCCGTAATCTGGTGGAAACCAGATGTAATGCCATTGCCCACCGATTTTTATCCGCTGAAAAACGCTAAAAATTACTGGTGGCCAAGGAGGGGTTATTTCCTCAAGATAACCATCTGTCTTTGAGACTAAATGGACGTAATTGGTGCCGTGTAGCCAATGAACAAGCCGTTGCAACCCCGTTGGAATTTTGAAGGTAGGGTCATTAATTACATTCCACGATGTGATACCCCATAGGGTTGGTTGCATTGAACCGGTAGGTATCTTGAAAGGTTGGATAAAAAATGTGCGGATACCAAGGGCCAATGTTATTGCGACCAAAATAACCTCAATATTTTCCCGTATGCGCGGGTTTGGGTATGGCTTTAGGTGCGTCCCAGCAACGACTTCGAGCTCCTGCTTAAGACCCTCTACTGTGGCTGGTGGATCGCCACGTTTAATCGCCGTCAGTAGTTTTTGCAAAGCATCCTTAAGTTGCGTAACAGATGGTTCAGGCAGAATATCCCTTTGTGCTGCCAGTAACCGTTTTACGTGATTGTGGTAAGCAAGTGCTCTGCGAACTTTTAGAGAAAAGAGCCAACGTATCACACATTTCATGTACGCTCCTTTTCCAATCTGGGACTCATGCAGTTTTAAGGACCTTGATAAATGCTTCCTGAGGTATACTCACTTTTCCAATAGCCTTCATACGTTTCTTGCCTTCTTTTTGTCGCTCGAGAAGTTTCCGTTTGCGGGTTACATCACCGCCGTAACACTTAGCTGTAACATCTTTCCGCAATGCGCTAATGGTTTCTCGGGCAATTATTTTGCTTCCAATTGCGGCCTGAATTACCACTTGGAATAGCTGTCTGGGTATTACTTCCTTCAATTTCTGGGCTAGGGCACGGCCTCGTGCTTCGGCCTTAGATCGGTGAACAATGCATGAAAATGCGTCAACCGGTTGGCCATTCACAAGCATTTCCAGTTTAACCATGTCAGATTCTACGTAACCCGCGTGTTCATAATCCATTGACCCGTAGCCTCGCGTGATTGTCTTAAGTCGGTCATGAAAATCCACCAAAATCTCATTTAGTGGCAGGGTACAACTAAGCATCACGCGGTTAGCATCGAGTGTTTCCGTTTTGTCCACCTGTCCTCTTTTCTCGGTGATGAGGTTCAATACGTCACCGATGTACAAGTTGGGGCAAATGATGAAGCCTTTTACGATGGGTTCTTCAATTTTTTCAATTAATGTTGGATCAGGCATATGTGCAGGATTATCCACTTCTTTTACTGTACCGTCTCGGAGTGTGACTCGATAAACCACGCTTGGATAAGTGGCAATAATGTCCATGTCGTATTCCCGGCTTAGTCTTTCTTGAACGATTTCCATGTGAAGTAGCCCTAAGAAACCACATCTGAAACCAAACCCAAGTGCTACAGAGGTTTCGGGTTGGTAGACAAACGCAGGATCGTTGAGTTGTAATTTCGCCATAGCATTTTTGAGTTTTTCATAATCAGCAGTGTTTATCGGATAGATCCCGCTAAATACCATGGACCTGAGTCTTTGGAAACCAGGCAGGGACGGAGCAGGATTTGCAGCCGTAGTGACTGTATCCCCCATTACAAGTTCCGTGGGACTCTTGATATTTGCCACGAAATACCCTGTCTCCCCAGCTGAGAGTTGGTCGCGCACATACGGTTTTGGATTAAAGCTTCCTACCTCTTTGACTTCGTACACCTTATCCGAGTGGATGAGTTTAATGTGCATTCCTGGTTTTAGGACGCCATTAAACACCCGTACATACGGCACTACTCCTTTAAAATTATCGAAATAGGAATCGAAAATTAATGCCTGCAATCTATCGTCGTCCAAAGTTGGTTTTGGAGGGGGTATTCTATGAATGATGGCTTCTAGGATTTCATCGATTCCAATCCCCTGTTTAGCACTCGCAAGGATGGCTTCCTCAGCTGGGATGGCCAATATTTCTTCCAACTGAGCCTTGGTTGCAGCGACATCCGCATGTGGTAAGTCAATTTTATTAATTACAGGGATGATTGTTAAGTTATGCTTGATAGCCAATTGTGCATTTGCCACGGTCTGTGCTTCAACACCTTGGGACGCATCTACCACTAGTAACGCGCCTTCACATGCACTTAAGCTTCGCGCAACCTCGTATGAAAAGTCAACGTGTCCAGGGGTATCAATCAAATTCAATTCATATAACTGCCCATCCTTCGCTGTGTAATGCATAGTTACCGGGTGAGCTTTAATTGTGATACCACGCTCTCGCTCCAGCTCCATAGAGTCCAAAAGCTGCTCTTGCATTTCACGGGTACTAATTGTCCCCGTTCGGATCAGCAGCTGATCCGAGAGCGTGGTTTTGCCATGATCAATGTGAGCAATTATGCAAAAATTTCTAATCCGCGAAATGTCCATTGCCTTATTAGATCAGTATATTGACCCGCCGGCGGATAATCAAACACGCACCGCTAATACTACCGTTGAAGCTTTGGAAGATTCTCACAGTCTAACTAAGCTCTATCCCCTGCCCTACTTTTGCCCGGCCACTCGTTTGGCTATTTTTAGCCCAATGGAGAGCAGGCCGTTTACGTTTTTTGTGGAGTTTGACTCGGCGTAGATTCTAAGGATTGGTTCGGTACCGGAAGGCCGAAACATCAACCACGAACCATCACTAGTATACATTTTTACACCGTCGAAAGTTGTTAGCTTTACCACGGGCTTACTCAAGAGCTTTTCCGGAGGATTTTGTTTCAACGTGTCAATTAACTGATGTCGTTTTTCTAGTGGGTAGTTGATGTCGATCCTATCGTAAACGTGAAGTCCGTACTTTCTATGGAGTTGTGCTAATATCGCACGCGGAGATTTCCGTTCCACTGCCAAAAGTTCGAGTAACATTAATCCAGCTACGATTCCGTCTCGCTCTGGAATATGCCCCGCCACACCAATTCCCCCGCTTTCCTCGGCTCCCAATAGGACATCGCCTTTTAGCATCTCCGCGCAAATGTATTTGAAGCCTACTCCAGTTTCAGTTAGCTGCAATCCATACTCTTCGCAAATTTTATCGACCATAGAGGTGGTTGTCAGAGCTTTTACAACGCGCCCCTTTGATTTGCGATTTTTGAGCAAATGGTAAAGGACTAAACAAATAACTTGGTGAGTGGTGAAAGCACGGCCGTGTCCATCAAGTGCTCCAATTCGGTCCCCATCACCATCGGTTGCAATGCAAATATCCTGTGGAAATTTTCGTAGAAATTGTTTGCTGTACACGTAGTTCTTTTCGATTGGTTCGGGGTTTATTCCCCCAAATAATGGATCCCGAGTCCCATTTATAGTGATAACTTCGCAAGTGGTATCCCTTAGAATTTTTTCGAACCAACCGGCTGCCGAACCAAACATAGCATCGTGGGCAACCTTCAGCCGCGCTCTAGCTATCGTGTTAAAATCCACCAACTTTTTAACAGCTTTTATATATGTTCGCTCAGGCCTAAATATTCTGATTTTCCCCTCCCTAATACCTGAGTCCAAATCGGTTTTTTGCACATGTTCCTTATCAAGCAATTCTTCAACCTGCCGACAGATTTCGGGCGGTGCGGAACCGCCAAAATAAGCTTTTAATTTAAACCCATTAAACCGGGGCGGATTATGACTAGCGGTAATCATAACCCCACCAATTGCATTCAAATTCTTCACCGCAAAGGATATAACCGGGGTTGGTTGTGCCTCATCACATATGTAAACTTGCAATCCGTTAGCTGCTATGATTTCTGCAGAAAGCCGTGCAAAGTCCTCTGACATGAATCTTCGGTCATACCCTATTACTACAACCGGAGCAGTGCCGGGGACTGGATTTTCCCTCCAAAACTTTGCGGCGGCTTGTGCTACGCGAGAAACATTTTCAAACGTAAAGTCCTCCGCTATTACACCGCGCCAACCATCGGTTCCAAATTTTATCGGCTTCATACTTGTGCTATGGTTTATTTGCTGCGACAGCGGCTAGTGCTGCTTCCCGCATTTTACGAACACCAGCTCGCATATTGCGAGTCTTGAATAGCGTGGTTCCACTTACAAAGGTGTCCGCGCCAGCTTGAGCACATTCTTTGACCGTCTCAAAATTTATGCCGCCGTCGACCTGTATTCGGAACTTTAGGTTTCGTTGGTCTCGCCACAATCGGACTTTTTGAATTTTGGGGAGGGTTTCTCGAATGAACTCCTGCCCTCCAAAACCAGGATTAACAGTCATCACAAGGACATTGTCTACCTGTTCTAGGTAAGGTTCCACAAGCGTAACGGGAGTTGGTGGGTTTACAGAAATTCCCACCTTTATATTTGAAGTCCGAATTTGCCATATCAATTGTAGTACTTTTTCATGCCCGAGCTCGACTGGAACAGTTAGCTGATCGGCTCCAGCTTGGACGAATCTTTCTATCAATGGACCTGGGTTGGTACACATTAGATGGACATCGAAAAAAAGTCGTGTATATGGACGCAATGTTTTTACTAGATCCGGTCCAAACGAAATATTCGGGACGAAGTGACCGTCCATTACATCGAGATGTAACCACTCCGCTCCGGACCGGGAGACGCGTTCCACTTCCCGCCGAAAATGCGCATAGTTTGCTGCGAGTAATGACGGACAAATTACCATCATTCCCCGCACAAACTATATGCCACCTCCCCAATCGTCAACGCCTCCTAGGATCTCACCTAAAATGAAATGGGCGCAAAACCCAAATCGCTACCATTGCGACGGCAAATAACACCAACATCTCCGGTTTGGGCTCAGGAACAATGAGCTCGAAAGCTAGATCTGTTTTTGGAAAAAAGTCAATCCATGTGAATCCTAGTCCGGATATAGACAAAACGGCGTTTTCAAGAAAGCTCCCCTGGGATTGCGTATCTTGCCAGCCCCATTGTTCTTCTGTCATATGCTGGATTGATAAGAAGTATCTCGCCCCAGGGGCTAGCAAAAGCTCACTTCCCACATCAAGTTCGTAGCAATAAACTAATTCCCCAAGTTGATTTGTTCCAACTAATCGGCCAATAACTTCCCCCTGCTTTTCAAAAAGCGGGTTACCGGGCAAATATCGGTGGCCATCATACCTGGCTGTGCAAAAGGTTAAGTGAAATAAATTGGTTAAAATGGAGTACTCATCGCCCACAGTAATTATTCGGTTAGCACTCCCTCCCCACCACTTTACTGCATGGATGGTGGCAGCGCATGGCAGCTCAAAATCCTCTGCCATGCACCATCCACTCGGAGTGCTCGAGACACGAGTTGCACCTAAAATAATCCCTATGGCATTAGTAGTGATTGGTTGTGACCAAATTACATTTGCAATCCCGGCGCGGCCACATAGCAACATTCCAAATACCAGCGATAATCGCATTATAACGTAAGCGATTTGGTTTTTCATAAGGCACCCTTTTGTTACGAGTTCCTCTTTACTCGATGTGTGGTCGTCTAACCAACCACAAAAGTTATGTAGCTCTTACCGAAGTTTTTCGGAAATAATGTGCAAAATGCCATAAGTCCTTGAGGTGTAAACGCAGTAGCACAACCCAAATGTTTTGAGGAACTACGAGTGGGTATTCACCACCCATTAGCCTTTAAAAACCTGCGTGACTTGGGAAGCAGTGGGAAATAATATCACAATTACTATGGTATCGGATATTGTAAAGAAAGGGATTGAACGTGCTCCTCACCGCGCGCTTCTTCGTGCTACTGGCGCAATTGTTACCGAGAGCGATTTTGACAAACCATTTATAGCCATATGCTGTTCCCATACTGACTGCATTCCTGGACATACACATTTGAATGAAGTGGCGGAATTGTTAAAACAATTTGTTCGAGAGGCTGGGGGTGTACCTTTGGTGTTCCATACAATTGGAATTTGCGATGGAATCGCTATGGGACACACGGGGATGAAATATTCTCTCCCATCCCGTGAACTTATTGCTGATTCCGTAGAGAGCATGGTGAGAGCCCATTGTTTCGATGGGATGATCTGCGTACCTAATTGCGATAAAATAATCCCAGGGATGTTAATGGCTGCCATGCGCGTGAACATTCCCACCATATTCGTAAGTGGTGGGCCCATGGCAGCGGGGGTGCGTACGCGAATACCCCATCCTCACTTGCCAGAACCGCTCCAGTTTGCAGCTGAACAATGTGATTTAATTTCCGTATTTCAAGGTATTGGCCAATTCCAAAGCGGCAAAATTACATTAGAGGATCTAAACCGACTCGAAAACGTGTCTTGTCCAGGATGTGGCTCGTGTTCAGGAATGTTTACAGCTAACTCTATGAATTGCCTTTGCGAGGCGCTGGGGTTAGCACTGCCAGGCAATGGTACCGTGTTAGCCACATCAACTGAACGCGTAGGACTTTACAAGCGAGCTGCATACCAAATAATACAGCTTGTACGAAAAGACATTAAGCCCCGAGACATAGCCACATTAGAAGCCTTTGATAATGCATTTGCATTAGACATGGCCATGGGTGGATCGACGAATACGGTTTTGCATGGCCTTGCTGTGGCACGAGAGGCAGGCATCAATTACGACATTGGTCGTATTGACCAGATTTCCCAAAGGGTTCCCTGCCTTTGCAAGGTATCACCCTCTTCAAAGTATCACATTGAGGATGTCAACCGTGCGGGTGGCATTTATACAATTTTAGGCGAACTAAAACGCATGGGCGCTTTGCATACGGATTGCCTTACCGTGACTGGTAAAACGCTCGGGGAAAACATCGATGAATGGGACCTACGGTGTGAAACATCGTGTGACTGGGCGAAAATTATGCGGATTTCTGGTTCGTGCTCCGAAGTAAGATACGCTAATGGCAAATTCGAGACTTCGAGAAAGTCCATGTTCCTAAAATCTGCTGATGAAACTGCGGTAACTCTGTGGCGGTTAGCTGCGATAATTAATGGTGGGCACTGGGATTTGCTTAAGACACTGGTCGATGACAAAACCCAGCTTAAAGGCTTACAAGAAAACAATCTTAAAGGACACGAGCGAATAAAGGCCTTCCTCCAGGATAGGATTCAACAAAGTGAGTTGCCAGTACGCGCGATGTTAATAAAACTCCGCAGTAAGTTTGCGGTGGCTTTGATTCAATTCAAAGAAGGCCAAGTTGTAGGATCCATAGGAGCCATTGTAGGTGTTAAAACACGAAACTGGCGGCTACGATCAGCTACCTTTAAAGTAGGTATTCCAACCCCATCCCAAGAAATAGAGGGAGCTATACCGTTCGATGCTGCCACCAGTTTTGATCCATATGATTGCATTCGCACCAAGGACACTGCGTACTCTCAAGATGGCGGGTTGGCTGTGCTTTATGGCCAACTTGCACCCCAGGGATCAATTGTTAAGACGGCTGGGATAAGCGACAACTTTAAGGCAATGTGCGGTCCGGATTACGTTTTTGAGGGACCATGTGTAATTTTTGAGAGCCAAGAAGATGCGTGCGCGGGAATTTTAGGAGGCAAAGTCAAACCTGGTAATGTGGTGATAATCAGATATGAAGGTCCTAAAGGAGGACCAGGCATGCAGGAAATGCTCTCACCCACCAGCTACATAATTGGGATGGGGCTCGGGGACAAAGTGGCTTTGATTACTGATGGTCGGTTTAGTGGAGGTACGGCAGGAGCATGTATTGGGCACGTTTCACCTGAAGCAGCTGAGGGTGGCCCCATTGCCTTACTTAAAGAAGGCGATAGAATCCGCATAGACTTCAAGAATCGCCGCATCGATATCCTTGTGCCAGAAGAAGAATTACAACAGCGGCGTGCCGAATGGAAACCCATAGTCAAACCAGCAACCGGCTGGCTTGCCAGGTATAGGGTCATGGTCACTAATGCAAGCCAAGGCGCAGTCCTTAAATGCCTGGAGAATCAACTGTAACGCAGGATATTCACACGTGTGTCGCAACCATTTTTGCTCCGTCTATTGATCGATTTAGGGCGGGGAAACTAGGCCTTATAGCAAGGCTAATAGCCTGGAATAATTCACCAAAGCAGGATGTTCACTCTTACATAGTGATGCCCACATTAATTTGTACGCAGTCTGATTTCCATAGAAAAAGGCCGTCTTAGAAGCGTTTTTACAAAATTCAATGTGATTTTTCAAAATCGTGAACTTGTTAAATGCTACCCACGCAACTTTATCACTCCGTATTAGTTTTCATGTGCCACGCTGGGTTCGTAATTGAGAGCGGCCCCTATCGGAAATAAGGCTAATAAGTTTTGCATGGGCATTTCCAAACGCCTGGCCTAATGCACAGCAATGCTGCCCTAGCAGCTAGGAGAGCTTTTAGTTGATTAGGAAAAGCTTAAGCAGTGTTCGTAT